>CAVQBN010000020.1:0-58075 GCA_963710735.1 uncultured Bacteroidota bacterium | reverse complement strand
TACGGTTTAGGAAACCGTTGCTCTATCCAGCTGAGCTACGTGGGCAAATAATTAAAGTATCAAAGCAAACAATTCAGAATTTTTGTATCCCAAAATAAACAACTTTTAAAATATTTAAAAGCAAGAACCTTCATTGCTGAAAATAAATTTATTCAAACTCATTTGACGGTATAAAATTTATAAATTTTAGCACTATTGGGAAGAATTTGGATGTGCATTTTGGCTCCAATTTGCGGTGAACCGGAAACATTTCCTTTTTCGCCGGATAATAGGTCTTCGTAAATATATTTTTTCCCGTCTAAAGTCAGATCAAATTTATCATCCTGATTTCCAGCATTAAATACAGCAATAATTTTATTTGCGTCATAATCTCTTTCAAATGCAAATGTATATTTTTTATCATTTGAATATAAAAATCTTAATGAGCCGTATTTTAAAGCGGAATTATCATTTCTTATCTGAATTAATTTTTTATAATAATTTAAAAGCTCTAAGTTTTGTTCAACTGTATAAATGCCAAACCCTTTTTTAAAACCTGATGCCGGAGTTATTACCTGATTTTCGTATTTTAGATTGCTCCAAACCATCGGCTGCCTGTCATCCGGATCGTCTGCACCCCACATTCCTACTTCATCACCATAATATATCATGGGCGCACCACGATATGTCATTTGAAATGCAGATATTAATTCCTGCACTTTATAATCTGCCAGCGTGGGTTTCCCAACATTATAATTTGGATTTTTACTGTCTGCATCATGATCATACTCTCTGTCAGGATTTGCAATCATTGATGATATCCTTTCGGTATCATGACTATCAACCAGATTTTGCAGGATATTTAAATTGTTTTCAGGATATGTTTCATCTATCAAATGCAGCTTCTTTATGAATTCACTCGTAGAGATTTTATTTTTTTTAGCAACAAAGAATTTATCAACAGCAAAAGCAAAGCTGTAATTCATCAACGCATCAAAGGGGCCTTTGTCGGTTACGTACTTAGGATATAATCCCCAAAGTTCTCCAGTTATATATGCCTGCGGATTAATTGATTTGACTAACTTTCTCCAACTTTCCCAAAATCCCATTGGTACTTCACTGGCAACATCTAACCTCCATCCATCAATCCCATCGGAAGGGTCGCCGTCGTTATTCGGGTCCATCCATCTTTTTGTAATATAAAAAATGTATTGCTTCGGACCTGCGTCAAGGTCATCCTTAGTTCTGTTAAATTCCGGTAAAGATTTTATACCCCACCAGCCTTTATAATCCAGCTTGTTATTTTTATTTCCGAATGAAGTTATCTCATACCAGTCTTTGTATTTAGATTTTTCTCTATTCTTAATAATATCCTGAAAAGCCCAGAAATGCACTCCGGTATGATTGAATACGCCGTCTATAATTATTTCCATTCCGCGTTTGTGAACTTCTTCAATCAGTTTAAGAAATAGTTTATCGGCAGAAGTCCACTTCCAGGTGGAAGGATTATCGGGATCCTCGGAAGCTATTATTTTTTTATCACCTTCAGGATCTGGTCCAAAATTCACATCAATATGATGGTAAGTCGAAGCATCATATTTATGGAGCGACATAGAATCAAATATCGGATTAAGATATATAGCACCAATACCTAAACTTTTTAAATAATCCAGATGATCTATTATTCCCTGCAAATCACCGCCGTATCTTCTTAAATTAAGATGACTTCTAAAGCTGCCTCCTAATTTTTTCTCCCACTGCGATTCGGCAAACCAATCACTAGTCCATTTGGTAACTTTCCAATCTGGAATATTTTTCCTTGTTTCAATATTAACTTTTTCTACAAGGGACGAGTCATTTGTAGTATCTCCATCGGCAAACCTTTCCGGGAAAATTTGATACCAAACAATACCTCTAGCCCACTCCGGAAATTTATCTTGAGCATTAATATTAACGTTTAATACTGGGCAAAATAGAAATATGAATACAAAACAATTTATCTTTTTCATAAAGAAAATTCTTTTTTCATAATTGCCAGGGATTCTAAAATAGTATGCGGCCGATAGTCCAGTTCAGTTTGTGCTTTAAGGGTAATTAAACCTGATTTTAACGGCCTGGGAGCGGGTTGATTCAATTCTATTGTTTTGATAGGTGTAATTAAATCTTTGTTGAGCTTAAAAAAATCTGCAATCAAAAGAGTAAACTCATAACGGGATAGAAATTCCTTGCCGCCGATATTGTAAATTCCTTGTTTCTTAAATTCTATTATTTTGTTAATAGCTGTAACAAGGTCATCTAAAAAAGTCGGATTGTTAAACTGATCAGTTACTATTCTAATCTTCTGTTCCGCTCTAACCGAATTAATTACCCATCTGACGAAATCAGGCCTGCTGTCAGCAATGCCATATAAAACATTTGTACGAATTATAGAATTCATCGATCCGCTGATCTTTAAAGCATTTTCACTCGCTAATTTGGTCCTGCCGTAGTATCCCAAAGGATTCGGTATCGCTTTCTCATTGTACGGACCATTTTTACCGTCAAAAATATAATCTGATGAGATATGAACTAAATGGGCATCCAGCACCCGGCAAGTTTCTGCTAGATATTCTACGCCTTTAACATTAAGCTTCCACGCCTGTTCACGTTCGGTTTCACTTTTATCAACATTAGTATATGCAGCAGTATTTACAATAAAGTCCGGATAAAAATCAAAAACAACTTTTTTAATGCTTTCCCGTTTTGTCAAATCGCAGCAGATATATTCCGCATCGTTATAAACCGATTTTGGTTCTATTGAACATCCGAGTAATTCAATGTTTTCCTTTTTTGAATAGAAATTAATTACTCTTTGTCCCAGCATACCGTTGGCACCGACAACCAAAATCCTTTTTTTAATTATATCGTTTGAATACATCTTCTTTTAATTTGGAAAAATCTTTTATCTCTTTATACGAAGCTGCACGGCCTGCAGCAATATTACCAATTGTTAATGACTCATCTAAATTTTTTGTTTTAATATAGTGATAAAAAAATACTGCACCAAAAACGTCCCCGCACCCGATCATATTTTTAGATTCTATTTTAATTGAAGATTTAAATGTTGAAATAATTTCATTCCCGTTCATACTAAAAATTTTTGCCCCGAAAGCTCCTTTTGTAATAATTAAATATTTTACACCAAAGCTTAAGACTTCCTTAGCGATTTCCAATTCATCTTTTTGAAGGCTTAGGGTTTTAAACTCACTTTCGTTTGCTTGAAGTATGTCCACTGATGAAGCCCATTCCTTGAAATTCGGGATAGTTCTAAATTCTCTTTTTAAGTTTTCATCCAGTCCGCGAGATAAAGTATGTATATCAATATAAATTAGACCTTTATATGCTCTTCGTAAAGTTTTTATCTGTTCCAAAGAAATGTCAAAGCCGGTAATCATATTAATCAGAATTCCATCAAACATATTTAAATCATTTAGATTTATTTCCAATCCCTGTGAAATACTTTCATAGGTTTCCCCGCGTTCCTTAAAATTATGCAATGTTAAATAGACTTTTGGAATTCTATTAACAAATTTCAAATAACTTCTTTCAAAATTGTCATATACATTTGAAAATAAATTGTAATTTTCTTTTTGCACTGCTGAATTAAGAAATATTTTATCATTCTCTTCTGCAAAACTTTTTAAGGATAACGCTGTGTAGAAAATACCTCCGGGTTTTATCTTTTCAATTCCCTCTTCATTTATGTGGTCTTCAACAGAATGACCGATTATTAATAATTTCATAATTTCTTAATATTCTTCATTTATAAGTGATTAACGACAAAATAGATCTTATCAAATTAACAGAACTAAATATTAACATTAAATTACGTTATATTTATAATCCAAAACGATATAATTAATTTCAATCAAAATTACAGAAATTACAAATCTATGAAAATAGGAATAACCTGTTACCCCACTTATGGAGGCAGCGGAGTAATAGCAACTGAATTAGGGAAAGCTTTAGCTTTGAGAGGTCATCAAGTTCATTTTATCAGTTATGCCCTGCCGTTTAGGCTGACAAATTTTGTAGAGAATGTAGTTTTTCACGAAGTTGAAATGAGCAGTTATCCTCTTTTTGAATTCCCGCTATACAGTTTAGCCCTCGCAAGCAAAATGGTTGAAGTCGCCGAGTATGAAAAACTTGATTTATTTCATGTACATTACGCTATTCCACATGCTACAAGTGCATATCTTGCAAAACAAATGCTTAATGGAAATAATAGATTAAAAGTGATCACTACATTGCACGGAACCGATATTACTTTGGTTGGGCTTGAGCCTTCGTTCCTTCCGCTTGTAAAATTCAGTATAGAAAAAAGCGATGGTGTTACTGCTGTTTCGCGATTCTTAAAAGAAAAGACAATAACAAATTATTCAATCGAAAAAGAAATAGAAGTTATTCCGAATTTTATAGATACAGAATTGTACATGCCCAACAAAGATTGTTCATTTAGAGAACACTTAGCCCCAAAGGGTGAAAAAATTTTAGTACATACTTCAAATTTTCGTCAGGTAAAAAGAGTTACAGATACAATTAGAATTTTTGAAAAAGTAATACAAGAAATTCCATCAAAGTTAGTTCTGGTTGGTGACGGTCCCGACAGATCTGAATGCGAAAGACTTTGCAGGCAGCTTCACTTATGTGATCATATAAAGTTTCTGGGCAAGCAGGATGGGTTAGTCGAAATTTTAAATGCTGCAGATTTATTTTTAATTCCCTCTCAATCAGAAAGTTTCGGTTTAGCTGCTTTAGAAGCTATGTCATGCGGAGTGCCCGTGGTTAGTTCTAGTGTTGGCGGACTGCCGGAGTTAATACGACACAACGAAACAGGCTTTATTGCAGAAATTGGAGATGTTAATCGAATGGCGAAGTATGCTATCGATCTTTTATCTAACGACAGAAAACATAAATTGTTTTCGGAAAATTCCAGGAATAGGGCTGTAGAAGCATTCGACAAATCTAAAGTCGTTCCTATGTATGAAGATTATTACAAAAAAATAATAGAATCTTGAAATGATTATTTATTGCGCCGGACCAATTAAAGGTGATACAAAATATCAAAAATACTACAAAGAAATTATTGAATATTTAACTTCTATTGGCCATACGGGTTTATCAGAATTAAATGAGGAATTTAAAACCAGCGTTCCGTTAACTTCTAAAGCAAATATTTAAAAGAGATATTAAATGGATTGATAACAGCAAGTTATTAATTGCAGAAGCTTCGGGACATAGCCTAGGCGTCGGTTTTGAAATTTCATACGCTTTGTATAAAAAAGAAATTCCTGTTCTGGCACTTATTAATGACAAAGCCGCAAATGAATCTGCAATGATTGTTGGGATGTGATTCAAAAAAAATTACAGTAAAGAATTATTCTGATTCTGATGACCTTAAAAAAATTATTTCTGACTTCATAAAAAAGAATGGTTCGGATAATTGACTGAAAAAGAATTTATTTCAGGCTGGACAAAAAAAATTGGAGAAGCAGGAATTAAAAACTTTCCAGATGACTTTATCACTAATTTTATAACCGAAGAAATTGAATTACCAGGCAAAACTTTAGTCCTTGGACAAGAATTTTTCGGTTCCCATGAAATATTAACCATTGACGGGACCCCATTTCTCCAGTTAAACAGCTTTGTTAAAGCCAAATATTTAATATATTCTAATCGCTTAAAACCCAAATTTATTCGGATTCCAACAAATGAATCTGAAATTAAGTCGGCAGTTTCTGACTATGAGAATTACTTAGACAATATTTTAAAAGAAATTAAGGCCGATTATAATACCAAATTTCCAGATGGGAAAAACTCAGTCGCTTCTGCTAATGAAATATTTAGAATTTTAAATCTTACAAGGTATTAAAGTAAGTTTGACAGAAATAAGTAATAATATTTTGTCATATATAAGTTCACTTTACGGTGAAAATGCTGCGAAGAATTTTGTAGAATTTATCCATAAAGATCCGGCACAATACATAAGAGTAAATCCAATCAAAACCAATCAACAGAGAATTTCCCATTCTCTGGCAAAAAACTACTCAATTGATACTGAAGAAATTCCTCATTTAACAAATGCTTTAAAAATAAAAAGTAAAAATGATATTGTTGGAAAAACAATAGAGCATATAATCGGCGATTATTATATACAAAGCCTGTCTTCAATGCTGCCGCCATTAATTCTTGCACCTCAGGTGGATGATGTGGTACTTGATTTATGTGCCGCACCAGGCTCAAAGACTACAGAACTCGGCGAACTGATGATGAACGAAGGAACGCTAATCGCAAATGAAATAGCACTTGACAGAGTAAAAATGCTTGTTTACAATATTGACAGAATGAACTTAATGAATGCGGGTGTGGTTCATTATAAGGGTGAATGGTTAAGCAAAATATACAATGAACATTTTGATAAAATTTTAGTTGATGCACCATGCAGCGGTTTGGGTATTATTCAAAAGAAAGGCGAAGTTAACAATTGGTGGTCACTAGAAAGGGCTGAAAGATTAGGTGACCTTCAACTGCGATTATTAATAGCAGCGATCAAAATGGCTAAAGAAGGCGGTGAAATTGTTTATTCAACTTGTACACTTACTCCCGAAGAGAATGAATTTATAATTGATAAAGTTCTTCAAAAATATCCGGTAGAAATTGAAGAAATTGAGCTGCCCGTAACTTCCAGAGAAGGTTTTACATCTTATAATGGGAAAAATCTACACTCCAGTATTTCAAAGGCCAGACGAATTTTACCGTGGGAAGTCGATTCCGACGGATTTTTTATTGTGAAACTTAAAAAAATCGGAAAAACTATTTCGCCGGAAATGACTCCGAAAAGGTCACATAAAATAAAGATGCTTAATTATGAAAAGACAGAGATAAAAAAAATCCTTAGTAATATAGAGGAAGAATTTGGAATCAGCAGCGAAGTTTTGAAGAAATATAAATATCTTATTAAACGAAATGATATTTATTTCATTGATAGAAATTGGGAAGAAAATCACCTTGATATTTTTGATAGAATCGGAACAAGATTTGGAATTATAGATAAAACAGGTAAAGTTATTTTACATACTCAGGCTTCACAAATTTTACAAGAAGCAATAAAGGAAAAAATATTCGCAATTGATAACCTTGATGATCTAAAATCATATCTTGACGGAGGCACAATGAAGAATAAAAAATTTGAAACCGGGCAGTGTGTTGTTAAGTATAAAAATTCAATTTTAGGGACAGCAATCGTTACAAGCCAGGGAATAAAAAGCAGATTCCCGCGCTCAAAGAGAACTCAAGAAATATTGATACAATAATTCTAAACATCACCAGCTTTTTAAATCTACTTTTTACTATAATCCCTTGAATATCTCCTTTCCATTAAAGCAAAAACTTTTTTAGATATCTCCCACAATTTAGGTCTAACTATATCTTCTTTAACAGGTGTAAAGCAAGCAATAATGTATTTTATTTTCCCATTATCAACAATACCAACATCGTTTGTCCAATAACTCCACCAACCCGTTTTATGATAAAACATTGTATTATATGGAAGCCCTTTAGCGATTTTTGTAGTATCTAATTGTCTTCCCAAAAGAGCTTTAAGCTGCATGCTTACCCATGGATTAACCAACTGGTTAGTATAAATCTTGTACATAAAATCGGCTGCATGCAAAGCGCAAGTTTCCGTACCGCGAATCGTTTTATATTTCGGATCTTCATATTTACGGCTCAAGAATTTTCTTGTAACTTCACTTCCATACCAATTATATTGATGCATAGTTGAATTTATGCTGTCTCTTCTTGCAATATCAATCAAACAATTAGCCGCGGAATTATCGCTTCTGGTAATCATCAAATCTAAAAGATAATTAATAGTAACAGTATCACCTGCTCTTAGTAAAGGCCTTGGATCCCAGCCGATTTCCTTTGAGGAATCAACATCATTAGGGAAACGAACTACATAAGGAGTTGTAAGATAATAATCACCATTGCTTATTTCTTTTAGAACTTCCATTGCTACGTACATTTTATAAACGCTGGCGGGATAAATAAAATTATCATAGTAAACACCGCCTAGAATAGGCTGTTTGCCATTTAAATCAATCACCGCAAATGATATTTGCTCAGTTCCGTCTGCGCCTACGTCAAATGTACTATCCAATCCAACAGACTTAATTATTGTTAGAAGAGAATCAGAAAAATTCTTATCAACTTTATAATATGAAGGGACCTCAACATTTTGAGAAAATACAGCGGTAGCTGAAAACAAGAAGAATAAAATTAAAGTTTTCAATGGAGCACCTATTGCAAAGATGAATAATTATTTTATTTTAACTTAATCAAATTCTAAATTATTTAAAATAAATTAAGCTTTTATTTTGATCATGAACATTCAAATAATCGGGACAAAAAGCTGCAGGGAGACGCAAAAAGCAATCAGATTTTTCAAGGAAAGAAGAATTCAATTTCATTTTAGAGATTTAAATGAAAAAGGAATTTCCAAGGGAGAATTAAATAATATCAGCCAGGTAATTCCTGTCGAGGAATTAATTGATACTCAGGGCAAAGAATATTCAAAAAAAAATTTACAGTTTATGGTATTTGATATCGAAGAAGAATTATTAAGTAATCCTCTACTTTTTAAAACACCTATTGTTAGAAACAGCAGATTAGTTACGGTCGGTTATCAGCAGGAAATTTGGAAAAACTGGATCCGTTAAAAACGAGATACACGCTAATTTGAGTTTATAAATTATCTCTTTTAAATAGCCTTCAAAGCCTCCTCTCTTTTTCTTATTTTTATAATAATAATTTTGAAATGATATGGACGATAATATAATCCTTCGATTTAGAAAGCAGCTTGAAGATCTTAAGCATATAATTGATAATTCAATTGATCCCAAATTTTCCGGGAGTTTATTAAAAACTGTTGAAACAATTCTAAATTCTCCTGATATAAAACAGATTGAGAATAACATTTGGCATGATTATTTAGACTTAACGCGGCTGCCGAATTTTCTTGAATCACTTGAAGATATTCAATTACGATACCGTTGGGCAGAAACAACTTTTAAAATTATAAAAGCTTCCAATTATTCTATTATAAATTTAATTGAACAGAGGGTCCGGCTTCATGGAGAAAAAACCTTATTTATTACCATTGACGGAGAGGTTAAAAATGAGCATAGTTACAGACTTATTGATACAAGGATTAAAAAGATTGCAACTGCATTTTTATATGTAACAAATTATAAACCGAAGGTTGCAATATATTCGGATAATTCAATTGATAGCGCCTGCTGCGATTTGGCTTGTTTAGCTTTCGACATTCAGGTTTCACCTTTAAATACTCAATTTAATCTTGATACTTTAAAATATATTCACTCAAAAATAAATTTTAACATAATTGTAACTGATACCGATCAGCGATTGGAAATGTTAAAAACTTTAAGAGAAAAATATGATCTACAATTCGAGATATTTTTTACCGGGACTTTATCTCCTCAGAACGAAGAAGGTGTTATTCAACTTGATCAAATTATTTCATTAATAAGCCATAAAGATGTTGCCGGAGTATTAAGCAAAAGAGAAAAGTTAAAATTAGATGACATCTCGACTATAATGTTTACTTCCGGAAGTACCGGGATGCCGAAGGGCGTTGCCTTTACAAATTACAATTTGATTACCAAAAGATTTGCCCGCGCAGCTGCATTGCCTAAGGTCGGGAGGAATGAAGTCCTCTTATGCTACCTCCCGCTTTTTCATACTTTCGGCAGATATCTTGAAATGTTAGGTACAATTTTCTGGGGTGGAACTTATGTATTCGCCGGAAGAAATGATGCGGATTCACTTTTAGCTTTGATGAAAATAATACAGCCAACGGGCTTTATTAGTATTCCCTTACGCTGGAGAGAGATTTATGAAAGATTCCAAAATATATCAGAGCATACAAATACAAAAAAATCAAAGCATGTTCATCAATTCAAAGAATTTGTCGGACATAATTTGAGGTGGGGATTATCGGCAGCAGGATATCTTGAACCTAAAGTCTTTAAATTTTTTAATAATCACAAAGTAGAGCTTTGCAGCGGATTTGGAATGACTGAGGCAACCGGCGGAATCAGTATGACACTGCCGGGCGAATATATAAAGGATTCTGTAGGAATTCCTTTACCGGGAATTGAAATAAATTTTAGTAAAGAAAACGAGCTCCAGATTGCCGGACATTATGTAGCAAAATATCTTGATGGCGCACAAAGAAAAGATGATAAATCAAAATGGCTTTCAACCGGCGATCTTTTCAAACAGGATGAGCAAGGTTATTTATATATAATTGACCGTGTTAAGGATATTTATAAAAATATTAAAGGGCAGACTATTGCTCCGGCTTATATAGAAAAAAAATTTGAAGATATACCGGGACTAAAACGGGCATTTCTCGTTGGTGATATGAAACCTTACAACACTCTGCTTATTGTACCGGATTATGATGATAATTTTGTTAAAAAAGCGGAAGCACAAAATAAATTGATGGATTATTTCAGTTCCATAATATCAACTGTGAATTCCGGATTAATACCGTATGAAAGGATACTAAAATTTTCCTTGCTTACCATAAATTTTTCGGAGAACAAAGGAGAACTAACAGCAAAAGGGACATTTAAGAGAAAAGCTATCGAATCAAATTTCAAACTGGAGATAAATGATCTTTATAAAAAGTCGCAGTTAGAATTCAAAGGCAACAATATAAAAGTGACTATTCCCTTATGGATTCTTAAAGATTTGGGCTTAACTAAGGAAGATTTTGAATTTCAAAACAATGGAATTTACGATAAACGCCGTAAATTATTTTTAACAATTAAAAATACACCTAACTCAAATCGCTTTCAAATAGGCAGCTTTGAGTATGTTGTTAAAACTAATCATATTGACCTGGGGATTTTTGTTTTGCAACCTATACTTTGGGTTGGAAATTATAGCTTAATTAATTTTGCCAAATGTAAAGATAATTGGGATATCGATTTCCCTAATATCTCATCTCAAATTTATGTTAATAAGGAAATTAACAAAGAGAAAATAATAGCTGAAAATCTTTCCAACACGAATCATCTGGATTTAAAATTAAAAAAGTTAAATCTTATAATTGTTAAAGCTTTATTTGGTAAAGAAAAAGAAGTGCTTCAGGCATTACATTCTTTAGAAGAGTTATTAAAATATTCTGAACATAAAATTGAAAATCTTGTCAGCAGGCGCCTGGAAGTTTTAGGCGTTCACACTAAGTTTTCCGTAAGGAGTCTTGCATATAAAATTTTACTTTTGAATCAGCCTTCAATTGACTTTGATAGATACTTACCATCCTTTATTAACAGCGGCCTTCCATTCTTAAATAGAAAAGCTATTGAAGAAATTAGTTATAATAAAATTGAAGGCTTTCGTCTTCACTCATTAAGCATGAGAATGGAATCATATAGAAAAGGACTAACCTGGCCTGTTTCCGAGACTGCTTTAACTCAATTTAAACGCATTCTTGACATGCTCATTAAGTTCGTAATGAATAATCCTTCTGCCTATCCGCCGGTTAGGGCAGAATTAATTAATTGGATACTCCATAAGCAGGACATTCGAATATCAAGATATGCAAAGCATCTTTTCAAAACTCTTTCAAGCTGGTATGAATCACGAATTAAGCTTTCACCATTTGAAAAGCAAAGTAAAAACTGGATTAAAAAGATCATATACCAGGATATAATTTCGAATAAAGAGAAAGAAAGAATTGAAAAAATTCTTATCACTTCCACTTTCTTAAAAGAAGCTTTTATGCTGATATTTGAAAATCATAAATTCGATTTAAATGATGTGCCCGATCAAGGAATTTATATCTCCAGCATCAGTTCATCTAATAAAAGATATCTTTATAGAATAAGTATAAATACAAACAACTATAAACATTATGATTTTGTCATTTTTATTAAACCGGATATTACAAAGCAAAAGGTGCTGGAAACAATTTACCTAACAATAAAAATTGCTCACAAGTCGGGGAAAACCTCAATTTTACCAAAGCTTGGAAATTTCAGATCAAATTTGGGAGTAGTTTCATTTGATTTTATTAATGACCTTACCATCTGGGAAAAAATCCGGCAGTTAACTTCTACCCGCTCTATCATTAATAAAAATGATTTTGAAAGTGAATGGGAAATTTTATTTAAACGCGGCATTGCTGCATTTTTTACAGTACTAAAACGAAGCGATTATTCGGTAATACCGGGTAATATTTCGCCGACTAATGTAGTTGTGCCTGAGCCATATTTTAAAGAGGGTACTAAAGTATTATCAATTTCAGGCTGGCATGTTTATCAAAATCCTGATGATTTAATTTTACCTATATTAAATAATTTTTATTCCCAGACATTTAACCATTATCCGTGGAGTAAAGAATATTTAAAAATTGAATGGACTTTCGATGCGTGCCTGGAAGCTTTAGGTTACGAAGAAGGCATTGTTTTTTTGAATAAATTAAAAAATAACTTTCTAAGCAGCGGCTTATGGATTGGCAACACTGATTTACTTCCTATCCTTAAAAATTATATTGATAAAGCAAAGAATGAACCCTATATAGATTCTTATCTTAAAAATGCTTTCAGGAATTATGAAGGCTGGCTGAGTTTAAATCCAGGGTCCACCAAAAGGGCAAAAGCAGATTTTGTTCAAAACTTATTTTCATTATATAGATTCGAAAAGTACCCTGAAATTGTTCGTTATATTTTTTACAGCAAGACATATTTTTCGGATATTTCTGAAGAAGTTTCAGCCCTTTTCACAAAATTGATTAACACACTTTTTAAATATCCGGACCTCCCTGCTATAAAAAGAATTGAGCTGTTAGAACTTCAAGAATTGCTGAACGATAAAACCGATAAAGTTGTTCTGAATAAATTAATTTTTCCTAAACTGACTGACGATTTAAAAATAGAAATCGCTTCCGGCAGTGAAAACAAGGAAAGTCATCTAATATTAAAAACAAAAGTAAAAGATTCTTTGGGCCTGTCTTATATAATTAGGAAACCCTTATCCCCATCTGAAATCGGCAGTTTGCATAAATTATTCATCGTAGATAATTATCCACTAAAAATAGATAATGACTTAAAATATTTAATTATAACAGATCAGGAAGATGAAGAAAACATAATCGGAGGAATTTGTTATAAGCTGCTTTATTTAAAGATTGCTCATATTGAAGGCATAGAAATAGCAAAATCATACAGAGGCCGGGGGTTGGCAGGAAAATTAATCCAGGATTTTAGTGAGCAGTTATTTGCGGATGGAATTAAAACAGTAACAACTCATTATTATCTTAAATCTTTTTTTGAAAAATTTGATTTTAAAATGGATAGCAGATACGGAGGACTTGTAAAATTTTTAAAATATTAAATTAATACTCAACTATGATTATTGATTAATAAAAAAAGGGCGAACATTTAGTTCGCCCGCTTTAAGGCCAACCTAATCATTACTTATACATCGTAATACAAAGCAAATTCAAATGGATGAGGCTGCAGCGCCATCGGTTTAATTTCTTTTTCGGTTTTATATTTAATCCAGGTTTCAATTACGTCGGACGTAAATACATCACCCTTTAAAAGATATTCATGATCATCAGAAAGTGCTTTCAAAGCTTCATTTAAACTACCAGGAGTTGTTGGGACATCTTTCAATTCTTCCGGAGACAAATCATAAATATCCTTATCCAATGGATCACCCGGATCAATTCTATTTATAACACCGTCTAATCCTGCCATCAACATTGCAGAAAATGCCAGATAAGGATTGCTTGAAGGATCAGGACATCTAAACTCAACACGTTTTGCTTTTGGACTAGGAGAATACATTGGTATTCTAATTGAGGCACTTCTATTTCTTTGTGAATATGCCAGATTCACTGGTGCTTCAAATCCGGGGACTAATCTTTTGTAGGAATTAGTAGTAGGATTTGTAAATGCGAGTAATGAAGGTGCGTGCTTTAATAATCCGCCGATAAAATAAAGCGCCATCTCACTCAAACCTGCATAACCTGATCCTGCAAAAAGAGGTTTTCCTTTTTTCCAAAGACTCGTATGGACATGCATACCGCTTCCGTTATCACCAAAAATCGGCTTCGGCATATAAGTAACTGTCTTGTTATTTTTCTTCGCCGTATTCTTTACAATATATTTAAACATTAACAATTGATCTGCTGCCTTAACGAGAGGTTGAAAACGCAAATCAATTTCGCATTGACCGCCGCTGGCAACTTCGTGGTGCTGTGCTTCTACATCAATTCCGCTGTCAATTAAATTAACAACCATCTCATTTCTTAAATTCATTAAAGCATCAGTTGGAGGGACAGGGAAATATCCTTCCTTATATCTGGGTTTATAACCTAAGTTTGGTCCTTCATCTTTGCCGCTATTCCATTTTCCTTCAACTGAATCTACAAAATAAAAACTGCCGTTAGGTTTAGAATCAAAACGGACATCATCAAAAACAAAAAATTCTGCTTCGGGCCCGAAATATACTGTATCTGCAATACCCGTTGATGTTAAATATGCGGCAGCTTTTTGTGCAATATTTCTAGGACATCTTGTATACTTTTCTTTAGTAGCAGGCTCATATACATCACAGATTAAGCTTATAGTGGGAACATCAACAAAAGTATCGAGAAACATTGTAGAAGGATCAGGTATAATCAACATATCACTTTCGTTAATCGCTTTCCATCCACGAATTGAAGATCCATCAAAACCAAATCCGTCTTCAAATGAACCTTCGTCAAACTGAGATACCGGTACAGTAAAATGCTGCCATTGACCTGGGAAATCCATAAACTTTAAGTCTACAAATTTTATCCCGTTTGTTTGAATGTATTTTAAAATTTGCTCAATTGGGGAACTGACCTTTGCCATATTCATTCCTTATAATTTATTTTTTAAAGATGTTAATTAAATTTCTATTTCCGTTGTTTCTTTAATTGTTGACAGTACAAAAGTTGTCTTTGTTGAAACAATACCCGGCCACGATTGGATTTCGTTAAGCAGTTTCTCGAGGGATTCTGTGTTTTTAACAATAGCTTTTAGAAGATGCGAACCTTCACCTAAAACAGAATGACACTCAATAATTTGTTGAATTTTTTCAACCTTTGAAGTAAAAGTTTTATAATGTTTTGAGGATTCCATTGTAACTAGGATATAAGCCATAATATCATAGCCAAAAGCTTTTTTGTTTACTTTGGCAAAATATCCTTCAATAATTCCTTTCTCCTCTAATTTATGCAGCCTTTCGCTGACCGAGGGAATTGATAAACCAATCGACTCGGCAATTACATTGCGTTTTGTTCTTCCGTTTTTTTGGAGTGCATTAAGAATTTTAATATCTAAGTCGTCCAGCATTAGTTACCTTATTTATTTAGGAATTAATAAATTTATGGCTTGAAATATAAGGCATTTAATTTTTGGAAGCAACAATAAATCGGTAAGAATATTAAAACAAAGTTTTATTACAAAAAGCGCCTAATTGATTACTTGATAAGAACCATTCCTTTGCTTTCTGAGGATTTATCAGTGGTCAATATAAAATAATAAACACCGCTGCTCAATGATGGATATTTTAAGGTGTTAAATATCACATCATGCGCCCCGGTTTCCATTTCATTATTAAGAAGGACTGCAACTTGTTTACCTAAGGGATCGATAATCCTTAATAGCACTTTACTTCTTTTTTTAAGTTCAAATCTAATTGTAGTTGACGGGTTAAATGGATTAGGAAAATTTTGGTATAATACAAAATCTTTCGGCATTTGAATTTCTTTAACAGACGAAACCGGGCCTTTATAAATAATTCTGAAAGCATCCGCAGTAACAATTCCGCTGGCACTGTTATTTAATGATAAGGAAATAATTCCGCTTTTTGAAAGAGAAACTTGTTTAAGAAAATTCCATTGCCCTCCATTAACTTGCTGAGTTTTTTCTATTACTGATTCATTACCATCAGCTAGAATATGAAATTTTGTATTATATGCATAACTGTTCTTTGCCGGCCACCAGGCATAAACATCATAGATTCCGGATTCTATTGTTTCAGTTTTATAAGTTACCGAATCGCTGCCGGTCCCGGGATTTGCTTGAAGATAGTCATTTCCGTAAAATTGAACTCCTGCAGAATCACTTGTCCAATTTCCAGATACAACAGCATCCTTGTTATCTAATATATAATATTTTGGCTGTGAAAGATGCAGATACTCTGCAATCGCATAAACCGTTCTGTTTCCAATTTCAAAAAGATTATCATTCGTAACCCACGTACCATCTGAGTATTGATCATACGATGTTTCATATGTAAGAGCCATAATTTTATTTCCCCAATTATTCCACTGCCAGCCTTCCGGGAAAACTGACTGCAAATTTGATTGACTATAATCTGCTTGAGTAAAATAAGGTATATCTGATGAATTTAAATTGGCCATTTGAAATTCTTTTTGATAGAACAGATCAGAAGTTGAACTTGCAGTATGAATCCACATTGTGCAAAAAGGACTTGCTTGAGAGTGCAAGTTTAGAAAAATAGAAAATGGTTTTTTATTATTTAATTCAGCCATTCTTTTTTTCAGAATCTTTACTTCGGTACTGGTATTTGCATCTGTCTCCCCCCAATTAGATTCAACATCAACGCCATCAAAATTTGTGCGGGACCTTCCGTAATAAACCCCGTCGGGATTCGTAAATGGGATTAAGTGAAAGACTATATTTTTTCTATAATATTCAACCACTGGGTCATTCTTTAATAACGTTTGAACGATTCCGTCAAAATGCCAGGAAGCCGGTGTTTCACCTGGATGTGTACGTGCGTGAATCCAAACCTGATATTTACTATCATTAGGATAAGATGCATCAGTTAAAATAATTTCTTGAATCGGAAGATTATGATTAGTGAAACCTAAAGTATCTAGAGTAACGAATTCACTTTTATTCCATTCTTTAATTCTTTCCTGCAAATAACTAAATGTGTAAGGAGTGTAATATGCGACATACGCAGTGTCTTGTGTAAAGGTTTTTTGAAAGGTGCCGGGATTTGGACTTTCAGTCGAAGAAAACCGTGAAAAATTCTTATTATCATAAGAGTACATTGCTCTTTTTACATCATTCATACCGTAAAATTTATCATCCACAATATTAACTCTAATGAATTTGTTTTTCGCTCCGGTAATTCGGAAATAAAACCATCTTCCCCCTATATCGCTTTTTGTGCTTACAGTGTAGTTCACAGAATCAGAAGTACTTACCGAACTCATATTTCCGCTTTCAAAATCGGCATCAAATTTAACTTGTGCGAATAATAATGAAGTAAAAATGAATAGGGAGATGATAATTTTGTACATCAAACAATTCCCGCTTTTAAATAAAATAATTATACAAAACTAAGGAAAATTTATTTCTTAAACATGTGAGAAAAGTAATTTAGAATTATTAGATTTTTAATATACCACATATAGAACTGTCATTAAATTATAATTTTAAAGATTCCATCTTTAATTTCAGCAACTTTCCCTTTAGGTGCAATTGTAGAACTAAAGGAACCGTTAAACTCTCCTGTTATCCTCAATTTCTTGTTGACATAATTGACTTTGGTTATAGTAAGTTTAAAAGTTTTGGAAGTTATCTGCCAATTTGCTTTTTGTCCTTTTCCAAAAACACTATAATTAGCAGTTTCATCTCCCATATTCCTGTTATCGTTTTTATCCATACCAAACCACACTGTCAAATCCTGGCCCGAAAGATTTATTTTATCTCTTGTATTTATATTTATTCTTGTTCCCTCGTTTAGCATTGCAGTGGAATTTGTAGATAATTCTTTAAGCGCTATATCAAATCCAATCATTTGCTGTTCTTTAGGACCATCATATTCACATCTTAAGCTTAGTACGATATCATTATGTTTTGTAATAGTAACCGAGCTTATTGGTAAATCGATTTTTTCACCGTTAAATACAAAACTTATGCTGCCATTGTTTTCGTTTTGGGCAAGAAGTGTTGATAATCCAAACAAAATGATTATAAGTATTTTTTTCATTTCTATTCTCCAAACATCTTTAATAAGTAAAGAGCCGGCACAATTATGTTTTTAAGTTAAACATCTTAAAAATAAGGCTAAGTAGCACGAAAATAATTGATAATTAAACATAAGTCATTTTGCAAGACTATATTGTTTTTGTTATTCCGAACGGAGTAAAATATAATTTTGTTTCCTTGATTTCATTAAATAGATCTAAGTTTTTTTGAGGTCGTGTTTGCAGTCTATGAAATAGATGATATTGAATTGCAATATTGTTAAGAGATAAGGTTTTAATCCCGCATAATTCCAGCCTGAACTCAACATCTGAATCTTCACCGACTGATGGAGCTTCATATCTTTCATCAAAGCCATTAACTTTGATAATGTCTTCTTTATGTATTGAAAAATTGCATCCCAACAATCCCCTTTTTTTCTTGTTGAAATATTTTCTTAAAAACTCATTCTTAAAATAAAAACCCTTTTCAACATCAAATGATTTTCCAAAAATTCCATCCGTGATGAGTTTAAGATTATTATTTTCTAAGAACCTATCTTTAACTTTTTGAGAAGTTAAAATGTTTGTAAATCTTTCGGATAAATTCACTCTCCGTCCGGTGAAACAAGTCCCTTGTTTCCTAAACTCAAAATGCTCCTTTACAAATTCTGAATGCGGAATACAATCTGCATCAATAAAAATAAGGTAATCGGAGTTTGCCGCAGTAATTGCTCTATTTAGAATTTTATTTTTACGAAATCCTTTATCTTCCTGCCAAAGATGAGTAATTGGAAAGGGTAGCGCCTTAGAAATATTTTCGATTTCCCGAACTATTGGTGTTGATGATCCGTCATCAGCAATTATAATTTCAAAATTTCTGAATGTTTGTCTTTCAAAACCTGCCAAAACTAATTTTAGATAATCGATTCGGTTGTAAAAAGCAAGAATAACAGATGCCTGTATCATCCTTTGTTATTCCTCTTCTTTATTTTTTCTTAGTTTATCCTTTTCCTTATTACGAATGTAGGCATTTTTGTCCGGTTCAACTTTGGGAGGTTTCTTTGGAGTCGGAATTCGTTTTTTCTTCTTTTTAATTTTTATTTTTTCTTTCTCAGGCATATGATTATAATTTATTCAATAATAATATACTTAATTACGAAAATCCATCAAGGATTGATATTTAAGCTTTTTAAATAAGGGGCAACCCAGTCGACATTTGGCGTCATTAAAGGAGCAGCTGTCAATCTCCCGCCGAAACCCAGATATCGAAATCCAAAGGCATTTATTTGTGTAACCGGTATTTGTTTTAACACTTGACCATTAATGACTATTCCGAATTTTTGAGCGAGTTTTACAGTATAATCTGTAATGGCTTTACGCTCTTTTTGTATCTCCAAATTCCTTCTAAGATCATCTTTAACTTTATCGAATGGCTGTGCTAATTCTTTTCTGGAAGCCCTTTTGCCAATTAGTTTAAATACTGAATATCCCCCGTCAATTTTTAGCGGCCCGTAAATATCCCCCACCTTCATTGAAGCTGCAATACTGCCGATCTCACCATGCATTGTAATCGGGAAGTAACCAAATTCACCGCTGTCCTTTTTCGTCCAGTGCCTTTGGGTATACATATATGCAAGCTTTTTAATATCCGTTCCCTTTTTTAATTCATTCAAAACTTTATCAATAATCTGTGTATTGTTGTTAAATACTTCAACTATATTTACTTCTTCAGGATAAAAATTATCATGGTTATATCTTCTATAATAATTATAAAGCTCCTTGTTGCTTATTTTTGCTGAGTCTAGAAATTTATTTTTTAAAATTTGGGCTAGATAATTCTCTCTCCATTCATGCAAATCGCTTTGAACAGAAGGTAAGTATTGAAGTCCCTCTTTTATACCTTCCCTTGCTAAAAGCTCGTGTTCAATATTTGCTCTTGTTTCAATATTTATTAAACGCATAATTGTAAGCGTATCTGTTTTTACCGAACTAAAATCTTCCCAGGCTAAATCTTGAATAAATCCTTTTAAAGATTTTGGGTCTTTATCAAACTTTATATAACTCATCTTCAATGAATCCGGCCCAAATTCTTTTTCAATGTTTTCGACATCTTTGACGTCTAAATAAACCGGATCTCCATCTTTAACTTTAAATGCTTTTTTCTTCTGCGTAAAGATATAAGATATCTTCCTGGCTAAACTTCTGAATAAGTGAGCATCTGCCTCAACTTTCTGATTTTTGAAAAATTTATCAAAGTACTCTCTATAAAATTTTTCTTCCTTCCTAGCTCCAATTGTGGCTTTAACAGCCTTTACAGCATCTTCTTTGGTACCTGTCATAACCTGACTAATTTTGTTCGTCAGCCTAAAAATATACCAGCCTTCTTCCGAATATACAGGTTCTGTAAACTGGCCTATCTTTAATGCATAAAGGGAGTCTTCAACGACTTCGTCCATCTGGCCGTATCCAATTTCTCTTGGTTTTAATTGTTCTGCAGCCTCCGGCCTTGTGGAAAGTAACGAATCGAAAGGGACACCAACTTTTAATAAGTGGTATAATTTTTCAATTTGACCTAAACTATCTGCAAACAAATAATTAACTTCAAGATTAGTATTGTAGCGCATATACCCCTGAAGTAATTCCTTATCGGATATTTTTACTTTGTCTTTTATTTTTCTTCTGTATAAGGCGTCCCTTACAAACATATCTTCAAGTTTGGAAGAAACATATTTCATAACAGAAAGAGTATCGTATCCAAGATCTTTTGCCTGTGAGGCCCATAATTTTTCAGAAATTAATGAATATAAAAATTCTAATTTAAGTGATTGAGTCATGCGCTTAATTTGTTTTCTAAAAAGCGGTGTAAACTCATATCTTTGCAGGAATTCCTCTCCGGTTATTTTATCATCACCAACCGTAGCAACAATTTTGTCCTTAAGATTATTAAAATTTTCTTCAGTTAGATTCTGCGAAATTATCTTAGAACTAAATAGAATAATGAAAATGGAAAATAGAATTGGCAGGGATTTTTTCTTCATTTTTAAGGATATTTTTGTTTTTATCGGATAAAATTCCCAAAATTATTTCATAAAAAAAAGTGAAAAATTCTGGTTTAATTCATTAAAAATTATTTTTATGATTACAAAATATAACTTGTTAAATGGGTTCTGTTTTTTAAACTACTGAAAATCGTTAGCCGAATTAGTTTGCAAAAAATTAAGTTTTTTCACATCCGCCTAACCAACTAAAATCGTATTAAAAAAAATCCGGTTGAAAGTTATTCACAATCAACCGGATATAAATATTAAGATATATTATTGCTGATTATTACTTCAACAACATCATCTTCTTAACAGCGGAGAAGTTTCCAGTTTTAATTGAATAGAAGTATACACCGCTTGAAAGTCTGCTTGCATCAAATGTAACTTTATAGTTACCTGCTACCTGCTCTTGATTAACAAGAGTAGCAACTTCCTGTCCCAAGATGTTGTATATTTTTAACATTACCATCTGGGATTTAGGAATGCTATAATTAATTACAGTTGAGGGGTTAAAAGGATTCGGATAATTCTGAGATAAATTAAATTTATTCGGAATATTGCTATTTTCTTTTTTAACAGCTGTAAACGCACTTACTGAATCCTGTACACCAAAGATATTATTTAGTACAATAGGAGCACCAGCTGCAATATTAAAGAAATGGTTTACATTAGCTTTCATTTCATTATCAAGATATGAACTGCCGCCGTTAACAGTATCTACACCCGGATAGTTACACCCGAACTTATATTCGGTATACCCGGAAGGAGTACCGGCAGGAAGATTCATTGTTAATGACCAGATATGGTCACCGGCAACATCATCTCCATTCTTTCCGTCATCATTCAGAGCCCACATTGTTTTAGGAGTTCCGACCACACTATCGGCAGTATCGGCAACAGCCCAGTTTCCGCCCCAGGCTCCAAAGGCATCTATCGAACCTTTAAGGCCTACAAAATTAATTGTTGAGGGATCAATTGCTTTCCCGGTGTGATAATCTTTTGCATTTCTCATATCAACATGGAAAGTAACCGTTACCGGCGAAGTTATTGCTGGTTGAAGAATTGTAATATTAGGAACCAAAGGCCCTAATGTATCAACGGTATCAGCAGTAAAGTATAACCATCTGTTGTCGCCATTTTCATACCCGCCGCCATTACCGAATACTGAATCCGGGAATGCTTTAAATTTCCATGCAGTTGAATCACCTTCGGGTCCGGTAAGTGTTAATGTTGTAGTATACAAACCAATGGTAAATGGGTCAGGAGTCAGTACCACAGGGCCTGATAAATCAGTAACAGTAAAACCGCCCCAGTTGCTTAATCCCATTATCTGAATAGAATCTTTTGAAGGATCAAATTTTCCTACTGATGTTCCGATATACGAACTAAGATCGGCAATAAAAGTAACTGTATAAAGATGTTTGGTAGCAGTAATATGAGTGCTGTCATTATTGAACCAATATGGCCCTAAAGTTGTGTCATTGGTTCCCAGAATAAATGTTTTATTTGCACTGCTTTCCCAACCATCATTGCTCATTGCAAATTTAAACTGGTATGTCTTACCGGCATCTGAATCTGGAAAAACTGCTGTAACTGAATAAATTGAATCGCTAGCGCCTTTTGTCATCTTAAAGTGATAACCATACCAATCAGCTGTATCTCCGGCAGCCATTTGAAAATCACCTCTGACAGCAACGGAATCGGTAGCAACTTTAAAAATTCCGTTATAAATAGCAGTCTCCATGTTAACCTTAAATGTTACATTTACTTGGGCTTGTGAATAAACCACAAAACCTGCAAGTAAAATAACAAGAGTAGTGAATAACAATTTTTTCATTTTGGACCTCTTACTTATTTGATTAAATAAATGTTAATTAATTATAACCCTAGTGAAATTGCAATTCTATTTATCGGATCGAATACGCCAAAAGTAGTATAACTGTAATCGATCTTTGCATAGAAACCTCCAAAATCATAATGTATACCTATGCCTCCAGACAACCCTCCTTTTTGTGATTGATTGATAACTTGGCCCCCGCCTCTGGATAATGAATAAAATCCTCCGCGAATAGAAAATAAATCATTCCAGTTTAATTCTGTACCGATATTCAGATAAGAAGTTTGGTTGCTTGGAATAACTGCATCCGAAGCTACTGTCCATTTCCAGCTGTTATTATTCACTATATCGTAACCTAAACCGACAGTAAATTGCAAAGGTAATGGCCATGATGAAGTTGAAAGATCTGCGGCAATATTAGCATTGTTGCCGGCATGTGCAGGATCAATATCCACAGGCTGAAGCAAATCTTTACCTGAAAGTTTCATATCAGTTCCAAAGTTCGAAATATTCATACCAATATTTAAACCAGGCAATTCAGTATAAAATAATAAACCAATATCTAATGCAAATGCAGATGCTGATTCATTCCATATTTTTTGATTTATATATTTAATTGTCCCGCCAATTGAAAAACGATCCGTTAAATTTCTCGCATAGGATAACGAGAATGCTAAATCAGCAGCACTCCAATTTTCACCGGTGCCGTCAGGCTGATCCGGAGTTGTAACTTCGGATGTTCCATAATCCAATTGATCTATACTTAAAGCAACTGCATCATCTTCATCTATCTGATAATTAAGCCCGAACCAGTTAAGCTTTGTTCCCGCAATCCATTGTGCAAAAGAAGCTGCAAACTCAATTCTCCCGATTCTTGAAAGCCCCCCGGGATTCCAATATGCGGTTGTTACATCATTAGCGACGGCAGTAAAAGCGCCTCCCATACCGGCAGCACGGGGACCGACCGGAATAGTAAGGAAGTCGGCAGCTGTTGTTCCAACCTTGGATTGCGAAAAAATTATTCCGCTAAATAAGATTATTAAAATTAGTATTTTTGATTTTATCATTTTTCAAGCTCCGTAATATTCACGCCTGCCGTTATTTTATTATTGCAATTTTACCAATCTTTTTATCGCCTGTAGCATTTACTTCAACAACATAAAAATACACGCCATAAGCTACTTCAAGACCCTCTGCTGTTCTTAAATCCCATTGTACTGTTCCGTTATTCAAATTACCTTCGTGCTGTAAAGTTCTTACTTCGTCGCCTGCAGAGGTATAAATGTGAATTGTACAGTTAGGGGGAACATGTGTAAAATACATAACCCTCTCGCCTCTTCCCCTTATTCCGGAAGGCAGAGGCTGTTCATATACATTCGTTATTACATATGGGTTTGGGACCGCCTTTATATCATTTAGCTGCTGCTTAATTAGCGACTGATTAACCGAAGCACCTACTGTTGTATACGTAAATTTATCACTAGCAGTAAGTGGTTTTGTGAACGATAACTTTAGTGTATCACCGCCCTTATTAACATAAGATGAATCATTTCCAAGAAATTGCATGTCCCACGAAAGGACACTACCTGCAGAATCAGATAGAAAGACGATATCGTTTTTCGATAAGGTATCCAATTTTACGGAGCCGGCTTCAGTCATAGCATATTGAACTCTAATTGGATGGCTTGGATCAGTTACATCGTATACTTTAAAATTAGTTCTCTTTAGCGCAAGATTGACACCATTGTTTTTAAAAATTGCTAAGCTGTTAGATGTATCATTATATGTATTTGAGAAGACAAACACATAATCTTTTGGGAACCTTATACCGCGTAAATTTTTACTGGGAAGTGAGAATTGAGTTGCAATAAATTCCAAGTTATTATTATTTTTATTAGTCCAACCGGATCTCGCAGAATCTAAAACGATATTACGAACAGTTTGAAATGTAGTATCAATTGAAAGCCTTATACCATCAGCAACGATACCGTTAGTCGGTAAAAGCTTAGCATTTTTCAGTATATATCCGCCATTGCCTGTATTTTGAATGTTATAAGAATAAGCAATGTTAACACCGCTTATTAAAGAATCGTTAAATGTAACCTGATATGTTGAATCTGAAACTACAGTAGGGTTTACAACTTCGTAATATGGAACCGCTTCCGAATGTCCAGATGTTCTTGAAAGCTGGATACCTGATTTTGGCGGCACATAGCCTAGGACAGGAGCGTTCGGAACAACCGCAGCAGTATTGATATCGGTTGTTATATTCCCGTTAGCATCTTTTGAAACGTAATGTGTATTTTCTGTCGGGAATATATCCAGCGAAGATACACCTTTAGTATATGCTACAACGGCATAGTAATATGTTCTTCCGTTTGTTAGGTTTTTATCAACATAAGAATTTTGAATGCCTGAATCCTGCCCCAGAAAATAAGGAGCTCCATTTGTCAGTTGATAAAGTGTTGGAGATGAGTTAAAATATCCTGTAACCCCATCAACTAAATCGCACTGGAATATAGGCTGATAAAATACTTTTTGTCCTCTGCCATCTGAAATTTGAAGAGCGTCTGAAAAATCAGGATCAGTGCCTCTGTATATTTTATAACCTTCAAACTCAATTTTTTTCGTGGTCTTATCAATTGAATGTTCAGCAACCCTGTCCCAGTAAAGCGTAACCTGCTTATCGCCCGGCACTGCAGTTAAGGTTGGTTTTTCAGGCGGCTGCGGGAAGTTGTAATTAGCAGTATAAATTGTTTGTGCGATTTTTTTTGTTTTTATTGTTTCAAAAAGATTATCACCGAATAAAAGTGCTAATGAAAATCTTTCGGTACTACCGGCAAGTAACGGGAAATAACCGGAAGCTGCTATAAAATCTCCATCTTCTCCTTTGGTTGCAATATTGTTAACAACAGAAGCAGGTACATCAAAATAACCGGGGTGCATTCTGCGCCACATATCAATTTCGTTGCTCATTGTAATTGCACCAGCAGGTGTAAAATATTCAAAACTTGTTAAACCGATTTGATCTGATTCATCAACATCTGTTTTATCAATATCCGGTTCTCCGGGTTCGCCTGTATCCAGAAGTCCATAAATATTAACTTTCGATGTATCTGCAAGCCCTGGAACAACGCCTGGTTTTTGATACCCCGAAGTTGGTTTACCGTCGCCTTCGCCAAAATCGCCCGATTCAGCCTTTCCGTCAAGTCCGACATCATCAGTTAATTGGTTCCAGTTATTATTGTTATCAATTCCATCATCTCTGGCTTCATCAATCATTGGATCATTAAGCCCGGTTCCGTCAATGTAATCCTTATGCTGAATAGGGTTTAATGTATCAATTAAAACTACCCCACCAGGAGATTTCTTAAACTGTTTGTAATCAAGGATATAATTTTCATCAATTATTCCATTTAAGTTATTATCAATCCCATCATAAGCGTTTGGATTTACCGAACCATCAGAACGTAAATTCCCTTCCTGAAGTGCAATCCCCGGATAAAGCTTAAAGGGGACTCCCATTGAATATACAGTTATCGTATCATTGGGCATAATTTCAATAGTTCTTTTATATGTTTTGGGATTAATCAAAACTAGTTTATCGCCGGCATGAATTATTCGAGGGTCAAAATCCTGCGCTGTAAAATAAGGTGCATTAACAGTAAACTTAGCATTGTCTCCATCATTATCAATTCCGTCATATTGATTACCAGGAGATTCAAGGAATGCATATGCTACATATCCTACTGCAAATGGATTTGGCTGCCATTGCGGATTAGCTTCCGGCCTTATATATTCATAACCTTTGCCGGGTTCAATATCCCATGTATAAGTTATGTTCTGTCTTACATCAAAGAAAGATGCATCATCATTGTATTCATCGCCCATAATTCCAACGTAAGTTCCTACCAACGTCCCAAAAACTACCTGGTCATAATCAGTTGTACCATCATTTTTAATATTGTACAGCCAAAAGATTACATTCTGTGCTAAAAAATTCGACCATTGTAAACCTCTAACAGAAACCTGCAAAGCCTCTCCTCTTCTAGTAGGATCTGTTGTATCAGGAATGAAACCCCATCTTGAAAACATGGAATTATCTTCATTATCGTCCATCCAGAAATAACTTTCCTGGTCTGCGTTAAATTGAGCTCTACCGAAATAACCATTCCAATCAACTTTAGGAGTGATATATACACCATTAACAGAAATAGGTTTACCAGTATAAGTCCAATCAGGTTGATCCGGCCATTGATTAGGCCAGGTTTGCGGAAGATTGCTCATTGCAACACCGCCAAGACTTTGATCGATTATAGGATTGTTAAAACCCGGGATCGGATCGAAGCCCCAAAAACTGCCTCCAGCACCGGATCTTCCACCGCCAGGCCTGGATACAGGAGTAATCTGAACATTGACAACGGTATCAATATATCCAATGATGTTTCCGTTTGCGTCTTTTCTAGGGATTGGAGGAAGTTTCAAACCAACCAGTGGGCTAACATCACCTACATAACCGTCCGGATCATACTTCCAAGCGCCGCGGGGATATCCGGGCAGAGTTGAAGGCTGAGCTATAACTCCGTAATTAGCGAATATAGTTCTTACCTGGTTGCCTCTATGCACACCAAATGTTCTGTATGTACTGCTTCCTCTTGCAGTTATTTTTCTGCTCTGGGGATATGAATTGGAAACAACAAAAAGAGCAATAAAAAAGAGATAAATAAAGTATCTAAATTTTGTCATAATACTTCCACTAATTAAACTTATTGGTTGAAATAGAAACTCATACCGAATTCAATTCTTCTAGGTTCTGAATAAAAAGAAGGATTATTGTAGTAATCCTGAACTGAATTTACTAAGTGAGTAGGATTACCATTAGTTAAAGCCAGATATTCTGCAATTGTATAATTGGCTACACCGCTGTCATTATAAACGTTAAGCATATTCTCAGTATCAAGTAAGTTATAAACTCTTAAAAAGATACTAAGCTTGTTATTACCAAGCATAAAATCTTTATAAGCTCTCAAATCAATATTAAATGTAGAGGGTTTTAAACCTGCATTTGTTAAAATTTGAGAAAGGTTCAGAGACTCACTTGGTGTGTACGGAAAGCCGCTTCCATATTGTCCAATTAAGCTAAATCCCCAATCATTTTCACCGACATAGGAAAAAGTAGCATTAAGAGTTTGTGATTGATCCCAATTAAGCGCAGCCATTTGCTGTTCCGGCCTTGCACCGCCTGTATAAAGATTAATAGTCGCATTTGGATCCGAAGCATTACCTTTAGCAGATTGCAGTGTATAATCAAGTGTTGCTGACCAATGATTAGTTACCCTCTTGGTAACCGAAAGGACAATCCCTTTTACAAAACCAAAGTCACTATTTACATATTGAACATAAGTAGCAGCTCCACCATAAATAGGAATAAGGTTAGTTGCGGTTCCGGCCAAGTTTCTAATATCTCTGAAATACCCGGTTAAATCAAAAGTAATATCATCGGATAATGCCTGCTGAATTCCTACTTCACCGCTAATTGTCTGTTCTGCTTTCAGATCCGAGTTACCGGCAATTCCTAAGTTTCCAGTTCCTTGTCCAAACTTAAAATCAGGATTTGCATATAATAAATTGAAATTCGGAATCTGGAAGAAATGTCCATAGGAAAAATGAATTACACCGCGTGCCGTAATAGGGAAAGCAACTCCAAGCCTAGGGCTAATCTGAAATTTAGGAGTAGATTTCTTATACCATATAGCTTCACGCTGTGCTAATGTCAAATTAATATGAGCAGGATCGACCGGGCTATAAATATTCGGATCATTTGGAAAATTCAATACATGACCGTCAGGATAAAAATAATCTCCTCTAACTCCAATGTTTACGATAAGAGATTTTAATTCTATTTTATCTTGTATATAAGCTGAAGCTTCAAATGGCTTTTCAGTATAAAGATCGATATTTAAATTTTGGCTGGGATCGTTAGGATTAGGCACATACATATGTGCAAATGGATTTAGAGTAACCTGTGGATCCTGAAGTGAATCAGCTTGATATAATGTTGTATTTGCATAAGTTAAATTATATTTATTGAATTCAAATCCAATTTTTACTTGATGAACCTGAGTAACCTGTGAAGTTAAATCCAACTTAGCTCCGTAAGTTCCTGTTGCTCTTCTGAACATTGTATGTTGTGTACCCCCGGTTAAAAACGACGGAACTTCCTGCGGTGCTTCCGATAAGAGTGCAATGTTAGTATATCTGGGATCGTTGGGATTCGCATAAACATAAGTCTGGTATTCATTAAAGAAATAGGAAAGAGCAAGTTTATAAAATGTTGAGGCGTTTAGGGTATGAGTTAATGCTAAAATATTTGTATTAGCACGTTTAAAATTATTATAATTACCATCCGGGTTATAAGTAAATGCCTGATCATAATTCTGATAATTCATGTTGTCAATAATATAATTATAATCGACTTTTATTCCACTAAATGGTTTCCATGTAAGTTTTCCTTGACCATAAATTTTCTCATTCCAATTCATAGGAACAATAGAGCTGTCTCCAACCCCGCTTGGTAAAGCATTTATAGTATATCTGCTGGCAACGGGTTGAGTTGGCCCATTATTGATGGTAATATTCCATGGGTTAAAAATCTTTTGTCCATATATCCATCCGCCGAAATAGATATAACGTGCGTAAGTATAGAATGATAGTTTATCGGGAATTATTGGCCCGCTTATCCCGCCTTCAACATCTCTTATATCGCTGGGTCTAAAAATATTATCATGTCTAAAAATATCCGTATGAGTAGTATAATGACTCCCCCAATAAGTAGTGACATTCGCCTTTATTTTATCACCGCCGTCTTTGGTGGCAATATTAACATATCCGGAAAGTGCTTTGCCGTATTCAGCATTAAATGCACCGCTTACAAATTGTAATTCTTGAATTGAATTCACATTTACATCAACAACCGAGGAACCATCGTAAACATCAGTAACAGGGACACCGTCGATTGCATAAACGACTTCACCTGTTCTTCCGCCGCGTACGCTTCCACCAACTACACCGGCTTGAAGGTTAAGTACATCCTGGAATTCAGAAACAGGTAAAGCAGAAATTTGTTTTGCATCAACAATTGCAGTGGATGCAGTTAAATCTTTTTGTACAAGGGGCCTTTTTGCCGTGACTACAACCGTTTGGACTTGTACTGCAGTTTGTTTAAGTGAAAAATCTTCGCGTGTAGTTAGATCAATCGAAACCCGGACATCGCGTAATTCTTCAGTTCCATAACCGACTGCCGACACTCTGATATTATAAGTACCAGGAGATAATCCTAAGATAGAATAATTTCCGTCTAAATCTGTTGCCGCACCCATTGATGTGCCCATAACTATTACGTTTGCACCAATTATAGGTTCCTTATTACCGGCATCAAGCACCTGACCTGCAATTTTTCCCGTTTGACAAAAGACTTCATTTGATAATATTATGGATAGTATTAGAATGGAAAAAAGTTGTAGCCAAAATCTCATGTATCCCTCCGGGATGTATAATTTTTTCTCATACGATTTTTCAAATAATTAAATAATCAATCTGCCAATTCTTAATATATAATTTTTACTTCTTAAGGATGCTAAAATATCTTTTTCATTTTCAAAATAAAACACATAAATTTTAGAAATATTAAGTCCTCTTAAAAGATTATTTGTTTACATTACAAACAATAATCATATTAAATTTCTTTTTAATCTTCTAAAGCTTTTTTGTCCTTTCCCGGATCATTGATATTTTAGTTTTTATACTGCAAGGTAAAATCATCCTGTAAAAACTAAAAATTTAACCCCGACTAAACTACTACCTAATCATGGGTATTTTTGCATTTTCGCTTGTAAAAGGGCAAAAAATCCCACCTAAATAGATGGGGAGGATTTAATAAAATTTTAATACTCTAATCGACCAAATTTTAACTTAAATTAACCCTTCTTTAATTGCTTTTACAACAGCTTCGGATTGCGAGTGAACATGAAGCTTTTTATAAATATTTCTAAAATGAAACCTTACTGTTTCTATACTAATGAAAAGAGAATCTGCAATAACTTTAAAGCTGTTTCCTTCAACAAGTCCGCTTAGAATTTCCCGTTCTCTGGGTGTTAATATTTGTTGTGAGCCTTTTGACGATATCCGGTTTTTTTGCTGAAAAAAATCGATTACCTTTCTTGCAATATGCGAGCTCATAGGTGCACCGCCTTTGTACGCTTCCTGAATAGCTTCAAGCAATTTTGAAGGAGGAGTTTTCTTTACTAAATAACCACAGGCACCGGCACACAAAGCATCAAATATTAGATCATTCTCTTCATATATTGTCAGTACTAAAATCGTAAGATCTGGTAAAATTGTTTTCGCTTCTTTAATGCCTTCAATCCCGTTCATCCCCGGTAAACCGATATCCATTAATACCACATCAGGATTTAGTTTCTTTAAACTCTTTAGCATTAACTCACACGTATTGTACGAAGAAAGACAATGATATCCTTCGGTACCATCGATTAATATTTTAAGTCCATCGCGAATTGTATCATTATCTTCGACAACAACAACGTTTATCATTCAATTTCCTTGATCGCTGATTAATTTAAATTAGAATAGTGTAATTTTTTTTGAATATTAAAATTTATCCCATTTTATTCATTAACGATTATAAATCTATTAATATTTGAATCCCGTTACTACTACCTAAACAAAGGTATTTTCTATGAATTGATTTTATTTTATAAAATAATACTACCTAATTAGAGTGGGTTAAAAGATTTGTTTATTCTTTTGTTAAACCTATATACAACAAATTTGCTAAATTGTTTTATTATTTAGTATCTCATTTTTTTAGAAATTTAACAATAAAACGATTAAATTATCCCCTCTTTAATTGCTTTGGCAACGGCTTCGGATTGCGAATGAACATGAAGCTTCTTATATATATTCCTAAAGTGGAATCTGACGGTTTCAATGCTGATAAAAAGTGAATCCGCAATTGCTTTAAAGCTATTCCCTTCTACTAATCCGCTCAGAATTTCTTTTTCCCTGGGAGTTAAAATGGTTTGAGGCTTTTGAGGTGAGAGCTGCTTCTTTTGCTGAAAGAAATCAATAACCTTTCTCGCTATGTTTGCACTCATTGGTGCACCGCCCTGATAAGCTTCCTGAATTGCTTCCAGCAGCCGTGAAGGAGGCGTTTTTTTTACTAAATAACCGCAAGCACCCGCAACTAATGCATCGAAGACTAAATCATTTTCTTCATAAATTGTCAGAACCAAAATTGTAAGATCGGGGAAAATTAGTTTTGCTCTTTTAATTCCTTCGATTCCATTTATTCCGGGAAGGCCAATATCCATTAACATTACATCGGGATTTAATTTTTCCAAATTTTTCAGCATTATATCACACCGCGAGTAAGCCGCGACGCAGGAATATCCTTCTGTCCCGTCAATTAAAATTTTTAATCCTTCCCGAATTGCATCATTATCTTCAACAACAACAACTTTTATCATCATAATCTCCTAAACATCTGGATACTTCTAAATCTGCTTCAAAATTTTACAATCATACATGAGGTCTGGTTCAATCCTAAAACAATAATAACCACTATTTTAATATACGCTTAAGATAAATATTAACATATACCATCTTAAAATCAACATAAACCATGAAAATCAATTTATATCATTTTCTATAATATATTACCGACAAAAATTAGCGTAGTACCTTCGCCTTTATTAGAAGTAATATTTACGCTGCCGCCTATAGCTTCAGCTCTTCGTTTTATATTTCCCAATCCGTTTCCTGACGATTCTTCGTTCAAATTAAAACCTTTCCCATTGTCCTTTAGTATCATTTCTAATTTCTTCCCTTTTACAAAAGCATCAAGTGAGATTTCCGTACAGCCGCTGTGAGTTATACAATTGTTTATTCCTTCTTTAAATATTAAATACAAATGCTGACGGTGTTCCATTGATAAAGAAACTTTTTCTAGAGATTTAATATTTTCCGATCGAAAAGAAATACTTGCATAAGATGATAGCTCGGTATATGTATCCCTAAGCCTTAATATAAGATCATACAGTGAATCCCTTTTAGGATTAACCAGCCAGACTATGTCGCTCATATTATCAATTAGATTTCGGGAATTATCGCTTATCATTCTAAGACTTCTTTTTACATCTTCTGCTGCTGATTCTAACTTTTTAGAAATCACTTCACTCAAGATGGATATTTCGGTAAGGCTGGAACCAATATTATCATGAAGATCAGCTGCCAGTTTTGTTCTGAATCTTTCTATATCCAGTAAATGTTTTATTCTATAAGAAATAAATAATACGATGAATCCGCCTCCGAATAAAATTGAAAGGAGAATAAACCACCATGTCTTCCAGAAAGGCGGGAGAATTATAATTGTTAATGAAACTCCTTTTTCATTCCAGATCCCGTCATTGTTCGAACCCTTAACTTTAAATTCATATGTACCCGGATCTAAATTTGTGTAAGTAACAAAACGCCTATTGCCTGAATATATCCAGTTATCGTCAAATCCTTTCATCATATAGGCATACTGGTTCTTATTTGGAGAAGTAAAATCGAGTGCGGCAAATTCAAATGAAAAAACGTTCTGATTATATGTCAATTTTATTTTTTTAGTTTCGGAAATAGTTTCTGTAAGCGGAGATCCATGCACACCAGCTTCAACAGGCTTGTTAAATATTTGGAAGCTGGTAATAACAATCGGAGGAACGTGTTTATTATCTCTTAAACTTGAAGGATAAAATGCATTTACACCGTTTGTCCCGCCGAAAAACAATTCACCATTAAGGCCGCGAAACCTGGCACCCCAGAAGAATTGATTGCTTTGTAATCCATCGCTTTCAAAATAATTTCTAAAGACTTTTGTATCGGGATTAAATTTAGATAAGCCGTTATCTGTGCTTAACCATAAATTACCTTCATCGTCGCCAAGTATTCCATAAATAATATTACTCGTTAATCCGTCATTAATTGAGTATCTAATAAACCGGACATTGCCCGAATTAGATTTATTTACTTGATCCAAAGGTAGTTCATTTAATCCTCCGCCGTAAGTTCCGAACCATAAATTCCCTTGCTCATCTTCGTACATGGAAATCACCCGGTTATCACTTAAACTAAACTTATCATTCGGTTTATTTGTGTAATGAACAAACTTAATATTGGATTTAATATTTTCAATTGAACTGTTAGGGTTGATTAAAATTTTATTTAGACCGTCCCATGTTCCCACCCATAGATTTCCGCTTTTATCATCATGAATACATGATTGAACAAGATTATTACTGATAGAATTCGAATCATTTGGATTATTAATAAAATTCACAAAACGATTTTTTTGTTTATCATATAAATCCAATCCATAACCAGTTCCTATCCAAATTCTTCCATGTGAATCTTGATAAATAGATTGTATTACATTATCGCTGACACTGTTAGAATTAGAGCTGGAATGAAGAAAATGTTTGAACTTCAGATTATTATAGCTTTTATGAGAGTAGTTTACAACTTCATTAAGGCCACCGCCCCATGTGCCGACCCAAAAATTCCCGTCTTTATCTTTTGATATTGCAGAAACAGAATTATCGCTAATACTAAATTTATTATCTGAACTATGTTTATAATCAATAAATTTATTTCTTGATTTATCATATATGTTCAATCCGCCGCCAAGTGTACCGATCCAAAGCATACCGGAGCTATCCTGGTAAATTGCACGAATTGTATTATGGCTTAAACTGTTTGGATTATTAGGCTCATGCTTATAATGAAGGAATTTCATTCTCTCCCTATCAAACTTAACCACACCGTCTTCTGCAGTTCCGATCCAGATTAATCCGGAATTGTCTTCATACAATGAAAGGACGTTATTGTTACTAAGATTACTAGGATTTGTAGAAATCTGATTAATATTAACAAATTTTTTCTCCTTTCGGTCAAATTGATAAAGCCCGCTTCCTGTTCCAACCCAAATTACATTATATTCATCTTCAAGTATTGAATTAATTCTATTGTTATTTATATCAATACTATTCTGGGGTCCGGTTAAATACCGAGTAAATAGATTTTGCTTTTCATCAAAACGATTAAGTCCATTAAGAGTTCCAACCCATAGTATTCCTTGGCTGCCTCGATAAATTGAAAGTATAACATCATTGCTTAAGCTGTGAGTGTCATTTTGAACTGAACGATAAGAGCTAAATTCATTTTTACTTATATTAAACTTATCTATTCCTTCATTTGTACCAATCCAAAGTATGCCTGAATTATCCTCATAAAGAGAGAGGACAACATTATTACTCAGACTGTTAGAATTTTTTGGGTCATGCAGATAATGTGTGAAGATATTTTTTTTCACATTGAACTTATTAAGGCCGCCGCCTTCTGTACCTATCCATAAATTTCCTTTTTTATCCTCCAGTATTGCTCTTACATTATTATTGCTGATGCCATTCGGATTATTAGGCCGGTATTTATAATTTGTAAATGTTTCAGTTTGAATGTTAAACTTGCTTAAGCCTCCGCTATTTGAACCAATCCACATAATTCCGTTTTTATCTTCGTAAAGTGTCCATATAAAATTATCCGGGATTGAATTTACATTGTTCGGATTGTTCTTATAGACAGTAAAATTGTAGCCGTCATATTTATCCAGTCCATCTTCGGTAGCGAACCACATATAACCTTGTTTATCCTGCAAGATATAATGGATTGTATTTTGAGATAAACCTTTATCACTTAATATTCTTTCAAAGTTAAGATCTGTAGATTGAGCATTAAGAATTGTGCAAAAAATTGGACTTAGTATAAGAAGGTAGAAAAATATTCTAACTTTAGTAAAAGAGTTTTTGAAATATTTATGGGCAAAAATGTAAAACAATTTCATCAAGTAAGCTATTATAAATGCTGATTAAAATTTGCGATTTTTTGAATAAATGTCAGATAAAACTCAACTAATAACTTAATACAAATTATTTTCAAAATCTTATATCTATTACTTATTCTAATCGTCTAAATAACTGAAACTTTAGCTGAAACGATTAACCGGCATAAAATATAAATTAAGTATAGAAATATTGTAAATTCTATTTCCTAATTTCAACAATAAAAAGAAAACACGACAAGCTAATACCATATTTTAGATGTGATACGTTAGGTTTGACTATGCTTTCAAATTATTAGTATTTTATTTCCAAAATTTAAAATCTTAAAGCGATAAACAAAAATGAAAGTACTCGTCGGATCAAAAAACCCTGTTAAAATTGAAGCAGTAAAAGAAGCCTTTTCAAAATATTTCCCCGATCTAGAAGTATTCGGTATAAGTGCAGATTCAAGAGTTTCGGCTCAACCTGTAAATGGCGAAACGTTTGAAGGTGCAAAAAATAGGGCAATGGAATTAAAACAAATCAATACTAAGGAAAATCTTGGCGCAAATTATTTTGTTGGGATTGAAGGAGGCATCGCAGAATTTTTTAACAAATGGTTCGCATTGGGTTTAATGTGCATTATAGATACAGATGGCAAAATAGGCTTTGGCACTTCGCCACTTTTCGAACTTCCCTATTCAGTAACTAAAGAATTGCTGAACGGAATTGAGCTTGGTGAAGTGATGGATAGATTAACGGGTGATCATAATACGAAACAGAAATCAGGAGCAATTGGCTATTTTACAAACGGAGTAATGGATAGAAAATCGTTGTATGTCCCAGGACTTATTACAGCTATGATTCCATTCCTTCATAAAGATTTTTTCTTCGGAAAATCGAGTGAGTAATCGCACTTTTTTGATAATGTTATTGCCTTTAAAAGAAAAAATTAATCAATTAAACTTGAAATAGTATGTGCTTATTACTAGTATCTTATAAAACTCATCCAAAGTATAAATTTATAGTCGCGGCAAATCGGGATGAATTTTATAAACGCCCGGCTTCGCCCGCTAAGTTTTGGGATGATGAGCCAAATCTTTTAGCAGGTAAAGATTTACAAGCCTGTGGTACATGGCTTGGAATAACAAGGCAAGGAAGATTTTCTGCTATTACAAATTATCGTGACATGAAGGTTGTTAAAGAAAATGCGCCTTCCAGGGGTGAACTAGTTACAAATTTTTTAAAAGAGAATGATTCACCATCCGATTTTTCAAAAAAACTTTTATCATCTGCTGATTTGTACAACGGATATAATTTATTATTTGCCGACAAACAAAGCTTCAATTATTTCTCTAATCAAACTAAAAAATTATTAACGCTTTCACCTGGAGTTTACGGATTAAGCAATCATCTATTAGATACTCCGTGGCCCAAAGTTGAAAAAAGTAAAAAATCATTTAAAAGTATTTTAAATAAAGAGCTTGTTTCAACCGAGGATTTATTTGACATTCTTTCTGATTCATCAATTCCGCCCGATGAACTACTTCCTGATACCGGATTACGTTTAGAAATTGAAAGAGCCGTATCTCCAATTTTCGTTAAAACAACTTTTTATGGGACAAGATCGTCAACTGTAATATTAATTGACTATGATGGAAATGTAACTTTCACTGAAAAATCTTTAATCAACAACTCAAATGAATGGTCAACTAATTCTTTTCAATTCCAATTCATTTAATTTTTAGTATAAAACAGAATTGAATGATTATTCCTGTTTATTGAAATCTTATATCATATCTAAGTAATAATTTTTTTATTTTTAGCAGAACAAATGGAACGAATAATATAACCTGTATTCTAACATATTTATTAATTGCTGAATTCACATTTTTATAAAAATCGATACAAAATAGTTTAGCAAAATCTTGGGAGCTTTATTATGAAAATTATTGAATGCGTACCAAATTTTAGTGAGGGTAAAAACGAAGAAACTTTTTTACAGATGAAAGAGTCTCTATTTGGAATCAGAGGCTGTAAACTTTTAAGCCTTGAGCCGGATGCTGATTACAATCGTGTTGTTGTTACCTTAGCAGGCGATGATACCGGAATAATTGACGGGGCAATTGCCATGAGCAAATCCGCTGCTGCAAATATTGATATGAGATTACATAAAGGTGAGCATCCCAGGCTTGGTGCAATTGATGTAGTTCCATTTGTTCCCGTAAAAGACGCAACAATGGAAGATTGTATAAAAATCTCCGAAACATACGCAGACCATATTTCTAAGGAATTAAATATTCCAGTTTATTTATATGAATTTGCGGCCAGGAGATCTAAAAGAAAAAATCTGTCAGATATTAGAAAAGGTGAATATGAAGGCTTGGAAGAAAAGTTAAAAGATCCGGAATGGCAGCCGGATTATGGCACAAATCAATTTAATCCTAAACTTGGAGCAATTGTAACAGGTGCAAGATTTTTTCTAATTGCTTACAATGTCAATATTGCATCCGAGGATGTAAAATATGCAAAAGAAATTGGAGAAGTTTTACGGGAATCGGGGCGAGCAAAACGTGATGAAACGGGTAAGGTAATTAAAGTGAATGGCGAGACTGTGAAAGATCCCGGCAGGCTAAAAAGTGTTAAAGGTATGGGTGTGCTGCTGGAGAAGTATAAAATTTCTCAGGTCTCAATGAATTTAACAAACTATAACATAACTCCAATTCATATTGCTTTTGAAGAAGTTAAAAAAGAAGCTAAGCTTTTAGGGGTTGAAGTTAAAGGCAGTGAAATTGTTGGCCTTGTACCTTTAGAAGCATTACTACAAGCCGGAAAATATTATTCGGACGGTAAATATACTGACGAAAAATCTTTAGTGGATTTGGCAATAGAAAAACTCGGCTTGAGCGAACTAAACCAATTTAATAAAAGCGATAAAATAATTGACTATATGATTTGATAAGCTTTTGGGATTGTAATTATTTGCTGAGTTTGTAAGGGACAATATTGTTCTAGAAAAAAATCATTAGAGTTTAATGTTTGTTCCGATAAAGTTTATTTTTTATTTAATGCTCCGTTAGGAGCTTAATGGTTGTAATAGAAAAGTATTTATTAACATTATCAGCACTACAGAGTAGTGAAATGGTTAATTATATATTAAATGAGTAAGGGGCTTTTATGGCAAATACTTATACTCAACTTTATATACAACTGGTTTTCGCTGTTGAACATAGAGATAGATTGATTAAAAAATATTTTAAGGAAGAGTTACATAAATATATTACGGGAGTAATTCAAAATAAAAAGAATAAATTACTTGCAATAAATTCTATGCCTGATCATACACATATTTTTATTGGATTAAATCCTATACTTTCTATCTCTGAACTGGTAAAAGAAGTTAAAATTGCTTCAACAGATTTTATTAATGATAAAAAATGGGTAAATGGGAAATATAACTGGCAAAAGGGATTTGGTGCGTTTTCATATTCATATTCTCAAATCCCAAAAGTAATTAATTACATAAATAACCAGGAAAAACATCATGGGGTAAAAACTTTCCGGGAAGAATATTTAAATATGCTGGATTCCTTTGCTGTAAAATATGATAACAAGTTCTTATTCAAATGGTTTAATTAACTTTACTTTAATATTGGACTCCTACGGAGTCCTTATTATAGATCTTATATTTATTATAGACATATGACTCCTAACGGAGTCAGTAAAAACTCCAGAGGAGTTATATGTTTGTAAAAAATAAATGAAAATCAGAAATTGCACTCCATTAGGAGTGCAATGCTAAACGACTCAGAATAAATTGTAAAATAATTTTTTCAAAAATACTCAATTTTTAATAAATTAAACTGACGGCTATGTACATAATTCCTTATAATTATTAAAACAATAACATGGAATAGTTTTCAACATTTTTCAAGAAATAATCTTTTATACAAATATTAAAAAGGCAATTATGGACTTACAAAAATCTTTACAAAACTATTTAGATGAATTATCATCAAATGCACCGACGCCGGGCGGCGGAAATGTTGCTGCACTTTGTGGAGTTTTAGCAGCATCTCTTGGACAAATGGTTTGTAATCTTTCAATAGGCAAAAAGAAATATCAAGAATTTGAAGAAGAAGCTAAAGACATTGCCGGCAAATTGAAAGAACTGCAGGATCATTTTCTTATCCTTGCAAAAAAAGACAATGACGCATTCGATAAAGTAATGGACGCGTTCAAACTTCCTAAGGAAACCGATATTCAAAAATCTTATCGAATAAACGAGATCAATAAAGCTACAATGGAGGCGGCAATTGTTCCCTCGGAAGTAATAATAAAATGCAAACAGCTTCTACCCTATTTGGAGATAATTTCGAAAAAAGGGAATCAAAATTCTCTATCGGATGCCGGTGTGGCTATTTCATTAACCGTTACCGCCGCTGAAGGGGCTTTTCTAAATGTTGCTATTAACTGTGCAAGTCTTTCAAATCAAATTACCGCAAATGAATTTTTGAATAAATCGGAAATTATTTATACAGAAATAAAAGAATATTCGGGATCGCTTATAAAAAAAATTATTAATTCAATGAGGCAGCATTAAAAAAATAAAATATTATTTATTTAACTCGTAATTGAAGATTTATACTCACAGTGACTTGTCAAGATTAAATTGTAATTTTTTTAAAAAACTCTTTTTATGAAATATTCATTTTTGCTAATTCTTCTTTTAATCATTTCCCAGTATAGCTGCCACAGCCCAACGGCGCCAAACCAAAACCCTACACCGGATACAACAAGTAATAATTTTACATTCCAAAAATTTACTTTTGGTGCAACAAATGCCGGAAGCAGCTACTTAAAGGATGTGGCAATAATAAGCGACAGCAACATTTGGTCTGTTGGTGCTGTTTATCTTGATTCTGCTAATGGAGCGCCTGATCCATTTCCTTACAATGTTGTTCATTGGGATGGTAAAAATTGGAATTTAATTAAAGCACCATTTTATTATCAGGGGAAAGCGTTTTTTAGTCCAATATTTTCAATTTATGCTTTTAGCGACTCTAACATTTGGCTGGAAGCAGGAATACACTGGGATGGCAATCAATTTCAAACTGTATCCTTAAATATTGATTTCCCCTCTCATGTAAATGGAATGTGGGGCACTTCAAGTAATGATCTCTATATTGTAGGAAATAGCGGATTAATAGCGCATAGGGGAATTGACGGTTATTGGCAAAAGATAGAAAGCGGAACATCTACAGCCATAACTGATATATGGGGATCAGGTAATACAATTCTTGCTACGGTAACAAATGAATATGAAAAAGGCGACAAAAAACTTCTACAAATAAAAGCCAACGATACTGTTGATTCTCTTAGCTGGTCGCCTAACAGTAGGCTTCAGACTGTATGGTTCCAATCAATGGATAAAATTTTTATCGGCGGAGGCAAGCATATAGTTGGAAAGCCTGGCGATTGGAAGGAAATAACTGAACTGCCAGCTTATTATTCAGAAAGTGTACGTGGTAATGCACCTAATGATGTATTTATAGTAGGTGCTTTTGGGCTTTGTGCTCATTATAATGGTAATACTTGGAAAACCTTTAATGATCTTTATAATCAAAATGAATCTTTATATGGCCTTGCAGTAATGAATAATCTTATGGTAACCGTTGGCGAACTTGGAAATAAAGCTGTAATAATTGTTGGTAAAAGATAAATATAGCCGAAACATATTGCTTTATAATTAGCATAATCAAAAATTCTAACCTTTCTCAAAATCCTTTTTCTAAAGTACACTGTAAATATTTCATATATATTTGTACATTTAGAATCCAAAATATGTTCGCTATTTAATAAAACTATTTTAGCATATAGTCGAGGTAAAAATGAAGGAAGGCTTAAATAAATACAGTAAAAGATTAACACAATCCCGTTCACAGGTTGGTTCACAGGCTATGCTGCACGGTATAGGATTAACGGATGAAGATTTTAAAAAGCCTCAGGTTGGTATTGCAAGCATGGGTTGGGAAGGCAACACATGCAATATGCATCTAAATGATCTGGCAAAGCTTGTTAAGAAAGGTGTTGTAGATGCAGGTGTAATCGGGTTAATCTTTCATACAATCGGCGTAAGCGACGGTATAGCAATGGGAACTGAAGGTATGAAGTACTCGCTTCCTTCAAGAGATATTATCGCCGATTCAATTGAAACAGTTATGGGTGCACAATTTTATGATGCATTAATTGCAATCCCGGGATGCGATAAAAACATGCCGGGTTCGGTTATGGCTATGGCAAGACTTAACAGGCCGAGCATTATGATTTACGGCGGAACCATAAGAGCCGGATTTTACAACGGTAAAAAACTCGACATCGTTTCTGCATTCGAAGCTTACGGACAATATCTCTCCAAAGAATTTACCGAAGCTGATCTGGAAAATGTTCTTCATCATGCTTGTCCCGGCCAAGGCGCCTGCGGCGGAATGTACACTGCAAACACAATGGCTTCAGCAATTGAAACACTTGGAATGAGTCTTCCGTTTAGTTCTTCGTGTCCTGCAAACAGCGATCAGAAAGCTAAAGAATGTTATGAAACCGGAAAAGCAATTTTAAATTTGATGGAAATGGATTTAAAGCCGCGGGATATTATGACAAAGAAAGCTTTTGAAAATGCAATATCAGTTGTAATTGCTTTAGGCGGTTCTACTAATGCGGCTCTTCATCTTGTAGCAATGGCAAAAGCAGCCGGTGTAAAATTATCGTTAAAAGATTTCCAGGATATTTCCGATAAAACTCCTTACATTGCCGATTTAAAACCCAGCGGCAAATATGTAATGGAAGATTTGTATGAGATCGGCGGCGTTCCTGCAGTTCAGAAATTATTATTAAAAGAAGGATTCTTAGACGGAAACTGTATTACAGTTACCGGAAAATCTTTGGGAGAAAATATAGAAACAGCTGCGGAACTGAAAGAAGGACAAAAAATAATTTTCCCATATAAGTTCGCCGATTAAGAAAACCGGGCATCTTCAAATTCTTTATGGTAATCTTGCTGAAGAAGGGAGCCGTTGCAAAAATTACCGGGAAAGAAGGATTAAAATTTTCCGGGCCTGCAAAAGTTTATAATTCCGAAGAAGAAACTTTAAAAGCAATTGAGAAAAAAGAAATTGCAGCCGGAGATGTAATTGTAATTAGATATGAAGGTCCAAAGGGCGGACCTGGAATGCGTGAGATGCTTGAAATAACTGCCGCAATTATGGGTGCAGGCCTGGGTAAAAGTGTAGCTTTAATTACCGACGGAAGATTCTCCGGCGGAACTCACGGATTTGTAGTTGGCCATATTACTCCCGAAGCACAAACCGGCGGCAATCTTGCTTTAGTTGAAAATGGTGATGTCATTACGATTGACGCGGAAAAAAACACTTTAAATGTTGAAGTAAAAGAAAATATTTTAACTGAACGACGAAATAAATGGAAACAACCTCCGTTTAAAGCTACCAGCGGTATTTTGTACAAATACATTAAAAATGTTTCTTCGGCAACAGAAGGCTGTGTAACGGACGAGCACCTGTAATTAAAAAGAAAAGAGTTGTATGAATGCATGAATTTACATTTCATGCATTCATGCGTACAAGTCCTATATACTCTGTTTAACCTTCCTAAAACGATATTATTTTAAATATTATTAATTCTTTATATTTATATTTAATTCTTTTGCTGTAAAACAAAAAGAGAAGATCAACTTTTTCTTAATATCAAATTTCTATTTTAGATTTTTTCAGCTTAATTTATTTTTTAGGAATATTATAATACATATATGAAATTAAAATTTATTTTAATAAGCATTCAAATAATTTTATTTATGCCCTTTCTGCATTCACAAGCAGATAAAGGATACTTAGCTAAGGGTGATGATTATACAGCAAAATTTGATAATCTTAATGCAATTAAAAGTTATGAAGAAGCTTACAAAATTTCACCAAATAGTTATGAGGTTTTAACAAGAATCACACTTGCATACAATGATGAAGGAGAAGAGTTACTTAATTTAAGGGAAAAAGATAAAGCAGAAAATTATATTGATCAAGCAATTAAGTATGCTGGAATACTTCAAAAAGAATTTCCCGACAGTGCTCTATCATATACTTATCTGGCTTTAACATACGGAAATATGGCAATATTTAAAGGCGGCAAAGATAAAATTCGTTATGCCGATAAAGTAAGGCAGAATGCTCTCAAGTCAATTAAAATTAATCCGAACAATTATTTTCCATATATAATTCTCGGGATTTACTATAGAGAAGCTGCCAGTTTAAAATGGTATCAAAAAATATTTGCAAAAACTTTTTTAGGCGGCGTACCCGAAGGGACATATCAAGAATCGATTGATATGTTTGATAAAGCGCTGTCTCTGGATTCGAATTTGATTGTAGCAGATTATCAGCTTTCTAAAACTTATAGAAACATGGGTGAAAAAAATAAAGAAATAAATTTATTGAAGAAAGTTTTAATTATGCCCATAAGGAATTTTAGAGATAAGTACGCTATTATAAAAGCGAAAAATCGACTAGAGAAAATGATTAACTGAAGTTACGCAACTATCATGCTGAGCTTGATTCAGCATCTAAAATTAGTCAAAGGATGAAGATTCCTAATCAAGTTCGGAATGACATGGCTATTTTTTACTGATTATGTGTAACTTCAGTGATTAATTAAACTATTAAGAATTGAATTTAAAATAATAAAGGCGATTACAATAAATTTGTAATCGCCTTTTTAGATTAAATGTTATTACTTCATTAGTAACATTTTTTGTGTTTGTATCTGGCTGCCTTGTCTCAACTGATAGAAGTAAATTCCCGATGCAATATTTGAAGCGTTAAAGTTAATAGAATATAATTGACCGGTAGTAGCCTGAGCATTAAATAATGTAGCAACTTCCTGTCCTAATGAGTTGAATATCTTCAAAGTTGCAATACCGGTTTTTTCAACTGAGAATTTGATTGTAGTTGAAGGGTTGAATGGATTCGGATAATTCTGATACAAATCAAATTTAGCCGGAGCAGCATTAACAGTAATCTCAATTACTTTACTGTATTTTGTTGTTCCGTCAAAATCAACTTGCTGTAGTCTGTAATAATAATTACCTACAGCTAAATTATTATCGGTAAAAGAGTATGTTGATATTTCGCTTGATGTTCCTTTTCCTCTAATAAAAGCAACCTTTTGAAATGTCTTACCATTTGTACTTCTTTCAACATTAAAACCAGAATTATTAATTTCAGTTGCAGTCTCCCAATTTAAAACAACCGCTCTTTGCATTACTTGTGCAGCAAAGCTTGTTAATTCTACAGGAAGTGTTCCTTCAGGTAAAAAGTCAGTAGTATATCTTGGCAGCAGTTGATAACCGCCAACACCTGAAGCAGCATATTGAGATCCTATTCCTATTAAATCAACCGGCCAGGTGGGCTCTGTCATTTGATAAAGTTTCAAATCAGAATCTAGGTATGCAGTTAAAGTATCATTAGCAGCATCAAATAACTTTAAAGTAGAACTTCCAGTAGTAGACCAGGTACCGCTTGCTTTAGATAATCCAACAAAACCAACTAAATGTGATTCATATTTTTCACCGTTGTTGATAAATTCTGAAACAGTAATTATTTCGGGCTGAGGTAAAACAGCATTTGAATCTACAACAATTATACTTGTATCTGCCAAAGGATTAATCTCGGTTAAACCATTATAGGTAGTTACATTACCAGTTACAACTATACTATCACCTAATTTTAAAGCTGGACTTGTTAATCCATAACTAAAAAGATCAATTCCTCCTGTACCGTCCCAAATGTAATAAGATCTGTTGCTAGTTTGGTAATTTGGAGATATTACTACGCCAGATATAGTGACAGTATCATTAACTAAACCTCTTGCTGAATCGATTGAAATAATCGTGGGCTGCATTGGTGTTTGGGCAAACGGCCAGTAATCTGTTGCCTGTATTCCATCGATTGTACCGGTTGGGCAATTACTGCTTTGTCTAATTGCAACTGATCCGATATCGGTAGGATCGCCTGATGTACCAGCACCTACAGCGCCAATAGTTTCAACCGGACTTCCAGGTTCCGTTGCAGGGATACCGGAATCATAAATATACAATGTAACCGAATCATCAGAAGTCGTTGCTGTGCTGAATGAGTATTTTAATACAACTAGATAAGTCTGATCAAAATTTAACTCGGTAGTACCATAAGTAGCGCCTTCACTAGATTTTGCAAGGCCAGGAAGCCAGCCCGTTGTTCCGGCTTTTGCATAAACTCTTCCTCTAAATGTGGTACCTATAATACGCGGGCCAAGGTGGAAGAAATAGTCACCGGTTCTAGCGCTATCAAGTTTTAAAAGAAAAGAGACATAAACATTTCCATCCGCGGCTAAAGAATCAGAAAAAACTCTGTGAACATCTCCATCATTAATACCGCTTGACCCGTGTGTAAAACCTATGGCTCCCGCACTATCCGATAAATCGTAAGATGCATAGCTTAAACCTGGATAAACATACTGTGGAGCTTGTTTACCGCTATGAAGAACCCAATTTGATGTTACCAAAGTTATGGTATCTGGAGTTACTCCATAATCAAAATTTTCGGAAAGATAAAGAGTTTGTGAAAATGCGGAAATGGAGACTAGAGAAAACAATACGATAAGTAAACGAAACCTTTTCATTGAACTTCTCCCTTTTGAATTGTTGATTGATATTGTTAATTAAATATTGAGCTTAAATCAAAAATCATTTTTTTAATAAGACGAAATATGTTTGTAGAAAAGAATTCCCATTTTAATAAAAATTTAAAACATCCAATCAGTTAAAAATGAAAGGTAACATAATTGTCGGGATTATAACTAGATGAAGATTCTCCCTCTTTCAAAACAATCTATGACCCCTTATTATTTAATTTTTATTCATAAGTATGCTTTAATTGGTAAATAATATAATAATTTCGTTTTCAAAGAGCAACAATATTTTGTTAGTTCTTCAGATTTAAAATTTTTGAGACCTTAGAAAAGCTTGGCGAAAAAAGAAGTCATAAACTTATTCGTTAATGAGTAGCGAAAAAATATTTGTGGAATGAACTTAAAAATAAGTGCGTGTCTTTTCCGATATGTTGAGGAAAATTATTACAACGATTTCAAGACATACTCAGATAGTATGCAATAATTCAAATTAGTTTATAAAGGCAGGTTTTTAATTTTTTATTTTTCGAATGATTTTAGGGATTATCATTTAATCCCAATATATTTATTAATCTATTATGCGCATCATCAGGCAGATCTACATTATACTTCTTATAAAAATCAATTGTTTTTTCTACCGATTTAAAATATTTGGTGCAATCCGGACATTCATTTAAATGATTTTTAATAGCAACACATTTGGGAGAATCAAGATCTTCGCCAAGACTTTCGCAAATATGACTCATTACATCTTTACAAGTAATTTTTTCATCATTCATTTTTGAAATGCCTTATTTATTTCTTTTCTTAAAAATGCCCTGGCTCTATGAAGCCTGGATTTTACTGCCGGAACAGAGAGTTCGGTAATTTTACCGGTTTCTTCAGTAGAAAAACCCTCAACATCTCTTAACATAAATACTATTCTATAATCAGGGGAAAGCTTTTGTATTGCTTCATCAAGTATATTTTTTAATTCTTTGTTCTCTAAAATATTTGGCGGTACCGAATCCCAATTAGCAGCATAACTTCCGTCATATAAGCCATTTTCATCATCAATAGAGACAAATTCGTGTTTTCTTTTCCTTACTTCCATTAAGCAATGGTTTGCAACAATCCTATAAAGCCATGTTGAAAGCTTTGACTTTCCATCGAATTGATGCAGCGATTTTACCATGCTTAAAAAAGTTTCCTGCATAGTATTTTCGGCCCGCTCAGGATCACGGCATATTTTGAAAGCAAAATTATATACCGTCTTTTCATAATTTTTAACAAGTTCGGCCATAGATTTTTTATCTCCGTTTTTGGCCGATTCTATTATTTGTTCTTCATTCATCAGATGCAAATTTCTTATTTAAGATTCAATTTTTATGATTATACTATAAATAGCAGTTTTAATAACTAAATTATCATTAGCTGGAAAATTATTAAAAGCTATGAAACTAATGTATTTCTATTTCAACTAAAAAATAAAAGTAGAAATTAAACAATTGTTTCAAATCAATCTAATAAAATAATATAAAAACCAAGATTTATTAAAAAATCCTATTGAAATTACGATAATTTTTCTGGGAAATCTAAATTAGCTATTTATGAATAATTCTTGCTTATCTTTTGTCAATTTTATATATATAGCTGTTGCGGTTTTGCATTTAAGAATAATTCAGTATACTATATATTAAATAATAAAATTTGTCAACAAATATAAATTAAAGTTATGTCTCAAAACAAAAATCTTGCTCTTCTTCAGACTAACAAACTTTTTGAAGGTGTGGAAGAATCAGAAATACATGTTGACCTTGATCAGGAAGGTATCTCTTTTTATAAAGAAGGCGATATTATTTATCAAGGTGAGGACAGCAGCAATACTCTGTTCTTAATAATAGAGGGAGATGTAAAAATAAAAATACCAAAAGATGAAGGCAGCCCGACAATTCTTAGGAAAGGGAAAGGCGAATATTTTGGTGAACTAGAATTATTGGAAAAAATACCTCGCCGCTCTTCTGCTGTAGCTAACAAAGATTGTCTTGTCTACAAATTAATGGAAGATAAACTAAAAGAGCTAATAGCTACCGATAAAAAAATTGAGCGTAACCTATTAAATTTAAATCCATACGAAAAGGATGCAGCCGACGAAAATACTCCGGAACAATCAGAAGAAAATCCGGAAGTTACAGATGGCGATACTCAAATTAATGAACCGGAAGATACCGCTCCGGTTGAAATCGGAGAAGATACTCCAAGTGACCTTAGCCTTGATGAGATAAACGAACAAGAAGAAAATATTACTACAGAGCAGTTTCAAAATTCCGACATAGAAGATTTCAAATTGGATGATTTAACACTTCCGCAGATTAATTTGGACGAATTTGATAAATCCCTGGATGAAGAATTGCCGAAAGAAAATTTTGAAGAACCTGTAAAAGATATTGAATATCCGGAAGAAGCTGAGCAGGAAAATTTACCTGATGATTATGTAAATCAAGAAGAGATACAAACCGAAGAAGCAAAAACTGAAGAAGTGAAATCTGATATTGAGTGGGGTTTCGGTGAGCAAAATGAAAATATTGAAACTGAGCAAAACGAACCCATAACAGAAAGCGAACTGGATTTACCAAAAGAAACAGAATTTGTTAAAGAGGAAAATGATCTATTAGACTCCGAAGAACAAATTGAAATTCATACACCCCAAAGTGATAAAGAATTGCTCTCGGCAATAAAGGATATTCACACACACATAGAACTTAATAAAACTTTGAACTCAATTTCAGCTTCTCTAAAGCAATTAATTCATGCAGAATCTTTACGAATTTTTCTTCCTGATGAAGAAAAGAACGAATTGCTTTATTTAACTGATGGTGGCCAAGAGTCAGAAAGAGTTCCTTTCGGAAAAGGGCTGGTCGGTTATTCAGCAGAAAATAAAGAAGTGTTAAATCTTTCTGTCCCGGCAGACGATCTTCGATATGATGCGGAGGTAGATGAGAATGTAAATACTCTGCTCTTCCCTGTTCTAATTCAAGAGAAAGAATTAATAGCTGTCTTAAGATTTACAAATACCGAAAAAAGTAATTTCACAAAATCCGATGAGGAAATACTTAGTGAAATTTCCGTGCATGTTGCATCAGCTATTATAAATGCAAAACAATATCAATCGCTTCTTAAAAGATATAAAAGCGACTATCTGGTAAAAGCTGCAGATTTTATAATCGAAGATGTTAATACACCTTTGATGTTAATTAAAAATTATGCCGAGTTTATAAAAAGAAAATCCGAGGTAAAAGAAGTAAAACAAATTTCCGATTTTATAATTGAACAGGCAGACCTGGCAATTAATTCTAATAAGACATTCCACAATTTCTTAACTGAAGAAAAATTAATCGAGCCCCAGGTTTACAAATTAAATGAAGTCCTGGATGATATTTTAGACCAGCTAGCCGAATATGTTGAGATAAGAAAAGTAAAACTTTTCAAAAGATTTGAAACTGATGCAGAAGTAAGAATGGATAAAAATACATTCTACCTGGCCTGTTTTCAAATAGCAAAAAATGCATGCGACGCCATGCCCGATGGCGGAAATATTTATCTTATTACAAAAAGAGAAAATAAAACCTTACATATTGAATTCAAAGATACAGGGAAAGGTATTGGCGAAGACATAAGAGAAAAAATATTTGAGCCGTATTTTTCTTCCGGCAAAGGACCTGCGGCCGGTTTGGGATTAGCTGTTGCTGAAAAAATAATAAGAGATCATGACGGCAGTATAACAACCGGAGAGGGCCTCGGCGAAGGCGCGGTTTTTATTATTACACTTCCAATATATGAAGGGACGCAAGGCAGAAGCAACTGATCATTTCTACCGAAAAACATTTTAATAAATCCCGTTCTTCCTATTAAACTTCGTTTAAGTTAATGGAATATAATTTAATATCAATCCTTGGCCCGACCGCTACAGGCAAAACTAAACTAGCGGCCAGCCTTGCACATGAATTTAACGGGGAAATAATTTCTGCTGATTCGAGACAGGTTTATAAGCGGATGGATATTGGAACCGGTAAAGATCTTAATGACTACAAAATTGGAGATGATCAAATTCCATTTCATTTAATTGATATTATTGATCCATCCGAAGAATTTAATCTTTTTCTCTTTAAACAATATTTCAATAATGTTTTTATAAAGATAACAAAAAGGAAAAAAGTTCCGTTTTTAGTCGGCGGTACCGGTTTATATTTAAGTTCAGTTCTTCAGAACTACGCTCTTAACAAAGTAAATTTTGATTCAGATAAAATAAATAAATTAAATGCTTTGAATATTGATGAACTTAGAAATGTTCTATTAAAATTAAATTCCAAATTGCATAATACTACTGACCTTTTTGATAAAGAAAGAATAATTAAGGCAATTATAGTTGCAGAATCCAGCGGACACGAGCAAAATCGAAAACTTGAAATTAGCTCGTTAAATATAGGTATTATGCCGTCAAGAGAAATAATAAAAAAGCGAATAACTGAAAGGCTTAAGCATCGTCTACAAAACGGAATGATTGAAGAAGTAAAAAATTTAATTGATAATGGAATTACGTATGATAAAGCTTAACTTCTTCGGTTTAGAATACAGGTACATCGCTTTATTTTTGAAAGGAGAATTAAATTACAATGATATGTTCCAGAAGCTTAACAGTTCAATTCACAATTTCGCAAAACGCCAGGTTACCTGGTTTAGAAAAATGGAACACGAAGGCGTTAAAATAAACTGGATTGAAAATCCCGATCCGTTAATAGCTAAGGAAATAATTTTGCAAAATAACTATCACATTCCTCCATACTCAATCTTAAAAATATATCGAATTAATTTTCTGAATTATGACTAATCTTCCCGTAAAAGTAGATAAGTATTTAAAAAAGTTTGCCGGTGGGAACTGGAAACTTTATCCTGATGAATTTAAATATATTAACAATGCAATTGTAATACCTGTAATTAGCGAATTCGAAAACATAAAAAGATTGATTGTTTCACTTTCTGAAAACGATCCTCAATATTTTGATTCAACCTTAATAATATTTGTAGTTAATAACCTTACTTCATCTAATGTTGAAGTTAAGGAAAACAACCAAAAATGCTTATCGCTTTTATATCAGCTTATAAATAATAAGAATCCGGATAAAGACGCATTTGTTGAAAAAATATTAGCTTCAAAATTAAATATTGCTTTAGTTGATGCATCTTCCAAAGGGAATGAACTTCCTGAAAAAGACGGAGGAGTTGGCCTTGCTAGAAAAATCGGTATGGATTTAGCTTTAACAGTTTTTGACTATTCATCTTCGACCAAGAAATTACTTTTTTGCCTTGATGCTGACTGCCTTGTTGAAAAGAATTACATTACTTCAGTTGTAAACAATTTTAATTCACGGAATTTATCTGCGGCTGTGGTTAATTATCAACATGATGTGGCATCAGAAAATGAAACGATCCCGGCTATTATTTGTTATGAAATATTTTTAAGATATTATGTGCTCGGATTAAAATTTGCAAATTCTCATTATGCGTTTCATACAATTGGATCAACTATTATATGTGACTATGAAAGTTATATTAAAGTCGGAGGAATGAATAAACAAAAAGCCGCAGAAGATTTTTACTTTCTAGAAAAAATGGCAAAGAATGTGAATGTAGATAGAATTGAGGACACAACTGTTTATCCTTCTTCAAGAGGATCGTGGAGAGTTCCGTTCGGTACAGGACAAAGAGTGAACAGGTTTTTACAAAAAGCGCAGAATGAATATGTTCTGTATAATCCTAAATCTTTTTTTATCTTAAAACAATGGCTTAAGATATTTGATGATGTAAAAGAATGCGGAGCAACTGAGTATTTAAAAATAGCAAAAGGAATTGATAAAGATTTGTATGATTTTTTAATCGAACAAAATTTCTCAAATGATTGGGAAAAGATTTTATTGAATTCAAAGACGGAGGACCAAATTTACAATCAAAAGATAAGATGGTTTGACGGATTTAAAACTTTAAAGCTTATTCACTATTTGCGAGATAAATCATACCCGCTGATGAATATGTTTGATGCACTTGATGAGATGCTTAAAAATTTCGATATTAAGTTTGCAGATCGAAAAGGAATTTCAATTCCGACAGTAGAAATACAAATTAAATATTTAGAATTGCTTAGAAAATTAACTTAACTTGAATTTTCAAGTTGACCGTTGGCTTGGATAAACCGTTGAAACGGTTAATATATTTAGTGTTTTATTAACCCCGGGATTAATAGCGGGGTTAATGATAACTAAAATTACCATTTTTAACAGTTTCAAATATTAGACTTTCAAATTGAATTAAGTTATTAAAAGATCTGTTTACTAATTAACTGAAGTTACGCAGAAATGCATTTTGAGGTCCGTTATTGTCATTCTCACGAAAGTGAGAATCCATTTTTAGCTTATTTTCGCATAGTGGATACCCGCTTTCGCGGGTATGACACTCGTTTTCTATCATCTTGCGTAACTTCAGTAATTAATCCCACGAAAGTGGGAATCCATAATATGTGTAATTTAAATAGACAATAGATTCCCGTTTTCACGGGAATTACATCATCTGGAAATGCAACTGAATCAGAATAAAGATCTTTTTATGTATAACAAATGAATGTTTTTTTAATTACTAATTTCTGAACTTAACCAAAATTCAAAGAATAATTTTTATGATAATTAAAAAAGAAACTGACGAAATACAAAACTATTTAATTGACGCATCAAATTACAAAGGTTTCTGCGATGCGGTTTACTTCCCGGAAAGCGCTGAAGATATTTCAAATATATTGAAAGAAGCAAACGCAAATAATACACAGGTAACAATATCGGGCAATGGGACAGGGCTTACCGGCGCACGCGTACCGGAAGGCGGTATTGTTATTTCGACTGAAAAACTGAATAAAGTAATTGAAATAAATGCAGATGAAATGTATGCAATTGTTGAACCCGGTGTCATCCTTGCTGATTTTCAGGAAATGCTAAAGGGAAAAAACTTAATGTATCCGCCGGACCCGACAGAGAAAAATTGCTTTATAGGCGGAACTGTTTCAACAAATGCTTCGGGACAAAAAACATTTAAGTACGGACCAACAAGAGATTATGTTTTAGAATTGGATATAATTTTAGCCGATGGTGATTCTTTAAAACTTAAACGAGGCGAACAGAAAGCAAACGGCTTTAATATTGAACTAAAAACAGAAAGCGGTAAAACAATAAAAGCAGAAATTCCAGATTATACTATGCCGCATGTTAAAAATGCTTCGGGTTATTTCTGCACAAAGGATATGGACGCAATTGATTTATTTATCGGCTCAGAAGGAACTCTTGGTGTTATTACAAAAATCAAATTAAAGCTGGTGCATCAGCCGGAAGAAATAATTTCGTGTGTAGTCTTTTTTGATAAAGAAAAAAATGCGCTGGAATTTATTGCTAAGGCGCGCGATATTTCTTTCAATACAAAATTAAGATCTGATCCGAGATGCATTGAAGCGCTTGCATTGGAATATTTTGATGAATATGCATTAAAATTTTTAAAGGAAGATTACAAACAGGTACCGAATGAAGTTAAAGCCGGAGTCTGGTTTGAGCAGGAAGTGCTTCATGAAAATGAAGACACTTTTTTTGAACAGTGGATGAACTTAATAAACGAATTTCACGGTGATGAAGAAAGTGCATGGTTTGCTGTTACCGATGATGATAAAAAAAGGATAGCGGAATTCCGTCATGCGATTTCGGCAAAAATAAATGAGCATATTGCCAGGAATAATTTGAGAAAACTCGGGACAGATGTAGCAGTACCTGACAATAATTTTGAAGAGTTATATTTCTATTCAAAAAAAATTGTTGAAGATAAAAAACTTGATTATGTAATTTACGGCCACTTTGGAAATTCCCATATTCATTTAAATATGCTGCCTAAAAACGAAAAGGAATTTAAAACCGGGCAGACTATTTACTCATCGATTTGTAAAAAAGCTATTGAATTGGGCGGAACAGTATCTGCCGAGCATGGAATTGGTAAAGCTAAAACAAAATATCTGCTTGAAATGTATGGTGAAGAATCTGTAAAGAAAATGTTGAAGCTAAAGAAAGCCTTTGATCCCAAAATGATTTTGGGCAGAGGGAATATTTTTAAAACATAGGTATATTTTTTTTATTAGTGTAGTTGGAAAATTAAAAGCTACTTGTTAAATTGTTTTACGGAATATATGATAAAGGGAGATTCTACTACTCGAAGTTCCTATCGAACCGTATGTTAAATCAAAAAAATAAGAAAAAATAATTATCAGCATAACAGTTTTATGCCGTAAATGTTTTGCGCAAGGTTTATTTCAATTGGTTTTACTGTAAGGACAACCGGTTAATAACCCTTCAATTAAAATTTAAGGCGGCTGACGTTGAATCAATTTAAACTGATTTACGCCGGAAGAGGATTGACCGTAAAGTAAAGCCGTCTTACATATAATTAAAGAGAACTTACTTATGCGCGAAGGCTTTTTACGGTGAAGAAATGACGACTTACGTAAGCGCGAAGCGAATTGACGGACGAGAAATGCGCCTTTACTGTGACGCGAAGACTATCGACGGTGACGCGAAGCAATCTGACGGACGCGCGAAGCCTTCTGACTGTGATGCGAAGCAGACTTACGAACGTGCGAAGGGGACTGACTGTGACGCGAAGCAGATTTACGAACGCGCAGAGAGGATTTACCGAAGCCGGAAGAGGCTAAGCGGTTAATAAATGTTTGAATTTGAGCAAAAATAAGCTTTTTACCCCCAAAACATGGGGAATTTATAAACAAACACCTAAAGAAAGGGGTTCGTAAAATGACGGATCGTCAAAACATCTGGTACATGATGTTCCTTAGGCTTATAAGCTTACTGGAACCTTTTAGGGCCGAACTTATTAAACCGGCAATAATATTTATTACCCATGATAAGTTTACGGGTAAGGTAACCGAGATAGAAGAGCTGCAGAGCGGAAAGGGAAATGTTACCGCAGGCAAGGTAAATGTAAAAAATGATTTAAGGCAGAAGCTGGAAAAATTAATTTTTTACATTGCATCGTCGCTTCATTCGTTTGCAATAACAAACAGCCTTACAGAGCTTAAGGCAATTTCGGATGTGCATGTATCGGACCTTTCCAAAGTACGGGACAGCGCTCTTTATGATAAGGCAAATGAGGTAAACGATCTTGCCGCAGCAAATCTTACGGGGCTGGATGATTATGATATTACGCAGGCAGACCTGGATGATTTGAAAACCACCGCGGAAGATTATAAAGCGGCGCTGGGTTCTTCAACGGGAAGCAGAACTTTAAGCGCAGAGGAAACCGAAAAGCTAGAGGCTTTATACAAGGAGGCTTTAAGGATTCTTGAGGAAGAGCAGGATATGCACATGCAGACGCTTAAGATGAAACGCCCGGATATTGCGGCAGTTTATTTTGATGCAAGAAAGCTGGTAATAACAGGTGTAAGGCATGAAAATAACGTCGAAGAAACTACGGTAGATACAACAACTCCCGCCGAATAGTTAAATGACTGCGGCGCCGTGCAAACTGCGGCGCTGCAAATTTTTTAATGCATTTAAATAAAAATATTATTAAGTTAAGCCATACAAATTATGGGGCACGATAAAAGATGCCGGGGATTTTGTAACTACATTAAGACACGCATGGGGCCAAATTAAGCAGAAAAAAAATAATAAAAGATATAAATATTATCTCAATGACAAGGCTGCAAAATGTCAAAGTTATTGGATGAAGTACGAGATACAATTAGGTTAAGACATTATAGTATAAGAACTGAGGAAGCATACCTAAACTGGATAAAAAAATTTATTTTATTCCATGGGAAAAAGCATCCTATGGAAATGGGAGAAAAGGAAATAACCGGTTTCTTAACAAGCCTGGCAGTAAAAGAGAATATATCATCTTCAAGCCAGAACCAGGCTTTATGTGCAATAATATTTCTATATAAGAATGTATTAAAGAAAGATGCAGGAAATTTGGGAGATATAGTTTGGGCTAAGATGCCGAAAAGACTGCCGGTAGTACTTGCAAGAGGAGAAGTAAAAGAAATTTTGGATGCACTGGAAGGTATTTATCTTTTAACAGCAAGCCTACTGTACGGAACCGGAATGAGATTACTTGAATGTCTTAGGTTAAGAATTATGGATATAGATTTTATAAGGAATGAGATTATAATACGGTTAGCAAAAGGGAATAAAGACAGAAGAACTATGCTGCCGGAAAAATTAAAGAAACCCTTAGAGGAACAAATAACAAAGGTAAAAAGAATTCATGAATCGGATTTAAAAAGAGGATACGGAAAGGTATATCTGCCGGATGCACTTGAAAGGAAATACCCGAACGCAAACCGGGAATTGAAATGGCAGTATGTATTTCCATCCAATTCATTATCGTATGATCCGCAAAGCAAGGAGTTACGCAGGCACCATCTGCATGAAAGCTTACTACAGAAGGCAGTGAAAGAAGCTGTGTTAAAGGCAAAAATAAGAAAGAATGTAGGATGTCATACTTTCCGGCATACTTTTGCGACTCACCTTTTGGAAGATGGATACGATATACGTACCGTGCAGGAATTACTGGGGCATGCAAGTGTAACAACAACCATGATGTACACGCATGTTTTAAATAAAGGAGGACTTAGCGTAAAAAGCCCGGTAGATAAATTGTGAAATAGATAGCGGGTACTAGATGCGGGATGCTTGATTTTGAGTACCGAATTTTTATTTAGTATAAACCAAGGTGCGGGCTGTATTAGTTTGTTGAGGTTAGCGGAGCTAAAAATTTGCGTTATAAAAGACTTATGAACCATAAGGCAAATATTTTTGGGTGATTGTGGTTTACGGTGCGAAGCTATGCCGGCGTAATTTGAATAATTAATAATATAAAAATGAAGTCAAGGAAGATTTTAAAACCGGGAGTGCCGGGAACAAAAAGGTGGATGTTAAAGTACGGAGAAGATTTATACTGTGTTAGGTACAGGTATGATATTGAAAGCAAAGAAAGGATAACAACGGTTGAAATTATAGTGGACAGGAGTAAATGGGAAGTTAACAATAAAAAGATACCGAAGAATAAAATGATAGAGATAGATTTAAGATATGAAGAGACGGATTTAAGAAGGCTGGTTAAAAATGCAGGCGGGCGGTGGAACAGGGAGAAAAAGGTTTGGGAGATGGCGTATGGAGAAATATTAAGTTTAGGATTAACAAAAAGAATTATAAAAAAAAGTTATTAAGAAAAGTTACTTATATAAGGAAAATAATTATTCCCTATATAATAAATTAATTAAAAAAGTGTATAGTATAGGGAAATTTTTCCTTAAATTAGGAAGAAAGTTAAACAGCTATCTAATAGGATAGTAATA
>CAVQBN010000019.1:0-33081 GCA_963710735.1 uncultured Bacteroidota bacterium | reverse complement strand
CTCCGCGAGCAGGACTCGAACCTGCAACCCTTCGGTTAACAGCCGAATGCTCCACCATTGAGCTATCGCGGAATATCATTTGTTTTACTTTTATCTGAAAAAAAATTCCCACATAAAAGGAGACCAAAAATAAGGACAAATGCCAAATTTGTCAAGTTTATTTAGTTGATATAAAATTTATTTCTTGAATTTTGTTAATAGATTTTATTAAGGCAATTAGTCATCCGCAGAACCAAAAATATATCATAGCGAATGATTAATAGGTTTATGTATTTATAACCTAACTATCACATCACTATCTACTTAAATTTGAATTACTTGGCTTTTTAGGTAAATTTGTACTCATTTTTAAAAATTATTGATGATTATGCGCTATCCTTTTTCCGAAATAGAATCAAAATGGCAAAAATATTGGGAAGAAAACGAAGTCTACAAAACTGACCTTTCCAAAAAAGAAAATAAACTATATTGTCTGGTAATGTTCATTTATCCTTCCGGAGCTAAACTGCACATTGGGCATTGGTACAATTACGGCCCGACTGATTCATGGGCAAGATATAAAAAGCTTAAAGGATTCAATGTTTTTGAACCCATCGGTTATGATGCATTCGGTCTGCCTGCCGAAAACTATGCAATTAAAACCGGCATTCACCCTTATGACAGCACGATGACTAATATTAAAGATATTCATGATCAGTTAAAGAAGATGGGCTGCATGTACGATTGGGATGCCGAATTAATGACGTGTGCACCTGAATACTATAAATGGAATCAATGGTTGTTTTTGCAGCTTTATAAAAAGGGATTAGCATACAGAAAAAATGCACCGGTTAATTGGTGCCCAAATGATAAAACAGTCCTTGCCAATGAACAGGTTCAGGCTGACGGCACATGCGAAAGATGCGGTGCGCTGGTAATTCAAAAAAATCTTACTCAATGGTTTTTTAAGATTACCGATTATGCTGAAGAACTGTTAAAAGGACTTGATGAAATTAGATGGCCGGAAAAGACCAAGTTAATGCAGAGGAATTGGATCGGTAAAAGTATCGGTACCGAAGTAAAATTTAAAGTAGAAAACAGTAATGACGAAATAACTGTCTTTACAACTCGGCCGGATACTCTGTTTGGTGTTACTTATCTTGTAATTGCGCCGGAACATCCGCTGGTTGCTAAATTAACCAAACCAGAATTTAAACCTAACGTTGACAAATATCTAGATTCCATAAAATCATTATCGGAAATTGAACGAACTTCCACTATAAAAGAAAAGACCGGAGTTCCTATCGGTGCAAATGCAATAAATCCGGTTGACGGCGAAAAAATTCCGATTTGGATTGCAGATTATGCTTTGCTTACTTATGGAACAGGTTGTGTAATGGCTGTCCCTGCACACGATGAAAGAGACTTTGAATTTGCAACAAAGTTCAAACTGCCGATTAAAAAAGTAATTCTGAAAGCCGGTACTAAAGAAGAAGATGCTCTTGAAAATGCTTATACAGAAACTGGAATCATGATTAATTCCGGTCAGTTTAACGGTTTAAAATCGAATGAAGGTATTGAAAAAATTAGTGACTTCATCGAAAAAAATAATCTAGGTAAAAGAAAAATAAATTACAGATTAAGAGACTGGCTGATTTCCAGACAAAGATATTGGGGAACTCCTATTCCGATAATTCATTGCCCAAAATGCGGTGAAGTTCCGGTTGAGGAAAAAGATTTGCCTGTCGAACTTCCTTATGAGGTTGAGTTCAATCCCGGCGGGGAATCTCCTTTAGCTTCAAATGACAAGTTTCTTAATGTTAAGTGTCCGAAGTGCGGAACTGATGCCAAAAGAGATCCGGATACTATGGATACTTTTGTGGATTCATCGTGGTATTACTTCAGATACCTTAATCCGAAAATAAAAGAAAAAATGTTTGATACTGCATTAACAGATAATTGGGTACCTGTTGATATGTATGTCGGCGGCGCTGAACACGCTACTATGCATCTTTTATATGCCAGGTTTATTCATAAATTTTTAAGAGATTTGGGATACACAAAATCAGACGAGCCGTTTTCAACTTTAGTACATCAAGGTACAATTACAAATCAAGGCGCTAAGATGTCCAAGTCCAAAGGCAATGTTGTTAATCCGAATGATTTTACTTTAAAGCTCGGTTCAGATGTCTTTAGACTTTATTTAATGTTTATGGGTCCATATGAATTAGGCGGTGATTGGAGCGATAAAGGAATATCCGGAACTGATAGATTTGTTCAAAGGACTTATGAGTTATTTAATAGATTTCCTCAATTATTATCAGGCACCCCGGAAAAAAATAAATTTGAAATTGACGTATTAAATAGCGAAGAAAAGATTGTCTACAGAAAAATTAATCAAACTATCCAAAAGTTTGACGAGGAAATAAATAATTTCAGATTCAATACTGCAATCGCTTCTTTAATGGAGTTAATAAATGAGTTAACAAAGAATATTGAATATTGCTCTGATGAATTAAAAGCATATTCCCTGTTGAGATTTGGTACTCTCCTAGCTCCAATAGCTCCTCATTTAGCCGAGGAATGTCTTGAAATAATCGGTAGAGAAAATTCAATCTTCCTAAAACCAATGTGGTTTGAACCTGATCCGGCAGCTTTAATTGAAGATATGATAAATATTGCTGTTCAAATTAACGGTAAGCTTAGAACAACTATTGAAGTTCCTTTTAATAGTGATCAAAGCTCAGTTAAGAAAGTTGTTTTTGATGATGAAAAAGTCATAAAAAATATTGAAGGCAAATCAGTTGTTAAAGAAATCTTTGTAAAGAATAAGATTTATAATATTGTTGTAAAATAAAATTATTAAATAATTAAATTGGAAACAGGTAATCGTTTATGTTAGACCTTAAATTCATTCGTGAAAATCCTGAGTTAGTTAAACAAGGTGTAGAAAATAAAAATGAGAAGAGCAGAGTTGATGAACTCTTAGAAATTGATCAAAAGAGACGTGATATTATTGTCCAGGCGGATGAATTAAAATCAAAAAGAAATCAGGTATCTTCTCAAATTCCGCAGATGAAAAAAAACGGACAGGATGTAACGGAAGTTTTGGCTGAAATGAAAAGAGTTTCTGATCAAATAACGGAACTTGATTCCGGTTTGAGAAACGTTGAATCAGAGTTAGAGAATTTGCTTATGTATATTCCCAACTTACCGCATTCTTCTGTACCGGTAGGTAAAACCGCAGAAGATAATATTGAGAAAAGACAATGGCATCCTGAAGGATTTTCTTTCGAGAATAAAGAGAAAGTATTAGATCATATTGAGCTGGGAAAGAAATTAAGAATATTGGATTTTGAGCGCGGTGCTAAAATTTCCGGTTCAGGCTTTCCGCTTTATATTGGTAAAGGTGCAACGCTGGAAAGAGCGCTGATAAACTTTATGCTCGATTATCACTTACAGAATCATGGTTACAATGAGGTTTTCCCTCCATTTTTAGTTAACCGTGATTCTATGAAAGGCACCGGACAAATTCCGAAAATGGAAGAAGATATGTACCATATAGAAAAAGATGAATTATTTCCTATTCCAACTGCCGAAGTGCCGATTACAAACATTTACAGAAATGAAATTTTAAATGAGAAAGATTTACCAATAAAATATGTTGGTTACTCCGCATGCTTTAGAAGAGAAGCCGGATCGTATGGAAAAGAATCCAAGGGATTTTTAAGAGTTCATCAGTTTAACAAAGTAGAAATGGTAAAGTTTGTTAAACCCGAAACTTCTTATGATGAACTGGAGAAGCTGGTTGGTGATGCCGAAGATATTCTTAAAGCGCTGGAGATACCGTATAGAGTTCTGCTTTTGTGCACCGGAGATTTAAGTTTTTCAGCAGCTAAATGTTATGATATTGAAACATGGTCGCCAGCAGAAAATAGATTTCTGGAAGCTTCTTCCTGCAGCAACTTTGAAAATTTTCAGGCAAGAAGAGCTAATATTCGTTTTAGAAATGAAACAACTAAAAAGCCTGAATTTGTTCATACTTTGAATGGTTCCGGTTTGGCAACAAGCAGATTGATGGTATCGATCCTGGAGAATTATCAGACCCCTGAAGGAAAAATAATTGTACCGAAAGTTTTGCAAAAGTACACAGGATTTAATATTATAGATTAAGAATTCCTCTTATTGTTGTAAGTTGCTTCTCTTTTTCTTTTATCTTAAAGTAATGCGGATTAAAATTACTTTAATTTTAATATACAAATGAAAAATCTTTATAAATTAAAGAAATATTTTGCCCGTTATAAAAAGAAACTTTTCTTGGGCATAATTTTTATCGTTCTGTCCAACGCGGGATCGGTTTATATTCCCCTGCTTGTAAAAGATGCTGTTAACGCGATTGACACAACCACCACACCTCAGCAATTAATTACATTTGCTCTATCAATAATCGGACTTTCTTTATTTGCCGGGATCTTCAGATTTTTAATAAGAGAAACTATAATTGTAGTTTCTAGGGAAATTGAATATGATTTGAGATATGATTTCTGGGATCACATTCAAAACCTGCCTTTAAGATATTTTCAGAATAATTCTACCGGCAATGTTATGGCTCATGCCACAAATGATATTAACGCCGTAAGATCATTCATCGGGCCGTCTGTAATGTATTCTGTGGATACAACCGTTAGGCTTATAATGGTTATTTCGATTATGATTTCTTTGAATCCGTTGCTGACATTATATTCGTTGCTTCCTTTACCTTTTTTATCAATTCTTGTTTATAAAATTGGAAAACGTATTCATGAAAAATTCACCTTAATCCAGGAGAAATTTTCAGAGTTAACTACAAAAGCACAGGAAAATTTTTCAGGCATTAGAGTTATTAAATCATACGTGCGTGAGGAAAATGAAATAAAAGAATTTAAAGAGCATAGCCTTGATTATCTTAATAGAAATATGGGAATGGTTAAATATCAAGCAATGCTTCAGCCTGTTTTGTTTTTAGTTACTGGATTATCTATAATTCTGGTAATCTGGATCGGCGGAACAAAAATAATAAATGGGTCAATGAATCTTGGCCAGGTTGCTGCTTTTATTATTTATCTTGGAATTTTAATCTGGCCTGTTATTGCTTTCGGCTGGGTAGTAAATATGATTCAGCAGGCAGAAGCAAGTATGAAACGTTTAAATAAAATTTTCGCCGAACCTTATGAAATTGATGATTCAGAGAATACAGATAATTCTATTATCGAACTAAAGGGCAAAATTGAATTTAAAAACGTTTCTTTTCAATACAATGAAAATATGCCGAATGTATTAAAGGATATTAATCTTACAATTCCTCAAGGTTCCACGGTTGCAATTATGGCCTATACAGGAGAAGGAAAAACATCCTTAGTAAATCTTATTCCCCGCCTGTATGATTGTACTGAAGGTGAGGTTTTAATAGACGGGAAAAATGTGAAAGAAATTCCTTTAAAAGTTTTAAGGACAAACATTGGATTAGTTCAGCAGGAATCATTTTTATTTTCGGATACTATTCTAAATAATATATCTTACGGTTTAAGAGAAGTTAATAAAGAAAGAGTATTTGAAGTTTCTAAAATAGCCGGCTTCGATAAAGACGTTAATTCATTTCCTCATGGTTATGATACAATGATGGGCGAAAGAGGGATAACTCTTTCAGGGGGACAAAAACAAAGGGCAAGTTTATCAAGAGCTTTGGTTATAAATCCTAAGATATTAATTCTCGATGATTCTTTTTCAGCTGTCGATACAAATACAGAAGAAGAAATTTTAAAAAATCTAAAAATATTCATGAAGGAAAGGACAAGCATAATTATCAGCCACAGAATTTCTACTGTTAAAGATGCAGATAAAATAATTGTATTATCCGAAGGGAAAATTGCAGAACAGGGCACACATGAAGATTTAGTTGCACTGGGTGGTATTTATGCAGATCTTCATTATAAACAGCTTCTCGAAAAAGAATTAGAGGAGTTGAATTGAAGTTATGTTAAAAACAAAAATTATATTCTTCGAAGTAAACTCCAAAGAGAAAAAACATCTGAAGAAGAAATTTGATAAAAATTACGAAGTATTTTTTAATGAAGATAAATTAACGGAATCTAACTCAAATGTAATTAGTGATTTTGATGTTGTTTCACCTTTTATTTATTCTCAAATAACACAGAATGTTTTGAAGAAGGCAAAAAAATTAAAATTGATTGCGACCAGAAGTACAGGTTTTAATCACATTGATATCAAAACAGCAAAAACAAAAAAAATTTCAGTGGCAAATGTACCTTACTACGGCGAGAATACAGTTGCTGAACATACATTCGCAATGATTCTAGCCCTATCAAGAAACATTCATCGTGCTTATGTAAGGACTATACGAAATGATTTCACTTTAACTGGATTGCAGGGCTTTGATTTAAAAGGGAAAACTTTAGGAGTGATCGGGGCAGGCAGTATAGGAGTTCATGTAATTAAAATTGCCAAAGGTTTTGGTATGAAAGTAATCTGTTATGATACAAAACCAAATCATATACTAACCGAGCTTCTCGATTATAAATATGTTAATTTAGATGAACTGCTTCAAACTTCGGATATAATAACGTTACATTGTCCGTATAATGAGCATACTCACCATTTGATAAATATGAACAATATTGAGAAAGTTAAAAAGGGAACCTTATTCATAAACACTGCAAGAAATGGAATTATTGAACCAAAAGCTCTTTATTATGCAATTGAAAAAGGAATTTTCGGAGGTGCCGGTTTAGATGTTTTTGAAGGTGAAGAATTAATTAAAGAAGAAAATCAGATGTTAACTAAAAATGTTTCCGTTGATCATCTTGAGACGATTTTAAAAAGGAATATATTATTAAGATATGAGAATGTAATAATGACTCCTCATATGGCCTTTGATTCGGCAGAAGCGGTTGAAAGGATTTTAGATACAACTGTTGAAAACATTAAAGCTTTCCGTGAAAATAAAAGCTATCATAAAGTGATATAAAGGAAATATAAAAGTTTATTATGGCTAACGATTATAAAAGCGAAGATGAGGTATTAGGAAAAGCTTACGATTCCAAATTGATGAAACGTCTTTTAGGATATATTAAGCCTTATAAGAAATATGTAATAGTTGCAATTGTTTTGAATATTGTAGTTGCTGCGTTAGGTCCATTGCGTCCATATTTAACAAAAATTGCAATCGATAAATATATTGCTCATAAAGATTATCACGGCTTGTTCATTATAAGTTTACTTCTATTGGGAAGTTTATTACTCCAGGCTATAATTCAATTTTTTCTAACATACTATACGCAGTACATTGGTCAAAAAACAATATTCGATTTACGGGATCAGCTTTTTACCCACACACAAAGATTAGCATTAAGATTTTTCGACAAAACACCTATCGGCAGAATAGTTACAAGAGTTACAAATGATATAGAAGCACTTAATGAACTTTTTTCTTCCGGCATTGTTATGGTTTTTAGTGATGTTTTTACAATCATATGGATACTTGGATTCATGTTCTTTATGGATGTGAAGCTGTCTTTAGTAACTCTTTCCGTTTTGCCTCTGCTTATATACGGAACATTCCTCTTCAGAAAAAAAGTTAGAGAGCGTTATCGTGATGTTAGGCTTCATCTTGCCAGACTAAACTCTTATATGCAGGAACATGTAACCGGAATGAATGTCATTCAGATTTTTCATAAAGAAAAAGATGAGCAAAAAAGATTCTCACAAATAAATAATGATTACAGGCAGGCCAACATTAAAGCTATTTTTTATTATGCAATTTTTTACCCGGGAGTCGAATTGTTGAGCTCAATTGCAGTCGGTTTAATAATATGGTACGGCGGCGGTGAAATTGTTAGAAGTACATTAACAATTGGTGTGCTATTTGCTTTTATTCAATTGAACGAACAGTTCTTCCGCCCTATTCGCGATCTTTCGGAAAAGTATAATATTATGCAAACAGCAATGGCTTCATCCGAGCGTATTTTTAAATTAATTGATAATAAAACTTTTGTTAAAAACCCAGAGAAACCGATTCATCTGGAAAACATTAAAGGTGCAATTGATTTTAAGAATGTTTGGTTCGCTTATAATGAAGATGAATATGTCCTAAAAGATATTTCATTTAACATTAATCCGGGCGAAACAATTGCAATAGTCGGACACACGGGAGCCGGGAAGACAAGTTTGATCAATATTCTTTCAAGATTTTATGATATTAATAAAGGTTCAATTCTATTAGACGGCCATAACATAAAAGATATCGATAAAAAAGACTTGCGAAAATACATTTCAATAGTTTTACAGGATGTATTTTTATTCTCCGGTACTATTCGGTCAAACATAAGCATGAGTAATGAAGAAATTACTTTGGAGAAAATAAAAGAATCTGCAAAAATTGTCGGTGCGGAAAAGTTTATAGAATCACTCCCCAACAAATATGATGAGGTAGTTAAAGAAAGAGGTGCTACATTAAGCGTAGGGCAAAAACAGCTAATCTCATTTGCAAGGGCACTTGCTTACGATCCTAAAATACTTATTTTAGATGAGGCTACTTCTAGCATTGATACTGAGACAGAAATATTAATTCAAAAAGCAATCGAAAAGCTATTAGTCGGAAGAACTGCAATTGTAATTGCACATCGCTTATCAACTATTCAGAATGCAAACAAAATAATTGTAATGCATAAAGGCGAAGTAAGAGAAACTGGAAATCATCAGGAACTTACTTGGCAAAACGAGGAATTTACTACAAACTATATCAGCTTCAATATAAAGATCAAGAAACTGCTAAAGCATCATAGAATTTATAATTCTCTCAAATTTAAGTCATCTTACCTATTAAAACTTAATGATTATATCTATTCCAAATAATTGCCATTATCAAATTTAAAAAAGTTGCAATTAAATTTTAAAGAATTATCTTTTAGTAAGTAATATCTTTTAAAATCCTAAGAATATTAACATCTTTTGCTAAATGTAATATTCAAAATTAAAGTGAATTGAAATATTCAGATATTATAATTGCTATTTCATTGTTCTTTATAAATTGAATGTATATCTTAAAAATAAAACGGAGGCGTAAATGTCAGAGATTCAATTTATGACACTAGCCAGGCACATTATTGAAGGCGAAAAAAAACACCCCGGAGCAACCGGAGAGCTCTCCAGACTTTTATCTGATTTATCATTAGCGGCAAAAGTAATTTCACTGGAAGTTAACAAGGCCGGACTGGTTGATATTTTAGGATTTACAGGCCACAATAATGTTCATGGTGAAAAAGTTAAGAAACTGGATATTTACGCTCACGATATGCTTTTAAAAGCAATGGATCATGGCGGACATTTGTGTGTCATGGCTTCGGAAGAGGAAGAAGATATTATTCATATTCCGTCCCCGTATAAAGTCGGTAAGTATGTTCTTCTTTTTGATCCGTTAGACGGATCATCAAATATAGATGCAAATATAAGTATCGGGACTATTTTTTCAATTTACAAACGTATTTCACCTGACGGCAAACCTGGTACTCTAGAAGATTGTCTGCAGCAAGGATTAAAACAAGTAGCGGCGGGTTATGTTGTTTACGGATCAAGTACTATTTTAGTTTATAGTACTGGTGAAGGTGTTCACGGATTTACACTCGATCCTTCATTTGGAGAATTTCTCCTTTCTCATGAAAATATTAAGATTCCTAAGAAATCAAAAATTTACAGCATAAATGAAGGCAATTATCTTTACTGGCATCCCGGATTAAAAAAGTATATAAAATACCTACAAGCCGAAGATGAAAAAACAAGCAGACCTTATTCATCACGTTATATTGGCTCAATGGTTGCGGATATCCATAGGAATCTTCTTTACGGCGGAATTTTTATGTACCCTTCCGATTCAAGAAATCCGAACGGTAAACTTAGATTAATGTATGAGTGCAATCCCATGTCATTTATTATTGAAGCTGCCGGCGGAAGGGCTTCAAATGGGAAAAAAAGGATTTTAGAAATTGAACCTAAAAATCTTCATGAAAGGACACCGATATTTATTGGAAGCGAAGAAGATGTAAAGACGGTTGAATCATTTATGAAAAAAGAAGAGGTAAGCACTGATGTCTATATCAGTAACAAATCTTGAATGCCGTAAAAAATTTGAAGCAAATATTTAAATAAAAAAAGTTTGATGAATACTTGATACTGGACTTATCCTTTCTATCGGGAAAGAAATAAGTACAGCATATAAACAATTTGAAAAGTTAATTTCCAGGTTTAATTTTTTCTAACCCAAGAGTTATTTTATCAGCTAATTCCTCAATAGAAATTCCCTCAATCTTAACCTTTGCCGATTTTAAAGTGGTACTTGGATTATCGCCTTCACCTATAACATACTTGTATAAGGCAAAACCAAGACGGTTTCTGTCATTTACGATTGGAAGGTATTTACTTAAGCCTTCAACAACATTATAAACTTGTTTCTCTAATGAATCATCCGGCGCTTTTTTAATTTCCGGTGGAGGTAATGAACTCATGTCTTTTTCCTTAAAATATCTTTGTAAAAATAAACCAGAATGAACTAAACTTCAATAATCAAGTGGAAGTAAAACAACTATTTGACTAAATTAGCAGTGTTTTTTGAAGATTTTGGGATATATATAAATATTTGGACTTAAATAAAATTAAAAAGCTGGTAATAATACGTCTAAGCTCATTGGGTGATGTTTTATTAACCACTCCATTAATTCGTTCTATAAAAAGACAATTTCCACAAATAGAAATAGATTTTATTTTGAAGGAACAGTACAAGGATCTTTTATTATATAATCCCTATCTTTCTAAGATTTATACTTACAATGATAAACAAAAGACTTCGCTTTTTAATGAACTAAAAAGCAATAATTATGATCTTATTATAGACCTTCAAAAAAACTTTAGATCAACAGAAATAAAAAGGATTTTAAAAGCCCCGGTTGTTAGTTTCGATAAAAAAACTTTTGAGAAATTTTTACTTGTACATTTTAAAATTAATAAATTAAAAAATTTATCGTTAATTCCTGTTAGATATGCACAGACGCTTAACGGATTTAATTTAGATAATGAGGGCCTGGATTTATTTCTACCTGAGGAAATAAATTCACAACTCCAAGTGATGGATATAATTACATCGGCATTGCACCTGGTTCACGACATTTTACCAAAATGTGGCCGGAAGAATATTATATAAAGCTTGGTAATATTTTGTCCGGGAATGGAAACAAAGTTGTGTTATTTGGAGGAAATAATGATAAACAAATCTGCAGCAAGATTGCGGACAAAATTGAAAATTCTATAAATTTATGCAACGATGATAATATTTTTCAAACTGCAATTGATATGAAAAATTGCTCGGCAATTATTTGCAACGACTCTGGTTATATGCATGTGGCAAGTGCCTTAAAAATCCCAATATTGGCTTTCTTCGGGTCGACTGTGCAAGAATTTGGATTTATACCCTATAAAGCTAAAAATATAATCTTAGAAAATGATTCTTTAACATGCCGGCCTTGTTCACATATCGGACGAGGAAGCTGCCCTAAAAAACATTTTAAATGTATGATTGAGCTTACTCCGGATATGGCATTTAAAAACTTAAAATTGATGTTGAATTCTTAATGAAAACTTTTTGGTTCATATTATATAATATCGTTGTTATTCCTTGTCTCTATATCCTAATCTATGTAGCAGGCTTTTTTGATAAAAAAGTTAAGAGGGGTATTAAAGGAAGAAGGAGAATTTTTGAAGAATTAATTCTGAATGCTGCATCATTAGATAAAACTAAAAAGCTGGTCTGGTTTCATTCATCTTCCCTTGGCGAGTTTGAACAGGCTAAACCGATAATTTCGGAATTAAAAAAAGATAAGAATATTAATATTTTGGTAACATTCTTTTCACCTTCCGGTTACGAAAATTCGAGAAAGTACCCACATGCAGATCTTATTTCCTACATCCCCTTTGATACTTATTCAAATGCAAAAAGATTTATTACTATAGTCCGTCCCGATCTTGCAATAATGATGCGCTATGATATTTGGCCGAATCATGTTTGGGCAATGAAAAAATTTAATATTCCTTCCTTCATAGTCGATGCAACTATGAAAAGCAATTCATCGAGAAAGCTGATCTTCATAAAAAATTTTCATAAAATTTTATATAAAAACATAACCAGAATTCTAACTGTATCTGAAGCAGATTCTAAAGGTTTTAAATTTTTCGGATGTACGGATAAACAGCTTCAAGTAGTCGGAGATACAAGATTCGACAGAGTGTATCAAAGAAGCTTATCAGCAAAAGAAAGGAATCTTATTAAAGCAGATTTTCTTAAGGATAAAAAGATTTTTGTTGCCGGCAGTACATGGGAAGCTGATGAAGAAGTTATTCTTCCGGCATTTTTAAAACTTACAAAATATGAAAAAGATCTTATTTTAATTATAGCACCCCATGAACCTACACTTATTCATTTGGAAAAAATTGAGAATGAATTTGCAGGTAAATTAAGTACAATCCGGTTTTCATTTCTTAACAGCTACAAGGACGAACGTGTAATTATTATTGATTCAATAGGGATATTACTTACTTTATATACATACGCAAATGCAGCGTATATTGGCGGAAGTTTTAAACAAGGAATTCACAATGTACTCGAAGCGGCAGTCTACGGAATCCCGGTTATGTTCGGGCCAAAAATTGAAAACTCGCAGGAGTCACAGCAGCTGCTCAACCGAGGAGGAGCAATTTTAGTTAAAAATAGAAATGACGCATACCGGCAGCTTAGAATACTTTTCTCGGATGAAAGTCTCAGAAAATCTAAAGGCAAAATTTCCCACGATTATGTTCAGGGAAATCTGGGTGCTTCAGATAAAATAATAAAAGAAATTTATAATATTATTTAATCATTTAAATACTTGGTATTTAAAATATTTATATGATGCTCTTCATGTCCTGCAATAATAAACATTATTGCTCTTACAGTTACTTTATTATTACTCGCTGTTCCCCACCACCCGATTGATTCTTCATCAAAGCTTTTAAATAATGCGATATTTGATCTTCTGACAAGTTGATAACTATCAGCTAGACCAGAAAGCGTGCTTTTATTAAAATGCGCTGCTTTCACATAATCATCCTGTTCAAATCCTGGGAGTGGCTGCTGTTCTCCTCTCGCAATACATAAGGCTCGATAGCTGAAGACTCTTTCAGTATCTATCATATGGCCTAACATTTCTTTTATACTCCATTTACTTTCAGCATATGCAAAATTTCCTTTTTCTTCACTAATAGATTTGAAAAGATTTGTCGTACGTTCCAATTGATCTGACAATATTTTAATAATATCATTGCCAACCAATTTTTTAATATAAGTCTCATAGTATGGTGCATATTCGTTTGGTTTTGGACGTTCCATATAATCTCCTTTTTTAATAAATCATTTCCATATTTTTACTTCAAACGTTCCGGTTGAAGTTGCAACACCTCTAAACATTCCTGAAGTACTGAAAGGCATTGCATAATTACCATTTTTATCAACTGCGATAAGACCACCATCTCCAGGTTGTAATACTTTATAAATAATTTGATCGGCAGCATCTTTAAGTGACATTCCTTTATATTCCATTAGTGCTGAGACATTAAAAGCAACAGTATTTTTAATAAACTTTTCCCCCCAGCCGGTACAAGATACGGCACAGGTTTTATTATTCGCATAAGTGCCGTCACCTATTAACGGAGAATCTCCTATTCGTCCAGGCATTTTATTTGTCATACCTCCTGTAGAAGTTGCCGCAGCTAAATTTCCATATTCGTCTAAAGCGACACAGCCAACTGTTCCGTGTTTTCCCTCTTCCAATTTTTTCTGATATTCTTTAAGCTGTTTCAATCTTTCAGGAGTATCAAAATAACTTTGAGGCACGAGTTTAATTCCCATTTGTTCGGCAAACTTTTCCGCACCCTGATACGCAAGTAAAACATGCGGAGTTTTTTCCATCACCAGACGAGCTAATGAAATTGGATGCGGGATATGTTCTACACCAGCGACTGCACCGCAGGATAAATCCCTTCCATTCATAATTGATGCATCCATTTCATGGGTACCGGTAGAAGTATAAACTGCTCCTATACCGGCATTAAATTTAGGATCACTTTCAAAGTATCTAATCACCATTTCGCATGCATCCAAACTAGTACCGCCTTTTGCAAGAATATTTTTTCCAATGCTGAGAGCTTCTTTCAACGAATTAATATATGCTTGTTTAACGGAATCAGGTAAATCTTTACTGATAGTTCCAGCTCCGCCATGAATGACAATTGTGTATTTATTTGTTTTGTGGGAAATGGCTTTGCCCTTTGGGAACCCTATAAATTGAACCGTAACTATTAATAGAAATATAACAACTGTAAACACTTTACTTTTCATGGCTACTCCAGTAAATCTAAAAATCATTATTCAGTTAAAAAAAAGGATAACTTTTAATTAAAAGTAAATTCTACATTAAATGTTTTTCAAGCCTGGATAAAAGTTCTATCTGCGCTTCGTTAATTTTCTTTTTTGCAATCTCAATTGTAAAAAACTCTGCTTTATCAATTTCCGGAAATTCATGTATGTTTCCTGAACGAGGCGGCCATTCTAATTTAAATGTATTGCTTCCAATAAAACGAAGCCCTTCACTCTCAACTGGAAAAGCCCAGGCATATACAACCTTACCATTTCTCTGTTTAATTGACCCTAAAGGCAAGTATTCTCCATTTAGGAGTAATTCCTGTTTCTTCCTTAAATTCTCTTATTGCAGTTTGCAGGTATTCCTCATTTTTTTCTATTAGTCCCTTTGGAATACTCCAGAAACCTTCATCTTTGTTTTTAAAAAATGGCCCTCCTGGATGGGCTAAAAAAACTTTTAGTTTTCCTTCTATTATTGTGTACATCAACAAACCGGCACTAGTTTCGCCTGCCATAAATCTCCTTTAAAATTCACTTACTAGCTATAATGAAATGCATTTCTTTATCCAACTGAAAAAACTCTCAGGCCTACTATTCCGACTATTATCAAGAATATAAAAATGATTCTCATCAATTCTTTGGATTCCCCAAATAAAATAATTCCCAGAATTGCTGTTCCGACAGCCCCAATGCCCGTCCAAACAACATAGGCAGTACCTACCGGGATAGATTTTAGTGAAACAGAAAGTAGATAAACACTTATTGCCATTGTTATAATTGTAAAAATACTAGGATATAGTTTTGTAAATCCATTTGAGTATTTCATTCCAATTGCCCATGAAGTTTCGAATAAGCCCGCAACAAATAATATAAACCAATTCATATTTTATCCTTAAAAATTCTTTTAATTATTTTTAGAATTATTAGTAAGATTTCAACTTAATAATAGTTTTATTTTTTCTTTTAAAATAGATACCGCAAGATCTATTTCTTTTAAATGAGTCCTGAAAGAAAGAATAGCCATCCGCAATATGTATTTTCCGTTAAGAATTGTAGAAGAGAGAAAGACTCTTCCGTCCTTCTGAATTTCTTCAATTAATTTTTTATTAAAATTGTTTGAATCGCCGTTTTGTAATAAATACCTAAATGTTACAACCGAAAGCTCCGGGTAAGGGCCTAACTCAATATTATTAATATCTTTCAATTTATCATAAGCATACCGGGCAAGCAGAATTTTTTCTTCCAGTGCTGCGCGAAACGGATTTAACCCTAAAAGTTTTAACGGAAGCCAAAGCCTCAATCCCCTAAAATGTTTTGATAATTCAGGCGAGAGATCGGCTGGCGATAATTCATCGTTAACATTTAAAGCATCCTGCATGTAACCGGCTTGATAATTGTGTGCATGATATAAATTCATTTTTTCTTTTATGAGTACGGCCCCGGAACCATACGGAAGAAATAATCCCTTATGCGGATCCATAATTATAGAATCAGATTTTTCCAGCCCGTTTAATATTTTTTTACCGGTATCACTTAAAATGAAGAATGCACCATAAGCTCCGTCAATATGAAACCAGAGCTTATATTTTTCAGCAATGTCACCTAAAGACGACAACGGATCAACAGCACCAATATCGGTTGTACCGGCCGATCCTATTAGCAGCCAAGGATTCAATCCGCACTTTTTATCTTTAATAATTAATGTTTCTAAATCTTCCGGATTCATTCTATATCCAGAATCCATGGGAATATAATGTTTTATACAATTTTTTAATCCTGCAATCCGCAAAGATTTTTCAATTGAATGATGCGCCTGGGCAGTTAAATAAATTACTGTTTTTTCTATTTCATCCGGTTTAATATTAAAAGTTTCCCGGGCAGTAACAATTGCAATCAAATTTGATATACTTCCTCCTGAAGTAAGATTACCGCCTGAAGCATTAGGATAACCGATTATATCAGCCATCCAATCCAGAAGCAGATTTTCCATTCTGACTGCTCCTGGTGAAGCAAAGAAAACACCGGCATAACGATTTGTTACTGCTGCCAGATAATCTCCTAAGGAAGAATGATAAATCCCTCCGCCGGGTATGTAACCGAGATGTCCTCCAGAAGCAGGATTTATTCCAGGAGTATCCACTTCTTTTTGTAAAAATTTCAATGCTTCTTCAATATTAATTGGCTCCTCGGAAATTTTAGAATCGAATATTCCTTTCTCATTGCTTTCAGAAGAATTATATGTAAGTGCTGATGAAAGGTTATTAAGAAAATTTTCCGAATACTTAATTGTTTTTTCAAGCAGAGAATTTCTTTCTTCAGAAGTTGGTTCTAATAGTCTTGCTATATTTTCCAGTTCTTTTATCTTTTCAATCATTGTAAGTTTTAAGCATTGTAAAGATTGGTATTTATTATTGCGAAGCTAAAGAAATTAATACATCCTTGCAAAATATTTAAAAATCTATTTTTTATTCAGATGTTTGCTATTTTTAATATAAATGAATAAACAACTTATTTATCATTTTCTTGTAAAAATATTTATTTTATAAACTCGGGAAAAAATTATATGTTCGCTACCTGTTGTATTAACCTAATCTATTAATTAACAAGTGAGATACCATTATTTTCTTCATTTAGGAATTAAAAATGGAAAATAAAACCAAACATATACTTCTCGGTGCCGGAGGCTCTATAGGAAATACATTAGCCAATGAGCTTCTTGCAAATAACGAGCATGTAAAATTAGTTTCACGAAGCAGAAATAAACTAAATAACGCGGAATCTGCCAAAGCAAATCTAACTATTTTTAATGAAGTAAAAGATTCAATTGAAGAAAATTCAATAGTTTATCTTCTTGCCGGCCTTCAGTATAATATAAAAATCTGGAAAGAACAATGGCCTATAATTATGAAAAACACAGTTGAGGCTTGTAAATCAAAAAATGCCCGGTTAATATTTTTTGATAATGTTTATTCGTATGGAAAAGTTGACGGCAGCATGACGGAACGAACACCATTTAATCCGAGCAGTAAAAAAGGTGAAGTGAGAGCAAAACTGAATGAGTATTTATTAAATGAAATGGGAAATAAAAATATAACCGCAATGATTACAAGAGCAGCGGATTTCTACGGACCGTATTCTGAAAAAGGTAGTATCCCTTATAATTTAATTTTTAAGAATTTAGCAAATGGTAAAAGGGCTCAATGCCTGGCGAATGTAAAGACTAAACATTCTTATACTTATACAAACGATTGTGGAAAAGCGCTTTACCTTTTATCAAAAACGGATTCTGCATTTAATCAAACTTGGCACATGCCCACTGCAAACCCTGCTCTTACAAGCCAAGATTTTATAAAAATTGTTGCTCAAAAACTAGGAGTTAAACCCGGCTATTTTGTGCTGACTAAATGGATGGTTAAACTAACGGGTATTTTTGACGGAGTAGTTAGAGAAATTTATGAAATGCTTTACCAGAATGAATTTGACTATATTTTTGATTCATCCAAATTTGAAAAACATTTTAACTTTAAGCCCACTCCATATGAAAAAGGAATCGAAGAAACAATTAAATCATTTTCATTTAAAGAAATAAATAAAGCGTGTCATTAAAAGCTTAATAACACGCTTAATAAGTAGACTATAATGAAAAGGATTACTTTTTCGTCAGTCTTTTCGGACCTGCTTTTAGAACTTCTTCTGATGAACCTTTTGTAAACAATTTAAAATTCTCAATAAACCTTGCTGCTAAGGCATCATATTTCTTCCAGTATTCATCTTTGTTTCCCCATGAACTGGAAGGATCCAAAACATCCTCAGGAACATCGGGACAGCTTAACGGAACTTCAAATCCGAATAATTTATCTTTTCTAAACTTAACATCATTTAAATTACCTTCAAGTGCAGCATTTAGAAGATTTCGTGTATGTCTTATGCTGATTCTTTTACCTACGCCGAATCTTCCTCCAACCCAGCCTGTATTAACAAGCCAGCATTGAGCATCATTCTTAAGCATCCTTTCTTTTAACATTGCTGCATATTCAAAAGGATGACGAACCATAAACGGCGCGCCGAAACATGCGCTGAAAGTAATTTGAGGTTCAATTCCCAAACCTATTTCTGTACCTGCAATTTTTGAAGTATAGCCGCTGATAAAGTGATATTGTGCCTGTTCAGGATTTAACTTTGCAATTGGCGGTAAAACCCCAGAAGCATCGCAAGTAAGAAATATTATATTCTTCGGATGCGTACGGACATATCCCTCTGGAACAATATTAGGTATAAATTCAAGTGGATAGGATGCTCTTGTATTTTCGGTAAATGAATCATCATTCAGATCAATCTTTCTTGTTACGGAATCATATACTACATTTTCCAGGATTGTTCCAAACTGCTTTGTAGTTGCATATATTTCAGGTTCATGTTCTGCAGAAAGCCTAATTACTTTTGCATAACAGCCGCCTTCAAAATTAAACACACCGTCTGAACTCCAGCCGTGCTCATCGTCTCCGATTAACTTTCTTTTAGGATCAGCAGAAAGTGTTGTTTTTCCTGTTCCGCTTAGCCCGAAGAATAAAGCAACGTCTCCATCTTTACCGACATTTGCAGAACAGTGCATCGGCAGAACATCTTTAAATGTGAGAAGGAAATTCAGCAAAGTGAAAACAGACTTTTTAATTTCTCCGCCGTACAAAGAGTTTGCAATTACTGCTATCCGAGAATCGAAGTTTAATATTATTCCGGTTTCGGTACGAGTACCGTCAATTTTAGGGTCTACCTTAAAACCGGGAACGGCAATAACCGTAAAATCGGGAATAAACTTTTTTAGTTCATCAGGATTTGCTGTTGTAATAAACATATTTCTTGCGAACAAACTATGCCAGGCTTTTTCAGTAATAATTCGTATTGGCATTCTATATTCAGGATCAGCGCCGACATAGCAATCCTGGACAAAAAATTCTTCACCTTGTGCATAGGCCTCAATTCGCTGCATCAACGAATTAAATTTTTCCAGACTGAAAGGCCTATTGTGAACACCCCACCAAATATTTTTATCGGTGGATTCTTCTTTAACAATAAATTTATCTGCAGCAGCACGTGCGGTGTGTTTGCCTGTCTTTACAACAAACGGCCCGCCTTCCGAAACGTGTCCTTCATTCCGGAAAATAGCTTCCTCATATAAAGCAGATTCGGAAAGATTCCAATAAACTTTATCCAGATAATTGAATCCATGATTAGATAATGAATAATCCGAAGCTAAATCTTTAGCCTCTTTGCTTGCGGGTGTGTTAAATTCTAAATATTTACTCATGACCAATCCCTCACTAATTTACGATCACCAATGTAAAGTTCGTTAGGTGAGTTAGGATCCAGCGCCCACTTCATTCGTTCAACACCTTCGGTTATTTCTTTTATAGAGCCGCAATAACTTAATCTTAAATATCCTTCCATTCCGAATTCAGCGCCGGGAACTGTTAATACCATTACCTTATCAATTAAAAATTCGGAAAGCTTGTTTGAATTTTTCTGGTATACACTGAAATCCGCAAAGCAATAAAAGGTGCCGTCAGGTTTTGTAACCTTTACACCTTCAAAAGAATTTAAAAGATCGATCATTATGTTGCGGTTATTTTCTAACGTTACTCTTAAACTTTCAACACTTGATTGAATTCCGTTCAAAGCACCTACAGCTGCCTTTTGTAATAATATCGAAGGACCGGATGTTTGATGCCCTTGAATATTGGACATTGCTTCGATGATTTTTTTATTTGCAACTGCCCAGCCGATTCTGAAACCGGTCATTGCATACTGCTTTGAAACCCCATTGATAAGAATAATTTTAGAATTTTCGGATAAATCCTTTGCGTAGTTATAACAATTAATTGGCTTTCTGTCGTCGAATATTAAACGATGATATATATCATCCATAATAAGATACAAATCCTTTTTCTCGCAGAAGTTAACAACGTCGGAAATAAATTCTTCAGAATACATTGCACCGGAAGGATTATTAGGACTGTTTATTATAACTGCTTTAGTATAAGAACCCACACGCTGCTCTATATCTTGAATTTTAGGATAGAAACTCCCGTCTTCAGGTAAAGCTGCAACTCCAATTGCTCCGCAGAGTTTTACCATTTCCGGATAACTTACCCAGTAAGGTGCAGGGTAAACAACTTCTTCCTGAGGATTAAGTATTGCTTGAAGAGCTACCATAATTGCCTGCTTTGCACCACCAGATGCTATAACATTTTCCGGTGCAACACGTCGGTTATAAAATTCTTCTGTATAACGAATAATAGCTTTCTTCAAAGCGGGTATACCATCTGCCGGCGCATATCTTATTTCACCGGTATTTAAATGTGCAGCAGTGGCTAAAATTGCATCCATAGGCACTTTACTTTTCGGTTCCCCTCCACCCAAATGGATTACTGGTTCTCCCTTATCTCTTAAAATAGCTGCTTTCTCATTAAGTTTTAGCGTTGGTGAGGCACTTATAGACCGTGCTATTTGGCTTAGACTCATAACAAATCCCTCAAATATTAATTCTTTTTTTGCAAATAATTTACTCTCGAAACTTATTTGTGCTTTAGTTGAGAATCAAGAGATTATAAGCTTTTATGCAAATTATTTTCAATAAATTTATAATTAAGCCATTTTTATTCAATTATAATTAAATGTATACAAAATAAATTTGAAAAGCTCCCCAGCGATTTTTTTAAATCGCCTGGGGAGTGAACCCACAAAAATTAATTTTTTAATGCATGGTTATTTTGGATTCGGACCTTCCGTAACTTGAACAAAATCACCAGGCCTTAACCATTTTGAATAAGCTTTCTGCACCTGTTCAGCAGTTAGTTTTAAATATTTATGTGCGGCAATTGTCGGTTCATCAAGAGGTAGATCGTCAAGTGATCTTGATAATAATCCGCCAGCAATACTTCCAAGGCTCGATTCCGAAAGCGGAATTTCCCTCATAAGCATAGCTTTTGCCTGTTCTAATTCGTGAGGAGTTACTGGCTTGGTCTGCATTTCTTTTAAATCTCTTTCAATTATAGCTCTTGCCTTTGAAACATTCGGAGGATCGCAGCCGTAATTAACCGAATATGTAGCCCTTGTTTTACCAATACCGAATGAAGAGGAAACATAATATACCAATCCTGAATTCTCTCTTAAATCCTTATACAGACGTGTTGCATAAAAAGCACCACCCAAAACATGATTACCGAGTTCAAGTGCATAATAATCCGGGTTAGAGCGTGTAAGTCCAAGTGTTTCGGAAAGCATTACTTTATCCTGAACACGACTATTATCAGGCACAGCAGAAGTTGAAGGTTTATTTAACGGTACTGCCGGTAATTCTGTTTCAGGTTTTGCTCCTTCAGCTTTCCAATTCCCAAAATATTTTTCGATTACTTTTTTAGCTTCCTCAGGAGTTGTTTTTCCGATTACAACAATTGTTGTAAGGTCAGGCCTGTAAACTTTTTGATAATAATTTGTAACATCGTTTAAAGTTATTGACTTAACTGTTTCAGGTGTTGTTTTGCGCAATACAGGATCATTTTCAGGATAAAGTGCTTTTCTTAATGCGCGTCCGGTAAGATAATCGGGACTTTTTAATTCACCAGCAACTGTGGCCGCAGTCTGCATTTGAATAACTTTGAAAGCACGTTCCGGCAAACCTGGATTTAATTCATTATCAGCCAGTAGTTTTACACCCTGATCAAAATTATTTGCAAGCATTTGAGCCGAAAAGCTGGTACCTGCAGATTCATCAGCGCCTATATCATCTAAAGCTTTTTGAAATGCTACACGATCCAAAGTCTTAGAACCGTATGAAAATAACTGGTCCAGCACACTCGCAGCACCATCCTGGCCTTTTGGTGTTTCCAGGTCTGAATTATTTTTGATTCTTCCATAAACACTAATAGTATTACTGACAGTTTCAGGCTGGACAATCAGCTTCAATCCATTGGGCAAATTCATTACTGTCGGATTTACAACGGAAGGCGGAACTGTGAGTCTACCCATTGCCTGATCTGCCCATGCAGGTAATTTAACCGGTTTGGGATTTTTAGGAGCAAATGATTCCTTTCCGCCGAATCCTTTTTGTGAAATTGGTTTGCCGGATGTTTGCGGAGTAAGTATTGCATAAATAGCATGATCTGCATTTAAATATTTTTTTGCTGCTCTATTTACATCCTGGACTGTTACTTTTTCCAATGCGTTAAGATCATCTTCAGGAGAATTTCTTCCCTCAACAGCCAATGCTTCTGACCATGCCGATGCTAATCCGGAAACGGAATTCTTCTCATATTCTGCGTCGGTTAGTTCATGCTTCTTTTCAGCTTCAACTAAATCTTCGGGCAATCCGTTTTTTACATATTCATCTATAATTGATTGAACATTTTTTATTAGTGATTTTGAATCTCCTCCTTTGGGAAAGACTGCCAAGCCGAATCCAATTCCGGACTCAGGTAAATCAGAATATTGGAATCCGGCATACAATGCTTTTCCTGTAGGAACTAATTTAGAATATAAATCACCTCTTTGATTGCTTAGGACATCCGATAAAATTTGAGCAGCTGCATAATCGGGACTATTTGAGCCCGGCATACGATAAGTAACAATTGCGAAACCGTAAGGCAAATCTGTTTTTAAATTTAAAGTATCCGGCTTAACATTTTGAAGTTTTACAGCAGGTCTTATTGGAATTTTTTTCGATGGAATATCAGAGAACAATTTTTGAACTTCATGTAAAGCCTTTTCCGGCTGAACATCTCCCACTATAACAAGGATTGCATTGTTAGGTGCATACCAGGTTTCATGGAATTTTTGCAGCATAGCGCCTGTAGTTTTATTAAATGAAGGACGCGTGCCTAATGCGTCATGGGCATAAGGTGTTCCTTTAAAAATTGCCGCTAAAAGCTTTTTATAAAACACATATTCCGGATTGGATAAATCTGACGCAACTTCCTGTTCAATTGCACCTCTCTCATTCTTCCATAAAGAATCGGTCGCCAGTATTCCTTTCATTCTGATTGCTTCGATATGTAAGGCTACATCCAGATCCTCAGACGGAACGGTAAAGAAATATTGTGTAACAGTTTGCCTTGTATCAGCATCAAAGTCACCGCCCATTGCGGCAGTAATATCAGCAAGCTGATCTGCAGAAAGCTCTTTACTTCCTCTAAACATCATATGTTCAAGGGCGTGAGCTGTTCCGGGAAATCCTTTTGGAGTTTCATTGGAACCGACCAAATAATTTATTTCCGTAGTTACAACCGGTGCAATCGGATCTTTTACAATTACTACTTTAAGTCCGTTCTTTAATGTTGAACGTAAAATTTCTTTATCATTACTTTTTGATTTTGTTGCAGCAAAACTATTTGTTATCAATGAAAGAATAAAAACAGCAATACCAACCACCAACATTGCAGTTAAGGAATAGGGTTTTTTAATTTTGTAAAGCGGCATGCAATTGGCAGTTCCTTTACGTTTATTTAACATAATCTTCTCCTTGTTCATTAATTAGAACGATAATAATATTGATAAAAATTTGGATTTTGAAAACACAGTTACAATATTGAAATTAATATGTCGTTTACTGACTGAGATTAAACTTAGAACTTGATTTCCCCAAAGGGAATGTAAAAATGTACAAAAAGTTTAAAGATAATTGGGCTATAATGGTAGGTAATGCATCACATTATTGACACAAAATATATTATGAATGCTATCTGAAAACATATTATTTCAGCTAATCAAAGGGAAGAAAATACTTCTTAATTATTTTAAAACAATTTAATTCCAACTTTTTGAATACCATTTTTTGACCACTTCTTCAGCGGGTTTATTATTCGGGGTGTAATGCTCGTTTGCAGGGCTTCCTCCAAAGGAAAGATAGCTCGGCCATTTCCACCAGTACATGCCGCCAAGCCACTTTTTATTGTAGGCAGCTTTCAGTAAAGCATTATAACACCTTGCCTGATTTTGAAGATTTGTTTCATTTTTAGTTTTATTTTCAAGTGCAGTCTTCCAGGGCTCGCCTGTGCTTCTAAAACCGACTTCTGTAAAAATAATTGGTTTATTATATTTCTTCTGTACAGAATGAATTTCTTTCATTACGGATTCTGCGCCTTGAAAAAGTTCTTCATCCGTAGGATTGTTTTTATCACTTATTGGAAAATATTCACTCAACCCGATATAATCAAAATATTTCCAGAATGTAAGCTTTGAAAATTCGTTGCTCCAGTTAGGTCCGTAAACTATTTTTCCGTTGTATATCTTTCTTATTCTTGTCACCATTTTAATCCACTCTTGTTCATGCCCGACAGTAGCTTTAGAAAGTTCATTTCCTATGCAAAGAATCGGGATCTTATACATTTCGGCAAGCATTGCATAATGATTAATCCAGTTGAAATAATAATGGAAGAATTTTCGCCAGTCATTCTTATTTTTCATTTCAATATTCCCGGGCCAGCTGTTTTCACCCAAATAAATTTGAGGTTTAAGAATTACATTCATCTTTAAAGTTTTTGAAATATGCGACAAATAAATCAGGCTTTCATCATTTTCCGCACCGGCAAATTCCCAAAACCTTAACGGAACGGGCTTGCTGGCATCGCGCATAGAAGTAAAAGGTGTAATTGAAAAAGAATTTGCACCAAGGCTCTGCATCTTTTCCACCGATTGTTTTGCATCCCTCGATAAATAACCGTTATAAATGTCATACCCCTCATGAGCGAAACAAAATCCTTTTTGAAACGAAGGGATATTATGAGGGAAATTATTTCGGTAATCTTTAATTTCAGCCAAATAATTTTTTGAAACATTTGCTAAATATTTTTTCCACTCCCCTTCTAATTGTAAATTGTTCTTATTCCATTTGAGATAATTTTTAATAAAATTTTCTTTCCCTTACTTATTAATTAAGAAAGTAACAAAACTCGCAGAAAGCGGATTGGTGATTAAGTAAGATTCATAATTCAGCAAATTATTATCCAGCGTTTCACTTAAAGCCGGAATATCATCTGACCGGTATAGAAGGCTTGCCCAAAATTTCTAACCCTTTCCTCTCCAATCATTCGAAAAGTATACTGAAAGCCCTTGCTGAAGAAAGTCGAGTTTTGGATCACCAAAATTTTTCTTTATTAAAAATGAAGCTGCTCTGGAAAAATCGTTTCCGCTAATCCAATTATTAACTACAAAATCTATTGAGCTATCTCTAATATTTGAAAGCTGAGTATTGCCGGTAATAAGGCCTTTATCCTCAAAGTTATCGAATACGTAAAAATTAATTTTTGGAATAATAAATTTTTTACCGAAAAACAGTTTTAACTTTTGCAATGAAGCTTCATTAGCTTTATCAATATTCTTTATTTGTGAATAAGTAATGTCTTTTGAATAAACTGTATAATTAAAGTTTTTCGATATGTTATAAACTTTTCTTTCATCAATAAAATTACGGAAGCTTTTTTCATCAAGTACCCAAATACCGCCTGAATCCGGTTTGAAAAAACCCATTTCGGTACACAATCCGTTTTGCATTAATCTGATATCACCTACAGCACGAACATTAGATAAATTTGAAACATATTTATCATTTACACCGGAAATAACATAACACAATTTTTTCTTATTGAAAGGATTATAATAGAATAAATTAAGTGTTGTCGACTGATTATTAAATGTTTGCTGATGAAATGTAAAGCCGGAATTGGAAAACTTTACCGGGAGTAAACCCGACAATTTTCTTAAAACTTTATTTGATTTATATGTGCCGATTATGATTATAGAATTATTTTTTAATTCTATTTGAGTAACTGCTGTATCAGGTATAATTGTTAAACGCGCCCATCTAAATTCTTTTTGAATATTATCTGCGGCGGTTAAGTATTGCTTAACATAAGCCGGTTCGGAAGCTGCATAAATTATTAACCCTCCGTTATGGTATAAATCCTCAAATAGTGAACTTCGATTAATACCATGACTATTATTTCGATCGCTAGAACTATTGTAATACTCAGGATTCACAATTGAGTAGACTAATACAAATACAATAATTGGAATTAGAAAATAAATTATTCTCTTAATATTCAGCATAAAGTTTAATCAATGAAAAAGATTAGATGAAATAGAAATCCGCGAGCAAAGAGATTTTAATTATTTTTAAAAATTAATTAGAATAATAAAATGTTATCAATCAAAATATGCTTTTAAATATTTTCCAGTCCATGATTCAGGATATTCAACAATTTCTTCCGGGGTACCAACGGCAATAACTTCTCCTCCTTTATCTCCGGCTTCCGGGCCGAGGTCAATTATATGATCGGCACATTTAATTATCTCAAGATTATGTTCAATTATAACTACCGAGTTATTTCTTTCAAGCAAAAGATTAAAGCAGTTTAACAACTTAGAAATATCGTCAAAATGAAGCCCGGTTGTCGGTTCATCAAAAATAAATAATGTATGTTTTCTTTCGCGCTGTGTGGTTAGATGTGCAGCAAGTTTTATACGCTGAGCTTCTCCGCCGGATAATGTGTTTGAAGGCTGACCAAGCTTCAAATAGCCTAAACCAACATCTGAAAGCAATTGAATACCTCTGACAATCTTTTCGTTATCTTTAAAAAATTTAACAGCTTCATCCACAGTCATATTAAGTACGTCTATTAGATTTTTCCCCTTATAATTAATTTCTCTTATTTCTTTTTTAAATCTTGTCCCGTTACAGTCGTCGCATTCAAGGTACAAATCTGCCAGGAATTGCATTTCAACTTTTATAAACCCGTCTCCTGAGCAGGTCTCACATCTTCCACCGGGAACATTAAATGAAAAGAAACCAGGCTTATAACCGCGGGCTCTGGCTTGATGTGTGGATGCAAAAAGTTCGCGAATAAGTTCATAAGCCTTAATGTAGCTAATAGGATTTGAACGGGGAGTTTTGCCGATCGGAGACTGGTCTACAATTTCTATGTCGTCAATATATTCTCCTCCCTTAATATCATCATACTTTCCAATTTTAGGCGGAACCTTACCTAAATATTTTGCCAGTCCGCCATAAAGTATATCATGTATTAATGTACTTTTCCCGGATCCGCTTACGCCTGTTATAACTACAAATTTGTTTAATGGAATTTCAACATTAATATTTTTTAAGTTATGCTCTTTTGCACCGGAAATCATAATAGATTTATTTACTTCCGTTTTTCTTTCATTTGGAATTGGAATCTCCAATTTACCGGAAAGATATTTGCCGGTTAAGGAATTTCTATTCTTTAATATTTCTTCATATGTGCCCATTGCCATAATCTCACCGCCGTGTACACCTGCCCTTGGCCCCATATCTACAATCAAATCCGCATGCTTAATCATATCAGGATCATGTTCAACAACAAGTACTGTATTCCCTATATCTCTCAAATTATGCAGGATTTTTATTAAGCGTGAATTATCGCGCGGATGTAGACCGATACTTGGTTCATCAAGTACATATAGAGTACCGACAAGTGAAGAACCTAACGATGTTGCAAGATTAATTCTTTGCGTTTCTCCGCCGGAAAGCGAGCTGCTTAACCTGTCAAGCGTTAAATATCCGATACCAACTTCATTTAAGAAGGTTAATCTCTTAATAATTTCTTTTAGAACTCTTTCGCCGACCAGCATATCATAATCTGAAAGTTTAAGCTCCTGGAAAAATTGCAGTGATTCCTCAATCGGAATTTTAACAACATCATAAATTGATTTACCGCCTATTTTAACTTGAAGAGCTTCCCTTCTGAGCCGTGAACCTTTGCAAGCGTTGCACAAAGTATAACCTCTGTACCTGCTTAGCAAAACTCTTATGTGCATCTTATAAGTTTTGGTTTCCAACTTCTCAAAAAATTTATCAATTCCGATGTAATCACCGAAGCCTTTTCTAATCAGAGAAACTTGTTCCGGTGTTAATTTATTGAATGGAACATTCAGCGGGATATTATACTGTTTTGCATCTCTGACAAGATCTCTCAAATAACTGCCGTATTTTGCAGACCTGAATGGCGCTATTACTCCTTCCGAAATTGTCAGCAACGGATTAGGAATAACCAAATTCATATCAACGCCTATTACCCTGCTGAACCCCTGGCAAACCGGGCAGGCACCGAAAGGATTATTGAAAGAAAAGAACCTGGGTTCCGGCTCCTCGTATCTTATTCCACAGCTTTCGTAAAATTTATTAAACTCTTTTTCTTCACCGGTATCTGCATTTATTAATATAAGCCTGTCCTCACCTTCCTTAAACGTTACTTCTATTGCATCAGAAAGCCTTTCTCTCACTTTACCCTTTTGAACTTTAAACCTTTCAATTATAACACTTACTTTATCTCTTTTTGCGGGACTTTTTGTTTCTTCATTTAAATCAACCAGTTTTTTCTTAAAATAAATTCTAAAAAATCCGCGTTTCTTTAATAAATCAATTTCTTCCTTAATAGTATGTCCTTCATGTGCATGAAGAGGAAAGCCCAAATAAAATTTTGAATCTTCCGGCTGCTCTTCCAGCCAATCTGATACCGTGCCGGTAGTGGCTTTTTTTACTTCTTTGCCGCATTGAAAACATATTGTCTTGCCGACCCTTGCGTAAAGTAATCTTAGGTAGTCATAAACTTCGGTTGTTGTGCCAACAGTCGAACGAGTATTTTTTGCTCCCGTCTTTTGTTCAATAGCAACTGCTGGACTAATTCCTTGAATATATTCTACATCCGGTTTGTTCATTCTTTCCAGGAACTGCCGTGCATAAGCAGAAAGACTTTCCACATAACGGCGCTGTCCCTCTGCATAAATCGTGTCAAATACGAGAGAAGATTTACCGCTGCCGCTAACTCCTGTAAAAACAATTACTTTATTCCGCGGAAGTTCAAAACTTAAATTTTTAAGATTGTGTTCCTTTGCTCCCTTAATAATTATTTTTTTATTTTTTATGTTAGTTGAAGGATCCTGCATTTTTAAGCTTTATAATTAGATTTAAGAACTTTAAATATACAAAAGAATTTTTTCTTAAAGAGTTTAAAAAACAGGTATGTGATTTGTTCTAAGAAAAGTTTAGGAATAGGAATTAGATTTTCAATATAAATAATAAATCTAAACCTTTTCCTTTTTTATTAATTGTTCGTAATTAAATCTCATTATCATTTATATAGCTTTCAAGCAATGAATAAATTGCACTGTCTTTAAATTCATTGTTGAACAAATAATTTTCTCTAAAATATGCTTCCCTTTTAAAGCCGAATTTTTCCAACAATTTTATTGAAGCGGCATTTCCCGGGTTCACATTTGCTTCAATACTGTGCAAGTTTAATTTTTCAAATCCAAAGCTTATAAGAGTACGAAATGCTTCCAGCATATAGCCTTTTCCCCAGGTTTCCGGATACAATGCGTACCCGATTTCAGCCCTGCAATGTTTCGAGTCAATTCTCCAGTAGCCGAAGTACCCAATAAATTGATTAGTAAATTTTTCAATCAGTCCCCAATTTATTCCCACGGCCTTTTCAAATGATTCACCCATAGATTCAATTAATTTAACTGACTCTGTCACCGATATCATTTTATGAGAATCCATATATTTCATTACATCATCATTCACTCTAATCTTAAAAAGATCTTCGGAATCAGTTACTGTAATCTGTCTATATTTCAAGCGTTTGCTTTCTAATTCGGGAAAGTTTTCAAAAACACTTTTGTTAATTTCGAATGGCATTTAATTTCGTTTTTATTTTTTATTAACTATTGCCGCTAACCTTCTTCGCCGTCTATAGCCATCTTAATAGTCTATAGCGTTCCGGAATTCAAATTTTAATTTTCTAACCAAAATTTTTCTTGTGGAGATTACATCTTTTCTTGAAAATTTAATCACTTTGTATAAAAATATAAGAACTTTTTTACAAATATACATTTAACCCAAAGCTTACTGCCGAACTGTTTAACGTCCATCCTTTAGTTGTACCGGAATTACTTTGGTTAACAGGTATATAATTAGAATTTGCCGCAGCACTATAACTACGGACCAATGATGAAGAACCCCACTGATACTGAATAAGTTCATTATAATCAGCATGTAACGATAACCACCGGCATGCAAACCACTCTACACCAATAACAGCTGCTCCTCCGGCTGCCCACAGTGTCCTGATGGAATTATACTTTTCGACAATCCAAAACCCGGAACTATTGCCATTATTATTTAAGAAGGGATTCTCTGAATAATTATGATTATAGTAGTATGAAATTGCAGGCCCCAGCCCGGCATACAAATGGACAGGGCCATTTGGATTCATGTACCACAAGTATTGAATTGTAAAAGAGATATTTGCCGATTTTACAGAAGAGCTAGTTGAAACAGTACCCGCACTTGAATCACCAATTGATCCCGAAAACGAGCCCGGCCCGTTGCTCGAGTTTCCATTAATTGTTATTCCTCCCCGGATTGCATTGTTTTGTGAAAGCTGGTACTTAGCTCCTATTGTTGAGCCCTGGAATGACGTGAGTGTAAAATTAGAAGCGATACCAAATTGAAGAGCCCAGGTTCCGCATTTTAATGAAGAACTATCAGCTGATTGACTCTGAGCCTGACATGTAAGTGTTAGTGCTGTAAAAGCAAGAACAAGAAGCAATATTTTGCCTTTATACTTATCCATTTTAAGCCTCCCAGTATAAAATTATATTCTTACTTATTAACTAGTAATTTTTAATAAAAGTCATTTAAATTTTACGGCTATACCTTCTGCCAGCGGACCCATTATCTGAAAATTAACTATTGCATCTGCTCCAATTTCCGCTGCGCGTTTTTTTAATATTTCTTTCATCAAATCACCATTAGGGTCATCAGTCATATGAACTGAGACATAGCCTATTTCAATTGTCTCTTTATCTATTTTTCTTTCAGAATATATTTTTACAGAATCTGCATTTGTTGCGGGATATTTCGGGATTCCGTCATTTAAATATGCAACTGAGGCTGCGCAACCGGCAAGTACCGTAGCCAGGATTAATATAAATATTGTTTTATAAATTAATTTCATTTTGTCCTCTCTATATGTATTTGACTATCATTCCCCGGCAAATGTAACGATCCACGGGAATGGGTATAAAAAATATATAAATGTATTCTCTTACAACTGTAATTTTGAAATTAAGAATTGCATTTCCACCCATTTCAGAAGCTCGTTCTTTTAATTTATCTTTTGCTGCATCAATATTTGTCTGCGTTGTTGAAATATAACCTACTTCTTCAAATGGTTTATCCAAATTGTTTTCGGTTGTTATAGTAATATCCTTTTCATTTGTCTGAGGATATACTTTCTCAGCATTTGTTGTTGTATAAAAAGTAGTTGTACAACCGTTATAAAACAAAAACATGAATATCCATACAAGGTTAAACATGAAATTTCTCTTCATGCGTTTCACTCCTTTTTTAATTTTCTTCTGAAGTTAACAAATTTATTCTGATACTATGGTTATTTTTATCTTTTCGATTTGCCCCCATGAGTGTCTTAGTGTAGCTACAACATTCCCTGCATCTTATATCGTGGCTTATTTATTCGTGGTTAAACTTATAAAAAATTTTATTAAAAAGCACAACAAAATTTTAACATCTAAATTTAATTTCAGCCCATAAAAAATCTTTAGTTCTAATTTCCTTTGTCAACATGAAAAATAAGGGAGCTTGCGCTCCCTAACATTATTCTAAAAGAATTCTTTCTTTGTCGAAACAAAGTTCCCTGCCTGCTTCACACTGCGATAGTACGGCTATAACGGATAAAGATGTTAGTCGTTCACAAGATTCTTATTCTTTGTTATAGATAACAGGTGTTTTATGCCTCCATTCTTGCCACAATTCGTCGTTTGTTACCAGCTCTACCATAAAATGACTGACGTTTATTCTGCTTGTTTTGCCTGCGTTAAAAATGGGACTTCGTATTTTATGATTATGTATTTCATATTCACTCTCATTTTCTTCATCGAAAAGTGCGTCAGGGCGAACTGCTGTCCAATCTATGTTGGTTTTTGAGTCTAATTTGTAAACAAGAAGATCAGCTGCAAGCATATTATCTTTGTGGGGTGGTAAAAGGACTTTTAACAACGAGAATACTATTTTTTCTCCAAAGGTGTTTGTTTCCCCCATCTTTCTGTTTGTATATGCGGTTGTACTCATTAGGATGAACTTAGAATTCAGGTTTAGGGATTGTATGGCTTCAATTATTTTCGCAACGGTATTGGAAACTAGTTTATGGGGAGGACCCAAAATCCCTTTTAAACTTATGTTGTGGCCGAGGCAGCAGAAAATAGAATCACAATCTTTTACAAGATCTTTGATTTTTGCAATATCAAAGTCATTTATATTTCCTTTTATTATCTCGATTCTCTTTTCTTCTAATATTTGGCGTGGAATTATGGCAGATTCTCTCACAACTACTCGAACTTGAATGTTCCTTTTTACAAGCTGCTGCACTACCAATTTGCCCGTTGCTCCGCTCGCGCCTAAAACCAGTGCTTTCATATTTGTCCCACATTTAATAAATAGATTGATACGCTTAATTATATATTAATTCGAATGATTGGTTTCAATTCTATTGTTA
>CAVQBN010000018.1:0-134897 GCA_963710735.1 uncultured Bacteroidota bacterium | reverse complement strand
AATGAATTAACGTCTTTATCGAAGCCGGCTATTTTAGAAACTTCAAATACTCTTTCTTTATTAACTTCTCTTAAACCGTAAGATATATTATTTAGAATAGTATCCGAAAATAAAAATGATTCCTGCTGAACTAATCCAATGTTTGTCCTTAAGCCTTTAAAGGAATTTCTTTCACATTTTTCCCGTCTATTAGAACCTCACCTTCAGTACAATCATACAGGCCGGGAATAAGATTTACTAAGGATGTTTTTCCTTCTCCTGTATAGGCCATAATTGCAACCGTGGAACCTTGAGGAATTGTAAGATTAATATCCTTTAATACATTCGGCATATTTTCATTGTATTGAAAAGAAACGTTTTTAAATTCAATTTTGCCCTTTAGTTCGATAATAGAATTATCTGTATTCTCTGAATCATCAATTTCATAAGGTTCGGCGAAAATTTTATTTAAACGTTTCATACTTGCTTCTGCCTGTTGAATCATGTTTACTACCCAGCCAAAAGCAATAACAGGCCAGATTAAAATTCCAAGATAAATAATAAAAGCAGCAACCTGGCCAAGATTCATTGACCCATTTATTATTTTTGTTCCGCCGATCCAGATTACCAGAATTATAGATAATCCAGTAACTAAAAACAAAACAGGCTGAAGCATTGCTTGATATTTAACCATTCCCATATTTCTATTAAGATAATCAAGGCTATGCTCTTTAAATTCTTTTATTTCATTTTCCTCACGCACGTATGATTTAATAACTCTAATGCCTGAAAAATTTTCCTGTGCTTTTGTAGTTAACTCTGAAAATTTCTCCTGGATTAAGGTGAATTTTTCATGAATACGTTTCCCAATTTTATAAACAAGAATTGATAAAAAAGGTAAAGGAAGCAACGAATATAATGTCAGCAACGGATTCAAAGAAATCATAATCGAAATAACCATTATAAGCCTAACGGTTGTATCCACAGAATACATTACAGACGGCCCGATGAATGATCTTACGGCGTTAATATCATTTGTGGCATGAGCCATCACATTGCCGGTAGAATTATTCTGAAAATATCTTAAAGGCAGGTTTTGAATGTGATCCCAGAAATCATATCTCAAATCATATTCAATTTCCCTAGAAACTACAATTATAGTTTCTCTTATTAAAAATCTGAAGATCCCGGCAAATAAAGAAAGTCCGATTATTGATAGAGCAAATGTAATTAATTGCTGAGGTGTGGTGGTTGTGTCAATCGCGTTAACAGCATCTTTTACAAGCAGGGGAATATAAACCGATCCCGCGTTGGACAGAACGATAAAAATTATGCCCAAGAAAAGTTTCTTTTTATAACGGGCAAAATATTTCTTTAATTTATAAAGATTTTTCATTTGTATATTAAAATTAAAGTAATTTTAATCCGCATTACTTTAAGATAAAAGAAAAAGAGAAGCAACTTACAACAATAAGAGGAATTCTTAATCTATAATATTAAATCCTGTGTACTTTTGCAAAACTTTCGGTACAATTATTTTTCCTTCAGGGGTCTGATAATTCTCCAGGATCGATACCATCAATCTGCTTGTTGCCAAACCGGAACCATTCAAAGTATGAACAAATTCAGGCTTTTTAGTTGTTTCATTTCTAAAACGAATATTAGCTCTTCTTGCCTGAAAATTTTCAAAGTTGCTGCAGGAAGAAGCTTCCAGAAATCTATTTTCTGCCGGCGACCATGTTTCAATATCATAACATTTAGCTGCTGAAAAACTTAAATCTCCGGTACACAAAAGCAGAACTCTATACGGTATCTCCAGCGCTTTAAGAATATCTTCGGCATCACCAACTAGCTTCTCCAGTTCATCATAAGAAGTTTCAGGTTTAACAAACTTTACCATTTCTACTTTGTTAAACTGATGAACTCTTAAAAATCCCTTGGATTCTTTTCCATACGATCCGGCTTCTCTTCTAAAGCATGCGGAGTAACCAACATATTTTATTGGTAAATCTTTCTCATTTAAAATTTCATTTCTGTAAATGTTTGTAATCGGCACTTCGGCAGTTGGAATAGGAAATAATTCATCTTTTTCTATATGGTACATATCTTCTTCCATTTTCGGAATTTGTCCGGTGCCTTTCATAGAATCACGGTTAACTAAAAATGGAGGGAAAACCTCACTGTAACCATGATTCTGTAAGTGATAATCGAGCATAAAGTTTATCAGGGCTCTTTCCAGCGTTGCACCTTTACCAATATAAAGCGGAAAGCCTGAACCGGAAATTTTAGCACCGCGCTCAAAATCCAATATTCTTAATTTCTTTCCCAGCTCAATATGATCTAATACTTTCTCTTTATTCTCGAAAGAAAATCCTTCAGGATGCCATTGTCTTTTCTCAATATTATCTTCTGCGGTTTTACCTACCGGTACAGAAGAATGCGGTAAGTTGGGAATATACATAAGCAAATTCTCTAACTCTGATTCAACGTTTCTCAAACCGGAATCAAGTTCCGTTATTTGATCAGAAACTCTTTTCATTTCAGCCAAAACTTCCGTTACATCCTGTCCGTTTTTTTTCATCTGCGGAATTTGAGAAGATACCTGATTTCTTTTTGATTTTAATTCATCCGCCTGGACAATAATATCACGTCTCTTTTGATCAATTTCTAAGAGTTCATCAACTCTGCTCTTCTCATTTTTATTTTCTACACCTTGTTTAACTAACTCAGGATTTTCACGAATGAATTTTAGGTCTAACATAAACGATTACCTGTTTCCAATTTAATTATTTAATAATTTTATTTTACAACAATATTATAAATCTTATTCTTTACAAAGATTTCTTTAACAACTGATTTGCCTTCAATATTTTTTATGACTTTTTCATCATCAAAAACAACTTTCTTAACTGAGCTTTGATCACTATTAAAAGGAACTTCGATAGTTGTTCTAAGCTTACCGTTAATTTGAACAGCAATATTTATCATATCTTCAATTAAAGCTGCCGGATCAGGTTCAAACCACATTGGTTTTAGGAAGATTGAATTTTCTCTACCGATTATTTCAAGACATTCCTCGGCTAAATGAGGAGCTATTGGAGCTAGGAGAGTACCAAATCTCAACAGGGAATATGCTTTTAATTCATCAGAGCAATATTCAATATTCTTTGTTAACTCATTTATTAACTCCATTAAAGAAGCGATTGCAGTATTGAATCTGAAATTATTTATTTCCTCGTCAAACTTTTGGATAGTTTGATTAATTTTTCTGTAGACAATCTTTTCTTCGCTATTTAATACGTCAATTTCAAATTTATTTTTTTCCGGGGTGCCTGATAATAATTGAGGAAATCTATTAAATAACTCATAAGTCCTTTGAACAAATCTATCAGTTCCGGATATACCTTTATCGCTCCAATCACCGCCTAATTCATATGGACCCATAAACATTAAATAAAGTCTAAAGACATCTGAACCGAGCTTTAAAGTAAAATCATTCGGATTAACAACATTGCCTTTGGACTTGGACATCTTAGCGCCTTGATTTGTAATTGTACCTTGATGTACTAAAGTTGAAAACGGCTCGTCTGATTTTGTGTATCCCAAATCTCTTAAAAATTTATGAATAAACCTGGCATATAAAAGATGCATAGTAGCGTGTTCAGCGCCGCCGACATACATATCAACAGGTACCCAATTATCTGTTAATGCAGTATCAAACATTTTTTCTTTTATTTTCGGATTAAGGTATCTGAAGTAATACCACGATGAATCCACAAAAGTATCCATAGTATCCGGATCTCTTTTGGCATCAGTTCCGCACTTCGGACACTTAACATTAAGAAACTTGTCATTTGAAGCTAAAGGAGATTCCCCGCCGGGATTGAACTCAACCTCATAAGGAAGTTCGACAGGCAAATCTTTTTCCTCAACCGGAACTTCACCGCATTTTGGGCAATGAATTATCGGAATAGGAGTTCCCCAATATCTTTGTCTGGAAATCAGCCAGTCTCTTAATCTGTAATTTATTTTTCTTTTACCTAGATTATTTTTTTCGATGAAGTCACTAATTTTTTCAATACCTTCATTCGATTTTAAACCGTTAAACTGACCGGAATTAATCATGATTCCAGTTTCTGTATAAGCATTTTCAAGAGCATCTTCTTCTTTAGTACCGGCTTTCAGAATTACTTTTTTAATCGGCAGTTTGAACTTTGTTGCAAATTCAAAGTCTCTTTCATCGTGTGCAGGGACAGCCATTACACAACCTGTTCCATAAGTAAGCAAAGCATAATCTGCAATCCAAATCGGAATTTTTTCGCCGTCAACCGGATTTATTGCATTTGCACCGATAGGAACTCCGGTCTTTTCTTTTATAGTGGAAGTTCGTTCAATTTCCGATAATGATTTTATGGAATCTAGATATTTGTCAACGTTAGGTTTAAATTCTGGTTTGGTTAATTTAGCAACCAGCGGATGTTCCGGCGCAATTACAAGATAAGTAACACCAAACAGAGTATCCGGCCGGGTTGTAAAGACAGTTATTTCGTCATTACTGTTTTCTACTTTAAATTTTACTTCGGTACCGATACTTTTACCGATCCAATTCCTCTGCATTAACTTGGTCTTTTCCGGCCATCTAATTTCATCAAGTCCTTTTAACAGTTCTTCAGCATAATCGGTAATCTTAAAAAACCATTGAGTAAGATTTTTTTGAATTACCAGCGCACCGCATCTTTCGCATGTGCCGTCAGCCTGAACCTGTTCATTGGCAAGGACTGTTTTATCATTTGGGCACCAATTAACCGGTGCATTTTTTCTGTATGCTAATCCCTTTTTATAAAGCTGCAAAAACAACCATTGATTCCATTTATAGTATTCAGGTGCACACGTCATTAATTCGGCATCCCAATCGTACATGCAGCCCATCTTCTTTAACTGATCATGAATATCTTTAATATTAGTCATCGTGCTGTCATAAGGGTGAATGCCGGTTTTAATTGCATAGTTTTCGGCAGGCAGACCGAATGCATCATAACCGATGGGTTCAAAAACATTGAATCCTTTAAGCTTTTTATATCTTGCCCATGAATCAGTCGGGCCGTAATTGTACCAATGCCCAATGTGCAGTTTAGCTCCGGAAGGATAAATGAACATTACCAGACAATATAGTTTATTTTCTTTTTTGGAAAGGTCAGTTTTGTAGACTTCGTTTTCTTCCCAATATTTTTGCCATTTTGATTCTATTTCGGAAAAAGGATAGCGCATAATCATCAATAATTTTTAAAAATGAGTACAAATTTACCTAAAAAGCCAAGTAATTCAAATTTAAGTAGATAGTGGTGTGATTGTTCGGTTATAAATGCATAAACCTATTAATCATTCGCTATGACATATTTTTGGGTCTGCGGATGACTAATTGCTTTAATAAAATCTATTAACAAAATTCAAGAAATAAATTTATATCAACTAAATAAACTTGACAAATTTGGCTTTTGTCCTTATTTTTGGTCTCCTTTTATGTGAGAATTTTTTTTCAGATAAAAGTGAAATAAATGATATTCCGCGATAGCTCAATGGTGGAGCATTCGGCTGTTAACCGAAGGGTTGCAGGTTCGAGTCCTGCTCGCGGAGCCAATAAGAACCCCGGATACAACCGGGGTTTTTTTGTTTAAGAAAAATTAAAAAAATAGGGGTCTTTTCTTTCTATGTATACAGTCTATGCACTATATTCATCAAAGTTTAAAAAGATTTATATCGGACAAACAGATTATCTTGAAAGAAGAATTATTGAACATAATAATAGTTTCTTGTCAACTTATACAAAACGATATAAGCCATGAGTGATAATTGTCGGCAGCTCGAATGATAAGATTATATATTTAAGTAAATATGGTAAAAATTTATGGAATTATTCAACAAGTGTACCTGTAAATAATACAGCCGCAATTTCTAACGACGGACAAATACTGATTGGTGATGATAGCGGAACATTATATAGTCTTGACAGCCAGGGTAATCTTTTATGGATGTTTAAAACTAATTACCCTATAGAATCACTGGTCCTAATAACGGATAATAGCCTGGCAATTTTCGGTAATTTAAATGGTAATGTATATAATTTAAAATTATATCCTAATGGACTGAAAAAAATTGCTCAGACTAATTATGAATGGCCGACATTTTAGAGAGATAATAAAAGAACGGGGAATAAAAACTCAGTTATTACGGGTATTAAGGAAAATAAATTAAGTGAAGTTAAAGAATATCAGCTACTTCAGAATTACCCCAACCCGTTTAATCCTACTACGACAATAAATTATTCCGTTCCTAAAACGAGTTTCGTTTCAATATAAGTTTATGAAGTATTAGAAAGAGAAGTTGAAACGTTGGTAAATGACGTAAGACATCCCGGAACGTATAGTATTCAACTTTCGGCTGTCATCTTTCAACTTGCAAGCGGAGTATATTTTTACAGAATGCAGGCAGGAGGTTTTGTAGAAACAAAGAAATTAATTTTGATGAAGTAATTGAAGCTGTTATTAAAAGAGTTGTTTTGTAATATGGAATTTGAAAGTGTTGTAGAATATCTTTAAAACTTATTCAATGAGAAGTTATAAGAGCTATTAAAAGTCTTAAAGTCTTTATTAAGCATTTCTAATCTAACTATAAGTTTATTTTCACTGATGTTTATTATTATAAAGTGAAACATCCTGGTATCGGAATTAGTATCGAAAAGATCTTTATACTTTTCCTCTTTACCAGTATATAATGTTTGCTGAATGCCCCCTCCGCCTCCAATTACCAAGAAGTCTTTACCCTTAATTTTAAAATGTTCAAAAGCGTGTGCATGACCGCTAATAAAAAGCTTACATTTTGATGTTTTAAAAAAATAAGGTAGATAATATGTTTGTACATCAGTTGAAGGTGAAACAATCTTGCTGTTAGTAAAAGGAGAGTGATGACAACCAACTATTATAAAACTGATAGTTGAATCTGCTTCAAAATTATCCAAGGTTGTTTTGTACCATGCAAGCTGTTTTTGAATTTCTTCATTCGACAATTCGTTAAAGTTGGAATTAAATAAAACTACAGCAGTATTAGAAATTATTTTTGAGTACCCGGTAATTCCTGCATACGGAAAGCGTTTTGTAAAGTTATTAATTCCGGCTTTTGCGAAAAACATATATTCATGATTTCCTGGAATAGGGTAGAACGGTATATTTTTAGAAGAAAGTTTCCTGGTGAATTTGTCAATCCTTTTCCAATCACTTTCACTGGATCCTCTAGCAACAATATCACCTAAATGAAAAACTGCGTTTGGAGACATCTCTAATATTTTATCGAATAATATTTTTCTTGCGCTGTCATTGTTGTTATACTTGAGAAACATTTTCTCAATTAGCATCGGTTCTTGAGTATCGCTTATAAAGCAGACTGTTGCTGAATCTGCAGTCTGTGAATATTTTGCTTTTTCTACGGACCTATTTATTTCCGTTTGAGGAAATGCGGGTTTTACAGCAGGTAATAAAAGAAGGGCTAAAAATAAATAAATATTAAAATATCTAGAAAATAATCTTGTCATATTGCTTCAGAAATCATTTAGAATCTGTTTTCAAACTTTTATAAATTAAAAATAAGTATTATTTATTTTAAAGTTAATACTTTTTGCAAAGTGAACAATAATCCAATTTTAATTTGATTAAGGTATAAATAATTTTGTAAAATTCATTTAATAAAAATGGAAAATTATTCTTTTAAGAATGTTCTTACAAAGATCAATTAAATTGACTTCGCAATTATCTATACAAATGATTCACATAATTTGGAGATAGTAATATGAAAAAGAAAATGTTACTTACCGTTTGTATGCTTATGTTTTTATCTTCCCTTGTTTTTTCCCAAAACTTTAAACTAACACCCAATGACACTCTTACTTCTGTAGTTATTCATCCTGATCATAACATTACATTTGAAATTTATGCACCAAATGCTGAGAAAGTCTGGCTAGGCGGAAGTGATATCCCGAATTTATTTCAAAAAGGTAAGATGACAAAACAAGACGATGGAGTATGGCAGGTAACTGTTGGCCCTGTTGAACCCGGTGCTTATCGTTATAATTTTAATGTTGACGGTATCTCAGTCCTCGATCCGCGAAATCCTAATGTGAGTGAATCAAATATGAATGCATGGAGCCTTGTTTACGTTCCCGGAGAAGCTTATATGGATACTCAAAATGTTCCACATGGTGCTGTCTCAGCAATAACTTATTATTCAACGTCTTTAAAGAGATTTAGACGAATGCATATTTACACTCCGCCAGGTTATGATAAGAATGATAAAAGTTATCCGGTTTTATATCTATTAAATGGAGCTTTTGACTGCGACGATTCTTGGCCGACAGTTGGCAGAGCCGGTTTTATTCTTGATAATCTTATTGCCGAAGGGAAAGCTGTACCTATGATAGTTGTTATGCCTGCCGGTCATACGGGCCCTTTTCGATTTGGTATGCCTTTCAATGCGACTATCAACAATGAAGATGGTTTTGTAGTTGATTTTAACAACGACATCAAACCTTATGTAGAAAAACACTTTAGAACAATTAATGAGAAAGAAGGTCGTGCAATAGCCGGCCTTTCAATGGGCGGCTCACAGACTTTGAATATTGCCATTCCGCATCTTGATGAATTTGCTTATATAGGAGTTTTTAGCTCTGGTGTTCTGGGATTAATCAGCGGCCGTTCGTTTGGTCCAAATATAAGATCGAAATGGGAAGATATGAATAAAAAATATCTTGAAAATGATGAACTAAAAAAAGGATTAAAGGAAGTCTGGTTTGCAACAGGTAAAGATGATTTCCTTTTAAAAACATCTCAAGCGACTGTGGATTTATTAAAAAAATATAAATTTAACGTAAGTTTTAAAGAATCTGCCGGTGCTCATACATGGAATAATTGGCGCGATTATCTGCATGAATTTGCGCAGCTTTTATTCAAATGATAAAAATTTAGTTCTTGCGGACCGACAGTAGATGGAAGAATAAAACCGGATATAGTTACACCCGGAGAAGGTGTGTGGAATGCAAATTATTTACCTAAAATTAGACCTGAATTCGGCTGGAATCATGGTACATCATTATCTGCTCCTATTGCTGCCGGAATTGCTGCTCTCGTTTTATCTGCTCATCCTGATTTGTCTTCTAAACAAGTTATTGACGCAATAAAAAACTTATCTTCAAAATCAAATGAACCGGATAATTTATATGGCTGGGGCGTGCCTGATGCTGAAAAAGCCGTTACTTATTACGGCCCTGCCTTTTCAAATATTCCTGTTTTAAAGGATGACAAAGATAAACTTGAGATTAGGACGTACGCTTTTAGCTGTTATGGCTTAGTAAAATCAAGTGTAGAAATGTTTGTATTTAAAAACGATGAAAGTAAGGAGGTTATTTATAAAATGAAAGAAATAGGGGATAATTATTATTCGTATAATATTAATCTAGGTAATAAAGATTATCAAATTAAAATATATTTTAAAGCTAGAGACCTAAAAGGAAGGTCAACAAAATTTCCTTCCGGAATTTTAGGTGAATATTTTTTAATCCGGAAAATAAACGGCAAATTTAAAATTACAAATTATTAATCAACTTGCCTTTTGTTTTATATTGTTAACTGGTAACCCAGATAACCTGTTGTTGAATTTTCTCCATTCAATGTCTTTCCGACAGAGAAAAGAATATGATTATGTTCATTCATGTTTATGTATCCGCCTACACTGAAACCTTCATTAGATTTTGAATTTATATTATCTGCTGTCTGATAATAAACCTCGCCGCCAAGTGTTATTGTTTCCGAGAGATCATATTGAGCTTCCCAGCCAGCAAAACCCCAATTTCGATTACCGGGTCCTGGATTATACCAAAATCCTCCTCCGCCGTATGTTGTAAATTTTCCGGCACTTTTTTGAATCCAAATTGGAACATAAATGCGGGTATATCCATCACCAAGATTTGTATTTTTATTCCCACTTGGGATAAGAACCAAAGGAAAAGTTCCGACTTGAAATGAACCGTCATCAGAATTTATAAACCTATATTTTACTCCAAGTTCCGTATCGGAATAGCCATAAATTGATCCATCATTTGAATGATTATAATCTAAAGGCGCCAGCAAGTGCACTTGGATATTATGGACTAATCCATAGTTTATTTCAAAATGGGGTAGGGTAAGATCTGATTCATTTCCAGCAAAACTCATTGCTGATGAAACATAAAATTCCCAATGCATAAAATCTACCGGCTGAGGATCATCAGTTGTAAAAGGCGGTCCCGCGAAAGCAGTTTGAAAAAGAAAAATTGATATAACAAAAAAGGATATAAATAATTTAGAAATATTCATATAATTTACAATTAATAACTATTAAGACGGATTGAATGTTTTTATAAATTCAAAGAAAAAGTATTAAAAATAATGATACTGTAATGCAGTTGGTATCACATTTTGTGATAAGTTAAAAGAGTTGAGTAACCTAGAAAATTATTAAAATCAATACTGGAAATAATTATTTGAAATTATATTTTATTTCGATTGAAACTCTTTATAAAACTTTTGTAAAGTATAAAATGCTTCTTTTTTTTCTCCTCGATTTGAAATAAGACCTTTCCTATTCCAAAAATCTTGAATGTAAGGTAAGGGTCTTCTGGGTGATCTAAAATCCATTAGGATCCACGGACTCATCCCGCTTAAAAAAGGAATCTTTCTTAACATTTTAATTTGATTCTGATAAACATTTGCCTGATATTCTTCAGTCCATCTTGTATCCTTATCTCCGTGATAACCGTATAAAGCAGCAGCACCAAGTTCGCTTATGATAACCGGTTTATTAAATTTACTTTGCCACACAAACTTTGGAGCGTCTCCAGGCTTTGCATTGTACCAGCCTATATATTCATTAATTCCAATTACATCAAGATAATTACTCAAAGGATCATCAATTATCATTGTAGTGCCTTGCTGGTCTAATTCTGTCGCGGCGGTAATCAATCTTGTGGAATCAAGACTTTTAGCTTTATCAATAAGAGTTTCTAAAAATGCATTTCTTTCATCGCTTCTTGGTGTTTCATTCGCCATTGACCAAATTATTATTGAAGCTCTATTCTTGTCTCTCGTTATCATTTCAGTTAATTGATTTTCAGCATTTTCCAAAGTCTCTTTATTCTTCCATTGAATAGTCCAATAAACAGGAATTTCCGACCAGACAAGTAAGCCAAGCTTGTCTGCTTCACGAACCATATTTTCATTGTGTGGATAATGTGCTAACCGTACATAATTGCAACCAAGTTCCTTTGCCCAGGAAAGCAGAGTAACAGCATCTTCTTTACTGTAGGCCCTTCCTGATCTAAATGGAGCTTCTTCGTGAATTGCAATTCCATGGAGAAATATTGGTTTGCCGTTTAATAATATTTTATCTTCTTTGGTTTCAATTGATCTGAAACCTATATTGTCCTTAATCGTATCAGTTTCACATATTATTTTAACCTGATACAAATAAGGATTGGATGGAGACCATAATTTTAAATTTGCTTTAAAATTCAGATTTGCAATTCCATTTTCATTTGAATTTATTTCTTTTGTAATTCCTGCTTCCGGAATTTGTAAGACTATTTTTTGTTTCTTTGAATTTCCATCTAATTTTGCCCAGCCGTTTATTTCATTCATTGATCCTTTTTTTAGTTGAATAAAATAATCTTGAATAAATGTTTCAGGTTCTTCAATAAGATAAACTCCTCGAGTCAATCCACCATAATTCCACCAATCTGTATTTAATGTCGGAATCCCATCTCTCAGTCTTTTATTGTCTACCTTAACGACAACAAAATTATTACCGCTTTTGATAAGATTTGTTACTTCAAAGTCGAATGGAGTAAAACCTCCGATATGTTCTCCTAATTTTTTCCCATTTAAATAAACGATTGCAGCATAATTTACTGCACCGAAATAAAGAAAAATTCTTTTATTATTTTGTTTTATATAATTAAATGATTTTTCATACCAGATTGTACCTTCATAAAAAAACAGTTTCTCTTTTTGAGTATTCCAGTCACCTGGGACTTCAAGAGTTTCCGATTTATCAAAATCATACTCAACAAGATCGCTTTTATCCTTTGGTTTTTTATTCTCAAAATAACCGTCGCCTCTAGGCTGATATCTGTAATTATAATATCCGTTTTCATATGGATCAATAATTATTCTCCATTCACCGTTTAAACTTATTGTTTTTCTATGTCCAACATTTGTCAATAAATCAGCTGACTGTGAGTAAATAAAGGGAAAGGTTATTGTTATAATAAGCAGTGTATAAAATAGTCTCATTTTTGAAGCCCCGGTTTATACTATAATTATTTAACTTTCTAAAAATAAGTAAATAATATATTTAAGAATAAATAAAAATTAGAAAATTCAAAAAATTAGAAGCAGTAAAAGAAACGGTTGAGGTTTAAATTAAATGAAGTTTTTGAATGGATTAAGTGATAAATAAATAAAAAGGGCGATTAAAAATCGCCCGGGTTTTTAAAATTATATTTATAGTCTAAACAAGAGATTCTTTTAGCCTTCTGGCAACTGAGATAAAAAATCCAAATACCATAATTAATATTCCAGTCCATACTAAATTGACAAAGGGTTTTGTGCTGGCGGAAATTGAAAGAACTTCTTTTGGTTTTGAAACTGCTTCATTATTTTGATCCAGCTTGCCGAAAATTATTTTAGCATTTTTTGTCGCCGGGTCTACTTGTTCAAGCTGAATTTTAAGATTCGCATCTTTAAGTTCTATTGGAACAAAATGAACACTTCGGCCTTCCTTCTTCATCAGTGCTTCAACTTTATAAGTCTTGCTATCTTTTAATATAGTAAGATCAACTCCCATCTGGAAGTCTCCTCCGCCTTGCATTACACTTAAATCGGGAGCGACAAAATTAGTATAAGTTATTTTTGCACCATCAAAATTGGTTTGATCTCCAAGTTTAAGAGATAAAGCCTGACCTTGCGTTGATTGATCGGCTGTACCATTGTCGTATCCTAGTGGCGATACATAGAAATCCTTAGTAATCATTGATAAGATAGCGGGTTCTCTCATCAAGCCGTTATTGAATTCACTAATGTACATTACCGGGCTAATTGTAAAATCTTGATTACCTTTTTTCATGTTTATATCAAAGGCATATTTTGTGTTGTTATCAATCGAACGGTAGCCTGTAAAAGTCATCTGGTAACCAAATGCATCTTTAGTTTTATTCTTGATCAAATCGATATCTTTCTCCCGGCTGTAAATTGAAGAACTAACAACTCCAAGAAGAAAAAGGGCAATGCCGATATGCGCAACATAAGCACCAAGCATTTTTTTATTCCCTCGAATTATCTTTATAGCAATTTCAAGATTTACTATTAAAGCGAAAGTAGTTGATAGGACCAGCAGCATTACCATTATATCGCTAACACCGCCAAAGACAACAATAATTGCTGTGAGAATAAACGATGCTGAAATCGAAAATAAAGATTTCTTCAACAAATCTTGTCCTTTTGTAGATTTCCATTTTAATAAAAGGCTGCCGCCGTTAAGAAGTCCAATAATTATTGCGATAGGAATATGCATTTGATTGTAAAATGCTGCATCAACAGAATGACCGAAAATAGGCGCTGAAGTACCTACCAGAACAATTGTAGCGGAAGCACATAATACTATTGCAGCTGTGAAAAGAGATAGCTCTCTGGATAAAATACCACCATCGCTTTTTTCATGTAATGTTAGATATTTCCAGCGGTATGCTAATGTGCCAAGCCCCAAAAATAAAAACGTACCAACAAATATGACCAGGAATAGGTAAACCATCGTACCGGGATTGACAAAAGAGTGAACAGAGGCATCACCCAAAACTCCGCTTCTTGTTAAAAATGTACTATAAATTACAAGCACATACATCATTATTCCAAGAATTAAGTTAGTCTTTGCGTATCTCCCAACGCTTTCTCCTTTGTTTTGGCTTTTTCTTTGAACCAGAAGAGTATGTATACTTGCAACCCCGACAAGCCATGGAATCAAACTTGAGTTTTCAACCGGATCCCAAGCCCAATAACCGCCCCATCCTAACATTTCATATGCCCAGTAACCCCCAAGCATAATTCCTAAGCCAAGAATGCCTGCAGCGGCTAAAACCCAGGGAAAGGCTTGCTTAACCCAATCTCTGTAATCATTTTTCATCATTGCTGCCATTGCAAAACTGAAGGGCACTGTTGCCATTGAAAACCCGGTGAAAAGAATCGGCGGATGGATTTGCATCCAGAAATTTGTAAGCTGCGGGTTAAGCCCTCTTCCGTCAATAATAAATTCCTTAATCGGAATATGGTTCGCAGTTAAAACACCAAAAAGATCTGAGCTCATTTTAACAAATTGCTGTCCTGAAGAACCATCACTGAAGAGAAAGTTTTGTAAAAAGGGTAAATGAAGTATCGAAGCATTTATATTTTTTATGCTGATAAATACCGGTTCACTCCATATATAAACAAATGGATTCTTGAACAAAGGTGAAACCATGACCAAAATAAATGAAGTAGCAAGAGTGAAAACTGCCATTACCCTCGGCTCAAGGTCTCCGCGTTTGGATGAGTATGACTGCAGAAATAATCCGATAATAGAAGTTAATAACAACCACAGCATAAAGCTGCCTTCCTGGCCGGCCCAAAATGTTGCCAGTAAAAATCCTTTGGGAAGATGGTTGCTGCTGTATTCATAGATATATCTATACTGGTACTGGTGTGTCAACATTAGATATTCCAAAAATGCTGCGGCTAAAATTACGAGCATTGTTGTCAAGTGGTAAGCTAATCTTCCATAATTAAGAGTATTGGAATATCCTCTATAACTAAGGAAATACATAACCATTGCAATAATACTGCTTGCTAAAGCGACTGTTAATATTATACTGCCAATCATTTGTTCCTCATCAAACCTATTTACTAGATCAAATATTTATTTATAAATGCACAAATACATACAGTAAGGCATCTTGTCTGTATAATATGAATAACTTTAACTTTTGATATTAGTTAAAGGAGAGTAAATTATTTAGGCAACTAAAGATTACAACTTAGATGTTTTCATACCTTGAGGATTCTGACCCTCATATTTGCTGGGGCATTTTGTTAAAATGCTTGTTGCATGAAAATATCCGTCTTTGTACTCACCGGTTACAACTACGCTTTGAGCCGATTCGAAATTATTCGGCATCATACCGTCGTAAATAACCTTCATCTGGTTGCCATTATTATCCGCAATATAAAATGAGAATGTTCTATTTTGTTTATCTATCGAATAGTTTTTATCCTTAACCCAATTACCTGTAGCTTTAACGATTTTATTCTGGTTCATTACTACTGCAAAATTACTTTCATATTTAATATTGCTTTGCGTAAATAGATAAACCATAAATCCAAGGAAAACCACAATTATAAATCCGCCGAACAAATATTTATTTTTCATTTTTATCTCCATTCATTTCTTTTTCTACGCTCTTAATTCTCTTATCGAGGTTATACAGATATAAAAATATTCCTGTCCAAACGATAAGTACGATAATCATTACGATATAAATCGCATTTTTACTTAGGAACTGATATAATCCTTGCAAGTTTACTCCCTTATAGAATGTTTGTTAATTCTGTCTTTAAAAATTAATGATTTATAACCGATGTTCCACATCCAAAAATAAAGGATAGTAAAACCGATTAAAGATAGGAAGAATATTAATTGCATATTTGCATTCATCTTGAAATCTATAACAGGTCCAGAGTTTGAATCACCCAGTGAACCGGGATGTAAGCCTTTCATAATTCGAGGCATAATGAAAATGAAAAACGGAACCGTTAAGAATGCGATAATAGAATAAACAGCCGAAAGAGTAGCTCTTTTTTCTTCTGATTCAATAGAGGAACGAAGGGCAAACCAGGCTCCATAAATTAATAACAAAGCAAAAATACTGGTTTGTCTAGGGTCCCAACTCCAAAAAGCACCCCATGCAAATTTTGCCCAAACTGCTCCGGTAATTGTAGCCAATATTGTAAATATTATTCCCAACTGGGCAGCGGCATAAGACTTTGCATCGTCATCAAGATTTTTTTTGCGTAAATATTTAATGCTATAGATTGTTGACATTAAAAATGCAACAACTGAAAGCCAGGCTGTTGGGACATGAAAGAAAATAATTTTAGCATTCTCTTTTAATCCCGGAATCAATGGAAACTGATACCACGCATGAGGGACCGGCACAATTGGAAACGCAATTCCAGCAATTGAGACGAAAGCAAGAAGAAGAAATAAAAATATTTTCCAAACCATATTTGTTTACCTAATAATTTTTAAAATTACTAATCTTTCCACACAAAATCGAATAACATATAAGACGCTGTGAGCATTATGACATCGTAACACAAAACAATGGCCAACTCTATTTTTGCATCAATAAAACTTGCTCCTTGATTGGAGAGCAAAGTTAATTGAACAGAAGTTAAAATTAAAGGCAGTAAAATAGGAAATGAAAGGACAGGATATAATGTCCCTTTTGCGCCTGCCTTTGATATTATTGCTGCGATTATAGTTGAGGCAACAGCCAAACCTATATTTCCTAAAATAAATGATACTGCAAATAATGCAAAATTTCTAATTATAAATGAATCAAAAAGTGCTGCGTAAAGAACAGCGATTATGATATCCATGCAAAACACTAGTATCAAGTTAAATAACAATTTTCCTGAAAATACAGTTGAAGGTGAAGCAATTAAATGCAGAGTTAAACTAGTGCCTCTTTCTTCTTCAGATACAAACGCTCTAGCTAAACCAGACATTGCTGAGAAAAATATGACTACCCAGAATAATCCGTCAGTCAAACTCTGTGTAATTTTTTCATTCCCTATTGAAAATAGAATAACACTGATTGCCACAATGATAAACATGACGAGTGAATTTATAGCGTATCTGGTCCTTAGCTCTGAGCGGAAGTCCTTTTTATATAATGCATATGCGCTAAAATTCATAATTAAATTCTCGGCTTTAAGAAAGTGTTTTCATTGTTATTAATAACTTAAAACAACCTGGATTTCTTAAAAAATAAAAATAGTCTATTTAATAATAAATCAAATTTTAATTAATTGACTTTTGAGTCAATTTCTAATTACTTCAATAAATTCATATAAAATAAAGCAATAACTATGCCGCCAAACAAATCAAAGATGATTCTTAAAATCTTCCAATTTTATAATTTGACTGCAATATTGCAGATCGGTTTTTTCGTTTGAGGCAATAATTACTAAGTTTGATTTTCCCTCATTTTCAACGATTCGGTAAACTGATTCCTTTCCCTCTTCGTCCAAATTTGAAGTAGGTTCATCTAAAATTAGCAATTTCGGAGAATGCATTAGTGCAAAGATAAATTTTAAACGCTGTTTCATGCCTGAAGAATAAGTTTTAACTAAGTCATCCCGCCTGTTATAGATAAGAAATTCATTTAATAAGTTCTCTATTTTTTCCTTATTAAATTCAACTTTTCGTATTTGCGCAAAGTAGTTTAAATTTTCCCACGCCGAAAATTCTTCGTACAAAACTAAATACGGAGAAACAAACCCGATATAGTTGTGAAGTTTTTCTGCAATAATTTCTTTATCATTTTCCTGATGAATAATTTTTCCGCCGGATGGAGAGTTAATGCCTGCAATTATCTTTACTAACGTGGATTTACCGGATCCATTTGCGCCTGAAATGCCGAGTATTCCTTCATTTTCTATTTTGAAATTCAGATCTTTAAATATTAACCTTCTTCCAAAAATTTTATTTACATCAATTGCTTGAACAGAATATTTATTCATTAAATATTACCAATTTTCCTTTTGTTGTATTTCCCCCGGATTTTGTAATGTAAATATAAACACCTGTAGGAAGTTTTTCACCATTTTTATCCAATGCATTCCAAACTATTACATATTTACCATTAACCGGAGAACCTACTGTTTGTTCCTTTGAATAAACTAAGTTCATACTTGGTGAATAAATATTTAAATATACATAACCGGACGCATCAGGTTTAACGGGAATGTATATATATGAGTTCTTGTTATAATAAAATGGTGAAGGAAATGCATAATCATTATTTTCTACAAAATATTTTCCGGATTCAAACGGCTTGTTATTTAAAAATCCGGATACCAGCCAAAATGCCGGTTTCGCAGCACTAAAATTTTCGCTATACGAAAAATTTTCACTGCCTTGAGCATTGAGCGTATATGTGAAAGGGAGATAATTATTAACACTATCAATCCCTAGCGCAATATCTGCATTGGTTATAAGGCTAACCAGTGTATCTCTATTTGCCGGATTTACAAATTGTATAAATGTATTTGTAACAGGAAATGTTGAGATTTTTACAGTCTTAGACGGAGGTACAATTTGCAGTGTGGAAATTGGCTGAGCGATTGGATAATCCGCAGCCGAAGAAAAAAATCCTGGAACAGCACGATAATTTGTATAAAATGTCCACGTGCCGAATTTATTTAATTGAGCTCCGAAATCGTGTTATAATCTAAAAGGCTGTTATGAGATTGCCTGGAGAGCCCTCATCTGAGGCAATAATTGCCATTCCTTTTTTATTATGTCATATCCAAAATTATCTTTTAAGAAAATATTCCAGATTGCTAATCCATATTCTTGATTTCTACTACCAAAATTCTTACCAAGAGAAAATTGTGTATCATCAAAATATCCCGGTAAATACTGATAATAATCATGTATTGACGGGTATACAAAATGTTCCATCGAGGTTGACGTTAACTCGTAGAAAAATTCGTCTAAATCATAACGATAAATATAATCACCGATCTGAATGCTGTGGTGAAATTCATGAGCAACAGTAACTCTTGCAGCATTTATACCTGATGTGTAAAATCCGGCAAAAGAATTGTCTATTACCATGTAAGATGTGTATCTATTAGTTCCAGGAGCTACTTCGTTTTCCGGTTCAGTATAACCATAAGAATTGCCAAGACTGACGATGTAAATATCATATCTATTATCTCCGCCTGCACCATTATCAGAAGGGGGAGGCGGATAACCTAAATAATTTATTTCAAAATTATAGGCTGAATCTAAAGCAATTGCTAAGGAATCCAAACTATACCGTGGTGCACTGCTTCCGGTTAGATCATAATGAACTCTAAAAAATCCGTTTGGAGTAACAAAGCTTGTATCTGTAATTGGTCTGCTTAAAAGCGGTTTTAAGATAGCTTTTTGAGTGGGGGAATATCGATCAAAATTCATTTTGATTTGACTTACTATCCCGAATGCGCACTTAATATGGGTTGTATCTGCAGATTGAATTATCTTAACGCCTTTAATACTTAACGATGATTCTCTGATTTGTACGAATTGGTTATATAATGAATCGAGCTGACTTTGTCTTAAAACCTGAGCTTTTGTAAATGGAAATAGCAAAAGAACCAAAAGGAAAATAAAAATCGATTTCATATTTATAATTGTTTTATTTTTATGCAGTCGTCTGTCTTATCTGTATAAACTAAATAAAAGTGATTAAAGCTCATATTTTTAATAAAATAATTATAGACTTCACCAACTGAAATTATTTCTGTAGAAACTAAACTTCTGCCTTTATTCAAAAAATCTAACCGCAAAATTACATTTTTATTGGGAAGATACACAAATAATTTATTCAATCCATTTATTCGAGAGGTACCAAAATATAATTGAGATAAGCTGTCGATTTTAAAGTCGTCTGAAAAACCGCTTTTTTTAATTTTAACAGTTGTTTTATAATTTGTAAAAATTGCAAAATTTTGATTTTTCCCGTTAATAAAGCTGATAGTATTCTCATCAGAATTATTAAGCAGATCTGACGTATAAGATAATATAGCAAGACTATCTGCTGCATTCATCGAGTATAAAGTTTTATTACCACCCGATGCGTTCCCAATTAATATTTGCTGCATTAAGATAAATTTACCAGCATTTCTCCAAAACACAACACCCGGCCCGTTTTGCAAAGTTACGTTCGAACAATAAACATTCGTGGCTAAATTTGAAAAATTCGTATTTGTATATCGATAATCCCTATATTCCATTATACTAAAACCCAGCAAACCATTTTTTATATATGAGACATAAATATTATCAAAGCTATTTTGAGCTGATTTAATTTTTAAATCTTCTATTTTCCCAGGTGAATATACGGTGCGTCTTTCAAATTTATTTTGTTTGAAATTTAACTTCATAATTTCTATCAATTTTTTCCCTGGTGTATAGCAGAAAAATATTTTTACATCAGAATTGGTATTGTCAACAACAATTTTTTCTTGATCCTGGAATAGGGGATAAGAATAAAATAAACTGGGAATCCCGGCTGAATTTCTGACTATAAAGCTAAGAGATCTGTTAAAATTATCGATATAACAAATATCATAAATACCATTATTACCGTTATCAAAAAAAGTAATTGCGGAAGGCTTAGCTCCCGTGGAGATATTTATGTTGTTGGATATTGAACGCAGATTCGTAATTGTATATAGGCTGCCTTCCGGACTAATTAAAGCTATTCCATTGATAAACTTACTATAATATGGAATAAGATTATTAATCTTATCTTTTTGTAAATAAATCATTTCGGGATAAAAGCTTTTTTCCCCTTTCGAATAAATTACTGAAAGAATTCCTTCTTCTCGATTGATATAAGCTATATCAATTCTACCATCTTTATTAAAATCTCCGGTTATTATTTGATCTGGATAATAATGTGTCGGGATGGTAGTTACCGAGTCGTATGATGATGTAAAATCTCCATACAAAATATTTATTGAATTACCTTTCACAAAAACCAAATCGGTATAACTATCAAGATTCATATCAAATGCATGGAGCGAAGATATTGGCTGATCCATTTGAATAGTTCGCACCTGATTGAATCTTTCAACTCCGTCATTATAAAAGAAGACTAAATTGTTATTCAATACATTGAAAGCTGCAATGTCGCTAAGGCCGTCATTATTTAAATCTGCAAAAATAGCCTGTGAAAAACTGACATTTTCAACGACCTTTTGTGCCTTTAAGGAACTTCCGTTCTGTGAAATTATCGACAATCCATTAAATGCCGATCCGCTGACAAGTATTTCATCTTTCCCATTATTATTTACATCAGCAGTGCTAAGATTTTCAGGATAAGAATTAAACTTAATTGAACTTGACAAAACCGCCCGACCGTTCTTCCTAAAAGAATATATTCCTGCTCTAAAGTTTTGTCTGCTTGTAAAAGCATACCTTTTGATAGTCTTATTTTCCTCAACAAGATTCTGAATATTGGTTATTTCAAAGGGTACCTTAGATAAAACGGGTTTTCCAAAAGAGCCATTTGGTTCACCGGAAAGGGAAACTATTTTTTTTAATTGGGGGTTGTATAGAATGAGATCTGAATAAGAATCGTCATTGTAGTTCAAAGATAAAAGACAATTAAAATTTTGTTCGATATTAAAATTTTTATATTGGCAGAAACCGTTAATAGGAATTTGTGAAAAAATTTCTTCTGATAAGAAAAAAGCAATCAGTAATATTCTAATTGTGTTGAACTCTATTCTTAAGCCTATTTTCTCTTCGTTGTAGGGCTTCTTCATAACGTCTTTTTTCATCTTCTGTTTCAGGTATTACTTCGATAGCCTTAACCGGTTTGCCTTCTTCATCAACACAAACAAAAGTCAGATAAGCAGAATTAGTGTGAATCCTTGTCTCTTTTCTAAATGATTCTGCATAAACTATTACGCCGATTTCCATTGATGTATTGAATACTCTATTTACTGAAGCAATTAAAGTTACAGCATCTCCTATATTTATTGAATGATGAAAGTCTATTTTATCCACCGAAGCCGTAACACAAATTCTGTTATTATGCTTTGCTGCAGCCAAAGCGGCGCAAATATCAATCCAATGCATCAGTTGACCGCCAAGCAGCTTTCCTAACTGATTAGTATTATTTGGTAAAACTAATTCTGTCTTTGTAATTACTGATTCGATTACTTTTTTAGCTTTAACCATTTTTATCAGTTGATGACTTTCCTTCGAGAGTGGTTTTTAATTTCTGCAACTCCTTAACATGGCTATCGGTCGGATATTTCTCAATAAATTGTGCAATATCTTCTAATGCTTCACTATTCTTTTTTCTTATTACAAGAACATTTATTTTCCCATACAAGGCTAAAGGAGCATATTTTGTATCATGGTAAGTATCCAGAACGTAATCATAATACATTGTAGCTGCGATATAATCATCAAGCTTAGTATAAATATATGCTGTATGATATTCTTTATGAGCTAATTTGTCATTCAATTCCGCAATTTTTTTCTCTGCATCCGGTACCCTCGTATTAGTAGGGAAGAAGTCTATAAAAGCTTGAAACTCGCTAATTGCTTTTTTTGTATATTTTTGATCTAATTCATAATAAGGGGATAATTGAAAATAACACTCCGCTAACATATATTGGGCATCCGGTACAAACTTACTTGCAGGCATATTTTTAACAAGTCTGCTGAATTCATAAGCCCCCAGTATATACTCGTCTCGCTGATAATGACATTCGCCAAGATAATATTGTGCGCTATCTACAACAACATTTCCAGGGTATTGCAAAATTATTGCCTGAAATTCCTTAATAGCTTCTTGATAATCTTTATCACTGTATAATTTTATTGCATAATCAAGCCGTTGTCCGGGCCCCATTAGCGCTGTATTGACTGTGGTTGCACATCCCCACAATCCTAAAAAAACTGCTGAAATTAGAAGTATATATTTCATTCCACTTTAATATTGTTTTTCTAAAAATTTTAGTTACAATAATAATTAAATTCTATTCTGCATCAAAGGTAAATATTGCTACTTACTGCGAACCGTAAAGAATAGGATTACCGCTAAAGCTGTTGCCCCAATAGCAATTACCGGTTCAATTAAACTTGGTAAAAATGGTTCTGCGGGTATTTGTCCCTTCGTAAAAGGATAGGAATTATTTTCAATAGTTTTTATTTGGTCGACTCTTACTGTATCATTAATTAAAAAATTAAAATTATGTAGTTTCGCATCCGAAAATGGAAAAATATAACTACCTGAAATTGACACGGTTCTCGGAACATGAAATGAGCCGAATAATCCATCCCTAAACATCTTTCCATAAATTACAACTGCATTTTCACATGCAAAATTTAGTGTCAGATCATTTCCTTTAGATGAATCTATTGGTACAATTTTTTTGCCGTCTTTGGAAAAATCTGAAATTACCCTGTTTTCAAAAATCGAATATATACTTCCGAGGTTAAAATTCAACTTAATATTTTTATCGTTTGCTGGAATTTGTTTTGAAGCAGAATTTACCGCAGAATCAATTAGGCTGTAAAATAGTTCTAAATTCGTTTTTGTCTGGCCAAATGCAAAATTTCCGCTAAAAAATATTAACAGTATGAAAATTAATATTAAATTCAGTTTCTTCTTTTCAGTTTTAAAAAAATGAAAATAATTTAGCATGTGTGCTGCATTTTTTTTATGTTTTTTCTGTGTCTATAATATAAACACCTATTACCAAAGATACATTATATTTTGCTGCAGATTAACTTTAATACTAATATGAGAAAATTCATTCAACTTAAAGCCATTCGAATATCATAAATGAAAATTAATGAAAGTGGTTTTGTTTAACAAGGAACTTACAAGATTAATCCGGTTGGATTCAATAATTTTATAAAGCTATGATTTGTATGTAAATTATATTTATTTTTGTTCTAATACTTTGCTTATTTATTTTTGATGAAAACATTTGCCTTGTCTTTATTCTATATTATAATTAAATAAGAACGGGAATTTTAGGATTTTTATGAAGAAAATATCATCATTTATTTTAATTACAACAATTTGTCTCCTCTTTACATTCAGCAATTCTTTCAGCCAGACTTACCAATTTTTAAATCTTGATTTAAGCGCCAGAGCAGCTGCTTTAGGAGGGACATTTGTAGCAAATAATGATGATCCGGATGTTATTTTTTACAATCCGGCGGGTATTGGACTTCTGGAAAAAAGTCCGATTTCTTTTTCCTTTGTAAAACATCTTTTAGATATAAACCTTGCGAGCCTATCATATTCTACAGACTTGAAGGGAGTAGGCAGGATTGGTGCAGCAGTCAGTTATATAAATTACGGTACATTCACAAAAGCAGATGAGTTTGGGAATAAAACCGGTCAATTTGGTGCCGGTGAAACTGCTTTTATTCTCGGTTATTCAAATTTATTGGGTGAGGACTTTTATTACGGTGCAAATGTTAAATTTATATATTCTTCAATAGCAGATAGATCTTCCAGTGCCCTTGCTTTGGATTTGGGTTTGCATTATGCTATTCCTTCTGCACTGACTGATATAGGTTTCTCTATTATGAATGTAGGTACACAATTATCAGAGTATTATTCTACTAAAGAAAACCTGCCTCTTGATATTGTACTAGGCGTTTCAAAAAAAATGGAACATTTACCTTTAAGACTTTCTCTGGATTTTCATAATCTTAACGCACAGAAAAGCAGCTTCTTTAAAAAATTTGATGCCTTTAGTTTAGGCGCGGAATTCTTTTTAAGCAGAGTTCTTAGATTAAGATTCGGATACAACAACCAAAGCAGGAACTGATCTTACAATAGGTTCGTTTGCAGGATTAGCAGGCTTCAATGTAGGAGTTGGAGCAGTAATTTCTAATTATGAATTTGATTACGGATTTTCTTCAATGGGTTTGGTTGGAGGCCTTCATCGGATTAGTGTTTCCACATCACTTTAAAAAAGTTATTATTTATTGTTTATAAGGTTGTTTGAGGTATTTTTCAGCTAATGAATGAGAATTACCATATTCTCTAAGATCTAATAACTTTTTGTAATAACTAATCGCTTCATTTCTATTTCCCTGTGCATCGTCTATCATTCCTAAATATAAATAGGAATTTATTATAAACCCCGATGCTTCTTTTTTATCGATCATTTGAGAATACTTTACACACTGGTTAAAATAATTTTTAGCCGTTGAAAGATCTCCCACCATTTTAGCTTTAAAAGCTATGTAATAATCTGCTTCACGCATTGCGTTCGGATTGTTATAACCATAATAATTTTTATCAGCTTTTTTAATTACATCTCTAAAAATTGAATCAGCTGCAAAATAATCTCCTCTTTTAACCGCAATTCTTCCGCTCCATCTTTCGAATACAGGGTTATCCGGGAAATCTGAGGTTAACATTTTTGCCCATCTATCTGCTTTAATCGGATCTTTTTCATAATTGAAATATAATGTCATTAGAAAATATCTGGCTTCATATTTAGCATACATTCCGTTCCAAGCTACATTCTCTAATTGTTTTATACCTTTCTCTTTATTTCCTGGCGGGAAAAAAATCATGAGCGGTTTAATTGCGGGATAATCATCCGGTATAACGGAAGCAAAATAATTGTAAATGCCAAAACCAAGCTGAACATCTACATTCTTGGGATCTAATTTCCAAGCCTTTTCTACTATAGGTAACGCAATTCTTCCGTCATCAGCGGCCTTTAACCAGCTTTCTCTAAAAGCTCTCAACCTTCCTCTAAAACCGATAGCTCCGCCCTTAAAGAATAATGCATCTTCATTGTCAGGGTCTTTATCTAAAATATCATCGCATTGATTTATAACATTTTCTATTTTTTGGTAGAATATATCATCGTAAGATTCATTATCGGGATCTACGAGAATTTTCCACCAATCGATCATTGCAATGAAAAATTTACCTTGAGGTTTGTCGGGGTATTTTGAAATTAAATTTTTGAAAGTATTTTGTGCATCAGGGAATTGAAGATTATAAATTTCTTTGATACCGTGAATAACTGTTGAATCAAATACAGCTTTTTGCGGAAATGCGTTTGTAGCAAAGAAGGAAAGATAAAATTATAAATAATAATCTTTTCAAATTACCTAACCGTCCCAATCAGAAATATTCATACAGCATGGAATACTTTTTGTAATTTCTGGATACATAAATATTTAAAATTTGCTTCTAACTTGCTGCTAATTTTTCTAACAAATACATCAATATTTTATCTGAGGAAACTCTAACCTGTTCCATCGAATCACGTTCTCTTATTGTTACTGTCTGGTCAGATAATGTCTGAGTATCAACCGTGATACAGAATGGGGTTCCGGCTTCATCCTGACGTCTGTATCTTCTTCCTACAGCACCTTTATCATCATAAAATACACGCAGATTTTTTCTTAAGTCCTTTTCAATATTTCTGGCAATTTCGGGCATACCGTCTTTATTAACAAGAGGGAATATAGCCGCTTTAATCGGTGCAAGTTTAGGATTAAATTTCAAAACAGATCTTGTCTCGCCTTTTACTTCTTCTTCATAATAAGCATCAACAAAAAATGCCATAAACGATCTGCTTGCGCCTGCAGATGTTTCAATTATGTAAGGAATAAATTTCTCCTTTGCCTCTTCATCAAAATATTTTAAAGATTTCCCGGAATATTCTTCATGCCTGCTCAAATCAAAATTCGTACGATTGTGAATTCCTTCAATTTCGCCCCAGCCAAATGGAAATTCATATTCAATATCGGTTGCTTCTTTAGCATAATGAGCTAATTTGTTTTTAGGATGATCATGATATCTGAGTTTTTCTTTTGTCATCCCGAGAGAATAAAACCATTCAAGCCTCTGCTGTTTCCAATAGTCATACCATTTTTTATCGTCTGAAGGTTTTACAAAAAACTGCATTTCCATTTGCTCAAACTCTCTTGTCCTAAATAAGAAGTTTTTTGTGTTTATTTCATTTCTAAAAGCCTTACCTATTTGTGCAATTCCGAAAGGCAGCTTCTGTCTGGATGAATTTTGAACATTTAAAAAGTTTACAAAAATTCCCTGGGCTGTTTCAGGCCTTAAATACACAACAGCACCTGAATCTTCTACAGGTCCGATAAATGTTTTAAACATAAGATTAAATTGCCTTGCCGCTGTAAAAGTATTTTTATTTCCACATTGAGGGCAATTAATTTCATCTAATAATAACTTGCTAAAATCCGGGCTTTCTAAAAGTGAAGCAAAAAGATCTTCCGAGTTTTTGGAAATGGTTTGATATTTTTCAATTAATTGGTCGTCATTTTTGATTTTTTCTTGTAAAGTTTCAAGAGATTTTTGTTTCTTTTTATCATTGAGCATATCACCTAAAACATCGACTCTGTATCTTGCTTTGCATTGTTTACAATCAATCATAGGATCTGTAAAATTTTCAACATGTCCGGATGCTTCCCAAACGCGTGGATGCATTAGAATAGAGGCGTCTAGCCCTTCAACATCTTCCCGGTAGGTCATAAATTTCCACCACTCTTCTTTTACATTTTTAAGGAGTTCAACACCAAGCGGACCATAATCCCAGCATCCGTTCAATCCACCGTATATTTCACTTGATTGAAATACAAATCCTCTTCTCTTTGCAAGAGAAACTATCTTATCAATTACATCATTCTGATTATTTTTCTGCTTTTCGATGATGACATCTCCTTAATTTAAATTCAAAAATGAGTACAAATATAGTAAAAAGGAAGGAAATTCTATTTGACTAATCTACATCAACTATTAACTCAACTTTAGAATTATAGAAAGTTTACTCTTTTAATTCTAAAGAATATTTCTTCAATTCTTGAAGTAAAAACTTTTTTACCTCTAAATGTTTTTTATTTAATTGCCCGTATTTATTTTTTACAATATCAAGAAGAGTCAAAGATTGGCAAATATAATTCATATAAAAGATTTTATTAAAGTTATTTTTATTACCATGTTTTATACTGAATAAATGATCTTTAATCGTTTCCAGGTCGCCTCTTTCAACCGGTCCTGATAAAGCCTTTACAGTTCCTTCTTTTTTAATATTCCGAAGTGTGGAATATATGATAGGCTGCATCATTTCAAAAAAAATTAAGCTGTCAATTTTACTTTCTTTAAATAATTTTTCGGAGTTAAAAAGATTTCCTACCAGAAAATTTGATGCAAAGACTCCTGCAGCATGATATAAAGCTTTGTTCTCACTTTTCAATTCAAACGGATTAAGTTCAAGTGATTTCGCAAACTGAAATAAAAAATTCTTTACTTCTTTATTTTTAGCTTCAACTGTTACAAAACTGTTTTTAATATTAACTATTTTTTTTGTGGGGAATGTCTGCATTATGTGAAATGAAGCCACTTTTGCTTTTTTGTTTTTTAATACTGACAATAAAGAAATATCATGAGCTCCGGATAAATGCACGAATAATGAATTATTAAAATCTAATTTTAAGTTAGATAAATTTTCTGCAACACTTTTAATTTGATTATCCGGTACGGCCAGCAAAAATAAACTGCAATTTGAGGGGATATCATTTAACTGATCGGAATAATTTTTTATTTTAAATTTGTGAGCTAATTTTTTCGCGGAATCTAAATGCCGGCTTACAATAATGGTAATATTGTAATTGCTTTTATTTAAAGCGTGGATTAATGAATAGGAAATTTTTCCGGCACCAATTACTGCTATATTTTCTGAATAATCAAGCAATCAATCACCGTAGAGAGCAGCAGAAAGATAGCCGACAACTTCATTATTATCACCGGATATGTCTCCGGAATCGCTTCTATTAAGGATAATGGATTTTCTTCTTTTTCGCAGGAATGCAGCTTTCATCATTGCTACGATCGGACCTCCGCCGCATGCTTCACAATTCCGATTTTCAAGATCATATTGAAGTCGATCAAAATCAAAATCCAGTATCCTTTTTTCTACAATTGAATCAAATCTGTTTGCATCGAATTTAGTATGATAATGCGATAGGTCTGAGCTGGCAACAATTATGGTATCATCATCTATTACCTCGGAAATCTTAGAGGCAAGCTCGTCAACAAAACTTCTTCCTTGGTCTCCCATAACAATTGGCACAATACTAAAATCCTTTAGCACAGTTTGAAGAAAGGGGATTTGTACTTCTATTGCATGTTCCTGCTTTTGTCCTGAAGCACCTTTGAAAATATATTCACTACCAGAAATTAATTTTTCAACTAATTGATTATTGATAGGAACAATACCTAAAGGTGTTTCAAAAGCATCGCCATCATAAATTGAAATACCAGCGAAATATTCTCTGTGGCTTGGAGAGATTATAATTACGTTTTTGTATTCAGAATTTCTTAATAAGTTAAAACCGTATGCTGCAGTTTTTCCGGAATAAATATAACCGGCATGCGGCGAAACTATGCCAAATAAATTATTTGGTTTGGCTTCACTTCGGGATAATGATAAAAGTAAATCAATTTCATCCTGCAGTTTTTTCGGCTCAGCCGGATAAAAAACGCCTGCCACTGCAGGTTTTCTAACCCTGTTCATATGTTCGTTTCCTGTTATCTATTTCAGAAAAAATAATTGCGGTAAATGTTTTTATGTTTAACATGTCAGTTTCCCATGCATACGGATCGAGTCCTGCTTTTTCACATAGTGCTGTTAAAAATTGCGGAAGATCAAAATTATTTTCCACTGCAACCTGAGGGAGTAAAATTGCTCTATTATATTCATCATCCAGTACTAATCCGTGAACACCTAATTGAATCTGATCATAACTGTAAATAGGGGAGAGGGGAGAGAGTATGGATATTTCAATATTAATTTGTGCAAATTCATTTTCAGTTACCGGATAAAAGCGAGGATCATTTAAAGCTGCTTGTTTGGCAGCATCGCAAACTGTATCAAATAGTGTTAATTCGGAAGTTATATAACCGATGCATCCTCTTAATTGCTTGTTTAGAGTTAATGTTACAAATGCGCCTGCTCCGACTTGCGCTAATTCAGGGTAAAATTTGAAATCAATAATCGGGGCAAGCTTATCACCGAATAGAGAATGAATTGAATCTCTCGCAGCTAATATAAGCACCCCTTTTGCTTTCTCCGACAGCTTCATAATTATTTCTTTCTTAACTATTGTTTATAGAGCAAACCGTAAGCTTAGTTTTTTCTATCAGCAAGAATAAAAAACCATCTTTTATGAAAAATGAATCCGGCACGAAAGCTTTAGTTTGAGAGTTTAGTTTCTCTTCAAAGATAATCTTTTTAGATAAAATTTCAATAGCTCTAAAAGTATTTTTAAGACTCCCGTCTTTTAATGGCTCATGACAATTAAGAAGTATATAACCGTCTAATTTTACAAATTCAATTTCACCAACTATGACATGATCATTTCTGAATTCCTGCATGAAATCATTTAATCCGGAATTTTTTAGTGAAGATGTATTAAAAGTTTCCGGAAATAAATAACCGTCATAACTTATTAAATCAAAAGATTTTTCTCTTAAAATATTTATAGAGTCTGAATCATCTCCCAATTCTTCAAGCAGCTCACCTGAATTAATATCTACAGTGTAAAATTTTCTACCTTCAAAACTAATTTGATAACAATAAATCTTTTCTTCCCACATAAATAAGAAAATATAATTTTCATTTTGCCATAAAATTTTTTGCGAATTTGTGTCGAATGCAATTATCCCGCGATGGCCGGGCATATCTCTTTCGGGATATTTATGAAAAAATATTATGTCGTTATATATTATTTCAATTCCAACCCAATATTTTTCTTCAAGCTGAAAATTTTTGAAGATACTTACTCCCGAAGATATTTCGATGCAATTATAAAATACTTCTTTAGTTTCAGTATCTCTTTCTTCAATTACCAGTTTATCGGATTGAGTTGGCAGTAAGCGCCATATCTGTCTTTTATTTGTATAATTATATTCTTTTTTTATTTTCATCCGGACAAAATTATTTTAATTTAATTCTGAAAATCGCGCAGTAAAATGCCTAAGCATAGGAGCTTCATACTCAATTTTAAAACCTTTTAAAGTAGTTCTGTTTTTATAAACCTCAAGAATTATTTCCGATACATAATCGATATGACTTTGTGTATAAACTCTTCTTGGTATTGCTAATCTAACCAACTCCATTGGAGGCGGAATTAATTTTCCGTTCTTATCATATTTCCCGAACATTACGCTTCCTATTTCAACGCTGCGAATACCGCCTTCAACATATAATGCACATACAATTGATTGACCGGGGAATTGTTCCGGCGGAATGTTTGGTAAAAATCTTTTTGCATCAATATAAATTGCATGTCCGCCAGGCGGTTCAATTAAAGGAACTCCTGCAGCAATTAATTTCTCCCCGAGGTATTCTATACTTCTAATTCTATATTGTAAATAATGTTCGTCAACAACTTCTTCCAATCCTTGTGCAATAGCTTCTAAGTCCCGTCCGGCAAGTCCGCCGTAAGTTGTAAATCCTTCTGTAACTATAAGAAGGTTCCTGCATTTCTGGGCAAGATTTTCATCATTTATAGCCAGAAATCCGCCGATGTTAACAAGCGCATCTTTCTTTGCACTCATTGTAGCGCCGTCGGCATACGAGAACATTTCCTGGGCAATTTCTAAAACTGATTTGTCAGCGTAACCCGGCTCTCTCATTTTAATGAAATAAGCATTTTCAGCAAACCTGCATGCATCCAGGAAAAGAGGGATTTCATATTTTTTACAAACATCTTTTACATTTCTAATGTTTTTCATTGATACCGGCTGGCCGCCTCCGGAATTATTCGTAACGGTAATCATACATAAGGGAATATTTTCTTTCCCAACTTTATTAATGAAATTTTCGAGTGCTTCAACATCCATATCACCTTTAAAATCTGCCCGGATTTCCGGATGTTTGCCGGTTTCATTTAACAAATCAACTGCTTCAGCACCTGTATATTCTATATTAGCTCGCGTAGTATCGAAATGAGTATTATTCGGAAAATATTTTCCTTTTCCTCCCACTGTAGAAAATAGAATTTTTTCGGCAGCTCTGCCTTGATGCGTCGGTATGATAAAGTTCATTCCTGTAATTTTTTTTACAGCACTTTCAAACCGGTAAAAACTCTTAGATCCGGCATAAGATTCGTCTCCATCCATTATTCCTGCCCATTGTTTAGAACTCATGGCAGAAGTACCGCTGTCAGTTAATAAATCAATTAAAACATCATCTGCATTAAGCATAAATGGGTTGTATCCGGCTTCTCTAATCAGTTTAATTCTCTCATCCTTCGTTGTAAATCGAATGGGTTCAACAGACTTTATTTTGAATGGTTCTATAATTGTTTTCATTTTATCCTTCGGTATAATTTATTTACATTTTTTCCCTGGCATATTTAAAATAGCCAAGAATTTTTAAGGTTTTGTAAACCATATTAACAGTTCATTTTTATATTTTAAAGTTCTAAAAAAAACAGCTTCAAAACAACAAACTGCAATTTTATAATTTTTTTATTGCCTTTTGAATAAACATTGAATAATTTTTTTAAGCAATTCTAAATTTTTAATAATTCATGGAGGACGCATATGGATAATTTCGATTCCTCAGGAACTACCCCGGATTCCCAACAGCAAAACGATACACCTCAAGAACCAGAGGAGGAACTTAGCCACTCCGATAAAATGATCGGCATTTTTACCGAGCCTGGTAAAACCTTTGAAAGCATTGCACAACATCCGGCTAAAACAATCGATTGGTTTCTGCCCTTTTTATTACTTTTAGTAATAACAGCGGTCTGTCATTTCGTTTTGATGAATAATCCTGAAATAAAATACAGCGTCACTGAAAAAGCCGTTGCACAAGCTCAAAAAAGGTTAGATGCTGAAGTTAAAGCAGGCCGTATTACTCAAGAGCAAGCTAATGAGCAATCGGATAGGATACGGCAATTTGTGGGAGGCGGCAGTTTTCAGTTAATTATTTCTATAGTCGGTATTTTTGTAGGCGGTTTTATTATCTTTTTTATAATGGCAGGAATCTATTACCTTTTTGCAAGATTTGCTTTGAAAGGGGAAGGGAATTATGTCTCGGTTTTAGTACCGTATGGTTTGGTTTCTTATATCGTAATTATTCAAATAGTTATCGCTACAATATTGGCATTTCTATTTAACAGGTATTTCTTAGATGTAGGCCTGGCTTCTATCTTGGATTCTGATAAATCCACAATTATGGGATTTATACTGGATAAAATAAATGTAATTAATATCTGGATGTTTGTTGTGTTTGGAATCGGTTTAGCAAAAATGTTTAAATCAAAGAATACAACTAAATATGTTGTAACAGTACTTTGTATCTGGATTTTTGGAAGTTTAATATTGTTCTTTATAGGTAAAGCGGTTCCTTTTCTAAATTTCGGCAGGTAATTTTATTTATAGGACCCGCTTAAAGTGCGGGTCTTTTTTTCTAGATTATACTTTGGGGGTCGACATCGTATATCAGTTTCACATCTCTAAATCTTGACTTACGGTTAAACTCAATAAAGGATGAAAGAACTGCTTTTCTTAAAATTGCTCCTCCTGGATCTATATCCTTAACACTTTTAATTAAAATGTGAAAACGATAATTCCCTTTTAGCCTCGCAATAATTGCAGCAGTTGGGTGAGAGATCTTTAACCACTTTTTATAAGCGACTAATTCATTATGAAAATCATTTATAGCACCTTTAGCTTTTTCTTCTTCAGGGTCTTTTGTTTCAATTAAACATATTCTAGTAAACGGGGGATAACCTAATTTTTCACGGTCTATAATTTCTTTTTGATAAAATCCCTGGTAATCGTTAAGAAGCACTTTTTGTAATGCGAAATGTTTTTCATTTTGTGTTTGGATAATCACTTCGCCTTCAACTTTGCTTCTGCCTGCCCGGCCGGCAACCTGAGTCAGTAATTGGAAAGTTCTTTCATCTGCTCTAAAATCCGGAAGCCATAGAGTCGTTTCTGCGGAAATTACACCGACGAGTGTTAGCCTGGGGAAGTCTAACCCTTTCGAAACCATTTGAGTACCGACAAGTACATCAATATCGCCTTTTCCAAATTCAAATAAAATTTTACTCAATGAAGATTTTCGTGAAATGGAATCAGAATCAACACGTTTTACTTTTACCCCTGGGAAATAATATTCAAGTTCATCTTCAACTCTTTCTGTTCCAGTGCCGAAATATTTTATTGAAAGAGATCCGCAGTTTGTACAAGCATTCGGTACTTTTTTGGTTAAACCGCAGTAGTGGCATTGCAGAATATTTTGGTTGATGTGGAAGATTAATGGCACTGAACAATTATCGCAAGTTTCAATTTCCCCGCAGTCTTCACAATATATTTGAGTTGAAAATCCTCTTCTATTTTGAAGGATTATAACTCCTTCTTTCTTTTTCAGCCTGTCCTCAATTTTATCAAGTAAAACTTTTGAAAAAACATTTTCCATCTTTTTCTTTTTGCGTTCGATGGAAATATTGATCAAACTTATTTTAGGTAATTTTGCGTTGTCTATTCTTTCAGGTAAAGTAAGCAGTTTATATTTCCCGGAAATTGCATTATACATACTTTCTATTGATGGAGTGGCAGAACCCAGAACTACCGGACATTCATTTATTTGTGCTAAAATTATTGCCGAATCTCTTGCATTATATTTAGGAACTGATTCAAATTGTTTATAGCTGGCGTCATGCTCTTCATCTACAACAATAACACCGATGTTTCTTAAAGGTGCAAACAATGCTGAACGTGCACCTATAACTACATTGGATTTCCCTTTAAAATTCTTCGCCATGAATCAAATCTTTCACCTAGAGACATTCTGCTATGAATGACAGTAACTAATTCACCAAAATTGTTAAATAATCTTGAAGTCATTTGTGGAGTTAATGAAATTTCCGGAACCAAGATTAAAGCTGTTTTATTTAATGATAAAGCATTCTTTATAAGTTCTATATATACTTGAGTCTTTCCGCTGCCGGTTACTCCGTGAAGTAAAAATTTTTCAAAAACACCTTTTGTCAGAACAACATTAACTTCCTCGACTATTTTTTGTTGCTGCTTGGTTAAAATAAATTCACTATGAGTCTCCTTATACTCCTCAATGTATCTGCGATCTACTTCTTTTTCAAAAACCGATATCAGTCCTTTATTTGCTAAAGATTCAATTGACGATTGTGAAGCCTCTGCTTTTTTTAATAATTCGGCTTGAGGAATTGATTTGTTTTTCTTTGAGATAAGCTCAAGTATAATTTTAACTTGTTTCGGAGACCTGCTTTCCAGTTCAGGCAGATAAGCATAAACTTCTGCTATTGATTTTGCAAGCTTTACATAATTTACTTTTTTTACTTTTACTTTTCCTTCATCAAGCTCATCAAGAATATTTAATGCACCGGATTTTTCCAGTGTCCGTAAATTTGAATAGATATTTTTTTTCTTAACAATTTTTTGAAGGTAGGATAAATTCATCTCATCACGCTCGGAAAGTGCTTTTAGGATTTGGGCTCTTATAGAATTTTTATTTTTCTCTTTTAATAATAGTTCGGAACAAACCTTTTCATCACCAATAATTTTTCTTTTAGTCTCAACATCCGAACCATAAGGAACCGAAAGTTTTATTGCTTCACCTAACGAAGATAAATAATAATCGGAAATCCATTTATAAAATTTTAATGCTTTTTTATCGAAGATTGGTTTTTCGTCAATGATATCATTAACCGGTTTGATTTTCTCTTTTACCGAAGTAGTTTCGCTTCTAGCTATGATAAATCCCGTCAGGGTTCTTTTTCCGAAGGGCACGACTGCTCTAACTCCAACTTGAGCTACAGATTCAAATTCCGAAGGGACTGAATAAGTAAAAGAATTTCTAAAAGGAAGTGGAAAGACAACTTCAACAAACATAATTTAATTTCTCTGATTTAAAGAAAATATATAATTTCTTTAAAAATATTTATTTCTTTTTCTTCTGATTATAATATGGTGCGAGAGATCTAAATGGACCACCTTGCTGAAATGAATTACCAAGCATAGTAAATTTCAGCTCTGTAAATGTACTATCCCACATTATCCTTTTGAAGTCTTTTGATTTAATTAATTCACCATTAGTTGAAATAACGCTGTCGTCTAAAGAAAGATTCAGATAATGAAAACCTCCTTCATACTTCATTCCTTCAACATTTTTTATTTCGGAAAATTTATATTCGCCCTGTCCAATTAATTCACCATTTTCAACATATAATTTTCTTGATATAATATCTTTTCCTTGTGTCCTTTGATCTTTAAGAAATTGATCACTTTTTAACATATACTGGAAGAGATTATTTTTATCCTGTTCAAACTCTTTACTGTCTTTTGCAGTCGATCTGATATCGTAAGCAGTTAAATTTACTGTGCCCTCTGTTGGGTTAGTTAATTTTACCACATATGAGACTTTGTGAAATGTAAGACAGCCGTTAAATAATATTAAAATAAAAACCGGGAGCAATAATTTTATTAATGAAAATATTTTTTCCATTTTATTCCTTTCAATTTATATTACCGCGGGTTCCAGCAGCGTTATCGTTTGAGCAAGAGTATCAAGTTCTGTTTTAATTCCAAAAGGAAGAGTAAATTTATTTGTAATATGTCCAAAAGACATTCCATAAACAACAGGAATTTCCAACCGGAATAAACGGTCAAACAATACTTCAATTACGGTGAAAGAACTGTTAATGCCTGATTCACTTGGTTTGGAAACGCAGTCTGAAAAAACTCCGAGTGCAACGCCGGCAGCTTTTTCAAATTTGCCGCTTTCTATCATTTGAGTAATCATACGATCCACACGATACGGTTCTTCACCAACTTCTTCAAGGAAAATTATTTTTCCATCTGTATTTATATCGTAGGGCGTTCCTATTAAAGAAGAAACAAGGGAAAGATTTCCTCCGACTAATTGTCCTTTTGCAAAGCCACCTCTAATAGTGACTGGTTTATAAGCAATATCAGAGGTTGTTTCATGAGCATTATACATGATTAATTTATCGTGAGGGTGCATTAATACATTTGTAAAATAATCAACGCTGAATTCATTAAAGGTGGAAATCCCTACGGGTCCATGGAAACAAATTAGGCCGGTTTCTTTAAATATTCCGAATAAAAGGGCAGTTATATCGCTGTACCCAACTAAAATTTTCGGATTTTCTTTAATCAATTTGTAATCCAGCATTGGTAGAATTCTTGTGCATCCGTAGCCGCCGCGGGCTGCAACTATTCCAGCCACATCTTTTCTGGAAAACATTTCATTAATATCATCGGCACGCTCTTTATCGGTGCCGGCTAAATAACCATCCCTTGCAAGAATATTATTATTGTAAACTACTTTAAAACCGAGGCCTTCAAGATTTTTTTTTGATTCATTAAGCTCATCTTCACTCAAAATACTTCCAGGAGCTATTAACCCAATTGTATCACCTTTTTTTAATCTTTTGGGTTTTATTATGGCCGGATATTTTTTTTCATCACTTACCCGATTAGCAGCTAAACCGGTCAGCGGAGATAAAGTTGAAAGCGCAGCGGCAGCAGAAACAGATTTAAGGAAATTTCTTCTTTGCATTTTTTATATCCGTAATACTTTCTGGAATTAAGTTGAGATATTTTTAGATTTAAATTGAATTCTAAAATAATGTTAAACAAACTTTTCTTCATCAAAAAACAGATGCTCAAAAGATTCTCTGCTTCTTATTAATTTAAAATTATTACCATCGACTAAAACTTCAGCCGGCCTTCTTCTAGTGTTATAATTAGATGCCATTGTCATTCCATAGGCGCCGGCAGACATTACAGCAAGATACTCTCCATGTTTGCTTTCAACAAATTCTCTCTTTTTTGCCAAAAAATCACCGCTTTCACAGACTGGCCCAACAATATCTGTTTCAATATTTTTTCGGTCTTTATGTTTTTGGACGGGCTGTATATGATGATATGCACCGTAAATACTGGGACGAAGTAAATCATTCATTGCTCCATCAACAACAATAAAATTTTTATCATGATTCTTTTTTGTGTATAGAACTTTAGTAGCAAGTATTCCGCCATTTGCCGTCAGGAATCTTCCCGGTTCAAAAAATATATCGCCGTTAAGTTTATTTAAAATAGGCTTTAATGAACTAGCCAATTCAGTCAAACTAAAAGTGTTCTCATTATTATATGAAATTCCAATTCCGCCGCCTACATCAAAGTGCTCTAACATTATGCCTTCGGATTTTACTTGTAAATACAGCTCTGATAATTTTTCTGCTGCTGAAATAAAAGGAGCTGTTTTTGTAATTTGTGAACCGATATGCATATCGATTCCAACAAATTTTATGTTCTTTAAATTTTTATTTTCTTTGAATAACTCTAAAGCTATTTTTGATTCAATGCCAAATTTATTTTCGGCTAATCCGGTTGAAATGTAAGGATGGGTTTCTGCATCAACATCAGGATTTACTCTTAACGCTGTTGGTGCAATTTTACCCAAAGAAGAAGCGATTTGATTAATTAAATGCACTTCTTCAACAGACTCAGCTTTAAGCATTAATACATCATTTTCGATTCCTATTTTAATTTCTTCGGATGTTTTACCAACTCCTGAAAATATTATTTTTTTAGGATTAACACCGGCTTTAAGGGCCCTTAACAATTCGCCTTCTGAATTTACATCTACTCCGCTTCCCAGATCGGCGAAGGTTTTTATTACGTTCAAATTAAAATTTGATTTGCACGCATAAAAAATTGTATGCTTTATATCTTTAAATGCTTCATTTAATTCATTGTATCTGTCGATAAAAAAATTTTTGCTGTAAATGTATGTGGGAGTTCCGTACTTAGCAGTTATTTGAGGAAGAGGAACGTCTTCACAAAATAAATTATTATTTTTGTAGGTGAAGTAATCGGATTCAAAATAATGCATATTTCTCCAAATATATATTTGCCAATAAGTTTGTGTAAAAATAATGAAAAAATCTTTTTAATCTTAATATTACCATTTAATAAAATTGATAAAAAATTTTAACTGGTCTTAAAATTAAAAGCCTGGCTGTGTAAACAGTCAGGCTCTTCTGATTTGATAAATATCAATTAAAATTATTTGCCATTTTCATTAGGCGGCGGATAAGCAGGCAGTAAAGGCGGGGGAGGGGGTAAATTCTTCGGATGCTCTTTAAGCTCCTTCATAATATACTTTATACCTTCTTCGAGCTGAGCATCTTTACCAGATATAACATCTCCTGGTAAGTCGTCAACTTTTATGTCGGGTTCAACACCATGATTTTCTACCACCCATTTTGAATCGGTTCCATAAATGCTAAATTCAGGAATAGTAATATAACCGCCGTCCATCAGTGGCCAGAATCCTCTTATACCGCGAACACCACCCCACGTTCTAGTTCCAATAAGTGGTCCAAGTCCATACTTTCTGAAGAAGTATGGGAAAATATCACCATCCGAAGCCGAATAGTGATTAATTAATGTTACTTTGTAACCGTTTAATACTTCGCCGGGAATTGTTGAAGAGATTCTTTCTCTGGTTGTTCCCATTCCGATTAAGACTCTTCTTAATCTTTCTAACACAATCGGATCAATAAATCCTCCTCCATTCCATCGTACGTCAACTATTAATCCTTCTTTACGGATTTGCGGATAAAACTGTCTTATAAATTGATCCATTCCGACGGATTCCATATCTGAGAGATATATGTAACCAATTTTTCCATTAGATTCTTTATTAACCAACTCTCTGTTGTGATCAATCCAGGATTTTAACCTCAAATTTAATTCACTACTAACTGGATTCACTACAACATCATGTTTATCTTTTCCATTTGGATTTGATGCTAGAGTTAAGGTGACAGTCTTGCCAATGGTATTAACAAACAAACTATATGGATTTGTAGGAGCTTTTAATTCTTGACCATCGACCGCAAGTAAGTAGTCTCCCTTTTTTGCATTTATGCCCGGTTCAGTAAGAGGAGATCTATAGTTTTCGCGGGTATTATCTCCATGATAAATCTTTTTAAAATAATACATTTCTGATTTTTTATCCAAAGCAAAATCAACTCCCAATAACCCGGTGGGGACGTATTTATTTTCGTATAGATCACCTCCACCGACATAGGTGTGAGAATTTTGCAATTCGCCTATCATCTCACCGATAAGGTAATTAAGATCTTCTCTGCAAGACATTTCCGGTAATAGTTTAGCATACTTTTCATGAATTTCATTCCAATTTTTCCCATTCATTTTCGTGTTTACAAAGAAGTCTCTTTCAAGCCTCCATGCCTGGTTATACATCTCGTTCCATTCAGCAACAGGATTAATTTTAACTTGCATGTTTGCTAAGTCGAGTGTTTTACCTTCGACTTTTTGTTCACCTTTTAATTCGGCGTCTGATATTAAATACTTATCCTTTTGTTTAAATAATATTTTTTTACCATTAGCACTTAGAGCATATCCATCTACCGGGCTTATCAGAATAAAATCTTTTCTTTTTTTCATATCAAATAAATGCAGTTCGGTTGATTCACCTGGTAATGGGCCTTCAATCATACTAGGCGGTGAGGTCATGTAATAAACACGACCTTCGGCTGTTGATAATCCTGATATGTCTCCTGACGGGATAGGCAAAGGAACCGCTCGAGAAATTAATCCATCAAGATTAATTTTAATTGGCTGGATTTCTTCAGCTTTCCATTCCTTTATTACTAATTTTGATTTGACAGTATCATTGCCATTCTCTAAACTTCCTTCATCTGAACGAGGAGCAAAAGGATTAGATTCATCTTTCTGCAATGTTACTACATAAATCCCGTCCATTTTAAGTGTGGCAATATTAAATTCGGTTTCACTAAATGTAGGATTTTCATGTCGTGCGGAAATAAAATATAAGTATTTTCCATCCGGACCAAATACCGGATCGTAATCGTTATTCATTCCTGTACTTACACGAAAAGTTTTATCTTCTTTCAAACTGAAAAGATAAATGTTGTTAAGGTTATTATCGCCTTGTTTGCTATAGGTTAACCATAATCCGTCAGGAGACCAGCTGTAATCATGTATTTCATTTTGCAATGACTGATCAACTTTTACAAGTTTCTTATCCTTTATAGTTAAATACCAAAGGATATGTGAATTATCAGAAAAAGCTAATTTATTGCTGCCGGGCGCCCAAACCGGGCCGTAAAAATAACCTTCTTTTCTGTTTGTAAGTACTGTCTCTTCTCCTGTTCCGTTTGACGGTCGGATAGCTATTTCACTTTCGCCAGTATGATCAGTAGAATAAGCAATCCATTTTCCATTAGGTGACCATGCTGGGTATTGTTCTCTCGCGTTTGAAGTTTGAGTCAAATCCCGTGTGTTACCATGTTCGACCGGTACAGTGAATATGTCTCCTCTGGCTCCGAATAATGCACGTTTACCGTTTGGGGCTATATCATATGATTGGAGTAATTTACTAGCATTAACCCAGCGAGGACGAGTCCTTACATCATCATTGGGAACTTCTACATTAATTTTATGAATTTGTTCACTTGGCAGGTCGATTACATATAATGATCCGCCATCCTGGAATACTATTCCATCATTTCCAAGACTTGGCCAGTCAACATCATAATTTTTAAAATGTGTAATTTGGCGAAATGTTTTTGTATTTAAATCATAAGCCCAGATATTTAATCTTCTAGCAGGTCCCCGATCCGAAGCAAAATAGATCGTGTTTTTATACCACATTGGATAAGTGTCTGTGCCTTTCCAGGTGGTAATTCTTTCAACATTTTTAGTTTTGAAATTATAAATCCAAATATCCTGGGCCAATCCGCCGTAATAGTCTTTCCATGTACGGAAATTTCTAAAAATTCTATTATATGCAATTTGATTACCATCGGGGCTGAATGAAGTTAAACCTCCTTTGGGAAGCGGCATTAGTTCGGGAAGACCGCCTTTTGCAGATATATAAAATAATCTTCCAAACCAGGGATTAAATGTATTACGTCTTGAAAGAAAAACTATTTCCTTCCCGTTCGGAGTCCATGTAACAACCATATTGTCTGGTCCCCACCTTAAAGCAGGATTTTTAGTTATATCAGAATGAAACGTAAGTCTTGTAACCTTGCCGCCTTCTGCAGGTATTGTATATATATCTGTATTACCATCATAATCTCCTGTAAAGGCTATTGTCTTTCCGTCCGGAGAAAAACGCGGCATCAAATCAGTTCCTCTATCTGCGGTTAAACGTTGGGCAGCACCGCCGCTGCTATTTACGCTCCATAAATTCCCGCCGGATTCAAATACAATTTTGTTTCCATAAATTGTGGGATACCGGCAAAGAACTTTATTCGGTTCATTGGTATCTTGGGCTTTAATAACAATTGCAGCGGCAAAAAATAGTAATATGCCAAAGAATAGAATTTCTTTAAGATGAATAAAATTTTTCATATAAACCTCAATGTGTTCAATAAAAGAGATTTGAGGAAGTGGATTGCAAATTTTTAATCTTACAATCATTTTCTGTAAGTAATTGCAGAAATATTAATTCCTCCAAATATTTACGTAATATTAATGAAATTGTAAAAAGCAATTTGTCTTACAGATCAAATAAGAATAAATAAATCTTAAACTTAAAAAGAGTTTTTGGGTATTAAATGGAAATTAATTTCGTAGATATTGTATTGTTTTTGTTTCGGAGCCAATGATTGGAATTTTTTGAGTGAAGGAATTTTATTGAAATAAAAAAAATGGCTGTCGCATAAACAATCAGAAGAACCAAATTTATTTATTTTGAAGTTTTTATCAGACATAATAAGAAAAATATTTGCCCATTCATGTTCCATGCGTGCATCTTTTTGTGAAAACCAAATTCTTTTAATTTTAGAATATTTTCTAAAGTAATCAATATGCCAATGCGGATTTTTAGAAATATTAAGATGGTAAGTAAGCCTGCTTTGTAAGCCGCCGTTTCCAAAAGCAGAACCTACGTAAACATAAAATCCGGTTTTAAATTTGTAAGATCCCAATTTACCGATTTCGATCTGTATCGCTTTATCGAGGGAAAGAATTAAAGCATAAGTACCTTTTTTAATTCCTTTATCAGGCTCAAAAATAAATTTACTCATTTTTAAAAATCTTATTTATGAATTAAGTAGAAGTATTCAAGAATAAATTTAATAATTTTTACTTAAATCAATTTTCAGTGTGGATTTTTTTTCGTGGTATTTCGACTTGATACTAAAAGCGCTAAAGTAAATTAAAGACTTTTTACTTTAGCGCTAAATATTAATAACTAAATTCGGATTTTGCATATAGTTCTATACTATCCTCTATAATCTTAAAGGCTTGTTCCTTCCCCATAAAGCCATCAACTATTACTTTTTTATTTTCGAGCTTTTTGTAATCCTCGAAGAATCTTCTTAATTCAACAACTGTATGCGGGGGGAGTTCTTCAATGCTATTAATATAATTTACCGACATGTCATTTTTTGCAACCGCAATTATTTTATCATCGTATTCTTCTTCGTCAAGCATGCGCATAACTCCAATTACCTTTGCTTCTACTATGCACATTGGTTCGACATCAATAGAACATATCACAAGGATATCCAAAGGATCTCCATCATCGCAATATGTTTGAGGAATAAAACCATAATTTGCCGGATAATGAACTGAAGAAAATAAAACCCTATCTAATTTCAACAATCCGCTGTTTTTATCAAGCTCATATTTGGCTTTGCAGCCTTTAGGAATTTCTATAATTGCATTTACAATTGAAGGTAAATTATCTCCAATATTAACTGAGTGCCACGGGTTATTCTGCATAATATCAAATTTCTATTTTTTGTAAAAATCGTTCCGGTTAATTATAAATTAAATACTACCTTTGTTAAAAAATTAGCTAAAATCCCTATTAGTATAACCCCGAGAATTATAACTAAAGTCCAGACAAGAAATTTTATCCAGGGAATAGAAATATATTCATGGATATTTAAATTTCTCATCTTACAGACTTTCTCAAATTATTCACCTAAAATCTTTAGGCCTTTTTTAGCATCTGCATTTTTAGGATCAAGCGCTAATACTTTTTTATATTCTTTAACTGCTTCTTTTGTCTTTGTGGTTAAAGCATATGCTTGTGCCAGCCATAAATGATATTGAGAGTTGTCCGGCTCATAATTTATTGCCTCCTTCAACGGCTCAATTGCAGGTGGATATTTCTTTTTCACAAGATAAGTAACACCGATTGTACTGTAGGCCTCACCAAGTAATTTTTTATTCTCTTGTGTGGTATCTGGTTTTACAACATCAATTAATTTCTTATAAGTATCTACTGCTGCATCCGAGGAATCCATATATCTGTATGTCCTGGCTAGCCACAATATAGCAAATGTATAATCGCTTTTAATCTTCAAAGCATTCAATAAAGAAATTCTTGCATTATTATAATCTTTTAATGGGATATAGCATAAGGATTCATTAACATAAGAACTTACAGCATTTGCTGAATCTAATTGTATTTTTTTAGAGTAATAGGGTAGTGCCTGTTCGTAATGCCCTTCGGTTAAGTACATGTTGGCAACATTTTCGTATAAATACGTTAATGTAGAATCTTTTTTCAGCGCTTTCGTCATGAATATTATTGCAAGTGAATCCTGCTGGCCATTCTGGAGTATCATGCCCACACGTGCAAAATCCTTTGCAGAAAATAGTGAATCGGGAACCTGGTTAAAATAATTTAAGGATTCATCGTACTTCTTATCGTAGACTAGAGATAAAGCAGCAAGTTTTTTTAAATCAATCATGTCTGGAAAATTCTGCAATCCTTCTTCAGCCATTTTTACTGAATTTGAAAAATTATTCATAACATAAAATGCATTTGCGGCAAAGAAGAATGCTTTTTCATTCTTCTTATTTAATTTGATATATTTTGTTAAATAGAAAGCAGCGTTTGGATATTGTTTTGCATAATAAAGCAACTGTCCGACTTTAAAGTAAGCCTCCTCATTTGTAGAATCAATTGAAATTACTTTAAGATATATATTTGCAGCTGCTGTATATTCTTGTTGTTTGTATAATACATCGGCAATTTTAAATTTCAAAGGGATATCTAAAGAATCAAGCTTTTCCGCATGTTCGTAATTAGTTAATGCCAGCACCCCGACACCCATTTTATTATATGCATCGCCTAAGCCGATATATGCATTTTTATTTGTAGAGTCTTGGTCAGTAATTTCAGTGAATATTCTGATTGCCTGATCCGTTGAGTCTTTACTTAGAAAAGTGTTTGCAATTTCCAAAGCCTTATCGAACTTTTTATCCTGGATGAACTCATTAGCCTGTTCTACAGTTTGTGCAAAAGTTAATCCAGTAAGAATGAGTAAATGATATGAAAAGAATGGTAGCTTTCATTTTGTATTTCCAAATTATTGAAGTTGATTAATTCTAACCGGGACAGCTGCCGGTGCTAAATTTTGGTTAAGAGCAATTCTTTGGCCCTCATAACTAGTTAAAAAAGTAGTAAATCCGGAAGCCGGACTAAAATCAATTTCATGTAAAAAAATGTATACAGTCTGTGTTAAAGGATAATATTTCTTCAAAACAAATCCAGGATGAGGAGTAAAGTATTCCACTGATAATCCTGTTGAGTTTGTTGAATCCGATTTATTTTGTATTTCACCCACCTGAATAAATTTAATTTTTGAAGAATCTTGTACAATGTTAAAGCTTAATATACCTAATTTGGTTTCATTTGATTCAATCGTTTTTAACACTGAGCTGTCATTAGGCACAATCTCTGCATATTTAGGTTCTTTTCCATTGAGTATTTCGTCTTTAATATATTCATAAGTGCTAGTTGTATTTTGGGGAATTACAAAAGAGTACTGTCTTGAATTTCCTAAAAGAGCATCTTTAATTTCATCTACTCTAATCTTATTGGTATTGTTTTTAGGAGAACTAACCACTGCAATTGCTTCGTAGCAAAACTTAAATATTTGCACATCCATCTTTTGGCTATGAATAAAATCTAACTCTTTGCTGTCAAAATACCTTGGGCTTATATACATTTTAGATTTATTATTTATGAGATTGACTGCTCCCTGCAAAGGTGCAGTTTCCTTCAAATCTATTTTGGCTTTTGTATATAATGTATCGAATGCTTTTTTTTCTTTAATTAGTACGGGGTAAATTGCCGGATCCACTTCTACAACTGCATTCCCTATAGTTGGAGACATTTTGTTACCCTGATTTTGGCAACCGGAAACTAAAAAAAAAGTCATTATTACAGTGCCAATCAGCAGTCTCATTTTATTATATCATTTTGATTTTTTTTGAAAAATGTTGTAATAAACCGGAAGGCACCGTATAAAATTAATACGATGCCTGCCATAATTCGGAATTGTTGGGGAACGCTTTCTTTTATGAAATATCCAGCTAGAATAGCAATACCGAAAAGAATGAACAGTATTGCCGCGCCGTACGCAATATATCTCATGACTTTCATCAGTCGAATCCCCGAGAGTTCAACTAATTATTGTTTAATTTGAACTTAAATGGAACAACTACCCAAACCATAACCGGTGCTTTATGCTGAATTGCTGGAGTAAATATATACTGCATTGCTGCATCAATGGCCGGTTTATTAAATACATCTGAATCGCTCTTAATTACAACAGCTTTTAAAGGTTTACCTTCTTTACTGACTAATACCTTTACATAAACAGTACCTTCAACACCGGCTCTTTTTGCTAATTCAGGGTAAATCGGCAATACTTGCTTAACAATTTGAGGGTATTTTTCTACAGGAACGAATTGGTTAATCCCTGGTGCTTCATCAGAAGGAGCTTGAACCTTAAGGTCTTGAGTAATTTGAACATTTCCTCCGGATCCTTCACCTACCGGTGCGGCCACCTGGTTCATTTCCTGCTGCGTTGCTATAGTTTGTTCTTTAGGTGCTTGCGCGTCCGGAACAGGTTTAGGAATTCCTATATTCGGTTTTATAGTAGGTGCCTGCACTTTAATTTGTTGAGCTACATTCTTATCAAGTGACGGCGGAGGCCCAAGTTCGGTATATTTTAATATACGAACTGTGGCAATATTACTGTCATCATCTTTTGTAATTGCTTGAATAAAAATATAAGTCCCAATAAGAAATAAGTGAACTAGTATAGCTATAGTTAGCCCCATACCAAAATTTTTGGGGTATAACTTTTTCAGTTCAAAGGCACCGTATTCCGATTGATTTCCCATTACTAATGTGTCATTATTCATTTTAATTTCCTCGTTTTAAGATGATGCCTTGGCCAATAATTTTGTATCGTTATCAGTCATCGGAGCAATAGAAAAACGCTGTAATTTCGCAAGATTAAGTTTATCAATTACATTAACCATCATGTGATATCTACTTTTACGATCGAACTTCAATAGAATAACTAGTTTGGAATTTTGTTGTGCTTTTTCTTTTAAAAAAGTTTTCCAGTTTATCATATGCGATCGATTGTGGTTTATCTGTTCCCATGCTGTAAAATACGGAATCATTCTGAGCTACAAACATTGTCATTAAATTAGATTCTGCAATATCAATCTGTGTTTTGTTATTTGGAGGCAAGTTGATTTCCATAGTTTCTTGTCTTCTCATAACAGTAGTAAGCATAAAGAAAGTCAGTAAAAGGAACGCAACATCAACTAAAGGAGTCATATCAATCCTGACACCCGCTCTTCTCTTTTTGTGCTTCTTTTGATGCTTTGACTTTCCGTGGCTTCCGCCACCGCCTAGGTCAGCTCCAGCCATATTTAAAATCCTTTAAATTTATTGTTTCTTTTTATCAATAATTTGATTAGTTATCATTGCAAATCTGGTAATTTCGGTTTTTTGCAATATATTCATTACATCCTCAACGGCTCCGTAGTCTGCATCTTGATCACCTTTAATAACAGTTCTGAGTCTTGGGTTACTAATACGCGCGTGAATTAGAAGATCAGGAAGATTATCTAATTTAACCTGTACTTCTTTCTGGTTTTTAGCTTTCTGACCGAATAATGTAGCCATTAAAGCCGGCGCATCTACACCCATAAATATTTGGCCCTCTTTATCGATATAAATAGTCATTACATCAGATTCGGGCAATTTAAATGCAGAATGAGACGAAGGGACTTCAATTTTAACCGTTTCAGGCGGTTGAAATTGTGTTGTCATCATAAAGAATGTAAGAAGTAAAAACGCAACATCCACCAACGGTGTCATGTCCACTCTTACATTTACTCTTCCTTTTTTTATCTTTGGCATTTTTAAGCCCCATTATTTGGATTTTAGAATTTGAAGTACACTATAACTAGCTTCATCAACAGAGTAAGTAAAATTATCTACTTTATTAACAAAGAAATTGTAAGCAACAATACCCATAATAGCAGCTATTAAACCGCCGGCTGTATTTATAAGAGCTTCGGAAATACCAATAGCAAGCTGAATTGCATCAGGCGCTCCGGCTCTACCCATTGCACTAAAAGCTCTAATCATTCCAATAACTGTTCCTAATAATCCAACCATTGTTGCAATTGATGCTATAGTTGAAAGAGCAATTAAATTCTTTTCTAATAAAGGAGTTTCTAACATTGTGGCTTCTTCTACCGCTCTTTGAATTTCTGCCAGCTGCTTTTCAGCTTCCATTTTTTTGTTGCCGGCTACTAATTCATTATATCTAACAAGGCTGGCTTTAATAACGTTAGCAACTGAACCTCTTTGAGCGTCACATACTTCAATTGCTGTATCAAATTCACTATTTTCAAGAGCTGCTACTACATCTTTAAAAAAGTTAGCAGTTGATCTTTTACCGCCGGCTTTTTTTAGAGAAAAAATTCTTTCAAAAATAATTGCGACGTCCATAATTGAAAGCATAATTAAAAGTGCTACAAGAGGGCCGCCAGTATATACTGTTCCTAATAAATTGGCAGGTCTTTCTCTAACCACACCATCAATAAAGTTTGCAGGGTTTCCGAATACAAACATATATATAGCCAAAGCTATAGCGAAAGCTATAACAATTAAGATTGTTATGAACACAGATTGTTTCATGGGTTGTCTATCTCCATTTTGTTTAATTTAATAAACTATTAATTAGTTAAACGGTAAATACTATCCAAACATTATGCCTTAAATTTAATGGCGCGTTCATGAGGTCAAATTATTGTTTTATAGAAGCATTTCGAACATTTTTAATTTGATGAGGATTTTTATTAATCAATAATTTTTTAGAATTAATTTCAAAATGAAATCAATTTTAATAAATCTTTTATAATTCAAGGAGTTATAACGATTTCAAAATGAAATGGGAAAAAAATATGTTTTCATTTTAAATAGGGGAGGGCACTAAATTTTGAATTCTTTTCTTTTTCTCCAAAGAGTGGTTAGAGATATACCTAAAATTTGAGCAGCTTCTTTTGGATTTGAATGAGTCTTAAGTACTTCAATTATATATTTTTTTTCGACTTCATTTAAAGAAGGCATTAAAGAAGTAAATTGTTTATCACTGCTATTAAAAATTTCACCCGGCAAATATTCGGGCTTTATAACTTTGTCCTTGGCAAGAACAATTGCACGATTAATTACATTCTCTAGCTCTCTAATATTTCCCGGCCACGAATATTCATTTAATAGTTTTAATGCTTCAGGTGAAATTTTAATTTCAACTTCAGGAGAATATTTGTTTAAAAAATATTCTGCTAGATAAGGGATATCTTCTTTCCTTTCTCGAAGGGGCGGAAGTTTTATCCTTACTCCGCTAAGCCTATAGTAATAATCTTCGCGCAATTCTCCGGATTTTATATCTTCATCAATATTTCTATTAGTGGCACTGATTATTCTAACATTTATTTTACGGGTAATACTTTCTCCGACACGCTCAAATTCCATACTCTGCAGGAACCGGAGTAATTTTACCTGCATGGGCTTTGATATTTCACCCACTTCATCAAGAAAAACGCTTCCCTGGTCAGCCATTTCAAATCTGCCGATTCTATCTTTAGTTGCTCCGGTAAATGATCCTTTAACATGTCCGAATACTTCACTTTCAAATAGACTTTCTGGCATTGCAGCACAATTAACGGGTACAAATGGATTTAAACTTCTTTTGCTGTTTAAATGAATAAATCTTGCAAGCATTTCTTTTCCAGTTCCGCTTTCTCCTTCAATAAGTACCGGAATGTCGCTATCGGCTATGTCTTTGCTAAGCTTTATTATTTCTCTCATTTGGAAGTTATGAGTAATAATTTCACCATAAGTATATTCTTCTTCTATTTGTTCCCTTAATCCCTTTACTTCTTTTAGTAAAATATGATGCTCAAAAACTCTTTCGGCCAAATGAATAAATTCTTTATGAGTGAATGGTTTTGTAATATAATCATAGGCACCACCCTTAATTGCCTCTACGGCTGTTTCAATGGAACCATGCGCAGTCATTAGTACTGATGTAGTATCCGGGGAAATGCTTTTTAACTGAGCAAGTGTTTGAAGGCCATCGATCGGTTCCATTTTTAAATCAATAAAAGCCAAATCGAAAAAAATTTCCTGAACTCTTTTTAAAGCATCTAGAGGATTACTAAAAACCTCCGGTAAAAAATTTTGTGAACTTAAAGAAAGCTCAATAACTTTTAAAATATTAATCTCGTCGTCTATTACTAGAACTCTTCCTTTATTCATTGCTTTGAACCGGAATTGTTATTTCAAATTTGCTGCCCTGTCCTGGTTTGCTCCAAACATTTATAGAACCATGATGCAATTCAATAATTTCCTTTGCAATGGTTAAACCTAAACCAACACTGCCGGGTTTTGTGCCGCTTACCTGTACAAATTTATCAAAAATTTTATCAAGATATTCGGGATTTATTCCCGGGCCATTATCGGCAATTGTAATAACTAAGTTTGAATCATTTGAATCGGCACTTAAATTTATTTCTCCACCCTTGTCAATAAATTTTATGGAATTACCTATAAAGTTGCCTACTGCACGTGAAAGATAATCATAATCTGCTGAAATTAAAGGTACATCGCCATTTGAAATATATCTTAGCTTGATGTTTTTTTCTTCACACTGCAATGAAAAAGTTTTTATACATCCTTTTAATAACATTTTGATATCTGTCGGTTTAAATTCTAATTGTATTCCTCCAGATTCAATACGTGAGAGTTCAAGAATTTCTTTTACCAGTTTATTCAGCCTGTTATAATCTTCTCGCATCGAAAGAATAAGTTCTTTTTGCTTGTCCGAAAGATTGCCGACTATTTCATCACCAAGAATTCCAACAGCCATTCCCATTGAAGTTAATGGAGTTTTTAATTCGTGAGATACTTTTGCAACAAATTCAGACTTTAGCCTATCCAATTCTTCATATTGTGTAATATCACTGAATACAATTAGTGCAGCATTAATATCATTTTCAGGTAATATTATTGACGAATATCTTAATTTATAATATCTCACAGCACCTTCAGAGTCATGAGTTTGAAAAATATTTTCTTGATCTTCTGTTTCGTTTGTAGAAATATAAGTTTTAATATCTTCGTATACTTTCTCATCCTTAATTACTTCATTTAACATTGTTTGTTCATTTCTCGGACTGCTGAATTCTAATTTAAAGGCTTTATTTGCAAGAAGGATATGAAGGTCACTATCCACCATTAAAACCGGGTCATTTATGCTTTCAATTATTATTTCTGATTTTCTTTTTTCATAAAGCAAAGTATTGATATTCAATTTTTCATAGCGTTTAAGTCTTCCGACCATGCTGTTAAACTCATCAGCGAGTATTCCTATTTCATCAGAATCATTTGACTGAATTACCTGATCAAAATTTCCGGCTGAAATATGTTTAACAGACCGGGTTAGATCTTTTACCGGTTTAACAATAAACTCCGAGAATTTTGTACTAAAAACTAAACTTAATACTGTTCCTAATATTGCCAGAAATAACATTGTAAATGCGGCGATTCTAGTTATGGACTGTACGCTTTCCTCTGCACGTTTTATGAAATTATGATTAGTTTCAAAAAGCTCATAACATCGATTTTTGATTACGGATATTAAAGAGATAGCTTGAGTATATTCATCTTCATGATCTAAATTAGTTGGATAGTTTGCCGGGTAGGTGATTAAATAATTTATTTCTGTTAAGTAAACTCTGTACTGGTCATTTAAACTGTCGAGGATAGCAGTTTCAGCAGGTGTATTTGATGCAACCCGGGCTTTCTCGAACCAGAAATAGAAATCTTGTTTTGCGTTATCAAACACTTGTTTTCCTTTGGGGGGATTGTCACGGCTGAAAATTAAAAAAAGCCCGTTTATTTGATTATCCAGCGATCTTACCATATTATCTGCTGCTACAATGCTGGAATAATTCTGGACTATAATTGCTCTGAATGATTCATTGAGGCGGTTAAAATTATACAGACTCCATATCATAACACAGATCATTATGATTATAACAACGATATACCCCGTTAAAATTTTTGCTCTGAGTGTTGTAAATAGAGTTCTGAACATATTTATAAAAATTTATCATTTTATAAATAATCAAAATATAAAATAAAACCAAAACTTAAATAAAATGTGTGCGATGTATATATATAAAATTGAAAAATATTTTGTAGTAGGAAAAAAAACTAGATGAGTTTCAATTGAACTATTTAAAGAAGGTCCTCTATCTCTTTTATTTCATAGGGGGCTTTGATTTTCTTAAAATATTTGAGTGCGGATTTAAAGTAGGAATCTGCTTCTTCGACTCTTCCTATTTTTTTTAACAACTTACCATATTCAATTGCTGTCTCAGAATAATTTAATTCATTTTTTAATTCTTTATTAATTCTAAGACTGGTAAGGAAGTAATCTTCAGCAGTCTGATGTTTTTTCAGGTTTTTGTAAATAATTCCTTTAATTTTGTATATATCTGCAATGGATAACTTGTCATTAGTTTTGTTACAAATTTCTAATGACTTATCTGCAAATGCTTCGGCGACAAGGAAATCATTTTGACGAGTATAAATATAGGCTTTGCTTAGATATGCCAAACCGATAGAGGGTAAATAACCTGTCTGAAGAGCAGCAGAAATACAGCGATCAAATTCTTTTATTGCCATATTTAGTTGATTCATTTTTGTATAAAGCATTCCCATATTATGCCGTATTTCTACTATTCTCTTCAGATTATGCATGCCTTCAAATAAAACAAGTGCTCTCCGATAATAGGATAGAGCTGCTTCAAATTCACCTAGAATATTGTTTAGGATACCAAGGTTTATTTCTAATGTGCCTTTAAGAGCGCTATCCAAATCGTTTTCTAAAAAGGCTAAACTTTTTTCAAAATGTTCTTTGGATTTTTTTAGTTCTCCAAAATCGCCATAAATAGTGCCGAGGAGATTTTCACAATTTGCACTTCCTTTTGAATCTTTTGCTTTTTTAAATAGAGCGTTTGCCTGTTTAATATAGGTAAAACTTGTTTTCCATGAAGCTTGCCTGCTGTAGATTTCAGCTAAAGTTAAAGCAGCGGCAGCACAAAAACTTATTAACTCTGGTTTGTTTTTGGTTTCATTTAGAATTTTTTCATGAATATAAATAGAAGCAGAAACCTCTCCTACTATAATTGTGAATTTTCCAATTAAAAGAAGAAACTCCAGATATTTATTTAAAGATAATTTTGATTGGGCAAATGTGATTAACAAATCTAATTGAGCTAATATTTTAAACAAATCATTTATATCTAAATTGATTTGTTTTTTATTTATAGCATTTAGATTAGAAATTTTATAAGATTTTTTTGAAGTTAAAAAATTTTCTTTAAATGTTTTTGTATCCTCATCATTAAAAAAATTCTTTAATATATCTTCTAAGAACCTTCTCCTTTTTTGCTCTAAAGAGTCCACTATTTACCCGTTGTATGTTGAAATTTTATTTTTATTACAATATGTCTTTTAAATAATATTATCGTTTGTATCTTGATTACTTTGCCCAGCCGTATCTAGAAAAATGATCGATTTCTGCGTGTTTTACTACTAATTCTCCTAATTTTACATTACTTTTTGTCCAGCTATGTTTAACTGGAATTTTTGTTCCATCTTCTGACAAGTAATAAAAATTAACTTCCTGTGAATCTAAGTTCAGTGCTTTTAAATCTAAACCTTTGAAGGATGCATCTAAAATTACATCCTTATTAAAAATCATACTTGGACTTAAAGTAATAGATGCTGTTGATGGATCAACCAAAATTGATACATTTACATTACCATCAAATGCATTTTTAGGTATTTTCAATTTAGCAAATACATGAATATTGCCGCTTTCTTGATTTAAAATAATTACTCCGCCTTTGTTCCCATTTATTATTTGAGAAACAGTAAATGTTGATTGTGAAGAAGCAATTTTTGGGGAAACTTTATTTAAAGAAATTGTATTTGACTGAGGGGTAGTTACCGGATTCGAGCTAGGGTTTGTTCCTAAATCGGAACATCCTGTAAAAATTAAACCTGCAACAGCGAGGAGTAAAAATATTTTTTTCATGAAGCTACCTTTTGTTTTGTTGAAATATTTATACGTTTAAGCAAAATATTAATTGTTGAATAAGCAATTACCATTTATTCTGGTATACTTATTCAACCGATGTGCCAGGATTTTTTCTTTTAATTTGTGATTTATTTTATGTATTCAAAGTCGAGTGAGGTAATAATTACATTAAGTCATTGTAGAAATTACTCTTTGCTAAAAAAGTTTGTTTAAAAAATTTTTAGAATTGTCTAAGTATTTTTAGTATATGAAGTTGGTTTGAAATAGAAGGCATAATTGATTGAATTTTCATTTCAATAAAATAAGGAAGGGTTTAATAAGATTGGTAAACAATAGAAATTAATAAGAGAAAAATATTTTTTAAGTAGTTTATTTTACAATTTTGGAAATAGCTTTAAATTCATCTGTACCGCATACATTCAGCAATTCAAATAATATTGTTTCAGTTGTGGTTACCTCGGCACCGTGTGTTCTCATCCTATCAAGAGCAAATTTATAATCTAGGTCTTTTCTGGAAGAGACAGCGTCTGCAGCAAGGTCAACTTGAAATCCATTTGCTATGAGATCTAATGTCGTTTGCTGGACACAAACATGTGATTCTATTCCAGCGACAACAACTTGCGAAACACTATTATCTTTTAATCTAACAAAAAAATTACCCGCTCCTGAACAGCTAAAACTCATTTTTTGAATTGCACTTAAACCTTCAAGTTCTTTAAGTAAGGCTGCTGCTGTTGGGCCGAGTCCTTTGGGATACTGTTCGGTATAAAAAATTGGAATATTTAAAGCTTTAAAACCTTTAATAAGTTTCAATGAATTCTGGACCACCTGTTCCGGGTTTTTCATTACTGCTAATATTTTTTCTTGAATGTCGATTAATAGTAATGCTGTTTTTTCTCTTGATAATATTTTCTTGTTCCTTTCAACAATTGTGTCCATATTTACTCCTGATAAATATTTCTAATATATAGGGTCCATCCCATATTTTCCGCAGGCATACATCATTAGGATTGAGGTTAAATCAATTAGTGCTTTTTTTTGATCTTCTATATAAATAACAAGATCATAAACTTCTGCTACAAATTGCATATTCTTTAAAATCTTTTTTAACTCGCGATAAGATGGTGTCCCATGCCAATTTGCTACTTGTTTTATAATCAAATTTTCGTGTCTTCTCAAAAATTCTGTAAACGAAATTGTCTTCCTTGAAACTGGAGTTCGAGGTCGACAAATATTTATGAGATCGTTAAAATATGTATCCCATTTTTCGGCAAGTTCTTTGTTCCTGTCACGCATTACATATTTAGCTTTTTCTAAAGAAAACTTTGCCTTTGTTGAAGGTTTTACATTTGGAGTAAGTGCATAGCCGTCATAACTAGTGTATTCTGTCTCATCGTCGACATATTTCCATCTTTTCAATAGCTGATTCTCAGTCAAGATTACAATGACCTTATCAAGTCCGCTGTCGACAACTATAAATTTATTTTGTTGTTCGTTAATCACAGTAAACCAATGTTCCCAATTATCAACGCTAAGAATGCAAGGCAAGCCTTGTTTTAAATGTGAAGCAAGAACTTTTATAGCTTCCTCCGGGGTTTCTCTTCGGAAATATTTCATTTTACAATCAAAGCTTTTAGCAGCTTTTGCTAATCCGATTTCATCAGTACCGTACCACCAGGTACTGCCGGCCCTTTTGCCGATTTCTCTTTCGTTCTCAAATCTGCCTAACATAATCAGGCCGTATTTAAGTGCAAAAGGTCCACACTGATATTTGTAGGGCTGGGGATAAAAGCTCATAATTCTCTATATTTTTAGTTTTTAATTTAATTAATAGTATTGATTAAATCATCAAGTAAATTTTGCCGAGTGACGGATTTTATTTATCTTTGAAACGAAATATGAAGGAAAATTTAAGAGTAGCGGTAATTTTTAATGAAGCGAACCCCGATTTTTATGTTAAATCGGTGGATCACGAAACTAAGGAACTAAATTTTACTCCTTATTTTGAGGTCGAAGAACTAACGCCAATCGAGGAATATGAACTTCTCGCTAAAAGACTCACCAAAACAGGATGTAATGCATATCCTTTAAATATAAAAGATGATCTTGACCTTCTTCTTAAGGATTTGAAAAAAAACAAACCGGATGTGGTATTTAATTTTATAGAAATTTTTAAAGATAATGCCCGGTTAGAAATGAATATTGTAGGCTTATTGGAGCTATTAGGAATACCTTATACCGGTGCCCCTCCTATGGCGTTAGCTAATTGCCAAAATAAAGTGCTTGCAAAAAGAATTTTAAATTCACTCGGCATAAAAACTCCTAAATTTATTGTAATAAAAAAAATTGCTAAGAGTTATAATCGAGGATTAAATTATCCTTTGATAATAAAACCTGCTTTTGAAGACGGCAGTGTTGGGATTGAAAATGAGTCAATCGTTTACAATTCAAAACAGCTTAAGGCTCGTGTAGAGTATGTCTTAAAATATTTTATACAGCCGGCTCTAGTAGAAGAATTTATAGAGGGACGGGAATTAAATGTAGCTGTTTTAGGGGATAAAAATCCAAAAGTTCTTCCGGTTAGTGAGATTGACTTTACGGAGATGCCTGATTATCTGCATAATATTGTCAGCTATCAAGCTAAGTGGGATCCCCAGCATGAAGCTTATCATAAAACAATACCGAGTTGTCCTGCAGTTCTACCCAAAAGGGTTGAAACTAAAGTTAAAGACATTGCAATATCGGCATTTCATGCAATGGGGTGCAGGGACTATGCAAGAGTTGATATGCGGTTAAAAAATAATAAAGAAGCATATGTTTTAGAAGTTAATCCTAACCCTGATCTTACAGAGGGCGTTGGTTTTATGCGTTCCGCTAAAGCAGCGGGCTATTCTTACGAACGAGCTCTAAAAAAAATTATCGAACTTGCCTGGAAAAGAAGAAGAAAAACTAAATAATTTATGGAAATCATAAAATACCTGATCGATCTTTTTCTTCATCTTGATGTTCATCTGCAGCAAATTATTTCACAATACGGAACAATCACTTATATACTTTTATTTATTGTAATCTTTGGTGAAACGGGATTAGTAATAACTCCATTTCTTCCAGGCGATTCTCTCCTTTTTGCTGCTGGTACTTTTGCAGCCAAAGGTTCTTTCAATGTGCATCTTCTTTTTATCCTATTGGCTGTGGCTGCCATACTGGGCGATACAGTAAATTATTGGATCGGACATTATGTTGGCCCAAAAGTTTTTGAGAAGGAAAAAGTTCGTTTCTTAAAAAAAGAATATTTAGATAGAACTCATAAATTTTTTGAAAAATACGGCGGTAAAACTATTATTCTTGCCAGATTTGTTCCAATCGTAAGAACATTTGCTCCTTTTGTTGCTGGAATCGGAAGCATGACTTATCCGAAATTCATCACTTATAATATAATCGGAGGTACTCTTTGGGTGGCTTTATTTATTTATGGCGGATACTTCTTCGGCAACATCGAAATTGTTAAAAATCATTTTTCAATTGCCATAATAGTCATCATATTAATTTCCCTTGTTCCAGGTTTTGTTGAATACTTTAGGCATAAAATCGCACAGAAAAAATCCTTATCAAATTAACTGCAAGTCGGATAACTTAAGTGAAATTTATTCTTAATGAAGGTTAAAGGTAACCGGAATAGTTAATTGTACTTTTACAGGAACACCTTTTAATATGCCCGGACTAAATCTGGTTTCACCTACTGCTCGAATTGCAGATTGATCACATCCATAACCGATCCCTTTTATTAAAACAGTTTTTTGAACGTAACCATTCTCATCAATATACGCCAAGACATACACAGTACCTTGAATTTTATTCTCTTTTGCCTGCGGAGGATAAAATGCTTTTGCATCAATACCTTCAATTCCTCCAATCGGTACAGGCATCTGATCTACAGCTACATGAAAGTAGTTATCTTGATCCGGTGTACCTTCTTTTGCTGGCCCGGAACCATTTTGACCGTTACCACTACCACCATTACCAGGGTTTCCGTTCGAATTTTCAGATGCTAAATTAGTATTAGAACTTTTTGAGCCCGATGATGTATCCTTGGCTGATATATTTTTCTTGAACTTTTTTGTAGGCGGCGGGTTCTTAGGAATTTCATTGATTTTTTTTACTCGTTTAATTTTTTCTTTTGGTAACTTTTTTTTTGAGTTTATTTTTGGCTGGGAAAGTTTTTGCTTCTTGATAATTCCGCTACCTGGAGAGCCGGGAGAATTTGATTCAACAGTACCTGCAAATCCAACTTCTATAAATTTTATATCTTGATGTTCAGTTTTATGGTTGAATACAAAAAATATTAAAACAAATATGGTTAAATGAAAAATGAAAGATATTATTGAAGAGAAATTTTTAGCGTTTAATAATTTCATCACGTAAAAGCAACAAGTTGATTATCTATACAATATTGAAAAATATGATTCATGATCATTTAATAAGAAAAATTATTGATCTATCAATTATGATCAAAAAGACACAAAAGGATATTAAATTATTTTTTCAAAGTAGCCATTAGAAGTTTACTTGCTCCAGCATTTTTAATTGCATCTAATAATTGAACAACATCTCCATAGACCGCATCCTTATCAGCTTTAACGATAACATCTTTATTATTTTTCTGAACGAATTCGGCCTTCAAATCAGAAATTAAATTTGAAATATCTATTAATTTATCATCTAAGTATATTTGATCATTTTTATTTAAATAGACCTGGATATCGTTATTCATAGTTGTTTCACTTGAAGATGCGTGCGGCAATTTCACTTTTAAAGCTCCGGTGATAAGCAGGGGACTTGTTATCATAAAAATAATTAATACTACCAAAATTACATCTGTAAGAGGCGTGATATTAATTTCGGAGAATTCTTTATCTTCTAATTTATACCGCCTCATGTTTCTTGCTCATATCTATAATTTTCAATTGTTTAATAGTATTTTGAATAGCCTCATCGTATAATGGCAAGCTTTGTTTTAAACGTTTAATAAAATAATTATAAAACATAACTGCAGGAACCGCTACTACTAAGCCCGCTGCAGTTGCTACTAAGGCATCCGCAATTCCACTCATAACTGAAGTATAGTTTGAAGTATTATTCAAAGAAAGTGCATTAAAAGATTTAATAATTCCAACTACAGTTCCAAACAGTCCGATAAATGGTGATATACTTCCTAAAGTAGAAAGTATGCCTAACCCTTTTTCCATTTTAGCTAATTCTTTATCAAGCTGAGTGTAAGCTCCGTTTTCAAGTTCAGAGTTTTCGTCTCTTGAATGTTCTAAAATGTAATTAATCGAACTTGAAATTGGAATTTTTATTTTCATGCTTAGCCAGTCAATAGTATTATTTTTACATTCGGTAATTGCGGCATTCATATCTTCCGTATTCAGACTTTTATAAATTTTATTCATAAAATCCGAAATAGCTTTTTCAGTTATTCCTTTGAACACAATATACTTTTCAATAATTACCTTGATTGAAATTAAAGAACATAATGCTAAAATTATTATTACTAGTCCGCCTTTAATGATCAGATCGAATATGTCCGGGCCATTCATAAATTATCCTTTAATCTTGAAATAAATCATAACTATAATTTTTGAAAATAGACAAACTAATTAGTGTTATCATAATAAATAATTGGGTGTGCTTCGTCACGTAAAATTTTAATTTTTAAATATAAAGCGGCACTTTAAAAAGACTTTTTGAATGAGAGCTTTCCTAAAACAAAATTTAAAATGTTGTTTTTCAAAATGGCCTAAGTAAAAAAATTATGGGATGAGAACTCTCCGAATAAAAACTGCAAAGTGAGCTATGAGGTAAAGTGCAAGAAGCCACATATAAATTCTGGAAATAATTCTTACCCAAATTAAAAATCTGACTGACTTTCTGGAGATTATTCGGTCAGAGATATAGGCAAAATTATCACTTTTGTAAGTTAATAACTTATAAAACTTTTCAAAAAATGTTTTCATTAAAATTTTTTTTGTTGAATTATATATTGTGTTTTTGTGATGTTTTCTCGTAAGTAAAATCTCAGTAAATATTAATTTTTTATTAAAAATTGTCCGCAATTTTTGTGGAATGAATGCTAAAATATATTTCATTTTAAAACAAACTATTCAAATGATTGCCTTTTTTCAATAGTCTGTTTTAATTGAATAATCTAAATCACATTATTGAGGGTAAGTATAAAAAACCTAATCACTAAAAATTATGATTAGCTTTTATGTCTGCTTGTCTTTTACAGATCTTATTATATCCGGATTTCATAAGCAACCATACATGGCCTAGATCAAGCCCTTCCAAGAAACAGAATTAAGCCACAAATGCTTAAAATCCCATAAATTAGTTGACACTACTAGCACAATTTATTAAGTTTACCCCCAGACATTTGACACATACTAACCCGATCTAATATCAAGACTAAACTTAAAAGTTAGTGGTTGTCTTCTGATGAATATTAGAAACAAACAAATGTCTACTAACATTTTCAAACGGTGTCTAATCGCCACTAATTAGGGTTTTCAAACAAGTTTTTTTAATACAGATTGGCTAAAAAATTAAGGAATAAAGTCCGTAAGACCGTTTGGGTCATCCTCCAACCTGTTCAAAAGGGAATTTTTTCTACTTGCATAATTCATAACAAAATATTACCTAAAAAATCTAATTTATCATTTTTATATCGTAGCTTTCGGGACAACCTTCCAAGTGTTTTTACACTTTTGGGCAAGATTTTTATTAATAAAAAAATATGGGTTTTAGGAGGGGAATGATTGACCATATCATTTAATCAATTTGAAAGGAAAGGTGGTTTATTTTTATGAAGAAGTTAATATCTGTCGGATTGCTCGGCATGTTAGTGGTGTTGCTTTCGCCGGTATTGATCTTCGCCGACGAGTCGAATCTGGCGGTTCCATCCCTTAGCCAGGCACAAAACAACTTGTTGTACTTGGGCTTGGTTGTTTGTTTCCTGGGAATATTATTCGGCCTGTACCAGTTTATGAGAGTCAAAAATATGCCTGCTCATAAATCTATGTTGGAAGTGGCAGACACCATCTACGAGACTAGTAAGACCTACCTCAAGCAGCAGGCCAAGTTCTTATTTGCACTATTTTTAATTATCGCCGTCGTCAGCGTCTTCTATTTCGGAGTGCTGTCACATATTTCCGTGGGTGGCGTGCTGCTGATCCTGCTCTGGACTGTATTAGGTATTCTTGGCTCATCCAGCGTAGCCTTTTACGGAATTCGCATGAACACCCTGGCTAACGCCCGTACAGCCTTTGCTGGGCTGGAGGGTAAGCCGCTTAAGACTTTGAATGTCGCTCTCGAGGCAGGCATGAGTGTTGGGGTATTTTTAGTCTGTGTAGAACTAATCATGATGCTGATTATCCTGCTGTTCGTCCCCCGCAACCTGGCAGGTGCAAGTTTTATTGGCTTTGCTATTGGCGAATCACTGGGTGCCAGCGCGCTTCGGATTGCCGGCGGTATCTTCACCAAGATTGCTGATATCGGCTCAGACCTGATGAAAATCGTATTTAAAATAAAAGAGGATGATCCTCGTAACCCGGGTGTAATTGCCGACTGCACCGGAGATAATGCAGGCGATAGCGTGGGACCAACGGCAGATGGTTTTGAAACATACGGTGTAACCCAGGTAGCACTGATTACCTTTATCGTGCTGGCAGCAAGACTGGACCTTCAAACCCATCTTCTAGTGTGGATCTTTATGATGCGCATCCTGATGATAATCACATCCATTGCAGCTTTTTACATTAGCAAAATTTTCAGCAAAGCTAAATTCGGCGGCAAGGTGGATTTTAATTTTGAACAGCCGTTGAGCAGCCTTGTTTGGTTCGCTTCCATTCTCTCAATAATAATCGTGTTCATAGCCAGTTACTTTGAGATAGGTCCGGCTTCTGACATAGGAACGCAAAATCCTAATCTTTGGCTTATTATGTCGATCATTATGAGTTCCGGAACCCTTGGTGCCGCTCTTATCCCGGAATTCACCAAGATCTTTACCAGCACCAAGTCCGGCCACGTGACTGAAGTTGTCAAGGCCAGCCGGGAGGGCGGCGCCTCGTTGAACATTCTGTCCGGCCTGGTGGCGGGTAATTTCAGCGCCTTCTGGATCGGCATGGTAATTCTGTTTCTGATGTTCATAGGCTATTTTGCAAGCACGTTTTTCCCCGGTGGGACCATGCTCTATCCTGCAGTTTTCGCTTTTGGCCTAGTGGCCTTCGGTTTCCTCGGTATGGGCCCGGTAACTATCGCTGTGGACAGCTACGGCCCGGTAACCGATAACGCCCAGTCAATCTACGAACTGTCGCTGATTGAAACCATTCCTAATATTAAAAAAGAGATCCACGACGACTTCGGTTTCGAACCGGACTTCGAGCGGGCGAAGTACTTGCTGGAAGCTAACGACGGAGCCGGCAACACTTTTAAAGCCACTGCCAAACCGGTGTTGATCGCTACAGCTGTAGTTGGCGCCACCACCCTGATATTCAGCTTAATCTTGCTGATCAAACAAGTACTTGGCGTTGAACCGGAAACGATCCTCAACTTGCTTAACCCGTATACTCTCTTTGGATTTATAGCCGGCGGTGCGGTTATCTTCTGGTTTACCGGAGCTTCTATACAGGCCGTAACTACAGGGGCCTACAAAGCAGTCGATTACATCAAACGGAATATTCATCTCGATGAAAATGCCAGTCAAATGGCAGCCAAGGAAAGTTCCAAAGAGGTTGTCAAGATCTGTACCCAGTATGCCCAGAAGGGTATGTGGAACATCTTTTTCGGCATCTTCTCTTTCGCACTTGCTTTTGCCTGTCTCTCGGCACCTTCCGTTAGCAACCAGCCGGTAAGCTTGTTCGTTTCTTACCTGATTGCGATTGCCACATTTGGTTTGTTTCAGGCTGTCTTTATGGCCAATGCCGGCGGAGCTTGGGATAATGCCAAAAAGGTGGTAGAGGTTGACTTGAAGGAGAAGGGTACTCCACTACATGATGCTACAGTGGTGGGCGACACTGTAGGCGACCCTTACAAAGACACGTCTTCGGTTTCTCTTAATCCGATCATTAAGTTTACAACCCTGTTTGGTTTGCTTGCGATGGAAATCTCTATCACTCCGTCGTTCAGTCACGTTGCCCCGATCGTCGGCGTAATCTTCCTGCTGATCGCGTTTCTTCTTTGTATGGCGTTCGTTCTACGGGATGAGGATACCAACGGACAGATAATAAGTAATTAGTCAGGCCGCTCCCAAAAATTAAGGGGGCGGCCATTTGTATTTATTATATGCAACTAAGTGCTGTTATGTTAAACTTAAGTTCACATTTAATTTAATTCTCTACATAAAGAAGTAGTTATAACCTGCGAATCTATCTCTTCAGGAGTAGCTCTTTGGAATTATTTTGTTGGCTAATAGTGATATATTATATCTAAATGAACTTGTGTTTCATAAAGAAATGCTACTTCAATTTCATACTTAATTTTTGTATTATCTCAATAACCTCTGTCAAATTGTCTGCAGTGTTATTCGGTTGTATTTTTATTTCTTTTCCTAGCGGATATTTAGTTTTTCCTGTAAATACTAAAATCCCTTTTCCTCCAATTTTTTGCGATGCTTCAATATCAGATTCTAAATCATCACCTATCATATAGAAAGAATCACCATTTTTGTATCCCAAATGATCAAGTGCTGATTTGAAATAAATTTCTGATGGCTTACCAATTAGAATTGATTTCTTAGATGAAGCATACTCAATTGCTGATATGAAAGCTCCTGCATCCAACACTAATTCCTTGCCGGTAGGATTCCAGAATTTATTTTTCTGCATTGCAATAATATCAGCACCGTTTATTACTGTTCTAAAAATTTCATTTAATATTTCATAAGACCATTTATTCCCGATATCTCCGATTACAACAGCATCCGGATTTTTGTCATCAATGAAATCCTTAAATAATTTCATTATAGAATTTTCACAATAAACAGTTACTTTTAAATTATTTTTTTTGATGTATTGTAAAGTGGCATCAACGGTTGTCATCGCATTAACATTGAAGTTAATACCGTTCTGTTTCAGGAAAAGATTGATATCGTTTGAAGTATTTAGAGTTGAATTACTGATTATATAATACGGGAATTTTTGATCTTTAAGAAAAGTTAGGAATTCTTTTGCATCACTAGCGATGTCTTTACCGAGCCTGATTATCCCATCAAAATCAATAAGGATAAATATTCTTTTATTACTTTGCATAGATGCAGTTAAAAAGGCGATTCAATATTATTGAATCGCCTGTAATAATTAAACTTGTGCGTTTGCAAGAACCGGAAATTTTAATTTAGCAAATTCAAATGCACCGAAGAATACTCCGGCATAGAAAAGATTACCAATTACGGAATAACTGAAAAATGGAATCGCAGCAACAAAACTTTCGCCTAAACCTGCTGCGGTCAATGGATACATTGTTCCCGACATCCAAACAGCAAAATTAGTTATAACAAAAAACAGAATTGATGAAGATAGGACTGCAAAAAATATATTAGAGACTTTTTTACTTCTTCTTAAACTAAATCCGATAAAAACAACAATTGCGAAACTTAAATAGACTGCCCACATGGTTGAATGAAAACCTAATATTAAATCTGAGATAAACATGGCTGCCAACGGAACAATAAAAGCTAATTTTTTATTAGAGAAATAAGCTCCTCCGAATAATGCCATACCGGCAATTGGTGTAAAGTTGGGATAATGGGGGACAAGTCTTAATGCAGCAGCAAATAGTACCATGCTGGTTACAACCAAAAAATGCGGATTGATTAATTTTTTGTTCATTTTATTCTCCTTAAGATCTGTTAATTAAATAATTATTTATTTCTTATTTTGATTATTAATTTCTTACTTCAATATTCTTCAAGCTAATTTAATTTGAATTAAATTAAAAAGAAAAGAACCATTAATTAAAAATTAAATTTAGCACCCAAATAAGCTGATAGTCCTGGCGGTGCATATCCGAATATCTCTTCATAATATTTATTAAATAAATTATTCACTCTTCCATATAACTCAACAATATCTGAAATATGATACATACCTGACAAATTTACAAGAGCGTAACCGCCTAATTTAATACGTTGTGCCGGATAATAAGAAAAATCTTTATCATATCTTTCTCCTACATAAATAATTTGAAATCCCAGATTTAATTTTTTAGTAAAGCTGTAATTCATGTCGGCACTATATTTATTCTTCGGCCTTCTAAGCAGCGGAAGATTATAATCTGTCGAGCCAGTGCTCTTGTCTTTTGTATTAGTAAAAGTATAATTCAGAGATACATCTAATTTTTTAAAATTAGTTAATGTTAAGTAAAGCTCAACACCATTAGACTCTGCACTATTTAAATTAATTTCTTTAAAAGTATTCCCATCGAAACTAAAAAGATCCTTAAATTGAGTGCTGAAATAATCCACTCCAAATATTAATTTATCTTTCCAAAGATACTGTTCAATCCCGGCGTCCCAACCTGAACTTTTTTCCGGTTTTAAATTAGGATTTCCGTACGAAGGATCAAAAAGGTAAAACAACGAAGGAGCTTTAAACGCCGTTCCAAAAGTTGCTTTAAATTTTGTACCTGTTTCGGAAACCAGATAAGCGGGTGCAATTCTATAAGTAACTACGGAGCCAAATCTATTATGGTGATCATAACGAATACCGAATGAACTGAAAAAACTATTTGAAATATTAATCTGCTGCTGTAAAAATATTCCTGCTATTGCATCTTTTTGTGAAGGGAAGACACTGCTAAAAGGACTGGAATCATAATAATATGAAATAGCATTTTCCTGTCCGTAATCAAATCCTAATGTTGTTGTATTATTTTCAAAAAAAATAAAATTATTCAGCCATTCTAATTTAATTTTATTCCCGTTATAAATACTTGAGGATGAAATAGGATTAAAAACTGAAGTTGAATCAAAAGAATACCCTCTTACATTTCTCATATAATTAAGTCCCAAAGTTTGGGTCCATAATCCATCTAATAGTGAAATTTTACCTTCTAATCTAAATGAAGATTCCTCTAAATTATATTTGTAAGTCGGATCATCGCCGTAAAGTCCTCCGTGCTGGTCTAAATCAGTATTGGCTTTTGTATATCTGTAATAAAAATTTAGTTCAACATTTTTATTAATATCATAACCAAGTCTTGAAGACACATTATAATTTGTTGTTCCGTCATTTTCTTTATTCCCATAAATTTTTGATGCGGAAGAAAAACCTCCGCTGCTGAACCTGCTGGCAGTAACAGAATAATTAAACTTATTGATTGCTCCGTTTAATCCCATTAATCCTTTATACGTATTGTAAGAACCGCCTTCACCGGAAAGGTAAAATTTTGGTTTCCCGAACCCTTTTTTAGTAATGATATTTATTACCCCCGCAAGTGCATCCGAACCATACAAGGTGCTTTGCGGGCCGCGGAGGATTTCAATCCTTTGAATATTGTCTACGGGTAAATCTGCAAAATCGAAAACATTATTCAAATCATTTGGCATATTCATTGAGATGCCGTCTATAAGAACCTGTGTATCGCCTGCATCCGAGCCTCTTAAATAAATATTTGCTAAAGATCCGGGTGCGCCCTGTTGAGTAAAACTTATTCCATATTGATCTTTTAATAAACCTAAAACCGATTGTTTGCAGCTTTCTGCAATTTGGCTGGAATCGATTACCGAAATGGAACTTGCGGCTTCAAGCTCAGGCAATTTTGTTCTTGTTGCCGTAATCACTACTTCAGAAAGGTGATATACTTTTGTGGAATCTTTTTTTTGTGCGAATGATGATGTAACAAAGAGAAGAAAGACTGCAAATAGAAAAACAATTTTTGAAATATCCATTGAAGTTACTCCTTTAATACAAATTAAAAAATAAGGTTGTAACTTCGTGGGTTGTAAGGAAAGCTTAAACGAAAGAAAACTTCGTTAATCTAACCCTTCCCGCGAAGGCTGATTAAATACTTTTACGGCAGGTCTCCTGGCTTTAAGCAACTTACAATGCCTTCCCATCTATAACAGACAGTGGCTCAGAATTGTAAGTTAGCGCTTATTACAGTTGCGCGACAGCGCCGGATTCTAACCGGCTTCCCTATTCTTCCCGTTTCTTATCGGGACACCGTAAATATTTTTAAGAACTACTTAAAGTTAGTAAAATTAAAATTGAATTCAACTTTTAGTGATTTTTTTTACCATTCAATGATAAACATTTAAAAATTATCAACAATAGCTGTTTTTACTTTTCATTAAATTGATTTTATAAACTTTATTTAATAAGTTTATTCAAATAATATTGTTGAATTCTTTATCTTAGGTTTCCGACCTTTGAAGCTTGTCTATATAAAACATACCAAATCAAAAAGAAGGGGATATATAAACCCAAAACTGGTAAATTATAATTACACTTCAAGGATTGGTGTTTCTCTTAAACAGTTTTCTAAAGGAGAAAATTAATGGGTTGGTTTTGGAAATTCTTCAATTCATCAATCGGTAAAAAAATAACAATGGCAGTTACAGGTATTTTACTGATTCTCTTCATAATCTTTCACTTAATAGGCAACCTTACATTATTCTGGGGTGAAAAAGCATTTATGAATTATGCAGGTACCCTGGAATATTTTAAACCAATTGTAAGAGTAATTGAAGTAATATTAGCTTCAATTTTTATTCTGCACATAATTAATGGATTAAGATTATGGTGGGCAAATAAGGTTGCTAAATCAAAAGATTATGCTGTCAATGCAAAGTCAAAAAATTCGGATATTTTTTCTAGAACTATGATTTGGTCCGGCAGTATAGTATTTATATTTCTCGTAATTCACTTACAGACTTTATGGTATCCTAATAATTTCGGAGGAAGCACCGAAGAATTATATTCTATTGTTACCGGCTTATTTTCAAATGCCGTTTATTCCTGGTTTTATATTGTTGCTATGGTTCTTCTCGGTTTTCACTTAAATCACGGATTTCAAAGTGCGTTCCAAACATTCGGATGGAACCATAAAAAATATTTTAGCTTTATACAATTAATAGGTACTATTTACTCTATAATAATGGCGGCCGGTTTTGCTTCGCTGCCGATATACTTTTTATATTTTCATGGGAGATAACAAATGGAAAAACTAGATTCTAAAGTTCCGGAAGGGCCGATAGAGAGTAAATGGACAAATTATAAGTTTAATTTGAAGCTGGTCAATCCTTCGAACAAAAGAAAATATGATGTTATTGTTGTAGGAACAGGGCTTGCCGGCGCTTCAGCAGCTGCATCATTAGCAGAATTAGGTTATAATGTAAAATCATTTTCATTTCATGATTCACCGCGCCGAGCACATAGTATTGCTGCTCAGGGCGGAATAAATGCTGCTAAAAATTATCCGAACGATAATGATTCAATTTTCAGGCTGTTTTATGATACTGTAAAGGGCGGTGATTTCCGTGCACGCGAAGCCAATGTTTATCGCCTCGCTGAAGTTAGTAACAACATAATCGATCAATGCGTTGCACAAGGAGTTCCGTTCGCAAGAGAATACGGCGGATTATTGGATAACCGTTCTTTCGGCGGTGCTCAAGTTTCAAGAACATTTTATGCAAGAGGCCAAACAGGCCAGCAGCTTCTCCTGGGAGCTTATAGCGCTTTAAGCAGGCAAATTGGAAAAGGAACTATTCAAATGTTTAATCGCCGGGAAATGCTCGATCTTATAGTTATTGATGGGCAAGCGAGAGGAATAGTTGTAAGAAATCTAATAACTGGTGAAATTGAAAAATATTCCGGCCATGCCGTTGTACTTGCAACCGGCGGATATTCAAACGTATTTTATCTTTCCACAAATGCGATGAATAGTAATGCAACCGCTATTTGGAGAGCACATAAACGAGGTGCTTATTTTGCCAATCCATGTTATACTCAAATTCATCCAACATGTCTTCCTGTACATGGGGAAAGTCAGTCTAAGCTAACATTAATGAGCGAGAGTTTACGAAACGATGGTAGAGTTTGGGTGTCCAAGAAAAAAGGTGATACACGGAAAGCCAAAGATATTCCTGAACAAGATAGAGATTATTATCTTGAACGAAAGTATCCTTCTTTCGGTAATCTAACACCTAGGGATATTGCTTCAAGAAGTGCAAAAGAAGTTTGTGATGAAGGGAGAGGAGTTCAGGGCGGAGAAGCAGTTTACCTCGATTTCGCAGATGCAATAAATAGATTAGGAAAAAAGGCAATTGAAGAGAAGTATGGAAATCTCTTCGAAATTTATGACACTATTACAGGCGAAAATCCATACGAAATACCTATGAAAATCTATCCTGCTCCTCATTATACAATGGGCGGCTTGTGGGTTGATTATAATTTGATGAGTACTATCCCAGGACTTTTCGTTTTAGGTGAAGCTAATTTTTCTGATCATGGCGCAAACAGACTCGGCGCTAGTGCTTTAATGCAGGGCCTTGCAGACGGCTACTTTGTTATTCCGTATACTCTTGGAGATTATCTGGCAAGAAATAAATTTTCTTCAGTAACAACTGATCATGAAGAATTTAAAAAGAAGAAGAAGGTGTTAAAGAGTTGGTAAAACGGCTTCTTTCTATTAAAGGTAAAAAAACAGTTGATGAGATTCATAAGAAACTCGGCAGAATAATGTGGAATAATGTAGGAATGGCTAGAAATGAAAAAGGATTGAAAGAAGCTATTTCGGAAATTAAAGAACTAAGAGATGATTTTTGGAAAAATGTAAATGTAGTCGGTTCTGCTAATGACCTTAATCAAACATTGGAAAGAGCCGGAAGAGTTGCAGATTATCTTGAATTAAGTGAGCTAATGGCCTCGGATGCGCTTGATAGAAAAGAATCATGCGGAGGTCATTTTAGAGAAGAGTATCAAACCGAAGAAGGCGAAGCAAAACGTGATGATGTAAATTTCAGATACGCCGCAGCTTGGGAATTTGAAAATGTTGGTAAATGGAATCTCCATAAAGAAGATCTTGAATTTGAGTATGTAAAATTATCCCAGAGGAGTTATAAATAATGAGCGGGAACAATTTGAATTTGAAGTTGAAAATCTGGCGTCAAGCTAATCCAAAGGCGATCGGTGCTTTTGTGGATTATAAAGTATCCGTTTCTCCTGATTCTTCATTTCTTGAAATGCTTGACGAAATTAATAATGAACTGGAAAAAAATAGTCAGGATCCTATTGTATTTGAAAGTGATTGCAGAGAAGGTATTTGCGGTACTTGCGGTATGGTGATTAATGGTGAACCGCATGGTCCCTTGCGAAAAATAGCTACATGTCAGCTGCACATGCGTAATTTTAAAGATGGACAAACAATTTACGTTGAACCTTTCCGTGCAAAATCTTTTCCTATTATAAAAGATCTGGCTGTAGATCGTTCAGCATTTGATAAAATTATTCAAGCTGGCGGATTTATTTCGGTTAATACCGGCGGAGTTCCTGATGCCAATGCTATCCCAATTACAAAAGAAGTTGCTTCGGAAGCTTTCGATTCAGCAGCATGCATTGGATGCGGTGCTTGTGTAGCTGCTTGTAAAAATGCTTCGGCAATGCTGTTTGTTTCTGCAAAAGTATCTCATTTTGCAGTTCTACCACAAGGTCAGCCTGAAAGGCAAGAACGTGTTGAAGCCATGGTTGCTAAAATGGATGAATTAGGATTTGGGAGTTGTTCAAATACTTATGCATGTGAAGCAGAATGTCCAAAAGGTATTTCGGTAACAAATATTGCAAGAATGAACCGTGAATATTTCTCCGCAAAGTTGACGTCTTCAAATGTTGAAGTAGATTGACTTTATTCTAAAATATTTAATTACTAAAATAATCCCGGTTTATTTTAATCGGGATTTTTTTATCTTTTCAATTGAAAAACCTCAAAATTTAATTATTCGGATTGAATTACTTTGCATATAGATGAATTTATGAGCGGGTGTAATAATTAAGATGATTTGCCAAGGGTATGATCTGACTTGCAGGAAAGCGAAAGTGGCGAGGCAAATTAATTTATTAAATTTGGAGTGAAATAATTTATGTTTGAAAAAGAAATAACATTTATTGCTGACTTTAATCTCAACAAGATTAAAAGCTTGGGCTCGTTTATAACATTTGACAAAATATTGAATAGCGGAGTTCATCCTGCAATTATACAATATATTTCCGCAGAATTGGATTTTTTAATAAATGAAGACAGAAAAAAATTATTGCAGCAATCGGTCTTCGATTATTCAGGTCCGGAAGTTGCTAAATATTTTAATTTGATTGCACAGGAAGTTAAAAAAACAAAAAAAATTTCTTATGAAGACATTAAAAAACTGGTTATCCAGGCAGTCTCGTTTAATATTAACTATCTAATAAGACCAAATTGGTCGCTAACAAAAATTATTTTCAATGAAGCAGGCAGTAAATCAGCTGAAGAAATCAACTTAATATTTAATTACGTTTATTATTACGATTATATAAAAAATATTTTTAATTCATATCTGTTAAAACGAAAATTAATTGTCCTGAATCTTAACGAGTTTGAACTAATCCTAAATAAAATAGATAAGGAGCTTTTTGAATCACAGCCGCAAAAACTTATTGAGAATGCATTAATTTCGATTGCTGAATTTTCTAACCTTGGCTCCGGGCATAAAACCAAAATTTCACCTAATGCTCTTGAAAATTATCTTAAAGAAAAAAATCAAATTGATTATCTATTTAGATTGAGAAGAAATTTTCCGATAGATGCAAAACAAAGGATTGATATCTCCGACATAAGTAAAGTTTTATTTTCTTCTGCGTTCGATGAGAGACAAGCGACTTTATTCGAAGAGGATACAATTGAACTTGAAGAAACACCTGTATTAGAGGAAACAGAAGTTGAAGAAACATCTTTACTAGAGGAAACAGATCTTGAAGAAATTTCCCAGGAAGAAATTCAGTTGGAAATCCAGCCGGAAACAGAACAGAAAGTTGAAAAAGAACCAGACAAAGAAAATGATGAAATAAATTTGGAAGAATCTCATGATGAAGAATTATCATCTGAAGAAATTGAAGACATTGTAAATTTAAACACTGATACGGAAATAGAAGAGACGGATGAAAAAGATGAAGTAAAATTTGAAATTGATGAAGAGCTTTTGGATATGTATGAAAAAGAGCTGGAGTCAAATACAGAAAATTCCGAAGAGGAACTTTCGGAAAATAAAGGACAAACTGATTTGGATACCTCAAAAAATGAAGATTTAGAAAGTTTGTATGATTTTGAAGAGGAAACTAAGGACATTTTAAAAGATTTTACTGATTCAATTGATGAGGTTAATATTACTGAGGAGAAACCGGAAGATGAGGTTGTTGAAAAATCGCATTCTTCAGATGCAGACTTAAATGATGAAATATTAAATGACAAAAGTTTTGACGAAATTTTAAATGAAGAATCTCAAATTCCTGATAAAGATGAATTAAAATTAGATATAGATAAATTAGCCGAGGGTGACAATTTGCAGCCGAGTTCACCAAGGTCTATCAAAAAAAAGGAAAGAGATTTTTTTGAATTCATAAGTGATAGAGAAATTGAAAAAGTTGTCGGCTCTGTATTTAATGACGATAGAGAAGATTTTGCTAATACTATGGAAAGATTAACTGAATGTAACAACTATGAAGAAGCGACCGAAATACTGAAGAGTGTCTTTTTAACCTATCGGGTAAATCCATATTCCAGAGACGCTATTATACTTACTAACTCCGTTTCAAATTACTTTAGTCAGGATTAGAATGTTTATAGATTTTGCAGAAATTGAAGTAAAAGCCGGAAGCGGAGGAAATGGTGCTGTAACTTTCAGAAGAGAAAAGTACGTCCCAAAAGGCGGGCCGTCCGGTGGTAACGGTGGAGACGGCGGAAGCGTAATAATTGAAGCTCATCATAATTTATCAACACTTTTGGATTTTAGATATAAAAAACATTATCAGGCGCAAAGTGGTAAGCCCGGAGGCAGTTCATTAAAGGACGGTAAAAACGGTGAGGATGTAATTATTAACGTACCTGTCGGAACGATTATAAAAAGCCAGCAAACATCAAAAATTTTATATGATTTGGATACTGATTGTAAAAGTATAATTATTGCTAAAGGCGGTAAAGGCGGTAAAGGAAATAGTAATTTCGCTACGCCGACAAATCAAGCGCCAAGGTATGCCGAACCAGGCAAAGCTGGAGAAGAAAAAAAAATAATATTAGAGCTAAAACTCATTGCAGATGTTGGTTTGGTTGGTTTTCCAAACGCCGGCAAATCTACACTTATTTCTAAAATTTCTGCAGCTAAGCCGAAAATTGCAGATTATCCATTCACAACTTTAGAACCAAATCTAGGAATTGTTCAATATAAAGAATATAAAAGTTTTACCGTTGCAGATATTCCAGGGATAATTGAAGGGGCGCATGAAGGAAAAGGACTTGGAATCAAATTTTTGCGTCACATCGAACGAACAAAGATAATTTTATTTTTAATTGAGGCAACTTCAAAAAATATCTCAAAAGATTATGATACTTTATTAAATGAATTGGAAAGTTTTAGCCCTGAACTTGCTAAGAAAACAAAAATTGTCGGTATTTCAAAAACTGATCTTGTTGATGAAAATGAATTAAAAAAAATAATCAGAAAAAAAATAAAGAAAGTTGACCATCCGTTACTTCCATTCTCTTCGGCCACAATGAAAGGTATCACAGAATTATTAAATAATCTTTGGCTTGTTTTGGAGAAAAATAAAAATGTATAATTATGGAATATAAATATTACATAAATGTTGTTAACTGAATTACAAGGATTATAAAAAATTCTCAAAGTTGAATGATTTAAGAAGGTTTTCTTTATAAATTTTCAAAGACTTTTGAAATTAAAATCAAATGTTTCTATATTTACAGGCTAAAATTAAAATAAGGCGGGGTAGCTCAGTTGGTTAGAGCAGTGGAATCATAATCCACGTGTCGGGGGTTCGAATCCCTCCCCCGCTACCATTTAAGGAGAATGATATGTATACATTTTTAGTTATTCTTTCGTCAATAATAGCAGTTATATTGATGGTTATCGTGTTAATGCAGGCTAGTAAAGGTGAAGGTTTGTCCGGAACATTTGGCGGAGGCGGAGGCGGTATGAGTTCTATGTTTGGAACTAGACGAACAGCCGACTTTTTAAGCAAGGCTACGTGGTGGTTAGGCGGAAGTCTTGCTGTTTTAGCTATTGTAATTAATCTATTCTTTTTACCTGGGAAATCTACTGCCAATCAAAGAGAAAGTATTATCCAGCAATCTTCCAGACAGCAGATTCCGCAAACACCAACATTACCCCAGCAGAATCCTGTAAAAACAAATACTCAAACTCAAGGTCAACCCAGTACCCAGCAAAAAACTAAATAGAATTTTAGATTTGATTTTAAGAACCTCGAATTGTATAGCAATTCGAGGTTTTTAATTACCAGTTTGTTAGTATTTCTACAATCTTGTTTTCAGTTTCTCGATACAGGTTGGTTCCTCCTCTTTTAAAATCAAATATTATACTCACAATCAAATCTTCTCCCTTAGCAGTTTTTAAATAACCTGACAACGAAGAAACCCCGTTTAAGGTACCGGTTTTGCCGTGAAAATCATTTTCGGCTGAACTGCCTATCATTCTATCTCTTAGTGTCCCATCAACTCCGGCTATGCTAAGTGAGTTATAAAAGTCTTCAAAATTTTTAGTATCGAAATACATTTTTTGAAGCAAACCAACAATAGCTCCAACAGTTACTAAATCATACCTTGAAATACCAGATCCGTCAACAACAGCAGTTCCGTTTGAATAAATTCCATTGTCTTTTAGAAATTTTAAGACTGTTTGAGTGGAATAAAAAGAGTTTCCTTGTTTTCCTGTTGCAACTGCCCCGATGGTTTTAAATAAACATTCTGCCAGGAAATTATCGCTGTGTTTATTAATTCTTTGTACCAAATCTTTTAATAAAATTTTTGATTCTGTTAGAACCAGAGAATTGGGAGGAGTGATTCCTTTCATTGCACTTTTCTGAACTTTAATTCCTTCCTTTATCAATTTTTCTCTTAATAGCCGTGCAATGTATAAAGGCGGATTACTTATATAATTATGATAAATAATTTCTCTTTTTCTTATACGCCCTCTTCTTCGAACCTTAATTGTTTTGCGTTCAATAGTTCTATTCCTATCAATCACTAAAGCAGAAATCGCAGGCAGTTTAATATTGGGTGCCTCATCATTTATCCAATCAGCGCGGGTATATAATTCGTCAAAATAAGAGTCGTCTCCAATTATATTTCCTGTAATTTTTTTTATCCCCATTTTTTTTAAAGTTCTTACCATTTCCATAAGATCTTCCATAGTAAAAACCGAATTCCCATATCCTTTTATATATAAATTACCATTAATAACTCCATCTTTTATATCCTTGTCATCACTCAATATTTTTGTTGTTAATGGATAATTTCCTCCCATAATTGAAAGAGCAGTTGCAGTAGTAAAAAGTTTTGTGTTGGATGCCGGAACTACGGAGAGAGTATGATTCTTGTGAAAAATTGTATCCTGAGTTAAAGGATCATAAATTAAAATTGCAGCGGTCGTATTAGAAGGCAGCTTTTTTAGTACTTCTGTGATCCTTTTCTTAATAATATCTTTATTAGAAGCAAAGATTTGAGAAACTAAAACAATAAATATCAATAATATCTTCTTAATCATATGTAGAAAGTAAATGCCTTATATTATTCACGGAGATAATAATTTGTAATCAATTTTAAGTTGTTTATTTTTAAAATGATTGAAAAGCGGTTTTTAAAATTCCACTTTTTACTTATAAAAAAATAAAAAGAATAAGGTTCAAATATAAAGTTTTCATTTAGAAATAAAAGGCTTTCTATATTCCATCATATAGATATTCATAAACAATTAATATAATTATTATTCGGAATTCAAATGGCGAAAAAAAGACCTGTCCTAAAAGCTTACGAGAATTTAGATTTCTTAAATTCATCTGATGCTAGAATATTAAGAATTCTTTCGGAATTTCTTGAACCGCAAAAAGAATTTAAAAAGCATAAAATAATAGATACGATAGTTTTTTTCGGATCGGCAAGGCTGAAATCCAAAAAAGAAGCTATGGCGGTACTTAACAAATTTAAAACTATAAATCCCAAATCCAATCCAAAGTTGGCTGAAGATTTACGTAAAGCCCAGCATATGGTTCGCATGTCCAAATATTATGAGGATGCTGTAGAACTTTCAAGGAGATTAACCAAATGGTCAATGAGCTTGGAAACCTTTGCAAACAGGTTTATTATTTGTACGGGAGGAGGCCCGGGTATAATGGAAGCCGCAAATAGAGGCGCAAATAAAGCAGGCGGTTACTCAATAGGATTGAATATCAGCATACCATTTGAACAATTTGTAAATAAATACGTTTCGCCTGAATTAAGTTTTGAGTTCCATTATTTCTTTATGAGGAAATTCTGGTTTGCCTATCTGGCTAAGTGCTTAATAGTATTTCCGGGCGGATTTGGTACTATGGATGAGTTTTTTGAGATATTAACGTTAGTGCAAACGGGTAAAATTAAGAAGAAACTGCTTTTGGTAGTTTATGATGAGAAATATTGGAAAAGTATAGTTAATTTTGATGGTTTAATTGAGAACGGAGTTATCAATAGTTCTGATCTAAATAACTTTACATTTTGTAATTCGGTAGATGAAGCTTTTGAATGTATAGTAAAACATTTTGATAAACATTACCTGACTAAAAAAGAATCAAATATTTCGGAACCTAGGGTTGCTTTGAAATAAAAAAGCCCTGTAACCGGGCGATTACTGGGCTTTAGCTCCTTAACTTCAAAAGGCAGGGGAGAACCTTTTGAAAGAGCCGTGGGAAATATAATAGACCTATTTTAATTTTGCCAGTGACCTAAATTATAAGTGCGGAAAATCACTCTATTACTTTATATCCATTTGAAATTTTAAATAATAGTCGATTAGATTTTTCTTTAATACTTAATATATAATTAAATTTACTTTTCTTTTTCTTCACAGATAATTAAGAAAATAAAAACATAAAATGATTATAAATCTTTTTAGAACGCAATATTCATTATGGCTCACAATTTTTCAATAAAAATAAAATTAAAAAATAAAGTACAATGATAATTTATAGTATTACTACGATAGTCAGAAAAGAAGTTGAAGCAGAATGGTTTAAATGGATGAAGGATACTCACATCTCTGATATTTTGCATACGGGTTATTTTAACAATCATAGAATGTTTAAAGTAAAAATCCCTACCAGTTTAGAAGGTGAATCAACCTATGTTATTCAATATGAATGTTCTTCAATTGATGATTATTTAACATATGCCGAACACGAAGCTCCCAGATTACAAGCGGATTACGCTTCTAAATTTGTGGGTAAGGTTACTGCTGCAAGAACAGTTCTAGAAACAATTTAGTATTGATTGACACACATTTCAATTTTAATTTTTGCTTCTACGAGTACATTTATATTTAATAAAACTCTTAGTATATCTTGAAATTGAAATCTATTTGTATTTCCTTTAATTCAGAAGAAAATTTGGAGTAATTTTTTTCTAATTACGGAAAGGAATAAAGATTGAGGCCATTTAAGATTATTTTACTCACACTAATTTCTTATTTTATTTTATTCCAGGGGTGCTCTAATAAATCATCCGATAAATCAAATCTGCAAAATGGAAACTCATCTAAACAATATAATAAACCTCAAGTAAATATTATAACCGCGGCTGAACTTAAAAATATAATTGATAATAGGTACGGGAAAATACTTTTTATAAATGTTTGGGCAGCCTGGTCAAAACCGAGTATAAAAGAATTGCCGGACATTGACATGTTATATAATAATTATAGATATAAAGATGTTGATTTTCTCAGTTTAAGTGTCGATCTTACATCTAAGATTGATTCTGTAGTTATCCCATTTTTACAAAAGGAGAAGTTTGAACATCCTGTCTATGTTGTTCAAGAAAAAAGTGGAATACAAATAATGAAAATGCTAAGTCCAAAATGGAATGGCGGTATCCCGGCTTCGTTCCTTTTTGATAAAAACGGGAAAAGGGAAATATTTATTCTAGGCTCACAAAGTTATGCTAATTTTTGTAAAGGAATTGACAGCGTTAGAGTATTAAGATAATATCCAAAATGCAAAGAATTAGAATACTTATAAATATTTTTGCAGTGCCTATATCTTTAGTATTATTTAGTTTATTCAGTTGTAGGGATGACATTGCTGACCCTAATAATAAAGGCGGGAATGTAAATGAACCAATAGTACTTAACTATTATGATTCATTTTCTTTTTTTATAAATGCTGATGGGATTACCTACGATTTAATAGAGCAAACAAATTTAAGTGAAGCTGAATCAAAAATTTATGTTTCAGTCGATAATTATAAATCAGGCTATGTTGAAGTAATAGTATCAAACAAAGATTATAAATCTATATATGCAGAAAGATTCATAGAAAAGACGATGGGAACTTATCAAGATATTTCAGGTTATGTCCCGGAACGTCTGGTAATTCAATTTTATAATTTTACAGGTAATTTAAGAATTGAATTGGTAAGTGCACTTTAAATATAATGTTTGGTAAGTATATTTTCATTTATTTAACCAGTTATCAAAAGATTAGAACTAACAAATATGGAAATTTAAATACATTCCAATAATTTCAATTAATTATTCATCTTTAACTTAATATTTTATAAATTAAATCGTCTTTTTAGAAAACTTTTTTGTAAATATAGTCAGGGAAATGTCCATCTATGCCTTTTTTAAGAGATTCTCTAGGAAAATTCTTTTCTGAAACCGAGCCAGCAGTTTTACAAGCCAGAAATGAAATTGAAGATAATTATAAATGGGACCTTTCACCGATTTATGAAAGCGATGAATCATGGGAGTCGGATTTCAAATGGGTTGAAGATAATATCAGTAATTATAAAAAGTTTGAGGGGCAACTTTCGAAAGATACTCTCACTCTGCTTAAATGTTTGCAGTTTGATAATTCGGTGGGCATCAAATTAGAGAGATTATATTTGTACTCTTCACTTTCCTATGACAGTGATATGAGGGTACAAAAATACCAGGCTATGCATGACCGGATTAAGAATCTTTTTTCTAAAGTATTTTCTGCCGCTTCATTTATAAAGCCTGAATTGCTTTCCATGCCTAATGATAAACTTATTCAAATGATCGGTTCGAATAATGAATTAAAAATTTACAGACATCATATTGATGACATTCTCAGAACAAAAGCTCATACATTAAATAAGGAACAGGAAGAAATTCTTGCTCTTTCATCTGAAATAAATCAAATACCATATAATACTTTTTCAATCTTTACAAATGCCGAACTAAAATTCCCATTGATAAAAGATGAAAAAGGGAATGACTACGAAATTTCTCATGCCAGGTATTACGCTGCTATGTATTCAAAAAATAGAGATTTTAGAGAAAGGGTGTTTAAAAATTATTACGGCAAATATATAGACTATGCAAATACATTTTCCGTATTATTTAACGGCAATATGAAGGCAAATATTTTTAATTCAAAAACACGTAAATATAATTCGGTTAGGGAAGCTGCTTTAGATAATAATAATATTCCGATTTCTGTATACGATAATTTGCTGAAGTCTGCAAATAAAAATTTAACTTCGCTTCACAGGTGGGCTTCACTCAAGAAAAAATTATTAAAGATAGATGAGCTGCATCCGTACGATGTATATGTAACATTATTTCAAGCGGAAACTGAGAAGAAATATCTATTTGAAGAAGGCAGAGACATAGTTCTTAATGCTTTAAAACCTCTCGGCAACAATTACCTATCAACTCTATCCACAGCCTTTAACAATCGTTGGATTGATGTTTTTGAGACAAAAGCCAAAAGAAGCGGTGCTTATTCTTCCGGAACAACATTCGGGGTTCATCCATACGTTCTATTAAACTGGTCCGGTTTTTTGAATGATGTTTTCACCTTAGCGCACGAAATGGGGCACAATATGCACTCGTATTATACAGGTCAATCACAGCCATATATTTATGCTAATTATTCTATTTTTGTAGCGGAAGTAGCATCTACTTTTAATGAATCTTTACTGCTGGATTTTTTAATTGAAAATTCTGAAACAAAATCAGAAAAATTATATCTAATTGAAAAATATTTGAGCAACATTACTTCAACTTTTTACCGCCAGACAATGTTTGCAGAATTTGAATCTATAGTTTACGAAAAAACAGAAAAGGGTGAAGCACTGACACCGGATGTTTTATGTTCACTATATAAAGAATTGTATCAAAAATATTGGGGCCCAGAAATGGTAATAGATAAAGAGGAAGAATATACCTGGGCAAGAGTTCCTCATTTTTATTACAACTTTTATGTTTACCAATATGCCACTGGTTTTGCAGCATCAGAAGTATTAGCAAAAAAGGTAAAGAATGAAGGACAGCCTGCTGTAGAAAAATATATTAACTTTCTTAAATCGGGCAATTCAGATTATCCAATCAATATATTAAAAGCTGCCGGTGTAGATATGAACTCGTCGGATCCGGTGATCGCAGTAACCCGCAAAATGAATGAATTATTAGATGAAATGGAAGCCTTACTAGTATCATGAAAAAATATTTTCATTTCCTAAGCATTTTGTTCATAAATATTACAAAAAATATCGAATGAATTTTATCTGAGGAATTTGTATGAAAATATATTCTAAAAAAGAATTGAATGAATTTAACCAGTCTTTAACTTATGATGATATAAGCCTAATCCCAACCGAAATATCTAGAGTCCGTTCAAGAACCGAAGCTACAACAGCTTGTAATTTTTTAAATCTGCATCTTTCTCTCCCTGTACTTTCCAGTCCGATGGATACAGTTACCGGGCCAGAAATGGCAAAAGAATTAAGCAACCTTGGCTGTCTAGGTATCCTCAATCGTTTCGATTCTTCCCTGGATCAAGTATTGAAAGATGAAAAAAATAACGGTTTTGTAAAAGCGGTTTCAATTGCTATTAACACTCCTATTGAAATGGTTGAAAAACTCGTTGAATATCAAAATATTATTTGTATAGATACTGCTAATGCAAATAATAATGCCGTACTTCAAAAGACTGAAGAGATTAAGAAAAGATTTGATGTAAAACTAATTGTAGGCAACATTGCACATGGTGCAAGCCTAAAACACTTACAAAATGCGGGTGCCGATGCAGTTAGAGTTGGAATAGGAAGCGGCAGCGTTTGTACTACTTCCATTCAAACCGGAATTGGAATAGGACAGGTTTCATCTTTACTTAATGTTTTATTTTTCCGAAACGAACAAAATTTAAAAATAAGCATTATAGCTGATGGAGGTATCAAAAGTCCAGGAGATATAGCCAAAGCAATTGCCTTAGGTGCTGATGCAGTTATGCTTGGCAGAATGCTTTCGGGAACAAGAGAGACGCCAGGTGAAGTGATAAAATATAATGGCCAGTTGTGGAAAAAATATAGAGGCTCCGCATCTTTTGGAGTTAAAATGAGAAATGAATTTATTGAAGGTGAGGAGACTATGGTCGGATACAAAGGAGTCGTAAAAAATGTAATTGATAGTATCTCTGATGGATTGAGAAGTTCAATGAGTTATATGAATTGTTTTAATTTAGATGAATTAAGAAAAACCGACACGTTTGCAATTCTTTCTAATAGCTCTTATTTGGAAAGATTGCCTAAAATGTAAATTATTTACGGCAGCCGTTATAATAATTTAAACTTATAAGATACAGTAAATACTTAAACATTAAATTCATTCATGGTTAATTTTAAATATAATTTTTCATAAACAAAATTAGTTGAATAAAATGAAAAACTTTTTACATTTTTTATTAGTTGTTTTGCTTATTAGCAGTATAAAAATTCTTCCGCAAAAAAAAGCTTTTACAATTGCTGATTTATACAAAATTAAAAATGTAGGTTCGCCTGTCATCTCACCCGATGGGAAAATGGTTGCTTTTACATTAACCGATTATGATCTGCCCAAGGGTACTTCCAATACGGAAATATATGTAATGGATTTTAATGGTTCCAATGTCGGCAATATAACTAACGATCCGAAAGATGATTATGACCCGGTTTGGTCAAATGATAGTAAGGAGATTTATTTTGTTTCAACTAGAACCGGTACCCCTGAAATATTTGAGTATGAATTTGGAAATAAAGTAACTACTCAAATAACAAAATTATCTACGGGTATTGATGCGCCTGTTTTATCTCCTAACGGTAACCTTATAGCATTTTCTACTGATGTGTATCCTCAATGCGGTTCCGATGATAATTGTAATAAAGAATTGGATACTAATTCAGCAAAAGGTCCAATCCAGGCTTATGTTGCGGATCATCTTTTGTTTAGACACTGGACACAATATTCTTCCGGCAAATACACACATGTTTTTGTTTATGACTTAACAAAAAAATCTTACACAGACTTAACTCCGGGAACATATGTTTCACCCACATTCATGTTAGGCGGCGGTGTCGGATATAATTTTTCGCCTGATAGTAAAGAAATTTGTTTTGTATCAAATCATGATTTTGACCCGGAAGCTTCTACAAATGCCGATCTCTGGACAGTACCTGTAACAGGTGGTGAAGCTGTTGATATTACTAAGGGAAATAAAGCTTGGGATGGGTGGCCGATTTATTCACCAGACGGAAGATATATTGCCTATAGAACTCAAGTTGTTCCTAAATATGAATCCGATCGTTTTAGGATTGCGTTATATGACCGAAAAACCAACACATCTAAAATTATTACAAACAGTTTTGATAATTGGATTGATGATTTTAAATGGAGCCCTGATTCAAAAACTATTTATTTTACAGGAGAAGTTGAAGGATATTCTCCAATTTATAAAATTGATATTCAATCGGAACAAATTTCTCCTGTTACTGTCAGCCAATCTGTTTCAGGATTCGATGTTTCACCGGATAATAAATTTATCTATTATACTGCGAGTGGTGTCGGCAAGCCACGAGAATTATATATGATAAATTTATCAAATAGATTATATGTCGAACAAACTGATTTTAATAAAAAATTTCTTGAAGATATAGATGTTAGACCGGCAGAAAAAATGTGGGTGAAAGGTGCTGATGGAAAGAATATTGAAGTTTTTATTGTTAAGCCTCATAATTTTAATACTAGTAAAAAATATCCGTTGATATTAAATGTTCATGGAGGCCCGCAGGGTCAATGGATGGATTCTTTTAGAGGAGACTGGCAAGTTTATCCGGGAGCGGGATATGTTGTAGCATTTCCAAATCCTCATGGTTCTACTGGATATGGACAGGATTTTACGTCCGAGATTTCTGGCGACTGGGGCGGCAAAGTATTTGAGGATCTAATGAAGGTTACTGATGCATTAGAAAAACTTCCATATGTTGATAAGAATAGAGTTGGGGCCATGGGCTGGTCGTATGGCGGTTACATGATGAATTGGTTTCAAGCTAAAACGAAACGTTTCAAGTGCCTGGCTTCAATGATGGGTATATACGATTTAAAATCCTTTTGGGGCTCAACTGAAGAGCTATGGTTTCCAAACTGGGAATTCAAAGGTCAGCCGTGGAATTCCGATATTTATACAGAATGGTCGCCTTCCACTTACGTAAGGAATTTTTCTACACCGACTTTAATTATTACCGGTCAAAAAGATTATAGAGTTCCTTACACACAGAGTCTGCAATATTTTACCACACTACAAACATTAGGAATAGATTCCAGATTAATTATTTTTAAGAATGACGGACATTGGCCTAATTATATTAAATCAATGCCTCTATATTATGATGCACATTTAGATTGGTTTCATAAATATTTAGGGGGAGCACCAGCGCCTTACGACGTTAAAGAGATGGCTAAAAATATGATTTTCAAAGATTCGAAAAATTAAGGAAATTTTATAGAAATGAAGTGCGGTTAATAATTATCTAGTTAAATAAATTAAAGTTTTATTTTGTGCATTGGTTCAATTGAATTCTTTGAGTAATGACGGAAGATATTAAATATCTTTCGTTCTTCTTCAGATTCTATTGGGTTTCGAACTTGCTGAGCAATAAATTTATTTATAACGACAGGCTTCTCTATTCTAATTCGCCTTTTGTCAGAAGTTATAGACTCATTATTTAAAATTTTGTATCGCTGATTTGATGCTTCAACCGGTACTTCTTCAACCCTTAACACGGTACCAGAAGTTTCAACGGCATTAGGCTTCATGTAAGGTTTTATTCTCGATCTATCCTTAAGCTTAAAAATAAAGTAGGAAATAGTCACAATAATGAGTGAAGTTAAAGCAAATAATTTCAGGGAAAATATAATGATATCGAGAAGATCCATAAAACTTCGTTTTTTTATTTATTTCTAACAATTTTTATACCACCTGTAAAAGCATAAAATTCTTCTTTTTATTTATAAATTTATGTCTCAATTAAATTTTGCATTTCATTATGAGACTTTTATTTATTTTCACATGTAAATTTTGCACTTTAGTGATTAAATAAGCTACATAGTACTGTAAAGATTGATTTTACATTAAATGTTTGATAATTTAAATAGTTAAATTACAATAGTTTATAATATTAAAATTAAATGAATAGGGTAATGATATGACTAAGGCAGATATTGTTGATAAAGTTGCTGCGGGTACCGGACTTACGAAGTTAGAAACAGAAGCTATTATTGAAGGATTCTTTAAAACCGTAATTGAAGCTTTGAAAGAAGGTAATGGAATTGAAATACGTGGCTTTGGAAGCTATAAAGTCAAAAAGAAAAATTCACGTCAAGCACGTAATCCTAAAACAGGCGAATCTGTTTTTGTTCCCGAGCATTACGTACCTACATTTAAGTTTTCAAAGGATTTTAAGGAAATGGTTAATTCAGGTATGAAAGAGTTGAATTCAAATGGCTAAATTTTGTCCTGATTGTGGCTCGAAAATAGAAGAGAATTATAAATTTTGTCCTGAATGCGGTTTTAATCTTTCAAAAAAAGAAAATCCTAAAGAAGACAGCGAAGTTAAAAAAATAAACTCCGGGGGTGCGGAGGAAAATCTAACTAAGGGCTTTATTTGTGAAAATTGCGGTGAAGAAAATGAACCGACGAATGAAGTATGCACTGGATGTGGTGTAAAGCTAAAAAATGCTCAAGCAGCTAAGAAGTTAAAATTACAAAAAGAGGAAAAAGCTGAAGCTGTCCGAAGTCCGAAATCAAAATCCAAATCTAGTAAAAGAAATCTTCAAAAATCTTCAAGTGCAAAATCTTTAGCACAAGCAGATGCAAAAAAGAAATTAAATAATATTAGAATGATTACGATTATTTCTGTTGGACTTGGAATAGCAATAATCATTTTATTTTTGTCCGGAGTTTTCAATTCCGATAAGGTTCCAGTTGAAACTCAGGATATTAATCAAAGTCAAAGTTCCGGAGTTAATTTAAATAATATACAACAGATAAATAACCTTGAAGCAAAATTAAAAAGCAATCCAAAGGATACAGCTTCAATTTTACAATTAGCACATTTAAAAAATGATTCCCGAATGTTTGAACAAGCTATAGTAAATTATAAAGAATATCTTGCTTTGGTTCCAAATGATCCGGATGCAAGAATTGATATGGGAATTTGTTATTATAATTTACAGAATTATAAAACTGCAATTGATGAAATGGAAAAAGCTATAAAATATGACCCTAAACATCAGATAGGATATCTTGATTTGGGGATAGTAAATTTGACAGCAGGAAATTTCGAAAAATCCAGAGAAAATTTGAAAAAAGCTGTTGAGCTGGATCCAAATTCAGACTATGGAAAAAAAGCTGAAGAATTATTAAAATCACATGAAAATACAAATCAAATGAACGGAGGTAAATAATGCCCTGCGGCAAAAAACGTAAACGCCATAAAATGGCTACCCATAAAAGAAAAAAAAGATTAAGAAAGAATAGACATAAGAAAAAATTAAGATAACTTAATCAGATTTTCCTTTGTACGGTTAATGGTAAATGTTATTTTTACATTTACCATTTTCTTTTTAATGTTTAAGCCATCTTAGCTCAGCTGGTAGAGCAACGCATTCGTAATGCGTAGGTCGCCGGTTCGATCCCGGCAGATGGCTCACATTGTATCTACAACTTTCGCATTTAAACTTTTTCCTGAATTGCATGTCTAAGAATTATCAAATGTATTCTTGATTGTTAAAAAATAATAAATTATTTTTAACTAAAATTGTGGGGGTTACGTGAAATTAACATTGTTTGGATTATTGCTTTTTGCATTATTATTAGCGGGATGTGAAACTACCAGCTATATTACCTATCAAGCAATGCCATCTCCAGGTACATTTACTTTTTATTCCAATGGAATTCCAATTACATCTTATACTAATAATCAAGAATTCCTTTTGTTTACAGCAGAAGAAACTTCACTGCTAAATGAGCCATATATTCGAGTCTGGTTATTAATTAAGAATAATTCTGATTCAGTTTATATTGTGAAACCTTATAATATTATTGAACTCACCGCAATAAAACCAATCAAGTTTCAAATAAATAATAATACTACAAAACCAGTCAAGTTTCAGATAAGTGGCAGCGATACTATAATGATAAATGCTGATTCTCTTAATTATTGGCCGCAGTCGCCGACTGAAATTTTAAAAACTATTGATGCTGAGAAAAATGCATCAATAATATTTACTTCAGTTGGTGGAGCTTTAAAAGCAGTTTCTGTTAAAGGGACTTCTATCAAAGATAATAATGGGAATACATATAGGCTAAATAATAAAGAGGAGAAAAGAGAAAAGGTATTTGAAAAAACCAATAATGAATTGAATGATACAGAGAACTGGTATAATATGTTTGAGAATAGTTTTAATGCCGGTGTATTAAGAGTGAATACATTGTTTCCGCACGGTGCAATAAATGGATATGTATACTTTCACCTAACCGACTCGGACGGTACTACTAATCTTAGATCCTCAAACCTTAATGATTACCTTTTTGAAATAAAATTGAAATTAAATAATAAAATCAAAATTGTTAAATTATCCCCATTTAAAGTCTGGTGAAACATATTTATTATTTTCATCCGGGACAAGAGTAATGTGCGCTGGTAAAAAGGTTTTGTACGATTAAAACAGAACATCAATTTTCAATTTAAATTAAATAATCCCCACAGAAATTCTTTCCTATTCTTATAGTTCAACGATTAAGTCATTTTAAAATTGCAATTCTTATTATCAAGCATATCTCTGATTAATGAAATACAAAATTGTTTTTGAAAAATCTATTTAAGTAACCTCATTAAAAATTTTGAAGAAAATTTATTCTAAGATATTATGTCATCTAATAAAAATTTTGTTGTTAAAAATTTAGTGAAGATGACAAAATCATGATTAGGAATATCATTAGTAGTTCAACAAGATTAATCTTGAATAATTAAAGTTTTAATAAAATACTTTAGAGGTATCCAATAAGTACAAGTATAGTTTAGGTTTATTATTTTATAACTTATAAAAACACTGTAGCGGGTATAAATTTTATGGGATTTTTATTAAAATTTTCTTGACTTTCGAGTAAATTTTCCCTTATTTTGGGGGGTAGTGGGGAATTGTGGTGAATTTTCCCAAATGAAGGAAAAAATTTGTTTAGAGGCCAATATACATATTCTGTAGATGCAAAGGGTAGAGTTAGTATACCTGCCAAACTGCGTAAACATATTAATGTTGAAGCAAATGATACTTTTGTTATGACAAAAGGTACAGCTGTGTGTATCGATGTTTATCCCCTCGATCAATGGCAACAATTCGAACAAAAATTATTGGAGTTGAACACTTTCAATCCTCTAAATGCAAAATTTGTAAGAATGAGTCTTCAATATGCAACTGAAGATACTTTGGATACTCAATCTCGAATCCTTATCCCGCAGAATCTTTTACAGTATGCTAAGATTGATAAGGAAGTTTTGATTCTTGGCGCATTAAAGAAAATCGAACTTTGGAACCCTGAAGTATACGATGATTATCTAAAACAAACGCCTGAAACCTACGAACAAATAGCGGCTGAAGTAATGGCAAAATGATGAAGATACATCATTCGCCTGTTTTGTTAAATGAATCTTTGGAATATCTAATAACTGATAAATCAGGTGTTTATTTTGACGGTACTCTTGGATTCGGAGGTCACTCCGGGGAGATATTGAGCAAATTAAATAATGATGCCCGACTGATCTCAACTGATGTCGACCAGGATGCATTTAAATTTTCAAAAGAAAAATTTGAAACAGACGATAGAATAAAAATTTACAATTTTAATTTTATGCAGATCGATATTATATCTAAGATAGAATCGATTTCAAATTACAGCGGGATATTCGCCGATCTCGGTGTTTCTTCTTTTCAACTAGATAATCCCGATTCGGGATTTACTTATAGAATGGAAGCTAAATTAGATTTAAGAATGGATAAATCTAAAGTTGTTACTGCTTCGGATATTGTAAATTCATTTTCAGAAGAAGAATTAGCAGATATCATTTATAAATTTGGTGAAGAAAAAAACTCACGACATATAGCAAGAAAAATAATCGATAGAAGAAAAACAAAGAAAATTGAATCAACAACCGATTTAAGCGAATTGATTTCTTCTATAACGCCATTTAAATATAGAATTAAAACTTTATCAAGAGTTTTCCAAGCGTTAAGAATTTATGTTAATGATGAATTGGAAGCACTTAAAACTTTTTTAACTAAATCCGTTGATCTTTTAAACAACGGGGGAAGAATTGTTATTCTAACTTATCATTCTTTGGAAGATAGAATAGTAAAAGAATCATTTAAGTATGAAGCGTTAGATTGTATTTGTCCAAAAGATTTTCCGGTTTGTAAATGCGATAAGGAAAGTAGACTTAGAATATTAACAAGAAAACCTATTACTCCTTCGGAAGAGGAATTGCAAAATAATATTAGAGCCAGAAGTGCGAAATTAAGGGCAGCAGAAAGAATATGAAAAAAAGTGCAAAGTCATTAATTGGATTTAGCATTTTCGTTTTTTTTACTTCTACTCTGTTAATTTTGGCACTTGTCGGTTTAAAATTAGAATGCGAAAAACTTACTAAAGAAAAAGTAATTACACAGGAGGAGTTTGGAGATATAAAAAATTCGCGTATAAATTTAATTGCACAGGATCAGGCGTTGTCATCTGAAGAAAGAATAGTCAGCATAGCTCAAACTGAGTTAGGAATGGTAAGGAGAACGGAAGCACCTGTTGTTTTAACAGTCAGTAAAGAAGAAATAGAAAAAGTATCTAATGCAATAAATAAAAAATATGAATAATTCTAGAGCGATAATAATCATCGGTTTTGTTTTTATCTCTTTTATAGGGCTGATTATCAGACTTTTTGATGTGCAAATTTTAAAAAGCGATGAATTAAAGTTTTATGCTCAGCGCCAGCAAATGCATGTTGAAAAGGTTAAAGCTGAAAGGGGACTAATCTACGATAGAAATAATGTTTTGCTTGTTTATAATAGGAATGATGTTTCATTCTATCTTGATCTAAGAATGATTAAAAATAAACAAAAAAAGAAAATAGTTGATAAATTTTCGTCAGTTTTTGGAAAGAGTAAGAAGTATTATTTTAATTTAATGAATAATTCAGGCAAGACAATTTGTTTGGAAAAAAAAGCACCCAGTGAAAAAGCTTTACTCCTTAAAAATTTTAAAGTAAGCGGTTTATTTTATAAGGATGACCCCACAAGAGTATATTACTATAACGATCTAGCTTCACATGTTTTGGGATATGTCGGAAGTGATTATCGGGGAGTTGACGATATCGAAAAGTCTTTTAATGATGAACTTTCCGGAGATGACGGCAGTATGGTAATTCTGCGGGATGCAATAGGAGATATGATAACTGTAGCAGAGGCACAGACCAAACCAGCCATAGCTGGAGACAATATTTATCTGACTATCAATAAAACATACCAGGCGATATTAGAGGAAGAGCTTAAAAATGGTTTGGGAAAATACGGTGGATCTTCAGATGTTGGAATTATAATGGATCCAAATAATGGCCAGGTCTTAGCAATGGCCAGCATCGGTAATTTTGATCCGAATGAATATTGGAAATTTAGTAACGCTGATAGAAGGGATAAAGCAGTTACAGATACCTATGAGCCTGGTTCTACATTTAAAACTTTTTCAATGGCATCTCTTCTGGACAAAAATTTATGCAAGCTTAACGAAAATATTTATGTCGAAAATGGAAGATACAAGTTTGAAAATGTTTATATAAATGATGCGCATAAGGAACGATGGCTAACAGCTAGAGGTGTAATTGAAGAATCAAGCAATATTGGCATGTCAAAGCTGATTGAAAGAATTGATAATGATACTTACTATAAATATCTGAGAGCTTTTGGCTTTGGAAACTATACTTCAATCAATTTGCCTGGTGAAGTTAGAGGTACGCTGAGAAAACCAAATGAATGGACTGCAGTTATGAAAGCGTTTATGTCGTTTGGTTATGGAGTTACAGTTACACCCATCCAGCTTGCGACAGCCTATTGTGCTGTTATTAATGGCGGCATTTTGTACCAGCCCGAAATTATGTTAAAAGAAACCAAACATGATGGACAATTAATTCTTCAAAATGAACCGAAGATGATTCGTCGGGTTATATCAGAACAAACGTCTGAAAGAATGCGAAATTTATTGGTTGGCGTTGTAAAAGAAGGCACGGGAACAAACGCTCAATTAAGTTCGGTAAGTGTTGGAGGGAAAACAGGAACCTCTCAAAAATTAATTGACGGCAAATATTCAAAAGAAATGTACAACTCTTCTTTTGTGGGATTTTTCCCGGCAGAATCACCTAAAATTGTTTGCCTCATTTTGGTAAACTCTCCCACTATAGGCAGGTATGGCGGAGCAGTTGCTGCCCCAATATTTAAAGACGTAGCCGAAAGGATTATAGCATTAAATCCTAACTATTTCCAGAACCCGTATCAATATAAAGACGAAGAGAAAAGTAAATTGAAAGTAATGTTTACTTCAAATTCGGATAACGTTACAAGAAATAATTCTGAAGATATCAACTCAAAAAATGTACAGCCAAAAATAAAACCAATGAATTTTGATGTAATGCCAAATTTAAAGAATTGTTCAATACGCGAAGCAATTACAGTTTTAGCAAAATTAAATTTAAAATATAAAATTAACGGGTCTGGGAAAGTTGTTGATCAAAGTATTGATGCAGGTACACAATTACGCAAAGGTTTAATCTGTATTCTTAATTGTAAAGAATCATTGACTACAGGAGCAATTGCTTATTGATGGAATTAACTCAATTAATTAACAGTGTTAAAGCAATCCAAGTTATCGGAGAAGTCCAAAGAAAGGATGTATCCGGTATTTATTATGATTCTAGAAAGATCATTAAAAACTCTATTTTTGTCGCAATTAAAGGTTATAGAACTGATGGTCATAATTTTATTCTAGATGCAATAAATAAAGGCGCTATAGCAATAATTCTAGAGGATAATTCAACTATTCCCGATGATGTTTTTATAATCGGGAAAATTGCAAAAATTTTGGTTAAAAATAGTCGTATCGCATTAGCGGAAATATCTAATTCATTTTTCAAAGAGCCATCTCGAAAATTAAAGTTAATTGGAATTACCGGAACAAATGGAAAGACTACGACTTCTTATTATATAAGAAGTATTCTTGAAATGACCGGAGCTAAGGTTGGGCTAGTAGGCACAATATCAAATTATATCGGAAGCCAGGAAATAAAATCTTCTCTCACAACGCCCGAAGCGAATGATATGAATGAACTGCTTCAAGAAATGGTAAATGAAGGCTGTGCTTACGGCATCACTGAAGTCTCTTCTCACTCGTTAGCTCTTAATCGTGTTCATGCATTAAATTTTAACGGGGCGGTTTTTACAAATATTACTTCTGATCATTTAGATTTTCATCATACATTTGAGAATTATCTAAATGCAAAAAAAATATTATTTGATTCACTTACTGATTCTGCATTTGGTGTTTATAATAGTAATGACCCAAATAGTTCGTTATTGATCAAAGATTCTAAAGCGAAGTTGTTTTCTTATGGGAAAACATCAAATGCAGATTTTATAATAAGAAATGTAAACTTCAATCTTGATGGTACTTCATTTCTAATTGAACATAATACTAAACGGTATGAGGTAACAACTTCTTTGATTGGAGAATTTAATGCTTATAACGCATGCGGCGCGTTCGCAATTTCCGTTTTGCTGGGAGTTGATGAAAGTATTGCAGTTGAAGGAATAAAAAAAACAAAACAAGTTCCCGGCAGATTTGAAGTAATTGGCAAAGGAAAGAAGAAAGTTGTAATAGATTATTCCCATACAGCCGATAGTTTAGAGAAAGCATTAATTTCAATAAAAAAATTAGTCAATGATGATCAGCCTATTTATGCTGTTTTCGGCTGCGGTGGAAATAGGGATAAAACAAAACGTCCAGTGATGGGAAAAATTGCAACCGATTTAAGCAGAATGGTGATTATAACTTCTGATAACCCAAGGTTTGAAGATCCATATACTATTATCGATGAAATTAAAAAGGGAATAGCAAAAGAAAATTTTGAAGTAATTGAAAATAGGGAAGATGCGATTAGGCATGCAATTGAAAATGCCGAAGACAATGCCGTTATATTAGTTGCCGGCAAAGGGCATGAGAATTATCAAGAGATTAACGGGATACGAAATCATTTTTCCGACAAAGAAGTTGCAGAAAAATACTTGAATAAATGAAAAATTTAAATCTAACCATAGAAGATTTATTTAATATTCCGACGGCTGTTATTTATAATCCGGATAGTTATAAAAATGTAACTTCTGTATCTATAGATTCGAGAGCGATTAAAAGGAATTCATTGTTTGTTGCAATTAAGGGAGATAAGTTCGATGGTCATAATTTCATTAAAGACGCGATAAAAAAAGGTGCGACAGCCATCGTGATTAATGAAAAAAATTATAAGAAATATAATTCTATCGATTTACCCTTGGTTACCGTAAAAGATACGACTTTAGCATTAGGTGATTTGGCTAAGGCGTGGAGAAAAAAATTGAGGACGAAGATTATTGGTATTACCGGTAGTGCTGGGAAAACTACTACTAAGGAAATGTTAGCTGTGTTATTAAAAGAGAAATATAATGTGAATAAAACAATTGGAAATAATAACAATCATATCGGTGTTCCTTTAACATTGTTTAATACCAATAATAAACATGACTTTTTAGTTTTGGAACTTGGTACTAATCATTTTGGAGAAATTGCTTATACATCGAATATTGCTGGGCCGGATTATGCTTTGATTACAAATATAGGAAGTTCTCATTTAGAATTTTTGAAAAATAAAAAGGGTGTTTTGAAAGAGAAAATAGCATTGTTCGAATCCACGATTTCTCAAAAAGGTATATTGTTTATAAATAATGATGATACTCTATTAAACCAATGTATTAAAAATTATCCCCAAAAAATAAGTTTCGGATTTGAAAAAAGAGCGGATGTTGTAGGAAATATTAAAGATTATTCAGATGATGGCAGGCCAATAATCGAAATACTTTTCAAAAATAAAATTATTTCACAAACCTTTCCCTTATACGGCGAACAAAATGCTAAAAATTATTTAGCTGCTGTAGCTATTGCATTAACGCTAGGATTAAACAAAAAACAAATTCTGTCCGGTACTTCAAAATTTAAAGCAGTTGGGAAAAGATTAAATGTTAAAAAATTTAAAAATTTTATTTTGATAGATGATACTTATAATGCTAATCCGGAATCAATGAAACATGCTTTTGAACTCTTGGCTAAAATTAAATTATATAGTAAGAGGATAGCAGTATTAGGTGACATGTTTGAACTGGGTGACCAAAGCGCAAAACTTCACATGGAATTAGCAAGACATATAAAAAGGAATGGAATTGATTCAGTATACACTATCGGAAATTTTATGAAGAAACTGAATTCAGTATTGAATGAAAATAGAATTAATAATATCCATTTTAGAAATAGACAAGAGTTAAATAAGTTTTTAAATAGACTGCATCTTGATAATTCTGTTGTCCTTGTAAAAGGGTCGCGTGGAATGAAGATGGAAGAATTTGTTAAAACCATTGAATCTAGAGTTAATGATTAATGCTTTACTATCTTTTTGAATATATAAATAAAGTTTTTAGCCCCCCGGGATTTAGAATATTCCGGTTTCTAACTTTTAGATCTGCAATCGCTGCAATTACCGGATTGTTTCTTTCATTATATCTTGGCCCTAAATTAATTAGAATTCTTCAGAAGAAACAAATCGGTGAAGCGAAGAAAATCGATGGCCCTAAATCCCATTGGTCAAAAGCCGGTACGCCTACAATGGGGGGAATTATACTGATACTTTCGGTTGTAATCCCTGTACTTCTTTGGGCAGATATAAAGAGTATGTATATTATTTTGATTCTCTTTGGAACAATCTGGTTAAGCGGAGTTGGTTTCCTGGATGACTATCTAAAGGTAGTAAAAAAATTACCCAACGGATTGATTGCAAGATATAAATTATTAGGCCAGGTATTAATCGGGCTGATTATCGGAGCAATAATTTATTATTCTCCGCAGTTTGCCGGTTTTAATTCTGTAACTACAGTCCCGTTTTTAAAGAATGTTAATTTCGATTTTTCATATTTATACATACCTGTTGTTGTATTTATAATTACTGCAACATCAAATGCAGTAAACCTGACAGACGGTTTGGATGGTTTAGCAATTGGAGTTACTATTATTGTTATGCTCGCATTAGCGATTATAAGCTATGTAAGCGGCAATGCAATCTATGCCAACTATTTAAATATTATTTATTTGCCCGGGTCTGGGGAACTTACTGTTTTTGTGTCAGCTTTGGTTGGTGCATCATTAGGATTTCTTTGGTTTAATTCATATCCGGCACAGGTATTTATGGGTGATACAGGTTCGCTGGCACTTGGCGGTGCTTTTGGCATCCTAGCAGTTCTTATAAAAAAAGAATTATTAATACCCATACTTGGCGGTATATTTTTTATGGAGACTCTTTCAGTAATAATTCAGAGACTTTACTTCAAGTACACTAAAAAAAGATATGGCGAAGGCAGAAGAGTTTTTAAAATGGCTCCAATTCATCATCACTTTGAAATGCTTGGATGGCCGGAACCTAAAATTGTAATGAGATTTTATATAATAGCAATCATACTTGCAATTATAAGCTTAGCTTCATTTAAGATAAGATAATGGAAATAAAAGATAAAAATATTTCAATAATCGGCGCAGTGAGAAGTGGAATCGGCGCAGCTAAATTAATCAAGAAATTGGGCGGCAAACCTTTTGTAAGTGACTCCGGATCTGAATTAAAGCTTAAGGATTCAATCCAGAAATTGAATGATGAAAAAATAGATTATGAAATCGGGCAGCATTCGGAAAAAGTTTTTAACTGTGAACTTATGATTGTAAGCCCCGGCGTTCCTTCGAATGCAGAAGTGATTATAAAAGCCAGGGAAAAGAAAATAAAGTTAGTCAGTGAAATAGAATTAGCTGCAGACTTATTGCAAAGGAAAAGTTATTGCAATTACCGGAACAAATGGCAAAACAACAACTACAAGCCTTTGTGCCCATATCATGAACACGTGCGGATTAAAAACATATTCCGCAGGCAATATTGGCGTAGCCTTTTCTGAAGTCGCTCTTGGTGTAAAAGAAAATGAATTTGTAGCATTGGAAGTTTCAAGTTTTCAGCTCGATCTAATTGATAAATTTAAACCGAAAGTTGCCATAATACTTAATATTACACCCGATCATCTAAATAGATATGAAAATAAATTTGAAAATTATATACAATCAAAATTGAGAGTTTACAAAAATCAGACGGAAGATGATTATTTAATTCTTAACAAAGATGATGAGATATTAATAAAATCTCTAACATCATTTAAAAGTAAAAGCTATTATTTCTCTTTAAAAGAAAAACAATCATTTGGCAGTTCCCTTTCCAAAGATGAGATAACTTTTGATATTAATGGCAAAGCGAATTTTCATTGTAAGGTAAGCGACATCAACTTAACTGGCGAACATAATATTGCTAATGCAATGGCAGTAATTTCCGCTGCAAAACTATTTAATGCTGATAATGAAAAAATAAAAGAAGCATTACACTCTTTTCAAGGTGTTGAACATAGATTAGAATTAGTGCGCATAATTGATGGAGTAAAATTCATAAATGATTCTAAGGCAACAAATGTAGACTCGGTTTGGTATGCGTTAAGAAGTTTTGAAGAACCAATCTTTTTAATATTGGGGGGGCAGGATAAAGGAAATGATTATAATAAGATAAAGGATTTGGTTATTAATAAAGTGGTTAAAATATACGCAATAGGTTCATCAGCAGAAAAAGTTTTTAATTTCTTTCATACTTTTACAAAGGTTGAAGTAAAATACTCGCTGGAGGAAGTAGTTTTAGCAGCTAACAATGAGGCGAGACAGAATGAGGTTGTACTACTTTCTCCAGCATGCGCTAGTTTTGATATGTTCGATAATTACGAACACCGAGGAAGAGTCTTTAAAGAAGCAGTAGAAAAGTTATAAATGAAAAAATTAGCTTTAATAATATTTTTCGATGCGTTTGTCTTAATGCTGTTAGGCTTAATAATAGTTATGAGTGCCAGCAGTACTTATAGCGAATTTAAATTTGATAGTTTGTTCCATCTATTTAACTCGCATTTCTTTAAAGTGATATTCGGAATTATGTTAATGACGATGTTCAGTTTTATTCCTTATGAGATTTATAAAGACTTTAGCAAACCGGCGATTATTATAATAACATTTGTACTAGTTATTACATTGTTTATTGCTCCGGATATAAAAGGTGCCGGAAGATGGATACATCTTGGCTTTTTCTCCTTTCAACCGGCTGATATTGCGAAGTTAATTTTATTAATACACCTGTCGGTTTTACTTGAAGCAAAACAAGATTCTTTAGAAAGTTTTAATGAGGGTTTCCTTTACTTATTTATCTGGGTTGTTATTATTTCTGCACTTGTTCTAATTCAGCCTAATGTAAGTAACGGTATTTTGTTGGCAGTAGTTTCATTTGCTTTACTTTATGTCGGTGGAGCGAAGTTAAAACATATATTTGTTTCCGCTCTGGTTTGTTTAATTGCCGTAGCTGCCGCTGCTATGCTTTTTGCTCATTCCAGAAGTAGAATTTTAACTTTTATTAGCAGCACTGAACACGGTGGTTCGCCGAACATCCAGGTAAAACAAGCTTTGTTAGGATTAGGAAGCGGACATATTTTTGGCGTCGGAATGGGTCAAAGTCTTCAAAGCAATTTATTTTTACCGGAAGCATACGGAGATTTTATATTTGCAATATTAGGTGAGGAATTAGGTTTTATCGGTTCAGTTATTGTCACTCTCAGTTATTTAGTTTTATTTATTGCAGGTATTTTAGTCGCTAAAAAAGCTAAAGATAAATTCGGACAGTTACTTGCCTTTGGAATTACTTTTTCAATCGTTATTTATGCATTTATAAATATAGCCGTGGCAACTGGAGTAGTGCCGACGACAGGACTCCCGCTGCCTTTTATAAGTTACGGAGGAACATCTTTAACCTTTCTCTGTATTTCCGTGGGCATTTTAGTGAATATTGCCCTTTCGCATTCGATAGAGCCTAAAAAGGAAAATCAACAACCAATTGAAGCAGCTGCAGGATGAGCAAAACAATGTCATATAGATTTTTATTTGCCGGTGGCGGAACGGGCGGCCATTTGTATCCTGCTATCGCAGTTGCAGAAAAAATAAAATTACTACTTCCCGAAGCTGAAATTATGTTCATTGGAACTAAATCAAAAATTGAAGGAAGAGTTGTACCGCAATTAGGTTATAAATTTAAATCAATTTGGATTAAAGGTTTTTCAAGAAAGCTTAAGCTTGAAAATATATTGTTTCCAATTAAAGTTGTTGTCTCCGTAATTCAGTCAGTAATAATTAATATGTTTTACAGGCCTAACGTTGCAATCGGTTCCGGCGGTTATGTTTCCGGGCCGGCTATTTTCGGCTCTTCTGTAATGGGAGCTAAGATAATTTTAATTGAACAGAATAGTTACCCTGGTGTCACTACCAGGTTATTAGAGAGATACGCAAATGAAATTCATTTAAGCTTTGAAGATTCAAAAAAATATTTTAAAAATAAGGATAAATTATTTTTAACGGGAAATCCTGTAAGACAAAGCCTCACTATTGTTAATAAGGAGGATGCGCTTAAATCATTTAATTTGAGTCCGGCAAAAAAAACATTGTTGATACTTGGCGGCAGTTTAGGTGCCGGATCAATTAATAAAGTAATCGCTGATTCATTAATCTCTCTCAGTGAAAAAAATATTCAAGTAATCTGGCAGACTGGCGAAAATTATTTTGATAAATATAAATCTCTATCGTCTGATAATATAAAAATTATGGCATTTGTCGAAAAAATGAATTTGGCTTATTCGGCATGTGATTTATTATTGGCCCGTGCAGGTGCGACTACGTTAGCAGAAATATTAACATTAGGAATTCCCGCTATCTTAGTCCCTTCTCCTAATGTGGCTGAAAATCATCAATACTTTAATGCAAAATCGTTATCCGATAAAAATGCAGCTGTATTAATTGAGGATAAAAATCTAAGAGATGAATTTGCAGAGAAGGTATTTCCTTTAATTTTAGATGATATTAGACTATATGAGTTAAAAAAAAACTCATTAAAATTAGGTAAACCGGATGCAGCTGAAACTATTGCAAAAAATGCAATTAAATATGTTAAAGGGATATGAGCGAAGAACAAGTAAATAAAAAGAAAATATTCAAGTATAATTTGTCGTTCTATTACCAATCAACGATAATATATTTTGTTGTCTTTTTATTGTACGCTATTATTCGCGGTGAATTTGTAGAAAATTCTTTCACGTTAATTACAAAGGATCCGATAATCTTTTTCTTCGCCATTATTGTTTGTGTTTCCTTAATCAGTCTATTGTACAACCTTTATTTGAATAGACATCTTGAGGTTGCAGATAATAAGATTTCATTCATTAATAGATTTGCTGAGAAAATTTTTTATATAGATCAAATTGAGGTAATAAAAATATCAAGGTTTGTTAGTAGGAAAAAAAATAAAGCGTTTAGACTAATCAGAATAAGATTTAAAAACAGAAAAAGAAGAATAATTATCAGACCTTATGATTATGAAAATGTGGAAGAATTAATATCACTATTTATAGAATTAAAAGAGAAATTGGAATCGAAGTAATGTTCAAGAACATTAAGAAAGTACATTTTGTAGGTATAGGCGGTATCGGAATGAGCGGTATTGCAGAGATATTATTGAACCAGGGTTTTGAAATATCGGGATCAGATAGAGCATTGTCTGAAGTAACTTCTCATTTGAGTGATTTGGGAATGAAGATTTATGAAGGGCATTCGCCTGAAAATTTGAAGGATGCCGATGTGTTAGTTTATTCTTCTGCAGTATCATTGGATAATCCTGAAGTAAAGGCGGCAGTTGAAAGAAAAATTCCTATAATAAAGCGTTCCGAAATGTTGGCAGAATGTATGCGCATGAAATATGGAATCGGAATTGCCGGGACTCATGGCAAAACCACAACCACTTCGATGGTCGGCTTAACATTAACTGAAGGCGGAATTGATCCTACGATTATTGTCGGAGGAAAATTAAGCGGCTTAGGTGGAACTAATGCAAGATTAGGAGATGGAGAATTTATAGTAGTTGAAGCTGATGAATTTGATAGAACATTTTTAAAATTAACACCGACAATTGCAGCTATAACCACGCTTGAAAGCGAGCATCTGGATACATATAAAGATTTAGATGATATTAAATCCGCATTTATTGAATTTGCAAACAAGGTACCTTTTTACGGCTTTGTGGTTCTATGTATGGATGAACCGGCGTTGCAGGATATTATTCCTCAAATTAATAAAAAGATTTTTACCTATGGTTTAACTTCGCAAGCAGACATTCGTGCAGTAGATATTACTCATAATGAATTCTCCAGTTCATTCTCAGTTAAATATAAAGATGAGGATCTTGGTAAAATAAAATTGAAAATCCCAGGCATTCATAATGTTAAAAATTCATTAGTAGCTGTGTGTATAGCTAAAGAACTTGGAATCGATTTCGAAATAATTAAAAAAGCATTAGAATCTTTCAGCGGCGTTTATAGAAGGTTTGAAGTAAAGTATAATAAGGAAATTTTAGTTATCGATGATTACGCTCATCATCCAACTGAAACCAGCGCTACACTTGCAGGGATTCGAAGCGGATGGGATAGAAGACTTATTGCTGTTTTTCAACCGCACTTATATTCAAGGACAAGAGATTTTTACCAGGAGTTCGGGAGATCGTTTTTAAATACTGATGTCTTTATTTGTACAGATGTTTATCCGGCAAGGGAAGAACCTATTGACGGAGTTTCAGGCGAACTAATAGCTGAAGCAGCAAGAAAGTTTGGTCACAAAAATGTTATTTACGTTAAAGATAAAAATGAAGTGCCGGAAAAACTGAGAGAAATAAAAAAAGATAAAGATATTATTATTACTATGGGTGCCGGCGATATTTGGAAATATGGAGAGAAGTTTGTTCAATTGCTTAATGATTGAAAAGTAATGAAAGAAAATAGAGGTAAAATACTAGGAACATTACTTTTTGTTGTTTTAATTTCGGGGCTGTTTTATTTGATTTTTTTCCCAAACAAAAAAACAAGTAAAGGAGAAATTAAGATGATCAAAATTAGCGGTAACAATCTTTTACCGAGTGTTGATTATTTGAAATTTACTAAGCTTGAAAATATTTCGAGCTATGGGAAATTAACTCTTGCGGCTATAAGGGATAAATTTGAAAAGCATCCTTATGTGCAGAAAGCTGATGTTGCTTATGAAGGGAATAATGAGGTTAAGGTTTATATTAAAGAAAAAAAAATTGAAGGAGTGATAATTATAGATGGAGAACCTCATTTTATTTCGGAGGATTTTCAGATTCTTCCAATGCTGCCTGATATAAAAATGTTGGATGTACCCGTTATAAGTAATCCGCAGATTAATGATAAAGTAAGCTCTTTGTCGTATGTAAGAACAGATGATATTGTGGAAGCATTTAAAATAATAGAAGCTGCGAAATTAACTAATATAAATATGTATAAAAAACTTTCTGAAATTAATTTAAGAAACGGGGGAGATATAATCTTAACATTCTCCGGAATTAAGCCGCCCGTATTTTTCGGCAGAGGCGAAGATGCAAAAAAAATGGTATATCTGAATGTTATATGGGGCGGAATGGTTCATGGTAATGATTTAGTTGATAGTAGTGAATATATAGATTTAAGGTTCTCTAGTGAAATTTTTGTCGGTGCAGATGTTAAAACAGGTTTAAGTGAATGAAAAAAAATATAATTGCAGGTTTAGATTTAGGTACAACAAAAGTTTGTGCGGTTATTGCCGAACGGCTGGAAGAAGACAATCGCATTAACATTTTAGGCTTTGGTGTAGCACCCTCGGAAGGTCTGCATAAAGGCTTGGTTGCTAATATTACAAAAACAGCAGATGCAATAAAAGAAGCGATAGCTATTGCATCCAATAGAGCTGGCATTCAAATTACTCTAGTGAATGTTGGAGTAGCCGGAGAGCATATTACCAGCATGAGACATCGTAATTATGTAACAATCAGCAGCGAAGATAGAGAAATTACCAAAGCCGATCTTGAAAGATTAGAAGCAGATGTAAGAACAATTAGAATTCCGTCGGATAGACAAATTTTGCATATAATCCCTGAAGAATTTTCAGTTGATTATCAAGGTGGAATTGAAAATCCAATCGGTATGTCCGGCTCTCGTTTGGAAGCCACTAATCATATCGTTTTGGCATCAATCCCAGCTATTCAAAATATTAGGAAGTCTGTAGAAAGAGCTGGATTTCAGATTCAGGAATATATTCTTCAGCCGATTGCATCTAGTTCATCCGTTCTTGAAGAAAGTGAAAAGGACCTTGGCGTTGCACTTATTGATATTGGAGGGGGCACAACTGATATAGCCATTTTTCATAATAAGGCTATAAAACATACTAAGGTAATTGGAGTAGCAGGAAATCAGGTAACAAATGATATACGTGAGTCACTTGGTGTGGTTACAGAAGAAGCTGAAAAATTAAAAAAAGAATATGGCTATGCTACTGAATCTTCTATTATAAAAGATGAAGATATTCTGATTCGTGGGGTAGGTGCAAGAGGCAACGCAAAAATTCCAATTAGCCTCTTAACTCAAATCATAAGTTTAAGAATGAGAGAACTCTTTAGTCTTATTGATAATGAAATTAGAAGTGCAGGCTTTAAAAATAAAATTAAAGCCGGAATTGTTTTAACAGGCGGCGGATCGTTATTAAAAGGATGTACGGAATTAGCAGAAGAAGTATTTGGATTGCCGACCAGAATTGGTGTTCCTCAAGAATTGGGAACAGGGCTATCAAATGAAATTGAAAGTCCGGAATTTGCAACTGTAGCTGGTTTAATAAGAGGAATTCCGGGTGGAAAGTCTAGCGAATATCAAGTTTTAATAAAACCTAAAAAGGTTAAGGGAAAAAATAAAGTATCGTTATTAATAAAAAGGGTTCAGCAATTTTTTGATGAATTATAATTTCAAAACAAGGAGGTAACTATGGCGCGATTTGCAACAATTGATAGAGGCAAACCGATGTCAGCAATCTTGAAAGTTGTGGGAGTTGGCGGTGGCGGCTGTAATGCAATTGAGAGCATGATTAAACGAGGACTGGTCGGTGTGGAATATATTGCGGTTAATACTGATTCACAGGTTCTGAATAGCAGTAGTGCCACACATAAGATTCAAGTAGGAACCAGTATAACACGTGGCTTGGGAGCGGGAGCTGATCCCAATGTTGGTAAAAAATCTCTTGAAGAAGACAGAGAAAAAATTGCTGAAATACTTTCGGGAAGCGATATGGTTTTTGTTACTGCCGGAATGGGAGGCGGAACGGGAACTGGCGGTGCTCCTGTAATTGCATCTATTGCAAAAAGTATCGGCTCTTTAGTCGTTGGGATTGTTACAAAACCTTTCCGGTGGGAAGGCAAGAAACGTATGCTGAATGCTGAACAGGGAATTCAGGAATTGAAGCAGCATGTCGATAGCCTAATTGTGATTCCTAACGAAAGACTGCTTAGCATTTTAGATAAAAGCACAAATGCTTTTGCAGCTTTCGATAAACCTAATGAAGTATTATATGAAGCAACCAGAGGTATTGCAGATATAATTACTATCGAAGGATTAATTAATGTTGACTTTGCCGACGTACGTGCGGTCATGAACCAGAGCGGTGAAGCATTGATGGGCTGCGGAATAGCCAGTGGTGAAAACCGGGCAATTGAGGCTGCACAAAAAGCAATCTCGAGTCCGTTATTAGAAGGCATAAATATTAAGGGGGCAAAAAGCGTTCTCCTTAATGTTACAGGCTCAAGCAATTTAACTATGCAGGAAATTAATGAAGGTAATAATGTTATTTTTGAAGCCGCCGGCGAAGAAGCAAATGTAATATTCGGCTGTGTTCGAAAAGAAGAAATGAATGATTACGTTTCTTACACTGTTATCGCTACCGGCTTCGATGGTTCGCATCAATCGTATGGAGTAAAGAATTCAAAAAATGCTCAATCAAAACCTAAAAGTTCCGATACCTTTAGAGGCGGATTTAATTTCTTAGAAGATAATGATGTTAATACCGAAGATCTGGAAGTTCCGACTATTTTAAGAGTAAAAAGTCCGAAGACCACACTTGAAGACAAAACCGAGGATACAAATAATCCGCAAAGCGGCTTTAATTTTGATGCATCCAGATATAACTGGGCAAAGGAAAAAACAAATAAAGTTAATGCCGAAGGCGATAATGATGATGAAGAAAGTTCATCATTTTTAAGAATGATTATGGATTAATTTAGTGAGGATTTAAAATATAGAATAAAGGAAAACTAATAATCAACATATTCTATCGCGATTAATTATTTTGCAATTTAATATGAATTCATTGGCTCAATGCAAATAATGCATTGCGATTATTCGTCGCTGGGCCTGGACTCGATAAAAATATTATTCTCTTCATCGGTTGTGATTATTACTCTGTTGGGCCGGCAGCAGATTCTGCAGTCTTCCATAAAATCCTGCTTTCCGCTGATTGTTAAATCTATCCAAACAGAATTTAACTCGCCGCAATACTGACATGTCCAAACTACATCTTCATCCGTAGTTTGCATCTTTTCCCTTGTATTCATGTTACTTCTCATATTTTCTTAGCAAAAATATAGAGATTCGGACAATAAATTTGAATACCTTGATTTATGTATTACCTATTTAATTATTTTTTATTAAATAGATATGATAAAATAATTTTATTTTCTTTTTTCTAAATACCCATAAAAATTTTTCCGCTATACCTGCCTTGCTTTTCATTTCAAAAAAATATAAAATATAGTGTACAAATGTTCACTATTTTTATTATGAAATTCGATCAAAATCAAGATATAATCGATACTTTAACGTATCAGATGCCGAAACAGTGGAGAGAAACAAATATACATACTCTTTATCCTCCAATTCCTCGTAATACAAATGGTGTTAAGTTTGATATTTATGATTTTGAAATGCTGTTCAATGATGAAGCTACCAAGGAGTTGATAAGAAAGGGGGATACAATAGGATGCTTTTATATTGAATCTCCGGGAATGCGCTCTTTGCTGCGCCGGCTTGATGTATACACTTTTGAAATGCTGACGGCGGCAAGTTCTATTATACGGCCAGGTGTTGCGGAAAGCGGAATGATGCAGGAATTTATTGCACGGCATAAAGATCCGGAGCGACGTAAGTATTTGGTTCCCGCGATGGAAGAATATTTAGGCGAGACTTATGGAGTAATGATTTATCAGGAAGACGTAATTAAAGTTGCACATTTTATAGCTGGCCTTAGTTTTGAGGAAGCTGATCTTTTGCGAAGAGCAATGAGCGGAAAGATGAGGTCGCATACGGCAATGCAGCAGATTACCAAAAAGTTTTTTGATTCGTGCGAAACTAAAAAACTTACTGACGAACAATCCCGCGAACTATGGCGTCAGATTGAGTCTTTTGCAGGCTATTCGTTTTGCAAAGCTCATAGCGCCTCATTTGCTTTGCTTTCATTTCAAGTTGCGTATCTTAAAGCTCATTATCCTGCAGAATTTATGGCAGGCGTTTTAAGCAACGGTGGAGGCTTCTATTCCGCAGCCGTGTATATACAGGAAGCAAAAAGGATCGGGCTGAAAATTCTGCTCCCTTGCGTAAATCAAAGTGCATATGAATACATTGGAAGCGGCAGAACTATTCGCATTGGACTTATGGCAATAAAAAATCTTTCCCGTAATTCCATCGATATTATATTGAGTGAACGAAAAGAGAACGGAAGATTTGTTTCCCTTGCTGATTTTCTGATAAGAACCGGTCTGGGATATGAAGAGACGGCTATACTTATAAAGTGCGGTGCAATGGGATGTTTTAAACAAACCAGGCCTGAACTTTTGCGTTTGCTGGATATTTATATCAACCGTAGAAAAATCCTTGACCACGGCTATAACGATCTTTTTATGAATGAAACTTTTGTTCTTGAAGAAAAAGTAAAAACGGATATTAACTATAATGTTGAAGGGATATGTTCAAATGAGTATGAAATTTTTGATTACATGGTTACGCGGCACCCGTTGTATTTTTTTAACGAATACATAAATAATCGTTTTATTATAAAGGCAAAAGACATGTACAAATACCGCGGCAGAAAAATCAAAGTTATTGGGTGGTATATGAGTTCTAAAAGGATAAGGACAAAAAACGGGAAGATAATGAAATTTTTGTCCCTTGAAGATTTAACGGGAACATTTGAAGCGGTAATATTTCCAAAGGCTTATTCTAAATATGCCGAGCAGACAATGTCGATGGGGCCGTACTTAATTGAAGGAAAAATTGACACGGAAGACACAACTAATATTGTTGTGGAAAATTTAAAAGTACTTTCTTCTGTTTCGGTAAAATCAAGTTTCCAGAAAGACAGTGTGGACCATAATTATTACGGTGATGTGGAAAAGGTGTCGGAAGAAGAATTTCTTATTGTTAATTCACTGGGGAAAGAAAAATTGCGGAAGGCTTATGCAAGCTAAAATAAAATGTGTTAATTGAAAATGTTTTTATTGTTCACAGAAAGAGTTAAAACAATGCACATGAGTGCATGTCGCTTTAGAATCAAAAAATGTATAAATTAAAGGTATGGAATATCAACGAACCTCAGGTCATACGGTATCACGATTGATAGCCCATATAGTAAGGGCGACGAATACAGATATAAAGTATTTGAAGTAGACAAGAATTTACGCTGTAGGAAAATAATAAGACAAATATGTGAATCAGAAGATGTAGAGATACTGAAGGGAGTAGTCTCAAGCGACCATATACACATACATATAAATTATCTCCCATCATTAAATCTAAGTAATCTGGTAAAAAAGTTAAAAGGCAGAACATCAAGGAAATTACAGCAAGAATATCCAGAGTTGAAGAACAATTATTTGGGACGACACTTTTGGTCAATAGTATATGGATGTTGGAGTACGGGAACATAACAGATGAAATGTTAAATGAATATCTGGAACATCATAGGAAACCGTATGCAGCAGATGATTCAAATTTTATAATAGAAGATTGACTTTTAGTCAAGAAGAAAACTGTGGACTTGCAGTCCATAGTGGTTTATTTATAAAGATTTATTTTTATGCTTACACGTGATTATTTAATGCGGATGATTGATACCTTGGCTAGAGCTCTGGCAAAGCTTATCTTCTTAAAAGATGCAAAGAACTTTCCTGAGGCATTAAAGGAACTCAATTCCGTAACTAAAAAACTTCTAGGTATTGATAGAACATTTATTAATAATTTATCAAATGATCAATTATTTAATATCATTGATCCGGATAAAAAATTAATTGCTCCGAAATCATATCTTCTTGGTGTTGTGTTAAAAGAAGAAGCTGATATTTATGGTCTTCAAGGCGATGAGGATGCCAGTATCAAATTATATCTGCGATCTCTAAATCTATTCTTAATGGGAATCGAATCTTCAAAAACGCTTATTGAAGAGGATCATCTAAATAAAATTGAAATTGTTATTGATAAATTAAAAGAATATGAAATGCCGCAAGATCTTAAGCAAAAAATCTTTAGTTTCTATGAATTCTCTGGCAAATATGATAAAGCTGAAAATATACTTTACGATTTGATTGACGATGATTCAAGTTTTGTAAATGAAGGAATTCAATTTTATAAAAGACTCTTAAGTAAATCTGAAGAGGAATTAATAAAAGGTAATCTGCCAAATGCGGAAGTTGAAGAAGGTCTCATAAATATTAAAAAAATGCTGAATGATTCAATGTGAAATGCGTGCCATATTTTTTAAGGTGTGGCACAAATAACTTGTTTTTTAGATATACTTTCATATTTTCTTACCTATTGAATATAATGTTCGCAAGACTTTCAATATAAAAGCAGCGGATAACATCGTCATTTTTCTTAATAATTAAATTTTGCTATGAAAAAAATTATTTATATCATTTTAATATCAATTTCAACAGTTTCATCTTTTGCTGAATTGACACCAGGAACTCCGGCTCCCAAATTTCCTAAAAATGCAATATGGCTCGGCGGCAGCAGCCACTCATTCAGTGCAGATTTGAAAGGGAAAGTTGTTCTTGTCGATTTTTGGGAATATACGTGCATTAACTGTATAAGAACTTTTCCGCATTTAAAAGAATTGTACAAGCGATATCATAAATATGGATTTGAAATAATCGGCGTACACAAAGGTGAATTTGCTTTTGCATCAAAAGTTAAAAATGTTGAAGCGGCATATAAAAGATTTAAACTTCCTTATCCGGCAATTGCCGATGTTAATGATGTTGTGTGGAATGAATATAACTGCAACACATGGCCGGATTCTTTTCTAATTGATCGGAATGGAATAATTAGATTGGTGCATCAAGGTGAAGGACATTATGCTGAACTTGAAGAAGAAGTTCAAAAACTTCTTAAACAAAATCGTCCCGAGTTAAATTTTTCAGATATAAAAATTGCGCCTGATAAACCTTTATTTGGGCCTCAATGCGGATCGGAATCAGATGAAATTTATATTGGTTATGAAAGGGGGGATTTGTGGGGCGGTAAATTTGCTAATCCCCAAGGTTATCATGATAACCAAACTGTAAATTATAAGCCGACAAAAATTAGAGTCGAGCGTGGATTTTTTGTCCAAGGTACATGGCACAACGGTCCGGATGCTTTTACTTCAGTTTCACCTTCAACAACAAAAAATGTAGTTTCTTTAGGAATTACTTATTATGGACGCGATGTTTATTCGGTTCTGGGAAGAAGCGCAAAAACTCCCGTTAATATTGTTGTCACAAGAGATGGAAAGCCTGTACCGGCTTCAAAACGCGGTCAGGATGTTAAAGTTAACAAGAAAGGTGAAACTTATATAACTATTGATCAGCCTAGGATGTATTATGTTATCACTAAAGAAAATGAAGAGAAGCATGAACTAAAATATTATCCCGAGGAGCCTGGAGTTAGCATCTATTCATTCACATTCGGAAATAAATGTTTACAAAATTTTGATAGGCTGTAAAAATGAAGAATATTCATGTTTAATTTAATCTGTACATTTAATAAATAAGTTAGCAGTTTTTATAAAAAACAGATATATTATAATAAATAATATTCATTTGTAATTTTTTTAAATTAAATATTTTAAAGACATGAAAAAAATATTATATACTTTATTAGCAGTGTCAGTTGTTTTATTAAGCGGGTGTGTTGTAGGAACACAAACTACAACTACTAATATTAATGATCAGCGCCCTGATCCAACCTTTAGCGTTTTGGATAGTTACGGCCAATGGGTAAACGTTCCTGGTTTAGGAACAGTATGGAGGCCGTATGATGAAAACAATTGGCAGCCTTATTACAATGGGCAATGGGTTTGGACAGATCAAGGATGGATGTGGCAAAGCGATGAACCATATGGATGGGTAGTTTATCATTATGGAAATTGGGATTATACAAATGCATACGGCTGGGTATGGTTGCCAAATTATGTCTGGCAACCCGCACGTGTCAGATGGTATCATTCCAACGGTTATATCGGGTGGGCTCCGATGCCGCCTCCAGGTTCATCAACAGCTTCAATTATATATAATAATAGATATGTTAACAGTACCTGGGTTTTTGTTCCTGAACAGCATTTTTATAATAAGCAGGTTGGTCATTATAGAACCCGGGATGTTTCACCGGATATAAGAATATTAAGGTCATCGAATGGCGAACGCGCACCTGAAGTAAGAAATATCGAAAGCGTTACTCATCGCAGAATTGAACCGGTTAAACCGGAAAGAGAAGAAATGAAAGCCGGGAAAAGGCAATTAATTAGATATAGGGTGCCTAATAATGAATCCGATCAAAGAGAAAGAAATAATACCGGCCGTGAAGAACCTATTCAAACAAAGCCGCCTGCTGTTATTGATCGAAGGCCGGAACCAACTAATCCGATTCGAAATGAAAATCATAATGTAATACCGCCGACAAAACCAGCTGAACCTCAAAAACCGGCAACTAAGGAGAGAGAAAGAAACAGCGATAATTTAAGAAATAATAACGGCAGAAATGTAAATGACACAAGAAATGAGCAGAACAATTCTAATAGTTCAAGGAATCAAAATATAAAGCCGCCAACAAGAACGGTTGAACCTCAAAAACCTATACCACAAAAATCTGAACCGCAAAAACCCCTGCAAAGACAAAAGGTAAATGACACTGTAAAATCTAGAAATAATAATGGAAGAAATGTAAATAATCCAAGGCCAGAACCGAAGAAAAATGAAACAAAAGCCGTAGAGAAAAAAAGACCGGAACCGAAGCAGCCCATTAATGAAGTGAAGAAAAAAGAAGAAAAAGCCGTTAAGAAAGAAAGGACCACTAAAGAAAAAACAAAGAACGATAATACAAAAAGAGAAAAAGTTATAAGATAGAAATATCAATTATTAATTTATTGTTTAAAAATTGATCGTTGTATTTATTTTTATAAATAAAATGTTTAACAAATGATTTTATTCCATTTTATTAATATCCAGTCTAATTCTTTTGGGATAATTTGATTAGTGATAAATATAATTAAAAGGGGCTGACATGAAGGAATTCTTATTCTTTGTCTTTTTAATTATTAATATTTTTTCTTTCTCTATAAATGCCCAGGATTTTAATATTTGGGGCAAATCAGATTCACTCCAAGTATGCAGTGATTGGAGCTTAGATTTAGGAACGAATCATAGCGGTATTAGTATTGGAAATTCCAAAATATTTAATGGTCTAAGATTTAATACTGTAGATTGCGGTATAGAAAAAATAAATGGAATTAACTTTACTTTTTGGACTCCCAAACGAAATCCAAATTCAGTTGTAAACGGTATTGCAATTGGGCTGGCTCCTGAAGCAGGTTCTATAAACGGAATAAGTCTAGGTTTGGCGGCAGTGGTTTTGGAACATCAGAGCAGAGGTTTTAGTTTTGGTGGTTTGGCGGTAGTGTCTCAAGGTTCATTAAGTGGAATACAATTTGGAACTCTTTCTATCGTTGCACAAAAAGAAATCAGCGGGATTAATATTGGAGGTTTAGCGGTTGTTGTTTCGCATGGTGCTGCCATAGGAATAAATTTTGGCGGATTGGCAACTGTTGCAAATGGTGGAATTGCCGGAGTGAATATAGGCGGGCTGGCGCTTGTTTCCGAGAATTATATTAGAGGAATTAACTTCGGCGGTTTAGCTTGTGTTTCATCGGCTGGGAAAATGCAGGGTATTAATTTCGGTGGGCTTGCATTAGTAGGAAATGATGGAATCAGCGGTATAAATTTTAGCAGTTTAGCAATAGTTTCTAATAATTATATCAGAGGAGTATCTTTAAGCGGATTAGCTATAGTTTCAGGAAAAGAGAACGGAATTTCCGGAATTAATTTTACTGCCGGAGTAATTGAAAATACCAGTTTTATCAGAGGAATCAGTTTTGCGGGTTATAAATTGAAAACAAACTCTATGTATGGTTTTAATTCATCAGTAGTGATGTCAATAGCAGAAAATATGAGGGGAATGTCTATCTCAAGTTATAACCAATATAAAGATCAGTATGGAATATCAATCGGGTTATTAAATTTTACAGATAATTTGCATGGTATTCAAATTGGTATATTAAACTTTGCAAAAAATAATTCTCCGTTGTTTAAAATTCTGCCAATTGTTAATTTTCATTTTTGAAATAAAATGAAGTTAAAAATATTATGAAGATTGATGAAATAGTTGAAAAATTAAAAACTCAACAGTTACTGATTCTCCCGATAGAAAATTTGGATGAGATTTTAATTCAGGTTTCTATATTAGAAGATAAAGATACCTTGATGAGTGACCATATAAGAATACTGAAATGGAACAGCATTATTCTTATCCAGGAAATTACTTCTAAAAATGAAATAGCAATTAGAATCGTTGAATCAATTGAACATGCAAGTAAATTTGTAAGCGAAAGAATGGAAACTTATGAGAGGATGTGGGATGGATGCGGCTGTAAAGTTAATTATTATGAATAAGTAAAAATTTTTAAGTATAAATCTATGCAGGAAAATCTTCTAAATATATCTCATCAGCTGGAAACCGAGAGGACAGTGATTAAAAAGTATAACGAAGGAGATGGCTTGGCTTTTTTTGAACTTATCCAGGAAAATAAAGATCGGCTTGTTGATAGTTTTCCATTAACTTTAGCCAATACTTCGGATGAAACGACCACCGAGCTTTATATTCAGACTAAGATTGCAGAGTGGTATGAGCAAAAATCATTTTCGTTTGGAATTTGGACCAAAGAAAAATCCCAATATATTGGGCATGTAAGCGTTAAAAACATCGATTGGGTTATACCAAAAGCTGAACTCGCTTATTTAATTACGAGGGACTTTGAAGGTAAAGGGCTAATGAGTGAAGTTTTAACTGCTATTATCAATTTTTGTTTTGAAGAGTTGATGATGAACCGTTTATTTTTAAGAGTGATAACAAAGAATGATAAAAGTTTTAAGCTTGCTGAAAAATGTGGATTTAAAAAGGAAGGAAATTTGAGGAATGATCATAGAACTTATAACGGCGATCTTGTAGATCTATTCATTTACGGTCTTACGTCTGAAGATTACGAAAACTTTTACAAAAACAAATGATATAATAATTATTGTTTCTATCCTACAATTCAATTCTTATAATAAAACTTTTTTACTTTTATTGGAAAATTTTTGAAATAAAAAAGCCCCTTAAAAAGGGGCAAAAACTTACTCAATAATATCAATACGATGGGCACGCCTGGCAGCTTTTAGCTTTTCCATACGTTTCTTAATAGAAGGTTTTACAAAAAAGGTTCTCTTTTTATATTCTTTTAGAATTCCGGATCTTTCATATTTCTTTTTGAATCTCCTAAGAGCCTTATCAATTGATTCGTTTTCACCTACAGTAATACCGACCAAATTATCTCACCTCTCTTTTTGGATTTTATAATGTTAATGATTCTATTAGTTTTTTTAAACCCGATTTTTGAAACTCAACAGCTATTGAACTTTGACCGTTAGATAGAACTTCCTTAGACACAACCTTTCCAAAATCGTCCCAACTTTTGTGATAAATGGATTCTCCGATTTCAAAAGATTTACTTGGTGCATAAACAGTGCAATCTTCGTTTTCAATTCCTTCTAATGATACCTTAGTAGTTTTAATGTCTTGTTCGACATTTATTATCATAGTCTGTTTGCATTTTTTGCATTTTGCCCAATATTTATTTTCATTCCCTTCACCTAAAACTTGTCCCGCCAATTCCATCTTTTTGACACCATTACAAACCGCACAAAAAGCCTCAATATTTTTAACTCTTGCCATCGTTCAACCTTCCTTTTCGAAAATTCGAACTATTAATTTATACAATATATGCCGTATAATCAAGTTATAAAATTCAATGCTATTTGTCCTTTTCGGTTGGAGTAATTACTAATACCGGGCATTTAGCATAACGAATTACTTTTTCTGCCACGCTTCCCATAAGAGTATGCAAAAGTCCAGTTCTTCCGTGAGTTGCTATTACAATTACATCAATATTTTGCATCTGAGAATAATTTACAATCTCTTCATAATCGTTTCCTTTGAGTAAAATAGTCTTGATTTCAACTTTATTGTTTTTACTTATTTTATTTAAGGCTTTTTCTAAAGATTCTTTAGCAGCATCTTCTATCGACTTCATAATTTTTTCTTGAGAAATATCAATTGCACGTATGGCCAAAATGGGAGGTTTTTTTTCTATAACATTTAATAAATGAACTTTAGCTCCGTATTGTGAAGCTAAATCAATTGCATAAGAAGCAGCGGTTAAAGACAGGTTACTGAAATCAGTAGGCAATAAAATGTTTTTTATCTTAAACATAACACACCTTCTTTCAATTTAATTGTTTCCCTTATGTGTTTTAATTGGACATCCTTGGGAAAATAATGGACAATATTTTTTTTAGAATTTATTCAGTGAGTAATAATTATTTTTTACTAGTAATTCTTATCTGAATTTTAAATGCTTTTAATATTCATCAAGATATGGCGATATAACCGGTTTTAATAATTTATTGAAGAATCAATCCATTATTAATATCTCCGATAGAATTGATCACATCATAAATAAATCCATTAATAATAACAAATTTCACTTTCTCATTTTTTCTAATTACAAAATTCGGAATTTCTCCTATTTTGATATTTGTTTTCTCCACATAATTCTGATTCTTAATAATATTAATAGCTAAAGAACTAAAATCATCATCAAAGTTTTGAGAATTTAGAATTACATTCGTATAACCTTCGCTGTAAAGATCATCTAAATTAAGTTTTTGTATTTCTTCAATAGAATCGAATTTAACAGGATAGGTTTTCCCTGGTGATATTTCCATGTCTTCAAAATCATAATCCTCATAACCAAAAAAGACTGAAAGGTCACCCAAATCCTCAATCGCAGATTTATAATAAAAGCCAGTTGAATGATTTATGTTAACTTCAGTACGATTTATCCCTATATCGAAAGAATATTCTATCCCATTTTTAACATATTTAACTCTTCTAATTATCAAATCCATCAAATCCTCTTCATTAAAAGGGATTTTATCGTAAACATCCAATGATTCATTCATAAAGTTTTTTTCAGAAATACTTTTGAATGAACATAGAAGAGCAATGAAATTTAATTTCCTTATAAATTGTTTTTCAGTATCATCTTTCCAGCCGCCTGATTCAATCAGGATTGTACTCGTACCCCATTTCTGAAAGTTATCACCAAAAGCACGCGGTTCAAAATCATCTGAATATTTAGCCATGTGCCCGGGAATGAAAGATGAAAGAACTTGATACATTTGCCCGATTACCTTCATAGCATTTGATCGAACAGTATCAATTGTTTTTTCATAATTATCCGCCGGTGCAAGGAATGACAATGTTGCCGGTTTGAAACTATGTCCTGCACTATGGTGGATGCTTTGATCATGAAGATTAAATCCGAAATCAGCTTTCAAACTGTCGAATGTTTCCTTTAATATTTTTCCTTCCGGAGTCTGCTGGGAAATTGCATCTCTATTTATGTCTATGTCAAAATCGTTGCGCCTTTGAAAAACTTCAGCCCCATCCGGGTTTACCATAGGCATAAAATACAAAGTAACATTTTGAAGTAATTTATTCCTAAAGTCATTTAAAAAATCATTTGCGGATAGAAAATTAAAAATATCAAATATTGCCATGGTTGCCGTGGATTCATCGCCATGCATTTGGGACCATAAAAATATTTTCGTCTTACCTGTTCCAACTTTGATAAGGTATATAGAACGGTTTTCAACTGAATTGCCGGTAATATTAACATTAAATTCCGGATTGCTCTTTAGCTGGTCAACTAAACTCACAATGTCTTGATGCTTGATTCTTCTATTTTTCAGAGAAGGTTCTTTATAGTTTTGATAGTTATAATACAGATTATTTGCGAACTCTACGTCTTGTGCCATTAAAATACCGTTTGATAAAATTATTAATAATAAAAAATATTTAATCATGATTAAGTTTAACTTATCCATTATTAGATTTAATTACTACAAATAACTTATGAAAAATTGGGGAAATATATTACGGTCATCAAAATATTAAAATTGGCTTGCGCTGTTCTAATGTGTAACTGGTTTTTATCAAGAATATAATTTTAAATTTGAAACCAATTGTTGATAAGAAAACCTAAATGGCAACGCCCATTCTCTCTTCAAAATCGTCGATTAATTTTAAAGGATTTGAAGAAATTGCAAAACAGTAAAGAGGATATAGATTTGAAAATGTTTTAATGGCTTCGGTTAAAAAATCTGGTGAGTATACTAATTTGTTATCTAAAGTGATTTCTTTTTCAAGAAGAATATATTTCATATTTAATAGTGTTTCAAAATTCTTTGCAGCATTGAAAGAAGATAATACTAATTCAGGAACCTTATGCAGCTCGTAAAAGCTGAATTTATTATTTATATTAAATTTCTTGCAAATATTTATAATTTCTTTTCTATACTTTTGTAAATTTTTCTTAAGATATAATTCGTCTCCTTCCGCATTATTCAAGAAAACACCATATTGAATACCTCCTTTATAAAGATAAACATAAAACTCACTATCCATTTTAAATCGGCCGAAGTGAATTAAGAAATATGTTTTATAAGGAGAACCTTTCGAGAACCTCATGTCTTTATTAATACGCATAAGAGTTTTATTAAACTTTGGCTCGGTTCTAATTGCGGGGTTTAGATGATTAAAAAATTGTCCTATTGTTACCACGAATGATTTTGCAGAATCAACAAGATTTTCCTGATAGCGGGCTCTATTTTTAGAAAACCAGGTGACGTTGTTGTTTTTTTCTTTTTCTAGCTGGCCGAGGAATTTAAAGGAATCAGGTTTAAATCCGCTGAAGGCAGGAATTGAAACAATCAATACATTGTACCTAAATTTATAGTAAGAAAAAATCCGCCTAAATTTTTTTCTTTTCTTCCTTGAAGCATTTCTACACCTTGATTGAAAAGATGAATTACATAATAACGCAAGTTTATTCCGATTAGATTTGATTTATCTATTCCGAAATTTGCTCCAAGACCGATATATCCACCAAGTGTGTAATTTGCGTGTGCATATTTAAAAGCGCTAAAATAATCCACATTGTTGTTGTAAGGCGTAGTCATAACAATTGAAGGACCTACCCCAAAATTTATGTACGGTCTAAGATTATCGGTAAGTGAGTTTTCAAACAATCTAAATTGAAGTCCAAAGTTTAAAGGAATTAAGAATGCCCGATTTACTTTCCCGGCAGTATAAGTATTTCCATAATAATCAACGTAGGTAAATTCCCTCGGATCCGTAGCTTCGGAAACAGAAATATCCGTAAAAGCGGTTAATGTTTCAGAAAGCTGACGACGGTAGAATCCGCCCAATCCGAATCCGCCTTCGCTGAACATTATATCCATTCCCAAAGCATTAGGGGGAAAAATTTCAGGTGGTTTGGGAGGAGCTATTTCACCAATTCCCTGCGCATTTACATTTAAAAAACTAATTAGTAATATTGTTATTAAAAGTAAAAACTTCATCATCTTTTTTTTATATCTAAAATAACTAATATTAAGATAATTTCAAGATTTTAAATTATCAAGTGTTTTATGTTTTCAATACTGGATACCCCGACATATTGGGATGAATTATATATTAACAAAACAACCGGATGGGATTTGAAGAAAGCTAATCCTGTCTGGGAGGAACTGATAAAAAAACAAGAGTTTATTCATCCTTGTAAATTACTGGTTACCGGCTGCGGATATGGACATGATGCAATTTTTGCCGCAAAATCCGGTTTTGATGTAACTGCTATTGATTTTTCCAAAAATGCAATTTCCTGTGCTAAAGAGTCTGCGGAAAAAGACTCGGCAAAAGTTAATTTTGTTGCAGATAATTTATTTTCCCTAGGTGAAGAATTCATTGAAAAATTTGATGTTGTTTATGAATACACGACCTATTGTGCAATTAATCCTGAACGGCGGAAAGAATATTTAACTAAAATATGCTCATTTATTAAGCCGGGCGGAAAATTAATAGCAATTCTTTTCCCGGTTGACGGCCGGGAAGGTGGGCCTCCATTTAATATTGATGTTAATACATTTTACGAACAGGCAAAAAATCATATTAAATTGGAATTTTTTTCCAAGCAAATAAATTCCGTCAAACCCAGAAAAGGCAAAGAAATTTTACAAGTGTATAAGAAACCATTTAAATAAAGTTAGTGCGAATATAAATATTAGATTTATTAAATCCCTCTTTGCTCTTTGTAAACGTTAAAATCAAAATTAAACTACTCAACATGAGAAAATAATGCCCCAAAATCTAGAATTAAAAGTAAAATTGGCATCCCATAAAGAAGTAAAAAAACACCTTAAGAATATAAAAGCATCTTTTATAAAAACGCTAAATCAAAAAGATGTGTATTATAAAATACCTAGCGGCTTATTAAAGTTAAGAATAGAAAATGGTAAACAGAGCATAATTAAATATATGCGAAATGAAAAGGGAAAAGATAGATTTTCAAATTATGAAGTTCTTCATTTCTCATCTGGTGATTCGGAAAAATTCTTCAAAGATTTTTTTAAGATTGAAACTGTTGTTGAAAAGAAAAGAAAATTGTTTATGTATGATAATACTAGAATTCATCTTGATGAAGTGAAGGGCCTTGGAGATTTTTTAGAATTGGAAACCCTTGTAATAAATGGGAAAGCCGATGCTAAAAAAAGGTTTAAAACAATTATTGGTTTATTAGATCTAGTTAAATATGATGAAATTAGAAAATCGTATAGAGATCTAATGCTGGAAAATAAAAAATCAAAATGATTCTGACTAAATGCAATACAAAGGAAATTAATTTAGATTTTTTAATCGATGAAAAAATAAAATCGGGGCTGCTGAACGAATTTTTATTGATCGTTCCTACTAATAGAAAAATCAGATCACTCAAACGCGAGATTATCTCTCTTACTTCTAATCAGGCTTCATCTAAAATAAATTTAGAGACAATTGGTACTTTTGCAACCAGCCTTTTATTTCAAAACAATTCAAAGACTAATAGAGTATTAAGCGAAGCCGCATCTTCAATATTGTTAAAACAGAGTTTTCAGGAAGTCGAATTAAAATATTTTTCTATCTACAAAAGTGAAATTCCCCATGGAACTCTGGAAAGGATTAGGAATGTAATTTCTGAATATAAGAAACATGGGATATCTCCTTTGAATTTAAGAACTGAAGCAGATTCACTAACCGGTTCTGAAAAAATTAAGGCTGAAGATTTAGCTTCTATATATGAAAGTTATTTGAATAAGTGTAAAAAATTAGATGTAATGGAGATAGGTGATATCTATAATGAAATTACTCAAGTAGATAAAAACAGTTTCGATGAAAATTTTAGACAGCTTTACCCGAAGGTAGAATTAATCGTAATAAACGGGTTTGATGAATTTACTTCACCTGAAATTGAAATAATAAATTCTCTGGCCGGTATTAAAGAAAGTAGCTTATATATTTCATTTGATTATTATGCTTACAACCCGTTATTGTTTTCTCACCTCGACAAATGCTATGACAAACTTGTTGATAAGGGGTTCAAACCGATTAAAGATCTTTCGCCTGCCGTACAAAAGAAATTCCAGGTTGAAGTAAGAGAAAAGCTGTTCAGCCCGAAAGGGAAGGACAAAATAAGTTTATTTCAAAATTCCATTACAAAAATAATTGCATCAAGCAGGGAAAAAGAGATAGAGTTAATTGCGAAGGAAGTTAAAGAATTAATAATAAATAAAAATGTTGAGCCGCATAAAATTTGTATCGGTTTTAACTTAATTCAAAAATATTCTCCTCTAATCAGAGACATATTTAATGTTTACGGATTGCCGTTTAATTTAACAGACCGTATCCAGCTGAGTTCTTCTTCCCCGGTTATTTCCGTAATTAATTTTCTGGAAATAATTGAGAATGATTTTTATTATAAAAATATATTCAGAGCATTAAGCGGAGGGTATTTAAAAATACCTGAAATTGATACTTCCAACCTTTTAAATGTTTCGGTAAGTCTAAAAATAATTTCAGGCTATGAAAACTGGGTAAATTCAATTCATGATGCTATAAATAGATTACATGAATCGGATTCTGAAGACGACAACTTTTCTGAGTTTGAAAGATATTCTTTTGAGAGAGCCGCTGACGATATAAAAAAACTGCACAAAATTTTATTACCGTTCTCAAAGTCTTTAACCCTCAAAGAATTTATTACAAATCTAACCGGCCTGATTTATTCATTAGGACTTCCAATTAGTATTATCAATGCAGCGAGCGATTTAACAGAAGAAAACATAAAAGCTATTACGTCTTTTTTCGACTTAATAGATGAACTTTTTGAATTATTCGAACTTGAGTTCGGAAAAAATAAAAAATTTCCACTATCGTTTTTCTTAAATAATATCAGAACTGCCGTTGCTTCCTCAAGATTTAACATTAAAGAAAAACCAGGCTACGGTGTACAGGTTACAACGTTGAATGAAATAAGAGGATTGAAATTTGATTATCTATTTATCGCAGGGCTTTGTGACGGAGATTTGCCAACTAGATATACTCCTGAAATATTTTATTCCGGATCTTATTCTAGAAGCGAGCGAAATCATCAAGTAGAAGAAAGATATCAGTTTTATCAGTCATTATGTTCCTGGGAAAAGCATCTTTATCTAACATATCCAGCGCAAGAAGCAAAAAAAGAATTGGTTGAATCAAACTTTCTGGATGAATTTTCGAAATTGTTCACTTATAAAGTGAAAGCTGAAAAAGACTATTCGGATACTATTTACTCAAAAGAAGAACTTTTAATTGAATTGGGGAAAATGAGTCACGAAGGCTCTAATAGTAATGTTGATATGATGAAATATAATATCGATATAAAAAAATTAAAAAGTTCTATCGCTGTGAATGAACTTAGATTAAACAATCCATTCGGAGAATCAGAATATACCGGCTTTATCAAGGAACATCTTTCCGAAAACAGCAGGGCTGTGTTAAATGAATTTGAATTGAAAGAGTTCTCAATTTCGCAGCTTGAGACATACGCAAAATGTCCGTATAAATATTTTGCTGAAAGAGTGCTGAAGCTTAAACCCGTTAAAGAACCAACTGAAGAAATTGAAGCGTTGGAAATGGGAAGTCTGCTCCATAAAATTTTATATAGTTTTTATAAAAAGATAAATCAGGAAAAAATAATATTAAATAAAGTTGATGAAGCTAAATTCGAATATGCTGAAGGTTTAATATTTAAGATTGCCGAGGAAATTATCGAAGAAGCTCATTTCAATTCTCCATTAACTTTTTATGAAAAAGAAAAAATTCTCGGAATAAATGGTAATAGGCAAAATTCCATTTTGCATAAATTTTTAATTAATGAAAGAGAGAACAACGGAGAATTTGTTCCAACTTTTTTTGAATTTGGTTTTGGAAATATAAAGGATAATAATAAGGAATTACTAACAGTTCAAAATATTAAAGTTGATAATATAAGCGTAAGAGGTAAGATTGATCGGATTGACATTGACGAACAAAATAATCGTTATAAAGTTGTTGATTACAAATTAAGTGGTAATAAACCTTCGTCCAACGATTTGAGGGAAGGACTTTCACTTCAGTTACCGCTGTACATGTTTGCAGCAAAAGAAATGATTAAAGCGCAGCTTAACAAAGATATTGAACCCGCAGGTGCAGAAATTTATTCGCTAAAATTTGATGAAAAAGATTTTGGTAAGAAATTAATTAGCTTGTTTAGTCTAAGATCAAAAATGGATGATGAAAAACTGATGGAAAGCACCCGTGAATTAATTGAAATCTGCAGGGAGACATTAAAAAAATATGTTAATGCAATTATAGAAGGGAAATTTAATCTTTCAACTCTGCATGATAGAGAAAATAAAGTATGTCAGTACTGCAATTTTCGTTCGATTTGCAGGATACAGGAATTCAACTAAATATAATTTTGTTCCAGGTCATTTCAATAATTCTTCAATCAATTTATATCACGAATGGGGTGTGTTTTATATCTTTGTAATTTTATGCTCTCATAGATATGTTTATCAGTATTAAATAAATTAAATTCTTATTCAATAATTTTAATTTCAATATTGAGCAGTAATAAACATATTGGATTTTTATTAATTGGTATAATAACATTATTCTCTCAAATTGTATCCGGTCAGTCAAATATAAATGCTTTAATTAATTCCGAAAAAAAACAATTTTTAAACGATAAAAGAATAAGCAAAATTGAATATCCCGGGGATTCATCAATTGATGTAGCCTATTACAAATTAGACTTAAAAATAACTTATGAACCTAATTATTTAAAAGGTGCTGTTACAGTTGTAGCCGAAAGTAAAATTCCATCCTTAAAAACTTTTTTCCTAGATTTACAGAATGTATTAAATGTTGATTCAGTAGTTTCTAAAGGAAAACATCTTCGTTATAGTCATTCAAATGCAAAATTAAATATTACATTAGATACAGCCTACAATACAAATAAAACATTTTCAGTTAAAATTTATTATGAAGGTGTGCCAGGATCTAGCGGATTCGGCAGTTTTGAATTCGGTAGTCATAACGGAGAGCCTGCAATATGGTCTTTAAGCGAACCGTACGGTGCCAGCGATTGGTGGCCGTGCAAAGACACACCTGCAGATAAAGCCGACTCTTCAGATGTCTGGATTACCTGCAGCAGTAATTTAAGTGCTGCATCAAACGGAATCCTCACTGATGTTACAAATAATGGAGATGGAACTACTACGTATAAGTGGAAAAATCAATATCCAATTGCTCAATATTTAATTTCGGTTGCTATATCGAACTATTACATCTATACAACTTATTTCAACTTTGCCGTGTCAGATTCAATGCCGATTGTAAATTATATTTATCCAGAAGATTTTTCTTCGGTTAAATCCGATTTGGACAAAACTGCAAACATGATAAAAATATTTTCAGAAAGATACGGCTCTTATCCTTTTATAAAAGAAAAATACGGGCAGGCCCAATTCGGATGGGGCGGGGGAATGGAACACCAAACTATGACATCTCTGGGCGCATTTGGTGAGGATATACAGGCGCATGAGCTTGCACACCAATGGTTTGGTGATATGATTACTTGTAAAGACTGGCAGGATATTTGGCTGAATGAAGGATTTGCTACTTATTCGGAAGCAGTTTATTTCGAAGCGACACAAGGAGAAGATTATTACAACTCAATGATTCAGCAGGATATGCAAGCAGCTAAAAAAGCAGTGGGCTCTGTTTATGTTCAGGATATTTCTTCAGTAAATAATATATTTAATTACAACCGAACTTATGCAAAGGGAGCGATTGTTTTATATATGTTAAGAGGAATTGTCGGCGATTCAACATTTTTCAAAATTCTTCGAACTTATGCCTCTGATCCTAAATTGAAATATGGTGTAGCCGCAACAGGTGATTTTGAGGCTGATGCGGAAAAAGTATACGGATCAAGCCTAAAATATTTTTTTGATGAATGGATTTACGGAGAAAATTATCCACATTATAATGTAAGCTGGAACTTCAAGAATACGATGGATAATTTATACCGCATCACTCTGAACGTTGATCAAACACTAAATACTAATCCGGCATTTTTTACTATGCCAATTAAAATCGAAGTTTCTACTACGCTTAGTGACACCACTATAACGATATTTAATAATTCACCTTCTCAACAATTTATACTTGACGTAAATGGGAGACCAAATTATTTAACCTTCGATCCTAAACAGCAAATTTTAATGGATGTTTCTATTTTAGATTCTATTGATATTACAAAACCCAAGTCATTTCAGCTAGAACAAAATTATCCCAATCCCTTTAATCCTACAACAAAAATCACTTATATGATTCCGGTTCAAACTGAAGGTTATATTCCGGTTAAGCTAATAGTATATGATGCTTTGGGAAAAGAAATTGCCGTACTTGTGGATTCAAAACAAGCTGCCGGTATTCATCAAGTTGAATTTCCTTACGGAACATTATTAAATAGATTAAGCAGCGGTGTTTATTTCTACACTTTAAAAGCGGGAAGTTTTTTCGATACTAAAAAAATGGTTTTATTAAAGTAATCATTTTATCCAGCCTAAAAATCAAATCTTATTTTTTTCTTTTTAAATCATTACACAACGTAACTAAAGTGCAGTAAAATATCTTCGATAATAGAAATATAAAATTCCTGAAGGAACTCTTATTTAATGTGCATTCATGAAGGAAATATTTATAAGATAAAAATTGGGTTTTAATTTATGAATCGGGTTTTAGAAAAAGTATTATACTCTGCATTTTTTTTCATAATTTTCTTAAAGTTAGGTTGTGTAGATTTACCCACCGATCTTGTAGCTCCCAAATGGGATGTTGATTTAAATGTTCCCATTATCAATCACTCTTATACATTAAATGATATAATTAAATCGAAGGATTATATTTCGAGTGTTGGTACACAGGGCGGAGACAGTGTCTTTTTGCTTCAGTCGGATAATTATTCTCAAAAAGTAGATGTAGCACAATTTGTTCACCTTACAAAACCTACAACATTAAATAATCTTGTCCTTCCAGCTGATAATTCTAAGATAGATACGGTTTATATTCCCTTCCCGGAAAATGCTGAAATTGATAGTGCAGCATTTTCGAATGGAAAATTCGCACTTTATTTGAACAACCCTTCTGCTTCAAGTGTTACTTTGGATTTATTATGTCCAGGCATTTTTAATCCTAACGGAACGCAATTCCGAATCTTGAAAGTTGTATCTCCAAACCAACGAGATTCAGTAATTTATAATCTTGGCGGATACAGTTATTTAATTCCGGCAAATCAACTTAATGCTAATAAAAATAAATTACAGATAATTTTGAAAGCCACTTCAAATTCAAATTTAGCGTATGTAAATATGAATCTGAAGCTTTCTGAATTCCAATTCAATTCTGTATCCGGTGTTATTCCTTCCAAATCACTTGGTACTAATTCAGATTCGTTCAGCTTAAATTTGGGGGAAGCAAAAAATTTCAGGGACAAAGTGTTTCTGCAAAATGCTAGTTTATTTTTAAATGTAAATTACTTATCAAAAGTTCCCAATCCTTTCGGATTTGAAGTTAAGAATTTAAATATTGTAGGGGAAAGAGAAGACGGGACACAGTTTGTATTAAAAGACAGTGCAGGCAATTCAAATTTGAGTTTTAATATTACCGGAAAAAATTTCCAAAAAGTCTTTACGGAAAAAAATAGCAACGTAAATGACTTTGTTGCTTTTTTCCCGAGTAAAGTTTTCTTGAATGCCGAATATATAATGAACCCGGAAAACAAACATGGAAAAGCAACAATTAAGGATTCCATCAAATTCAGTACCTCATTTTCAGCAACCAGTTACTTATCCCTTAAAACATTGACAGTTACTGATACAACAAACATAAATACAATTTCACTTGCTGACAGAAATAAAATTCGAAGTGCAAAATCAGTGGACCTGACTATTTCATCTGAAAACGGAATTCCGTTAACTTCTTATCTGCGCATTACTATGGTGGACAAAAACTATCATCCGCTTTTCACAATTAAAAATAGCGCCAATGGGAGTGATTCGATATATTTTCCCGGTGCACAAATAGATCAAAACGGAACGGCTTATAAAACCACAGCTACAACCGCAGTTGTTCAATTAGATTCAGAGAAGATAAATGATTTTGCCGATGCATACTATGCAATATTTGATGTAAGCATTCGAACAAAAAATGCTTCACAATCTCCGCCACCTGTTGTAGTGATAAGGCCTAATGATAAAATAAAAATTTTAGTAACTGGACAAATTAAATATAGAGTTAATAATTAATCTTAAGAAAAGGCAATTCTATTTTGAAAAGAATATTTTTTATACCGGTTTTAATAATTCAATGTTATGGAATTTCCTGGGCGCAGTTGGGATCATTGGGCTCTGCCGATGCAAGAAGTATGGGAATGGGCAAAACTTATAATGCGATTTCAAACAGCGTTTTTGCAATTGGAATAAATCCTTCCAACATTGCAATAAATGAAGACTATTCTTTAGAGTTTAATACAGTTCTTCCTATTCCTTTCCTTTCTCTTGGCACCGGTACAAATTTTTTTAATCTTGAAAATCTAAATTATTACTTCGGCAAAGTTGATGGACAGCCAAGAATCTTAAATGAAAATGATAAGCAAAATTTGAATTCCCTTTTTGAAAACGGTGGATTAGTTTATACAAATGCATCTGTAAATCTTTTTTCATTTACCTATAATACAAATAAGAATGTGGGAGCTTTTGCTGTTGCAATGAAAGATTTTATCGAAGGCGAATTCCGGTTTCCACATGGAATTGCGGATTTAATTCTTAATGGAAACCAAATCAACCAAACATATAATATTAATGATGCTTCGGTTAAATCATGGTGGATAAGAGAATATTCTTTGTCCTATGCAAGAGAACTTTTAAGCTGGGATTCAAAATCATCAAATAGATTATATGCGGGAATTTCTTTTAAACTCGTTAATGGATTCTATTATATAAGAAATGAAGATATTAATTCTTATCTACAGACTGACAATAATAGTCAGATAAATTTATATGCTAATAATCAAATTGTCGGTGCATTCTCAAATAATCTCGGGTTTACATATAGTTCGGATAGTTCAGGCAAATCTGTAAAAGGTAGTTTATTTCCAAGTCCAACAGGTACTGGATACGGATTGGATATCGGTGTAAACACTTCATTAAATAAAGTCTGGAATATTTCCTTATCAGTAACGGACATCGGTAAAATAAATTGGAAAGAGAATACTGCATTAATTTATTATACAGGCCAATATTCAGTTACCGATCTATCACAGCCGGACGTTCTCGATTCTTTAAAAAATAAATTTACTGAATCCAAAGATAGCACTGGAAATTTTGTTACAAGTTTACCAACAGTTGTAAGATTCGGAGCCTCATATTTCCTGAATATAAATAAGAATAAATTTCCGGGCACATTTCTATTCGCATTTGATTATAACCAGGGATTAAACGATGAACCGGGCAACAGTTTAAATCCAAGATTTTCATTCGGTACAGAATGGAAGCCGATGGATTGGATTCCATATATAAGAACCGGTTTTTCTTTCGGCGGACTTCTTGGTTTTCACTGGGGATTGGGACTGGGAGTTGACACAGGATTTCTTGAATTTAATATCGGCACTTTGGATCTTCAGTCCCTTCTAGTCCCGGAGAAAGGGAAATACTTCTCGATAGCTTTAGACTCAGTTTGGAAATTTTAATTCATTGTTTTACTCTTGGAATGTTAATTAGCGCAGCCGCTAAAAAAATTAAATTTGCTGACCATGCTGTTAATATTGGGCTTAAAGCACCATTCTTTCCGAAAGCCAGGCTTACTTGCATGAATACAAGGTAAATAAAAGTTATAAGAATATTCACACCTACTTGAACAGCCAGTCCGCCTCTTCTTTTATTTGCAGAGATTGGCAAACCAAAAAGCACTACAATTATGCTTGCCATCGGTAAAGAAAATCTTGAATAATATTCTATTAAAGTACTAGTCGGATCATTACCGGCAAGCTTTTGTGTTTCGACCAATTTTTTTAATTCCGTTAAATTCATTTCGTCAGGCTTTTCCTGTTTTGAAGCTAAGTCGTGCGGAGTAAAATTTAAATAATTCAATTTAAGAGTTTTAAAATACTCTGACAGTTTGTCTATTACTTTCAAAAGTCCGCTCTGATCCGTTTTTGGCAATCCAATCATGGCTAAGTGTATCAAAAACCATACTTGAAGCATCAATCCTTGATACCATTTTAATAAGATCTTTTTTATCGAATTGCTCTATGCTTACCCTGATTGCTTCATTTCTATTGTTATCAAAAAAAGAAATGCTGACAATTCTGGTTTTAGTATCCTGGAAAAAAATATTGCTTCCAAAATAACTCGATCCGGAATTTAAATATTCCCTTTGAAGATTTTCTTTGGTTTTATTTGCCATAGGAACAACATAACCGGAAAAATAAATCGAAAAAATACTGATGAAAATTGTTGTAATAATAAAAGGCAGCATGAATCTATATAAACTTACACCGCTGGCTTTTATTGCAGTAAGTTCACTTAGATTTGATGCTTTTCCTGCAGTGAACAATGCTGCAAACAGTACGGCGACAGGAGTCATCAGTTTTATTATATCCGGGCTGAAAACTGCATAGTAATGAAGTATAATTAGAAGAGGTACATTCTGATCGAGAAACCCGCCTATGTTCTCAACCATGTTGATAATAACAAAAATAAGCGTGAATGCTACAAGACTGAAAATAATGGTTTGTAAAAATTGTTTAATAAGATATTTATCGAGTATTTTCATTTATTCTTCAATTGTTTCTTCACTGAAGTTTCTCCATTGTTTTGGGAGTAATTTTTTCAAAAAACTAAAGTTAAGCTGAACTGTTTCCTGAACTGTTTTAGTAGTCAATAAAATTCCAGCAATTCCCAGTAATATGTTAGCCGACCACATTCCCCAAAAAGGGGTTATCACATTTCTATCGGCTAATTTTTCTCCTGCGATAAGAAATGCCCAATAAATAACAAAGAAAAATAAACTGATACTTGCAGCAACTCCAAAACCGCCTTTCCTAACCATAACACCCAATGGAGCACCAATTAGAATAAATATAATACAAGCAACCGGTAAAGCATATTTTTTATGTACTTCAACCATATAAGAGTTTATTTGATCCTGGATAGATTCCTCAATTCTGTAGCTGGATAATATTATATTCTTGGCGGTTTTAATTTTTTCCAAAGCCTGCAAATAATTGTAATTAGCTTCTTTTGATTTAAAATGCCTTGTGCTTCCAAACGGATTTATACTATCGGCTAGAAGGTATTTATTAGTTTCCCTGGATAAATTAGTTAAAGAAGTATTTTTAATTTGATCTAAGCTGTCGACAATTGTAAGCATAGCCTGAGTGCTTAATTCCCGGTCCCCCCTAGGACCGCCAGGTGCAGATTGCTGAAAGGTAAATTGATCTGCATTCATTGTTATTCGGTGTTTTTTAAATATCATTTTTCTGTATAAATCAGATTGAGAAGTGCTAGACTCATGTATTTCACCGTTCCATAAATCCATTATCAATTTATTCTGGTTTTTTGAAAAATATATTTTCCCCTTCGTTGCAGTAATAATATCTATTTTTGATGGATCTGCGTAATTATAAATAACTACATTTTCCAGTTCATTTGTCTTTTTATCAATTGCTCTGACAAGAATTGCATAATTAGAAACTTCTTGAGAAAATACTCCCGGCTCTAATGATAAAGTCGGTTTTTGTCTAGAAATATCTTCCATTAACAGTTTAGCAGAATGATTAGCGTCCGGCAGAACATCATTGTTAAACAAAAAAAGCAGATAACCGACTACTATACTTGCAAGAAAAGGAGCGAGCATCATCTTATATAAACTCATTCCAGATGATTTCATAACAGTAATTTCATTATTCTGCGACATATTTCCGAATGCCATAAGTGTCGCAACCAAAGTTGCCATTGGAACCACAAGTACAACCATCCATGCCAAATTAAAAGCAATCAACTTAAGAATTACCCAGACATCCAGTCCTTTTCCAACCAGTCTATCAGCAAATTTCATTAAAAACTGAAGCAAAAAAATGCACATCAGTGTAATTATTGAAAAAATAAACGGTATAACGTGGCTTTTAAGTATATATCTTGATAAAATCATGAAGTTAATATATAAAAGGGGTTAAAGTTTAACAAGCATATCCTTTAAGAGGACAAAAATTTAGGATTGATTTTTTTTTACTTCATTTAGATGGATATTCAGGATATTATAGGCTTAAAACCATATTAAGAATTATTTAACTAAGAATTTTATAAAAGGCTCCAGGCTGAATATTTAATAATATTGATAAACTAAATGAATTAAAATTTTATTTGATTTAATGTACTTTATTAGAGTGTATTTACTTATTTTTAATTAAAATAATTAATATTTTATTAATATATTTTAGTAAAATATTTTTTCTGAGAACATTGCACTCAATAGAAATAGTTTGTTCCTTCAAATAAATTGAAAAATAGTTTTAGCGATTAATCAAATCTTAACCAAAGAAATTTTTTATTAGTAATAAAGTCTTAACCAAAATAATAAGGAGTCACCCCTTGCAAGATATAATCGACTACATCAGAAATAATCAGTCAAATTATGTTGAAGAACTAAAAGAATTCTTAAAGATTCCAAGCATCAGTACTACACCTGAAAATAAGATCGATATTGAAAGAGCGGCAGAATTTGTTAAGGAGAAACTAAAAATTGCGGGGATGAGTCATGTCGAGATTTTTAAACGGAAGGGCATCCGTTAGTGTACGGAGAATGGTTAGGCGCTCCAGGAAAGCCTACTGTTCTAATATATGGTCATTATGATGTTCAGCCTGTTGATCCTATTGAGCTTTGGAATAACCCTCCATTTGAACCAATTGTAAAAGACGGGAAAATTTTTGCCCGCGGAGCAACCGACGATAAAGGGCAAATGTACATGCATATTAAAAGTGTTGAAGCATTCTTTAAAATGGAAGGAAGCCTGCCGTTAAATGTAAAATTTTTAATAGAGGGTGAAGAAGAAATCGGAAGTTCAAATCTGGAAATTTTCATAAATAATAATTCTGAGTTATTAAAATGTGATGCTGTATTAATTTCCGATACTGCGTTGTACGACGAAGGTGTTCCCACATTAACTTACGGTTTGCGTGGACTGACATATATGGAAGTTGAATTAACCGGTCCTAAAAGAGATTTACATTCAGGCTCTTTTGGCGGTGCTGTGGGGAATCCTGTTAATATATTGGCTGACCTTATATCTAAACTGCATGATAAAAACGGAAGGATTACAATTCCGCATTTTTATGATGATGTTTTAAAATTAACCAAAAAAGAAAAAGATAATATTAAGAGTTTAAAATTTTCTGATAAAAAATTTTCTAAAGAGTTAGGTGTCTCCGGATTGGAAGGGGAAAAAGGATATTCAACATTAGAAAGAATTTGGGCACGGCCAACTTTGGATTGTAATGGCATTATAGGCGGATTTACTGAAAAAGGAGCCAAGACCATAATTCCTTCAAAAGCAGCTGCAAAAATAAGTATGAGGCTTGTATCTAATCAGGATCCTAATAAAATAGCAAAATTGTTTACAAAATATTTCAAATCTATTACACCAAAATCTGTTAAGGTAAAAGTTTCAAGTTTACACGGCGGACAGCCTGTTTTAATTCCCTTGGATAATCCTGCAACTATAGCCGCTGCTAAATCAATGGAAAAAGCTTTCGGAAGAAAAATTGTATTTATGAGAGAAGGCGGTTCGATACCAATAATCAGCGTATTTTCAAAAAAATTAAAGGCGCCTGCAGTACTTATGGGATTAGGATTGAATTCTGAAAATCTTCATTCTCCAAATGAACATTTTAATTTAAAACATTTTCAGCTTGGTATTATGAGTTCGGCTTATTTTATTAAGGAATTTTCAATTTAAGTATGTCTTAATCTTAGATTAAATTTAAAATTCTATTCTAATGACTTTTATTGAACTTAGTTAATTCTTTTTGTAAAAAGGCTGTTTAAATAATTTTAATTAATGAATGTTATCAGCCAAATTAATGGAGATTTTAAGAAATTGATGTTGGCCTTTAATCTAATAATTTTTATTTCAACATAAATTTCAAAATGAAAAAGCAGATTCTTTTTTTAATATTATTAGTTATCTCGGTATTATTTTATTCATGCAATAAATATGAAAAAAAAGAAACTAAAACAAGGGGGGAAGAAGCTGCATATTCACCAAATAAAGAAGAAGACATACGAAATTACAATCTGCAAATTAAAGAAAGTCAGGCAAAACAAAGAACCCCGTATGATACTCTGTCCTTATTGGCTTACGTACTCCGTAATTACCCCCACGGAACTTACCTAGTAGATTTCGATAAGACCTTAACATATAATGTACCGAAACCTGCAGTAATATACTTAACAAAAGATAATCAAAAGTATATTTTTGCCGTTATTGTAAGATCCAAACCCGGCGAAAGATCGGTTGAACCTAAAAACTTAGTGGGTTATAAAGAGAGCTTTATAAATCTTGACAGCACAAAACTGGGGACAGCATTTTTTTACTTAACCTTATTTAAATGCGAAAGGGGAACTTTTACGAAAGTTTGGGAAGATCCGATACCATCCCACGGAGGGTTCAATAGTATTGAATTGAAAAAATGGAGCTATAACCATACTCCTTACGTAAAGATTGATTTTTTAGACGCACTGGAAATTGGCCATATCGACTATAACTACTTTCTAATAAAAGGACTTACTGAAAAACCGCATTTATTAATGACGTACAAGGGAATTGATTTTAAGCGTACCCTTGCAAATGTAAATAATGATAGATATCCTGACTATTATGAGTTCCTTTATTATAATTTTTCGAAAAAGATATACGAGAAAGATTCGGTTGCATTTGTTTGGGATAATAAAGACTCTCTTTACGTTAACACAAGAAATCATCAGCAGACCCGTCCTTATTAATTTTTTTCTTATCTTTAGGATGTAATTTTTAAAATTATTTTTTAACGGAAATTATTTTAATTTTACTATAGGATATCCATTCGAATTTAAAAATATCCGCTGCTCAATTATAATTGTATTGTTAAGGTAAATCTAGTTTTTTAATTTGTATGACATACTGAATTTTTTGAAAGTAATTTACACAACATGAAGGAGAAAGATGTCAGGGATTGAGTTAGAAACAACCCCGCTTGTAAAATTTTTTGAAAGCCTGGGATATAATTCTGAAACTGTTGACGAAAGGAGGATTATAAAATCTTTCGACTCAACTGAATCTGAAATAAATTCATTATTTAATGGTGCAGCCTTAAGAGATATTTCCGACTCGGGTATCCTTGAATTAAGCGGGAAAGATGTTTTAGATTTTCTGCACAGAATATCAACTAATGTATTGAAAGAAACACCGGAAGGAGCAGTAGCGCATACAATCTTTACAAATGAAAAGGGAAGAATTATTGATACTTCTCTGTTAATGAACTTCGGAGATTATCAACTATTAATAGGAAGTAATGAACACGGTGACAAGATAATGAAGTGGATTGAAAAATATATTATAACCGATGATGTAAAGTTAAGCAAACCGGGTGATAAATATATTCTGTTGGAATTGCTTGGACCGCAAACAGATTCCTTTATAACATTAATTTGCGGAAATGTGGTTAACGAAATCGGAGTTGATAGATTCAGATCAATTCGCACAGACGGCATAATGTTTTTCTTAATTAAAATGAAAGACAATTTTGGCCACTTAAAATATTGGATACTTGCTGATCAAAATAATGGAGTTGAGCTGATTAAGATGATGCTAAATAATAAAGACATATTTGATTTTAACCTTGTAGGAGAAGAAGCATACAATTATTATCGGATTGTTCAGGGAATTCCAACTGCGCCAAATGAAGTAAATGATCAATTTAATCCGCATGAAGCCGGACTGCTGAATTTGGTGAGTTTTACAAAAGGCTGTTATATTGGACAAGAAGTGATAGCAAGACTTGACACTTATGATAAGGTACAAAAAAATTTAAAAGGTCTTACTTTTGAAGAATCAATTGAACCAAATGGCCAATTATCTTTATACGATAATGATGGGAAAGATGCAGGAACTGTAACATCAGTTGTATATTCTCCAAGATGTAAGAAATTTGTCGGTCTTGCGTATGTAAGAAAACCCTATATTGAAAAAGGCACTGAACTGATAGCCCAAAACGGAAACGATAAAAAATTAAAAGTTACTGTTGAAAACCTCCCCTTTAAAAAATGAAAATTTATACTAAAACCGGAGATAAAGGAGAAACAGGATTATTCGGAGGGACAAGAGTTTCAAAAAATTCTGAAAGAATAGAAGCCTATGGTACAATTGATGAGCTTAATTCTTTTATAGGCCTGGCGATTACAGAATCTTTTGATAAAGAAGTGAAAAAACTTCTTGAGAAAATTCAAAACGAATTATTTACACTAGGCTCTGATCTTGCAACGCCGGATATCGAAAAGAATAAGAAATTGAAAATAGTCCGCGTACCGGAAAAATTTTATATTGATGCCGAAAAAGCTATAGATTATTTTGAAGAAAAACTGGAGCCGTTGAAAAATTTTATCTTACCCGGAGGTTCAAAATCAACTGCATTGCTTCATGTTTGCAGATCAATTTGCAGACGTGCGGAAAGAAGAGTTGTAAAGTTAAGCAGTACTGAACAAATCAGTGAAAATATTTTAGTATATCTTAACCGGCTGTCGGATTTATTTTTTGTGCTTGCACGTTATGAGAACAAAGCTGCCGGAATTCCGGACACAAAATGGAACAATAAATAAAAAATTGTTGTATAATACGTATAGTTGTTCTTTCTAATATTGAGTTATTAAAATCCCGGGGGTGAACTTTGGTTTCGACGGGGTTGAAGAGACGTAGGACTGCGCATCGTGTTCCCCGAGTACACGTAAAAGAATTGGGAACAAAAATATAACTGGCGAATCTAATTACGCCCTCGCTGCTTAATTAAAAAAAAGTAGCCGTTCACTGACTGCTCTCATACCGGTATTCAGTTGAACGTCGTTTAGGTATGATAGCCGATTCTATCGCTCTTATGGATGAAGCAAATTTATTAATGAGCAGGCTTAATGCGATCCTTGTCTGTCTGGTAGCATTAAGTCAAAACAAAAACAGACTATGTGTGTAGACGTTCTATGGTGCTTAGCTTCGGACGCGGGTTCGACT
>CAVQBN010000017.1:0-128402 GCA_963710735.1 uncultured Bacteroidota bacterium | reverse complement strand
GCGTAAGTTTCAACAATTGTGCATCGTAATAATTTTTCGCCAAGGTTCCCAGTTGAGCTAGTTCGTTGGGCGGAGGAGTTCCGCCTAATAATCGGAACCGGGCATCTGCCGAAAGCATTGCTTTGACTATCGCGGGAAATTTTTTATTATTGTTAGAATATTGATTATAAGCCATTTGTGCTTTTTGTAATAGGTGTTCGGCTAGTTTGCCGGTTTGTGTCATACCTCCAGCCGTAATGTTAGGGTTGCACCCAGCCAGCTGCATAGCAGCTAATCCACTAAGCATTTTTTTGATAACAGTATCTTCAGGAAGCATAAACTGTTTTAAATAATCGTCCAATATTTTTTCTTTAGAAGGATCCATGCCGCAGTTCAAATCAATATCGGGCGGCACCGGAACAACAGGCGTCTGCTGAAGAATATTATTCTCTTCAGTCAAAGCCTCATTATATTTTGCAGTACCAATTGCACAAACGTCACTTAAATTATGAGGTGTGCCGGTTGCCGCACCGCTAAAATGCATTATCGGAATTTTATATGATCCGGCAGAATCTGAAAAGGATGCAAATTCAACATTCTTTCCGTCCTGTGAAAAAAGATAAAAGGCATTTTTTTGTGATGATTGCGGAAAGGTTACAGTAAGAACTGCCGGTGTTGTAAATTGAAATCCATCAGGCTGAAAAACTACTCCGTTAATTATATTATAAGCAGTATCCGATTTTACATTTATTATAGGTGTTATTGTAATTGTAGTTGAGCTTTGAAAATCCTGTTTAGGAATATGCAGATCCCATTTAATTCCGCTTGCATCTGTAGTTGAAATATCGATAGCAGTAGTATCAAGTTCGGCTGATTTTTCTCTTGAATAATCAGGTGAATAGGAAATTGTCCCAAGAGATGTTGATCCCGATGTGGAAGGAGGGGGCGAATTCTGCGGTTCTGTTGGAGTAGATTTGTTGCAGGAATAAAAAGAGAAGAAAAGTATAAACAGCATAAATCCTGCTAAAACATAATATATATTTTTCATAGATTTATTCATTTTGAACCCCGTTAATATTTTATGAAGCTGTCTCCGTAATTTTTTTGATAATGAAAATAGCCTTATGGGAGAGTGATACATTATTTTTAATACTTCTATATAGTAAAACTTATTGTTTATGAATTTTAATTATTGGTTATATAATGATTATTTGAGTAAAATTATTTTTACATAGTATTGAAAGATTGGCTTAACCTGAAAATTTAATCTGTATAAGCGTTTATTTAACTTAAAATCAGATATTAGGCGAGTCAACTATTCAATCGGATAGTTTTTAATTGTGAGCTTAAATGATTTTGTTCTTTAATGCTTTGGCAACTGCTTCGGTTCGTGAATTCACATGCAGTTTGTTATAAATATTGCGTAGATGAAATCTTATTGTATTGATGCTGACAAAAAGTTTATCTGCAATTGCTTTTGTGCCATGTCCGTCAACAAGCGCTTCCAATACTTCTCTTTCTCTGTCTGACAATTCAGACTGCGGGTTGTTTTTGAAAGGAGTTTTAAAATATTCAAGAACTTTTCTAGCAATCTCACCCGGGAATGGCGCTCCGCCGGCGTAAGCTTCTTTTATTGCTTCTAGTAATTTATCCGAGGGACTTTTTTTCAAGATATAACCTACTGCGCCGTTTCGTACCGACTCAAATATTTTGTCGTTATCACTTAAAACAGTCAGCATTAATACTTCTACTGAAGGATATTTTTGTTTTATTTCTTTTAAACTTTGTATTCCAGATTTATAAGGCATAGCAATATCAAGAAGAAGAATATCCGGTATATCTTCTTCTATTTTTTTCATGGCCTCATCACAAGTACTATAAATGCCGGCACAAACAAATCCATCACTGCTTTTTATAGTTGTGGCTATAAGTTCCCTGAACTCATCGTCGTCATCTAGTATACTTACTCTTATTATCTCTTTGGATTTCATGTTGACCCGTGCTTTATATAGTAATTTATAAATCTATTGCAAAGCATTTCAACTATTCAAATGAATAGTTTTACCTTTTTATGGGGATTTGAATTTTTATTATTGTCCCGCTATTTTCTTTTGTATCAAAGATAATTGATCCCTTCAGTTCATATATATACTTTTTCATATTTGATATTCCGTTTCCCCCATCTTTTTCATCATATGTAAATCCTTTTCCGTCATCACTAAATTCAAGGTGAATTATTTTATTCTTAACGGTTAATAAATAACCAATATTCTTGCATTCTGAATATTTTAGTGAATTATTCAATGCTTCGGTGGAAATTAATTGTAATTTTCGTTTAATATTTGAGTCTAGTTTTTTATTCTCAATATTTGAAGTTTTTATTTTCAGGTCAATATTTTTAGCTTCACAAACTTCATACGCGTAGTTTTTAAAATGAATAATAAAATCTTCAAGCTTATCATATTTAGGATTTATAGACCATATTACATCTTCCATCTGATCAACAAGATTTCTTGCTATATTGCCCACTCTTTCTATTGAAGTGTTTCTAATTGGTTGAGGTGAATTATTTTCGGTTTCGGAATTATTTTTGATCAAGGCATGTTCAGATAAAATTGCAATTTTAGTTAAACCGGAACCAATTTCATCATGCAGTTCGGCAGCTATTTTTTCTCTGACATTTTCTATTTCAACTATACGATTGATTCTATATTTTAAAAATGACACAATCGCAGTTAATATTAATAATATTATTAAAACACTAAACCACCACTGTCCATAAAAAGGAGAATCTATCTTAAAACCAACCACTAAAGGCTGCGAGCTCATTTGTCCCGAAGCATTTAAAGCTGTTACCTGGAATTTATATTTCCCAGGGCTTAACGAAGCATATGTAATCCAATTTCTATTTACAATTTTATTCCATTTAGTGTCTTTGTCCAGAAGTCTATACTCGTATGTTCTGTCTACATCTTTATTGGTAACGCTTATAAATTCGAAAGTAATATTATTTTGATTACTGGTCAATTCAATTTTTTTCTTGTTAATGAACGGCTGTCCATTTACTAAAATATCCTTAATAAAAACCCGGGGCCTAATATTTAAGAGATGATTCTCTTTATATTTATATATAAATGCGGAAGTAGGATTTGCATAAACAATTTCTTCATTATTAAATGCGATTGAATAAAACGGAATATGTGGAATTACATCTGCTAATTCATCGCTTGGAGTATAATTGAAATTAAGTTTTTGAATGCCTTCCTGTGTTGCAAGCCAGATTCCTGAATTAGGTAAAACCTTTATATCCCAAATACCGTTACTTATGAGTCCCTTAGATTTATTGATAATTGTAAATTTACCGTTTTTTAAAATTGCCAGGCCTCCATATCTGGTTCCAATATAAATTGTGCCATAGTTATCCTCGGCAATAGCCCGAACAGAATTATTCGGCAGTCCATTGTGTGTAGTATATTTTACAATCTTTACTTTTGATTTATCATAATTAAAACCCAGATCTTTTTTAACTTTATCAGCAGAAAAAAAAGTTAATCCTTTATCAAAGTCTCCGAACCAATAGTTTCCCTGATGATCTTGATAAATACGCCTAATTGAATTATTCGGTAATCCGCTTTTACTATTATAAATTTTAATTACTTTTCTAGGGTTAGACTTATTTAATACAACCACACCAAGGTCGAGGGCGCTTAACCATAAATAGCCGGCTTTATCTTCCATTGAAAGAAAAATTTCGTAATATTTATATCTGCCTTTTAAGTTTAAATATGATGTTTGAGTCAATTTAGACGGAAGCGGAGAAAGTGGTTGATTGTTAGTTATGTTATACTCTTTAATTATTCCTTTGTTATATGTTAAAATTAGTTTCGTTCCTTTCCAAAGAAAGAATTTTGCCAGTGCACCTGAAGAATGAATTGTTAGTTTAATATGTGTATAAGTGTGCCATGTATTATTAAAATCCTTCCATAGTTCAACTAATTTATCTGATGTTATTACCCAGATGTGATTATTTTTATCAATTACATTTTGGACATTGTAAACATTTTTAACAGATTCAGGAATATTAAATCTTAAAAGATTTAAGTGTGGAATTTTTGTAATTCCTTTGCCATTAGAGCCAAGCCAGAGGATTCCTTCTCTATCGTTTAGTACACTATTTATATTGTCGCTAATTAAGCCATTCTTTTTATTTAAAAAAGAAACATTTTTTAAGTTATTTATGTCGATTCTAAAAAGCCCATGGTCAGACGTTATCCAAAATATGTTTGGGGAATATGAACTGAATATATGTGAGAACGAACCGATTCTTCTTAACAAAATATTTTTATGATTATTTCCGTTTAACAGAAAAAGCCTTCCGCGCTTTGTTAAAACCAAAATCAAATTGCTGGATGTATATTTTACAGAAACAATTTCATCATTTTCTGGAAGCGATAGATTATATCGTTTAAATTTTTGTTTAAGAGGATTGTAAATGAATAAACCATTGCCTGCACCTATAAAAATGTTGCCCTTATTGTTTTCAATAATAGAATTGACATAACTTATTTTTAATGGATTATTAAGTTCAGTAATTTGACCATCCTTAATGAAATATAAAGAACTGTCCGTCCCGCACCACAGTCTACCTTTTTCATCCATGTACATGCACTCAATATTTTTATTTTTGGCAGGAAGCTTTTCTCCCAAAAATTTGAATTTGCCTTTATAGTATTGAATAATCCCTTTCCCGATTGTGCCTATCCAGATTTTGTTTCCATCTCGCTTATCAGTTAAAATACAATTAAGGTTGTTTGTTGATAATCCGTTTTCTGTTGTATAGTTTTTAAAATCCTTACTGTCAAATACGCTTAATCCCTCACTTGTTGCTATCCAGATAAAACCGGATGAATCCTGGCAAATTGAATTTATATTATCGGAGACAAGACCGTTTTCAATATTAAAATTGTGAGTGGAAAAAATTTGGCAATTTGCATTTAACTGCAAAAAATAGATTGATATTAAAATTAGAAACACTATTTTTATTTTGTTCAAATTTCCAATCCGCTATTTTTAAATTTAATTTATATAAAAAGATTCAAAAAATAAATTTAATCACAATGGACAAATTAAGTTTTTATCCTTTGACACATAAAAGATGGAACGACATTCAAAAATTATTCGATTCTAATGGAGCCTGTGCAGGCTGCTGGTGCATGTGGTGGAGGCTTTCAAACTCACAATTTGAAAATCAAAAAGGCTGGAAGAATAAAAAGGCATTTAAGAAAATAGTTTTGTCAGAAGAAGTTCCGGGAATAATTGCTTTTTATAAAAATGAGCCGATAGGCTGGTGTGCTATCGAGCCCAGAGCAACATTTAAAAGACTTGAAACATCCCGCATTTTACAACCGGTAGACAAACAACAAGTTTGGTCTATTGTTTGTTTCTTTATTAAAAAAGAGTTTAGAAGAAAAGGTATTTCGGTTGAATTGATTAAAGCAGCGGTAAACTATGCACGAGAGAAAAAAGCCAAAATAATTGAAGGTTACCCACTGGACTTGAGTAAGAAAAAAAATTATCCCGATACATTTGCATATCATGGAACGATGTCGTCATTTGAGGCCGCAGGTTTTAAGGAAGTTTTAAGAAGATCCGAAACAAGACCTATTATGAGATTTTATATTACAAAATAAAATATTCTAATTTGTTAAAGCATTATTAAGAACATCCCAGTCTATTTTATGCATTAGTTCTTTCATCCTGTCCTGTGCACCAGTCATAATTATAACAATATTTTGTACGGAAGATTTTGGCGTGTCTTTAAACTTGAAGTAATATACTTTTTGACTATCACTCCATTTTGCACTTTTCCAGTTGCCGAATGCTATGTAATAGCTCTTAAAAAAATCCGGTGTGAAATGCCCTCTGTTAAGTTTTGTTACCATTGCAGCACCGGGGATATCGATGCCCTTTACCGGTTTTCCTGCTACATACAGATTGTTAATGTAGGCGTATACGTGAAGTTCGGATAATTCTTCCAATTTATTATTTATGGTATCTAGGCTGTCTGATAAAGGACTTTTCTTTCCGTACTTTTTCACTGCCTCTGCCGATGTGTCGTTTTCCAGTTTCTTCAACTGGGCAACCATCCTGTCGGTTAATTGCTCTGATTTTTTGTATAGCGGCAATATTATGTCGTTGAACCTGTCGGAATTCTCAGTAACCTTATAATCTCTTTCAAAGTTCTGATCTAAACCTATCGGTCCTGTACCATCGTCATCGGCAGGCACAAAAGGATCACCGTTATACCAATCCTGGTCAAGCGACCAATCATTATTTCCAAATTGATCAAGGACGCTCTGGATGATGGAAATTGTTTTATGTAACAATTTTTTTTCTGCAGGGCTAGGTTCTTTAACAGATTGTGCGAAAAGATTATTAAAAAACACAATTGAAATTAAAACATATAAAAAAATTTTTATCTTATAATTTTTCATCATGATTTATAAAGTGATATTTATGGTTTCTAATGAAAGGAATAATTGTAGAATTAAAAACTAAATGGCATTCAATAAAAATTTTGAATGCCATTTAAATGTTAATGAAAACTTGATAAATTAATAAGAACCCAATTCAGTTGTGGCTCCTGAGCCGTAAGATTTTAATTCACTTGTGTACATATCATTTCCATTATCTCCGGCCATTTCATATTTAACAACTCCGCCGGGTACGCTGGAAGATCTCCAGAGTCTTAATGTAAAGCCTTGTGCCACTCCAAATTCCAATTGATCACATGTAAAGGTACCTGCAGGAACAGTTACACTCACGCCTTTTTTAACTACCGAACCTTCAATAGATTCAGGTGTTAACTGCATTGGAGAATTGTACCAGCCTTCTGTTACAGGAACTTCCTTTGGCTTATCGCTGCCGAATTTAGCCCTCATTCTGCGAACAGATTGCATTTTATCGCTGAATAATACTTCCATCAGCATTGAATCATCTTTTGTTTGAAAATTAACCTGCCACCATTCCTGGCCGTTATCTAATTTTTTCAGGTAAGCCTTTCTTGTATTGAATTTATTTTCACCATTTGTACTTATCTGCCAATCCGTGTACTGACCCTCATTATATTTTGTGAGGTCTACGCTGTAGCCGTAAGCATTAAATACATATTGAAATAATATAGGATAAAATCTTGCGCCCATCAGTGCAAAATAGTTGCTTCCCCCCATTGCTTGTCCTTCTGTTCCAGTAGGTGCTGCAGAAGCTACATAATTTGCAGTAAGAGTTTTCCCGTTATCTGAAGGCATGGAAATATTATATGATGATACAATATTGTTCTGATATCTAACTGAAATATAATAAGGGCCTACATCTGAAAAATGAAGCGTGGCAATACCTGTTGTATCTACAGTGACAGTTTCACCATTACTGCCGCTGACTACCGCCCCAACTAGCGGTGCGTTTGTTTGTCCTAGTACCTGTACTTTTACAGAAAAAAGATTAATGCCCATTGGATTTAATCCAAAACAGCCGCCGCAGCCTGCAGAAGTAATAGACAGTATAGCGACGAATATGAATGCTTTTAAATAACCAAATTGCCTCATTCGATTTGCCTCCTATTTTTTTTGTTAATGAGCGTGAATGATAAATGCAATTAATTTATAATTATAATGAAGAGAAGATTGATCCGTACATGAAATAAAAAGGCCTTTGTAGAATATGCTAAAAATCATTTTAATTAACAACATTTTTAAATGTTCTTTTTATCATAATAATAAACGTAATTTTTAAAAAATTGGAATTAATCTTCAAAATAAAATTTAAAATCTGCCAATTGATATATCCTATATTTTCACAAACTCAACTCTTCTGTTATTAGCTTTTCCTTCGGGGGTGTCGTTTGAGTCAATTGGTTTTGAATCGCCGAATCCTTTTGCGGTTAATCTTGATCCATCAATTCCGAGGCTTACAAGTTCAGCTTTAACGGCATCTGCTCTTTGCTGAGATAGAGTCATGTTATGTGCTACATCGCCGGTGTTGTCTGTGTGACCGTCAATTTCAAATTTAAGTCCTGGATTATTTTTCATAACTCTTACAATCATATTTAATGTGCCCATACTTTGGGGTTTTATATCTGCCTTATCAACATCGAAAGTAATACCATGGGTAACTATTTTGGATGCTGTAAATTTTTTGCCGATTATATTCATGCTGCCGCCTGCTGCTGCACGAACATTTGTGAATACAATCGGATTATTCATATCACCTATTCCCCCGAATCCGAATGAATTAGGTACAATACCAACATTGGGAATAACCAAAATGCGGTATTGGTCTACGTAACATTTCAACTGATTATTTTTATAAATAAGCGCACAGTGATGCCATTTATTAAAGAAGGTATTATCATCTTCGTTTGGATAATCAGCACTAAAATCTTTGGGTAGATATCCGGTCTCTACTCCTCCATGTTCAGTAAATTGAATATTAGCCTCTTGATCATTTCCATCTTTGTCTTTATATTTCAAAAATAATATAGGTCCATAAGCGCTGCCGTTAGGATAATAATCGAATTCGATTGTAAAAGGATCAGTTAAGTAAGATTTGGTTTTCATGAGCGGATATACCCGGCAATAGTTTCCTTCTGTAAGACTAAAAGCAGCTTTGTCCGCCACTTCATTTACAACAGCTTGTCCGGCATCCAGATTCCAGTGTGATGGGAATTCCCCATTCTGATCTTCTGTAAAATCATCTTCGAATATGATTTTGTCGCCGGGAACAAAATCATAATTTTCATAAGCATGTATGCTTGGCGGTTGATTTGTTTTTGCAGTTGTATTATTGCTTGAGTTATTATTTGTGTTATTGCCGGTTTTTTTCGAATTATCCTTTTTCCCATCCATTGCATTGTCAATCTTTTTTTCGACTTTGTCTTTAGCATGATTTATTAGATTATCGAACTGAGCATTTGCTGTCAAAGTCAAAAGGAAAAAAGCAGCAAAAATCAATAAAAATATTTTTTTCATGGTTAGCTCCGTTTTTAATAAACCGAATGTGTTTTTTATCTGCTTATAAATTCAGAAAGCAAGAATTAATTGAATAAAAAGCAAAATGTATTATCATAGAATTGTTTTTGAAATACTTTACTATATGGAGTTAAGATAAAATATGATTTAAGTTGATTCAACTAATCATTTGATTAGTTTTAAATGAGGTGCAAATGTTAAAGATGATATCTTTATTTCGATAAATTATTTTAATAGTATCAATTTTTTTGTCTGAATAAAACCTCCTGCTTTAATTCTGTAAAAATAAATTCCGCTTGATAATTCGAAGAAGCATTAAAACTTAACTGAATAATTCTCCGGAATTTTCTTCTTTGTTGACAAGCGTGCTTTACCTGGTTACCTAATATGTCGTAAATAGTTAGCTTGACATGAGAATGCTTTGGTATTTGATATTGATTGTTGTTGCCGGATTAAACGGATTCGGATAATTCTGGAAAAGTTCGTAATCTACAGGTAGTACTGATTTAAAAGGAGATTTGACGGCAGTAAGGTTTTTATACGGTGTTACATGCACTACTATGTGCTGTTCCATATGTGATTTTTCGTTATAATTTGGGTCATCCGGATTGGTAACTGTCGTATCGAAAACAAAATCGCCTTTGAATATAAAACCGCTGTCAGTTCTCGTCCAAGTTGCATTATTCCCGCCGTCAATATCGTTAGGACCTACCGTAAAAACCTGATAGACGTCGGGACTTTCTTCGAATATAATTGTTGTGTCAATACTATAAGGGCTCGGATTAACCGAAGGTCCCGCTTCATATATATTCCATTCCTGTGTTTCATATAATAATAATCCGGACATAAATCCTATCCCGTTGTATTTTCCGTATTGCAGAAAATCATCCAACCCGATACCGTACATAAAATCCTCGCTTGGCGCGGCTGTGGCATATGTTGTATATGTATCGTTTTCGAATAAATCGTAGGTATTGTTGATAATTTTTTTGGTTCCCCATAGAGTGCTGGAACCCTTTGCACCAATAACCTCATCGACCGAAATACTGCTGTCTTGAAAATCGCCGACAACATACTGGATAACTTCAGCATTTGAATGTATAATTTGATTTCTGTACGCGGCTGAGCCATTCGAGTTATCGCTGTAATTACTGGTGATGATATAATTTTCGCTTATTTTTTCCACCCAGTTTCTTACCGGCACGTAATCAATATTTACGGTTGTATCGCCGTCGGCTCCGTTTGTTTTGTGTGTAACAGTAAAATAAGGGACATAATATCCTGTAATGTTTGCAATGGCTTTTACATTATCAGCGGTAAAGTTTGCCGTTGCCTGACCGTTGCCGTCGGTCTGAACGCTGTCTTTATCGAAATGCCCGTTCGTTGCGTTTATTTTTACCCAGCGGTTTGATAGCGGGGCGCCGTCGCAATCATTAACCTGAAAAACAACCGGAATCGTCTCGCCTCCTTTCATATCTCCCTTGGAAGGTATAATATAAATCTTCGCATCGATGGCCACGTCATTTCCACCTAGGTTTCTAATGTTTTTTTGATAGGTTCTGATTTTATCGAAGACCGGTTCTATCTGGGATATTGCACTTTGCGCAGCGGTTTGTGATTTGTTCGGATCTGAAAAATCAGCCTCTGCCGCTGCTATTCTTGTTCTGCTGTATGCGTCTTCAAGGTACACGTTAAAATGATACGTCCCGCCTGAATAATCTATTGAACTCCAGATTAAATAATCTACACCAGCGACGGTCCCTGAGGGAGGAATATCACCGGTTGAAAAATTCTGCTGATGGATTATAACGGTTGTATCAGGATTTGCCGCAAGCTCCTGCGCCATAGTTCCGTCCATAAACTGAACACACCCATTTTCAGGGTCGGTGCTGCTGATCTGTGCCATCGGAACCATTGCATCACCCAGCGCAATCCAATTCAGCAAAGCTTTCTGACTTGCCGGTGTTGTATATTCTCCCAGTGAGTCATCCGGAGGAGGTTGCGGAACATTCATCTGAACCCCATAAAGGACAACTTCGGGCGGGGGACAGTCATCGCATGGAGTTGATTGGGAATAAATTTTATTTGTAATACTAAATATGAAGATTATAAATAGAAAAAAATTAAATATGATTTTCATATTTCCCTTTTGAATATTATTCAATTATATGCAATTAAAACTCCAGCCGACTAAATACCTTAACTTTATTTATATGAACTTCTAATACGGCTATTTAAGCAGCATCATTTTATTTACTTGGTGAAAGTTGTTAGCCTGCATTACGTAGAAGTAGATTCCACTTGCAAGTTTTGATGCATTAAAGTTTATACTATATGTACCGGCTGATTTTTCTTCATTAACTAAAGTCGAAACTTCTTTTCCCAAAATATTATAAATCTTTAAACTGACGAAACTATTTTTTGGTAGTTGATAAGTAATATTTGTAGAAGGATTAAACGGGTTTGGGTAATTCTGTTTAAGTTCGAATGATAGTGGAGAATGAATGTTTTTATCATTCACTGCAGTTGCGCTTCCGAATGCAAGATCATCAATATTAAAAGAAGAACCACTGTGGGGATTTGCTGCCGGCATTATAGTAATGCTTATAGCTGCTGAATCCGGCGTATCGCTTAAATCATAAAGTATTGGAGCGCTAAATTGAATGAATGAACTTGCGTTTGCTGCTGTATGGAATATTCCAGCACCAATTCCGTTATTATTTTTATATAAAGCTACAGTAATAACAAGTGAATCTGAACTTACTGAAGTAAGTTTATAAAAACCTGATAGGCTTGCTGGCCTTCCGGTATAAGCGAATTTGGTGATTAAGGCTGGAGGAATTGAAAATCCACTTATTGAAAGTACGGCGCCTTTTACAGAGTATGAACCTGAATGTGCATCAGTGGATTGTGTAATGGTTACAAACTGTCCGCTGTTGCTTGCTTCCCAGTTATCAGGGTTACCACTTGTCCAATTTTCGAATCCGGCATTTGGTATCTGACAAAATGCTGCTGAAGAAAATAGAAGAACCCCAATCAACAGTTTAATATAATAATTGTAAAAATTTTTTTTCATAAGGTTATCCTCTTCTTTTTATATGATTTACAAATGATTCATTGACCATATTTTATGTATAGTGCACTTGAGAGATATGATATATTTAAAATAAATATTTGTTTTTAAGTTAATTTATAGATTCAGTCAAGACAACTAATCAAATGGTTAGTTTTGGAATAAAGTAAAGTCGGAATTAATAAAAAGATCACCCCCGCAAGCCCGCCAATTACAGAGATGATCTATGAAGCGAAAGTTAAAATTTTATTGTTTCAAAATTTGAAATCAACACCTACATCTAATCCGCTGTAACCAAGAGTGCCGAATCCGATTCTTCCGGAAATTGCTATTGAGGGAGAAAACCAATATCTGGCTCCTCCTTGAGCCGCAAGCCACAAGCCGCCGTATGCCGGAGATGAATAATTGCCGAAAGAGCCGCTCCAACTGACTGAGCCGGCATCATATGCAAGAACTAGTCCAATGTAAGGATCGAATTTGCTTCCGTTTGTTACAAAGTGATAATTTCCTTGAGCACCTATTAATATATTTGTATAACTCCACTTGCCGTCATAATAACTTTCGCTGTATCCCCAATATCTGAAAAGCCCTCCGATTCCAACCTTGCCGAAATTTTGAAAATCAACTCCGTATTCGTAGTTTACTCCAAAATCCGGCGTACTTCCTAAAAAGGAGAACCCGATAGTTGGGCCTAAATAACTTCGTCCTGTTTCAAATTGTGCATTAGCAGAATTTTGAAAAAAGAAAAGCACAGCAATGAATGAAATTATTAAAAGGGAAAATTTTCTGTACATATTGCGCTCCATTTTAATTGTTTGCAAATTTTTTAATTAATAACCCAACCTGATAGGATTAATCCTTTGGTTTTTTCTATATATCAAAAAGATTTTCTCCGGCGTAAATAAAATAATTTAGCAAGATAGGATTAGCAACTAATCATTTGGATAGTTTTTTTAAAGTAAAGGGTTTAAATTATTTTGTTTTTAATTGCTTTTGCTACAGCTTCCGAACGTGAGTTAACATGCAGTTTTGTATAAATATTATGAAGATGAAACCTTATTGTATGAAACGATACGAAAAGTTTTTCTGCAATTGCTTTTGTGCTGTGTCCTTCTATTAAGGCTTCAAGAACTTCTTTTTCCCTGTCTGATAATAAAGATGAGTAAGCTGGGCCGGAAGGTGTTTGAAAATATTGCAGTACTTTTCTTGCAACCTCTCCTGAGAACGGAGCACCGCCATCATATGCTTCACGAATAGCCTCGAGTAATTTTTCTGTCGGACTTTTCTTTAAAAGATATCCTACCGCACCGTTACGCAAAGACTGAAATATTTTTTCACTATCGCTATATACGGTTAACATCATTACTTCAACGGTAGGGAATATTGATTTAATTTCTTTTAAACTTTCAATTCCTGACTTTCCGGGCATTTCAATATCTAACAGCAGAATATCAGGAAGGTCCTCTTCAATTTTAGTTAAAGCTTGCTCACAAGTTTCATAAGAGCCCACACATTTAAAACCATCCGACTTATTTAAAACCTTTGAAAGGACTTCGCGAAATTCTTCATCATCATCCAGAATAGAAACTCTAATAATACTTTTATTAAGCATTTAGATTACAAATTTAATTATGTTGTTTTACTTATCTTAATTTATATAATATTTAGTTTCAACTAATCATTTGAGCAGTTTTAATTCTTTAGCGGAATAATTATTAAAATTTTTGTCCCTTCTCCCATTTCGGTTTTGGACTTGAAACTGCCGGATAATTCATTAACCAGCTTTGTCATATTTAATATCCCGCGCCCGTATTTTGTTTTTTCCGAGTCAAATCCAACGCCATTATCTTCAATTATGAGGTATATGTTTTTGCTTTTAACAGTTAGCGAATAGACTATTATTGAACACCGGGAATATTTAAGCGCATTATTCAATGCTTCTTTTGAGATTAACTGAAGACATCTTTTAATTTGAGAATTTACCTTAATATTTTCTGTGCCTTTTGTCTCTATTTGCAGTTTAATGTTTTTAGCTTCACACACTTCGTAAGCATAATTTTTGAAATTGAAAACAAAATCCTGCAGTGAATCATATTTAGGATCAATAGCCCAAATAACATCCATCATGGAGTCGACCAGGTTTCTGGCGATTTTACCGACACGCTCTACAGAATTATCTTCCGAATTTGAAGCAAGTTTATTGTCTGAGGTTATTCCTTCTTTGTTCTCATCTTGTAATGCATATTCAGAAAGGATTGCTATCTTAGTTAACCCTGATCCTATTTCGTCATGCAGATCTGCAGCTATTCTGGTTCTTACCTTCTCAATTTCTAATAAACGATTTATTCTCAATTTTGTTGTTAATATAATAGATAATATGAGTATTATTAATAAAGTAGTGATGAACCACCACTGAAGATAAATTGGCGCGTTAATTTTAAATGTAACTTCTGCGGGCTGAATACTTTTAATGTTACTGCTATTAATTGCAGCTACCTGGAACATATAATTTCCCGGCCTTAATGATGCGTAAGTAACCGAATTCCTTTGTTTAAGCAAATTCCACTTTTTATCTGATTTTAAAAGCCGGTATAAATATGATGAATTTTTTTCTTCTCTATTTATTATACCTATGAAATCAAAAGTAATTGTATTCTGATCGCTTGCAAGATTAAGATTATTAAATGTTTTTTGTCTTTGTCCATTTATTAGTACGCTTGTAATATAAACTGGGGGAGGAGTGATTGTTAATTTTTCATTCAACGGCAAATAGATATATATTTCTGTATGATTTACAAAACAAAGATTTCCATTTTTTGAAGAATAAACGGAATAATAAGGTACGTTAGGTATTTCTTCGTTTAATGAATATTCAGGCTCTTCATTTTTTGTTTTAAGTCTTTGAATGCCGGATTGAGTTCCTAGCCATATCTGTTGATCGGGGGTTATTGTCATGCTCCAGATAGCATTGCTGAACAGCCCTTCTCTTTTAGTTATTATTTTGAATTTATTATTTTTGAAAATGCCAAGGCCCCCATAACGGGTTCCAATCAGCAAATCGTTATCTTTATTTTCATCAATTACCCTTACATCATTATTCGGCAGGCCGTTTGTTGTTAAGTAATGCATTTTAAAAATATTGTTTCCGGTCGATTTTAGATTTAAATCATAACTTACTTTATTGCGGGAAAATTCGGAAAGGCCGTGGTCATATCCGCCGAACCACATATTTCCATCACTATCTTCAAAAATCGCTCTAACTGAATTGTCTGGAATTCCGTCCTTTTGTGTATAAATCTTTAAAATCTTTTTCTTAGCAGAAGGATTAATAACAATAACGCCTAAGTCGATTGCACTGCACCAAATAAAGCCATGACTGTCGCAGAAAATTGTATAAATATCATAGAATTTATATTTGTCCTCCAAATTAATTTGTTTTTTAAAAAACAAATTAGATTGTAATATTGAATGTGGTTCTGAAGATGTAATTTTATAAATTTTTATTATGCCCGAATGAAAAGCGACATAGAGTGAATTTTTTTTATTGCAAAAAATAGTCGGCATATTGCTCTCATTGGGAGTTGGATCAAAACGATGAAAATAATTATGCCATTGTTGTTGACTGTCCTGCCATAATTCATATAGACCATCATTCAATGATACCCAAAAATGATTGTTCGAATCAGCCGTGGTTGATGACCAGGTACCGGCAATATACTTCTTAGGAATTTCAAATTTTATTAAATTTTGATGCACAAGTTTTGATAAACCATTGTCATTTGAACCAAGCCACAAAATTTTTTCCTTATCTAATAAAAGGGAAGTAATATCATTTTCAAGCAATCCATTCTCAATTGTATATTTACTTTGTATATGATTTTGAAATATTTTATATACACCATTATTAGTGCTGATCCAGAGATTGTGAAAACTGTCTTGAACTATGCAGTGAGGAAAAGAATTTAACTTAAAAAGCAAAGTGGTAAGGGAATTCATCTTAAAAATGTATCCGTTAAAAGTTGCAACCCAAATATCTCCATTCTCTGCTTTATATAAGTAGGAGATGCCGTCATTTTTAATTAATGGGATATTTTTCTTAAATAGTCTCTTGTCTTTAAAAGAGTATTGAAACAATCCATTTTCACTTCCGATTAAAATATTCCCGGTTTTATCTTGAATTATTGAATTAACAGAGCCAACCATTACCGATGATGAAATGACTTTAATTGAATCGTTATGAATAATAAATATGCCGTCTTCGGTACCGCACCATAAATCATAATGATTATCCTGGAAAATTGTATTAACAGATTTTTTATTTTTCGAAAGGTGCGTGGAGTAATTTTTGAAATTTCCGTCAATAAATTTATCAACTCCTCTATTGCCGGTACCAATCCAGACTTCACCAAAAATTCTTTTATCTGCGATAATACAACTAATACTGTTAGAAGTTAATCCGTCTGATTTTGAATAATTATGAAATTCTTTACTATCGAACACACTTATTCCTTCACCTGTACCTATCCAAATATATCCGAGAGAGTCCTGACAGATTGAACGGATATTATCTGAAATAAGACCATCTTTCATCGTGTAATTATGTAAGGGCATAATCTGCCCGAACAAATTTGCTGATAAAAAAAAGTATGCAATAAATAATTGTGGTATTATGAACTTATTAAACAATTGTTGTTCCCTATAGTTTAGCTTTACTTTTTGCTGTATAAATTAAAAATAAAGTATTATCATGTCTATAGAATATTTTAATTTATTTTATCCTGTTATACCGACTTTCAGTTTAAGAATGTTAGATATGATACAAAGCCGCTTCTTTTTAAGAATTATGTTTTCTATTTAGTTAAAAACCAGCAATATTATGAATATAAAATTTCATGGAAAATTTTAGACTAAAAGTATTTCGTACAGTTGCAAAAAATTTAAGCTTTACAAAAGCCGCAAATGAGCTATTCATTTCCCAGCCGGCCATCACAAAACATATACAGGCAATTGAAAATGAATATGGCTTAAGGTTATTTAATCGCAAAGGTTCCAGAATTTATTTAACTTCAGCCGGTAAAGTACTATATGATTACTCTAATAAATTGCTTAATCTTCAAAAAGAATTAGAAAATGAACTTAATGCCTTTAAAGAAAAACAAACAGGCACGTTAAGAATAGGTGCAAGTACAACCATTGCACAATATGTAATTCCGCCGGTACTCTCAAAATTTCATAAAAAGTTTCCTAATTTCCAACTGATTCTTCATAGCGGAAATTCAAATCAAATTGCCGACATGTTGCTTAATGGCGACATAGATTTTGGAATTGTTGAAGGGAAAGTTAAAAACCGGGATATAAAATATTTTAAATTTATTAATGATGAACTAGTTGCTGTTACTAATTCAAAAAATAAGATTTTATCTAAAAAAGAATTATCACTTAAAGAATTAATAAATTTGCCGCTGGTACTTCGTGAGCGCGGATCGGGCACGCTTGAAGTTTTGGAGTATGCTTTAAAAAGTAAGAAAATAAAACTCTCTGCACTGAATGTACTTTTATATTTGGGAAGCACTGAAGCCATCAAATATTATATTGCATCGGACGATTGCATGGGATTTATTTCGATAAGAGCTTTAAAACGTGAGTTGGATACAAACGAATTAAAAATTATAAAGATCAAAAATTTTAAAGTACATCGCACTTTTAGTTTTATTTGTCTTCAGGGCAGCACTCCTTCCGGCATTACGGCCGAGTTTATTAAATTCGCAAAGCGGGAAATGATTAGTTAGGCTTTTTAAAAACAAATGAAATTAATCTCGGCGGACCTGTCTTCTCGGCATTGTCAAACCATTCGTTTAACTCTAAAAGTTCAAAGCTATTATTTAAAGCTGATTTTATATATTCCGAAACATTATGAACAAAAACCTCAAGTTCAATCGTTCCGTTCTCGGTTTCATATCTTGCTTTACTTCCAAGGTACTGTTTGAAAGGATGAAGCTCACACACATAAAATATTCCATTAGCTTTTAATTTTTTCCCGGCTTCTCTGAAAATAAAATTCAAGTTGAAAATATGTTCAAGCACCAGGCTGCATGAGATAAGATCTGCATTATCATCTTTAATATTCCATGGTTTTGTTAGATCTGATTGAACGAATTTCACCTTATCTGATTTTATTTTCTTTTCCGCCAGAGCAAGCATTTCTTCAGAAAAATCAATTGCCGTTAACTGAATTGCTCTTTCAGCAAGCCAGTTTGTATTTTTTCCTGTACCGCACCCTAGTTCGATTACATATTCAAAATTATAATTTATTAAAGTCTGTCTTATGGCAGTCTTTTCAAGATCGCGAGTTTTGTTTTCCATTGTATCATAGTTTTCAGCCCAGGAATTGTATGAGTCTTTTATTGTCATAATGTGAATTAATAAAATATTAAAATAATTTTTTCCTTCTCATAAAATAAAGCGAATAAGTACAAGTTGTCAACTATAACATAGGTCCTATAACTTCCGGTTATAATGAATAACTAAATAGAATTTGAATTGTCTCCCTTCCCAAGATAGTTTTGTTCTTCATTTAATTGTAAGAAAAAGGCTATGAAAGAAAATACAACAACTACTGACCGGAAGAAATTTAATATAACAACACGCGAAGTAATTTTTATACTTGCTTTAATATTTTGTTTTACACCGCTTGCCTCGCCCCCTATTGCGCTTGCGCTCGGGCTTGTAATCGCATTAACAATCGGCCATCCTTATCTTCACTTAAATCATAAAGCGACAAAAATACTGCTGCAGGTTTCGGTTGTCGGATTAGGTTTTGGGATGAATCTGGGCAAAATTCTTCAAGTAGGCAAGGAAGGAATTGTATTTACGATAATTTCAATTTTCGGAACATTAACGCTTGGATATTTCGTAGGAAGATGGTTGAAGATTCACAGAAAAACGTCTCATCTGATTTCTTCCGGTACTGCAATTTGCGGCGGCAGCGCAATTGCCGCGGTCGGACCGATATTAAATGCTAACTCGCAGGAAATGTCAGTTGCGCTGGGAACAGTTTTTATTCTTAATTCTATCGCTTTATTTGTGTTCCCGGTAATCGGTCATATTCTTCATCTTACACAAACACAGTTTGGTTTCTGGGCGGGCATTGCAATACATGATACAAGCTCGGTTGTGGGAGCTGCCGCCAAATATGGAACAGGCGCTCTGCAAATTGCAACAACCGTTAAGCTTGCACGCGCTCTCTGGATTGTGCCGGTTGCATTTTTAACTTCGTTTCTTTTTAAGAATAAAACACAAAAAATTTCAATTCCTTATTTTATCCTGTTATTTTTATTGGCATCCATTCTAAGAACATATCTTCCTCCCGTTGCTCTTTTTTCCGAACATATAGTTCATGCCGCAGAAATCGGATTAACAATAACGCTTTTCTTAATAGGTGCAGGCTTATCTAAGGATGTATTAAAAACCGTCGGCGTAAAACCGTTGGTTGAAGGCGTGCTGCTCTGGATTATTATTTCTGTAAGTTCATTAATGATTATTTTACGCCTGGTGCATTAATTTTTAATTTAACATAAATATTAATTTCATAAAAAGTTCTATCTTAAATTATTCATGCTGTTATAAATAAAATTGCATAAAATTTATTTATTTGAAATTATGCATGAATAATTTATTTTTCACTTTAGATTACCTTCAATATAAAATTTGGATCAATAAAGTGGAGAATTAAAGATGATACTTCGGCATCCTTCTATTCGTAATTTTAGCATATTCATTTTACTTACCTTTCTTTCGATATTTTCAAGAAGCATATATCCACAGAATGATTCACTTTACATTGCTCAGCATTACGTAAAAAATGAATATATGATTCCGATGCGCGATGGAGTAAAGATTTTTACGGTAGTTTACTCTCCAAAAGATACTTCAATTAAATATCCAATCCTTTTAAATAGAACTCCATATAGCGCCGGTCCATATGGAGATAACAGTTATAAAAGTGAACTTGGCCCATCCAGAATATTTGAAAAAGAAGGCTATATTTTTGTTTATCAGGATGTTCGCGGCAAGTTTATGTCGGAAGGTACTTTTGTCGAAATGAGGCCATACATTGAAAATAAAAAAAGCAAAAAGGATATTGATGAAAGCAGCGATACTTATGATACAATCGATTGGTTAATAAAACACGTACCTAACAATAACGGCAAAGTTGGAATTTACGGAATTTCTTATCCTGGCTTTTATGCTGCTATGGCAGTTATTGACGCACATCCTGCTTTAGCTGCAGCTTCGCCTCAAGCCCCAATAGCAGACTGGTTTATTGATGATGACTTTCATCGTCACGGAGCATTCTGGCTTCCTCACGCTTTCTGGTTTTATACATTTTTCGGAATACCGAGACCAGAGCCCATCGATCATTGGCCGGATGCCGCTTTTACAACAGCAAATCTTGACGGATATGACTTCTTTTTGAAGATGGGTTCATTTAAAAATACAACTGATAAATTTTTCAAACATAAAATTCCTTTCTGGGATACAATGATGGCACATCCGAATTATGATTCTTTCTGGCAGGCAAGGAATACTTTACCTCATTTTAAAAATATTAAGCCAGCTGTAATGACGGTGGGCGGCTGGTTTGATGCGGAAGATCTTTACGGCGCTTTGAATACTTACAAATCAATTGAAAGTAAAAATAAGAATAACCGCAATACATTAGTTATGGGTCCATGGTTTCATGGAGGATGGGAAAGATCCAAAGGTAATTTGCTGGGGGATATTCATTTCGGAAGCAATACTAGTGAGTTTTATCAAGACAATATCGAATTGCCGTTCTTTAATTATTATTTAAAAGGTGAGGAAAACCCTAAATTACCAGAAGCTTATGTATTTGAAACGGGTTCAAATGATTGGAAAAAATTTAATTCCTGGCCTCCGAATAATGTGAAAGAGAAAAAGTTATTCTTCCACGAAAATAGAGGACTTTCATTTGAGGAACCGAAAACAAAAGGTAAATCATTTGATCAATATATCAGCGATCCTTCGCATCCTGTTCCATACACACAGCATATTACAGAACGAATGATACGAAGATATATGGATGAGGATCAGCGATTTGCCTCTAAAAGAAGTGATGTCTTGGTTTATGAAACGGATCAGCTTAATAATGATATTACTATCGCAGGCCCGATTGAAGCAAACCTATTTGTATCAACTTCAGGTACCGATGCAGATTGGATTGTAAAATTAATTGATGTATTTCCGGATACAGCGAAAGATTTTTCACCAAATCCATGTGGTATCAAGATGGGGGGATATCAAATGATGATACGAGGAGACATAATGCGTGGTAAATATAGAAACAGCTTTTCAAATCCGGAACCGTTTGTTCCAAATAAAATTACAAAAGTTTATTTTAAACTGCAGGATATTTTTCATACTTTCAAAAAAGGACACCGGATTATGGTGCAGATACAAAGCAGCTGGTTTCCACTGGCTGACTTAAATCCGCAGAAGTTTGAGAACATTTATTTTGCAAAGGATAATGATTTTCAAAAAGCTGTACAAAGAATTTTTCATTCAAAGGAATATCCATCTGGTTTGAAAGTTTTGGTTCTGCAATAATTTAAAGTATCAATTAGCAAATTTGCCGAAATATTTATTATATGGAAATAAATTATGATAACAGATAATATTAAAAATTTTTCTTTGTACAATAACCTTAGCGAAAGAATAAATAAAGCCCTTCTATTTTTAAACGAAAATGATTTCGGTAAAATACAGAACGGTCGTTATGATATAGATGGTGATAATGTCTTTGCTTTGGTTAATCGATATAAGACTAAGCGGATTGAAGAAGCAGTTTGGGAATCCCACCGAAAATATATAGATGTTCAGTTTGTTGCTGAAGGAATTGAAAAAATTGGATATTCTTTTCTTGAAAAGATGACAGTTAATAAAATTTATGATGAAATTAAGGATATTCAATTTTTAGACGGCGTTGGAGATTTTATTACTCTTGAAAAAAATAATTTTGCCATTTTATTTCCTTCGGATGTTCATATGCCGGGAATTTCCGTTAATGAATCTAAAGAAGTTTTAAAAGTAGTTGTAAAAGTAAAAATTTCGTAAAAACACTTTTAAGTGAAATAGATCATTTATATAAAAAATGTTGGGTATAACCGGTTGTGTTTTCTTCTATTTCAATAATAAAATATTTATATTGAATTAATTCATTTCATAATAAAAAAGTTTATATCTATTAAATATCTTTAAAGGTAGCTCATGCCGGAAAGATAAAATCACTTTTACTTTAATAGAATCAAAGCGGACCATATCAAATAATCTTATTTAATAATCTTGCGAAGGAAGAAACTCATTGCTTAAACAATTATTCAGAACGAAAAGTCTTGATGCATTAGTAGGCGAGGGAGAAGATCCCGAGCATCAACTTAAACGGGCTCTAGGTGCTTTTGACGTTGTAATGCTTGGAATAGGAGCCATAATTGGAGCGGGTATATTTGCAACCATTGGAACAGCTGCGGCAGGTGATGCATTAAGACCCGGAGCCGGACCGGCATTAATGCTTTCATTTGTCCTTACAGGCGTAGCGTGCGGATTTGCGGCTTTATGCTATGCAGAATTTGCTTCCATGGTTCCAATCTCCGGCAGCGCGTATACTTATTCTTACGGAACATTGGGTGAGCTTGTTGCATGGATAATCGGCTGGGATTTAATAATTGAATATGCTGTAGGTAATGTTGCTGTTGCAATTAGCTGGTCGAATTATTTTAAAACATTTGTATCGGGATTCGGAATTATAATACCTGATTGGATGTCAATCGATTATAGAACAGCGGCAAAAATTCCCGGCTTGCTTGAACATGCACCGCATTTATTTGGAGTTCCTATAGTATTCAATTTACCGGCATTTTCAATTGTTGCTCTAATAACTGTAGTGCTGGTTATCGGCATAAAAGAAAGTGCAAGGACAACTACAGTTATGGTTATAATAAAATTACTTGTACTCGGATTATTTGTTGTGGTTGGATTTTTCCATGTAGATCCGAAGAATTGGGTCCCTTTTGCACCAAATGGCTGGAAAGGAGTGCAGGCTGGCGCGGCGGTTGTATTTTTTGCATATATCGGGTTTGATGCCGTTTCTACTGTAGCGGAGGAGGTTAGAAATCCCAAGCGGGATATGCCTATAGGTATTATAGGCTCATTAATTATTTGTACAATAATTTATATCCTTGTTGCTGCCGTTTTTACCGGAATTATTCCCTATAAGGTTCTTATAACTAAATTAGCTACAAGCCAGTCCGAGCCCCTTACGTTGGCAATGCAATATGCAAACTTAGGGAAACACGCAGATCTTATAATAGGAATAATTGCATTCGGATCGGTAGTAGCGCATACTGCAGTACTTATTGTTTTTCAGCTTGGGCAGCCGAGAATATTTTTCTCCATGGCTAGAGACGGATTGCTTCCCCAGAAATTTGCAAAAGTACATCCTAGATTTAAAACTCCGGTTGTTACTACAATTGTTACCGGCTTAGTTGTGGGAGTGACTGCTATGTTTACTACCATAGATGAAATGGTAGACTTAACTAATATCGGAACCTTATTTGCATTTATTCTAGTTTGCGCCGGAATTATTATTATGCGAAAAAAGGACCCTGACAGACCAAGGCCTTTTAGAACTCCACTTGTTCCGCTTATACCGGCACTTGGTATTGTTTCATGTTTTTATCTGATACTAGGTCTGCCGTGGATAACTTATATCCGATTTGCAGGCTGGCTTGTTATCGGAATGGTCGTGTACTTTGCATATGGTTATAAACATAGCAAGGTGAGAAAAGAAATTGCCAATGAAAGCATTCAACCGAAATGATTAATAATTTATTAATTGTAATTTAATTGAGTATAACTTCAGCGGAAAAACTTGAGAGAGGCTTAGGGCTTAAGGAAGCTACAGCTCTCAATATGATTGACATGATCGGGATTGGACCCTTCATTGTCCTGCCCATTGTCATTCAAGAGATGAATGGCCCCCAATGCATGATTGCCTGGGTTCTCGGCGCTCTACTTGCTTTTATGGATGGATTTGTCTGGTCTGAACTTGGCGCCGCTATGCCGGCAGCCGGCGGCAGCTATGTTTTTCTAAAAGAAATTTATGGTCCTAAAAGCTGGGGAAAACTTTTTTCATTCCTATTAATATGGCAGACTATATTCCAGGCGCCTTTAGTAATAGCTTCCGGTTCAATCGGTTTCTCTCAATATTTTACTTTTCTTGTTCCGCTTGGACCAATTGGACAAAAAGTAGTTTCTGGTTTATTGGTAATAATTTTAGTAATTATTCTTTATAGACGTATTGCTACAGTCGGTAAGATTTCTTTGCTGCTATGGATAGGTGTAATCGCTACGGTTCTATGGTTGATTTTCGGAGGAGCCACACATTTCAATCCCAAACTAGCGTTCGATTTTCCTAAAGGAGCTTTCGATTTTTCTTTTATTTTTTTTGTTGGATTAGGAAGCGCTTCCGTTCAGACAATTTATACTTATTTGGGGTATTATAATATTACTAATCTCGGTGCTGAATTAAATAACCCGGAAAAGAATATCCCCAAAAGTATTTTTATCTCAATAGGCGGGATTGCGGTTTTATATTTAGCAATGCAGTTAAGCGTACTCGGAGTAATTCCCTGGCGTGAGGCAATGAACTCAAAGTTTATTGTTAGCGCTTTTGTAGAAAAGATTTATGGGTCGGATGCTGCAATAGTTGCCACTATATTAATTTTATGGATTGCTTTCTCATCACTTTTTTCCGCGCTGCTTGGTTATTCGCGTATCCCTTATGCTGCTGCGGTGGACGGAAGTTTTTTCAAAATATTTTCACGCGTTCATCCCAAGAAACATTTTCCAAATGTGTCTTTGCTTGTCATTGGAGGGATAGCTTTTGTTTTTAGTTTATTGTTCAAGTTGAAAGAAGTCATCAGCGCAATACTTGCGATGCGAATACTGGTGCAGTTTATCGGACAGGCTGTTGGGGTAATGATTTTAAGAAAAAATAAACCGGCTGAATTTTTTCCGTTCAAAATGTGGCTCTATCCTTTGCCTGCGCTAATTGCAATATTGATGTGGGTGGGTTTATTTCTTTCAACTGGGATGTTCTTTGCTTTGGGTGGAGTTATTGTTATGGTAATTGGCGCGGCATTGTTTTTTATACGGTCTTATTATAACGGGGAGTGGCCTTTCCGCAAAAATTAGATAAATGCGGCTTAGATTTTCTTTTCAAATAAATTATATTTTTTTAAAATCTATCTACTTATATAAATAATTTATCGAATTTTGAAAAAGTGCCGATGGAAAGGAGTGAATGAATTTGTTCAGAAGGTTGAGGAGCTAAAGAAAAGCCTAACATAGCATTGAAAATTAAACATGTTCGCACAAATAAATAATCCTTAGAAGGTGCAAATCGATGTAAGAAATTTCTTTATTGAACTTTTCAAAAATGTTGGATAATGTTGCGACGCCTTCTTCTTTAAATGTGTCAAAAACTTTTTGTCGTATCACTTCAGGCAGAGAAACCTTTTCTGCTAATCCCTCAACTCTGACTTTCTTTCCTTCGTTTACATACCGAGCAATATTGGAGATTATTGTTTGCGGCTTTACATTGAATTCTTCCGCCAGTTTATCAATTGAGGCGCCCTTGTTGAATTCTTCGCTGACAAGGACATAACGATGGTTGGAATTATTTCTTATTTTTTGCCTGCCGGATTTTTTTTGCTGACGAAGAGAGTTTTGCGATGAAATCTTTTTTCTTGAGCAATAGCTTTTTATTATTGTAAGAAAAATACTACCATAAGTCTCAAGTTTGTTTATCCCGATGCCGCTTATTCTTAATAATTCATTTTCAGTTTGCGGATAGTCTGTTGCAATCTGAATTAATGTCTTATCCGAAAAAATGACATAAGGCGGAATGTTTTTTATATCTGCAAGTTCTTTTCTTTTTTTTCGAAGTAATTCAAACAGATCATTGTCATATGCGCCCCCGCCACCTGCGAAAAGCCTTAGCTTCTTTTTTGAAATTCTTGGTTCTTTAATAAAGCCGAAGACTTTCTCTTTTCCAAAGAGGACGTCGTAAGATTTTGAAGTTAGCTTTAAGCTGCCGAATTCCAAATCCCGGATTAAAACTTCCTTGCTTACAAATTGATGAACAAAGGTTTGCCATTGTCTTTTAGTAAACTCTTTCCCGATTCCGTACACGGATAAATTATGATGACCATTGCTGAATATTCTATCAGATTCTTCTCCCATCAATACATTGATAATATAATTTGTACCGAAAATTTCTCCGGTCCTCTTTACTGCAGAAAGAAATTTTTGAGCAGGGATGGTTATATCTGTCTTTTCCTTTTCTTCAGTAAGGCAGTTATCGCACATGCCGCAGTAATCTATTTTATAAAGTTCTCCAAAATAATTGATGAGAGGATGTCTTCTGCAAATTTCAGTTTCGGCATATTTAACTATAGCATTAAGATGAGCCTTTGCAACAAGCCTTTCCTTCTCGTCTTCTTTTTGATCTATGAAATAATTTATTTTTGCAATATCGCCGTAGCCAAATAAAAGAAGGCAATCCGATCTCAAGCCGTCGCGGCCCGATCTTCCGATTTCCTGGTAATAAGATTCGATATTTTTAGGAAGATCGTAATGAACTACAAATCTAACATTAGGTTTATTTATTCCCATGCCGAATGCGATTGTAGCAATGATGATTTGTATTTTATCTTTTATAAACATGTCCTGATTTTTATTCCGATCTTCATCCGTCATTCCGGCATGGTACGGTTTTGTTGAAAATCCGAGATAAGACAAATCATCATGCAGGTCATCTACTTGTCTGCGGGAGAAACAATAAATAATTCCGGATTGATCTTTATGTTCATTTAAAAAATCAACTGTTTGTTGAAAAGAATTTCTTTTTTGCACAACTTGTAAAAACAAGTTTTCCCTATTAAAACTTGCAACAAATTTTTTCGGCATTATCAAGTTCAAATTTTTTGTTATGTCTTCTTGCACTCTAGGTGTAGCAGTTGCTGTAAGTCCGATACAAACAGAGGAAGGGAAATTTTTTCTAAAAGCTCCAAGCTGCCTATACTCCTTTCTAAAATCGTGTCCCCATTCTGAAATACAATGCGCCTCATCTACCGTAATACAATCCATGCGGATACTTTTTAATAAATTTGAAATTTCTTCTTTAAGAAGAGACTCAGGCGCAATGTAAAGAAGCTTTGCCTTATTGGCTTTTACGTTTTCAAAGTTCATTTTATATTCGTCAGGCGAAAGGGAGCTATTCAGTAGTGAAGCATTAACACCAAGTTGTCTAAGCTGTTCAACCTGATCTTTCATTAAAGAAATAAGCGGAGAAATTACAACGGTTAATCCTTCAAAAATTAAAGCGGGAATTTGATAGCATAAAGATTTTCCGCCGCCGGTAGGCATAATTACCAACGAATCATTTTTATTTAAGATGTTTTTTATTATTTCTTCCTGAAGCGGCCTGAAAGAATCGTAACCGAAAACCTCTTTTAGAATATTATGCGCGTTATTCATTAAAAAGCGGATAGATTTAATTCACCCTATATTTGAATTTCTTAAACTTAAATTAAGTTAAATAGATATATGAATTTTTTCAAGTGGTCTTCAATAAAATGTTTTTAAGAAAGGACGTCTTATGGCAGAAAATATAATTATACTTTTATCTGGTCTTTCTTAAATTCAAGCTGTCCCTTATTTCCAAGTGTTGCAATAATTCTATCGCCATCCATAAAATGACCTGCAAGCAATTCTTGTGAAAGAGGATTAACCAGATGCCTTTGGATCGTTCTCTTTAACGGGCGGGCACCGTATGTAACATCATAACCTAGCTTTGCCAACCAATCTTTTGTCTCGTCATCAATTTCCAAAATAATTTCTTTCCGGCTCAACATTTTCTGAACATTTTCAATTTGAAGATCAACAATTTTTCTTATTTCGTTTCTAGTAAGAGGTTTGAATAAGACAACTTCGTCTATTCTGTTTAAGAACTCCGGCCTAATTGTTTTTCTAAGAAGATCGATAAGTTTATACCGAAGATCTCCTAAAACCGAATCAAGTTCATCATCGCTTACATTGTCAAGTTTTTCCTGAATTAATTGGGAACCAAGGTTAGATGTCATAATTATTATTGTATTTTTAAAGTTAACGGTTCTTCCTTGATTATCCGTTAATCTTCCGTCATCAAGAACCTGAAGTAATATATTGAAAACATCGGCATGAGCTTTTTCTATTTCATCAAGAAGAACTACCGAATACGGCCTTCTCCTTACTGCTTCGGTTAATTGTCCGCCTTCTTCATAACCGACATATCCTGGAGGAGCTCCGATTAATCTGGAGACTGAAAATTTTTCCATATATTCCGACATGTCAATGCGAATCATAGCATGTTCGTCATCAAAAAGAAATTCTGCAAGAGCACGAGCAAGTTCTGTTTTACCAACACCTGTTGTCCCAAGAAAAATAAATGATCCAAGAGGACGATTAACATCCTGTAGGCCAGTACGCGATCTTCTTATTGCATTTGCAATTGCATAAACGGCTTCATCCTGTCCGATTACTCGTTTATGAAGTTCATCCTCTAGGCGCAGAAGCTTGCTTCGTTCGCTCTCAAGCATTTTGCTTACAGGAATTCCTGTCCACTTAGAAACGATTTCTGCAATGTCTTCCGAATCCACTTCTTCTTTAAGCATCTTTTGACTTTTTTGGATTTCGGTCAATTGGCGACTTTCTTCTTTAAGCTGCTTTTCCAGGTTTACCATATTACCGTAGCGAAGTTCAGCAACTTTACCCAGATCACCTTCGCGCTCAAACTTTTCGGCTTGAGATTTTGTATTCTCTATTTCACTTTTCATCGCACGGATTTTTTGAATTTTCGCCTTTTCCAATTCCCAATGCATTTTAATTTTATTTTTCTCTTCTTCAAGCTCGCCGAGTTCCCGTTTAAGTTCACCTAAGCGTTTAGCGGAAGCATCATCTTTTTCTCTTTTCAATGCTTCTCTTTCAATTTCCAGCTGTTTTATTTTTCGCTCAAGTGAATCAAGCTCTTCAGGCATGGAATCAATTTCAATTCTTATCTTAGATGCAGCTTCGTCAATAAGATCAATAGCTTTATCGGGCAAGAATCTATCAGTGATATATCTGTTTGAAAGTTGTGCCGCTGCAACAATTGCTCCATCAGTTATTCTTACACCATGATGGACTTCATAACGTTCTTTCAATCCACGAAGAATTGAAATTGTATCTTCCTCCGATGGTTCGCTTACTAAAACCGGCTGGAATCTTCTTTCGAGCGCAGCATCTTTTTCAATATGTCTTTTATACTCATCTAATGTTGTTGCGCCAATTGCATGAAGTTCTCCTCGCGCAAGCGCTGGTTTAAGAATATTAGCCGCATCCATCGATCCTTGAACTGAACCTGCACCAACAAGAGTATGCAATTCATCTATAAAAAGAATTATTTCACCATTGGAATCCTGAACTTCTTTTAGAACAGCTTTCATTCTCTCTTCAAATTGACCGCGAAATTGTGTCCCGGCAATTAATGCACCCATGTCAAGAGCAACAATTCTCTTAGTTTTTAAATTTTCGGGTACATCACCGGCAATAATCCGGTGTGCGATTCCTTCAGCTATTGCAGTTTTTCCTACTCCCGGTTCACCTATTAAAACGGGATTGTTTTTTGTCCTTCTGGAAAGTACCTGCAGAACTCTTCGTATTTCTTCATCACGCCCAATTACAGGATCGAGTTTTCCTGCTCTAGCAAGTTCGTTTAAATCTCTTCCGAATTTAGTTAATGCCTGGTAAGTATCTTCCGGATTTTGTGTGGTTACCCTTTGGCTACCGCGAACATCTTTTAAAGCAGACAAAATTGAGTCGTGAGAAATTCCGTTATCTCTTAATAATTGACCGGCCTTTCCTTCAAGAGCAGAAAGAGCAAGTAATAAATGTTCGGTTGAAACATATTCGTCTTTTAGTTTACGCGCTTCTTCAGAGGAAACATCAAACAATTTTGCTATTTGATTTGACATTTGCTGATTGCCAATGCCACCAGCAGAAGTAATTTTAGGTAAATGTTCAAGAAGTTCGTTCGTTTTAAGTTTTAGCCTGCTTACATTACCGCCGGTTTTTTGGATAATGGTATCGGCAATGTTTCCGGTTTCCTGAATCAATGCCGCTAGCAGATGTTCTGGTTCCAACAGTTGATTGCTATAATTTTGTGCAATCTCCAGTGCATTTTGAACAATCTCTTGAGCTTTAACAGTTAATCTGCTAAAATTAAATGCCATTAAAATCACATCCTTTCATATCACTTCATATTTTTATCATCATAAACAAATAGAATAAATAATTATTACTTATAGTTTTTTAATCTCCGTATACCAATCACTTGATTGCTCAAGCATTTTATTTAGTCTACTGACAAGCTTGTGTGGGTCTGTTAAACTTCCATCTAAAAGCAGCGCAGACTCAAATAATTCTTCGACCACATTATTAATATACTCATCATTTGAATTCGCCTTAAAGACTTTTAACAAGTTGCGAATTAGTTTATGATCTTTATTTACCTCAAAAATTTTCTTTTGTATCCCCATATCTTTATTTGTCATCCTCATCATTTTTTGCATAGTTGATGACATCGAGTCATCCGGATTAACTAAAACTGCCGGACTTCCGGATAAACGTTTTGATTCTTTTACTTCAGTTACACGGTCTCCCAATATTTCTTTTATTTTTGATATTAAACTATCAAAATGTTTTTCATCATCTTTGCCCAGCTCTTTAACATTTTCTTTCTTCTCATCGGACTCTTTAAACTTTTCCAGATTTTTTAAATCAACATTATCAACTGATTTTAATTCATAGTCCTTAAATTTTCTGATTGAACTAAGAACAAATTCATCCAAAGGATCATATAGGTAAAGCACTTCCAATCCTTTATTTTTAAATATTTCCAGATGGGGATCTTGATCTATTGCTTCACGACTGCTTCCAAAGGCATAATAAATTTCTTTTTGGTCTTCTTTAAATCTAGAAACATAATCTTCAAATGAAGTTAATTCATCTGCGGTTTTGTTGTTCGATGAATTAAATCTTAATAGCAAATTAAATTTTTCAGCATTAGCAAAATCAGAATAGCCAAGCTTAAATATTCTTCCATGCTCTTTCCAGAGTTCAGCATATTTTTCCGGTTCGTCTTTGGCTTTTTTTGTAAGGTGAGATAAAATTTGTCCGGTTATGTTTTGGGCAATTTTTGTAAATACAATATTTTCTTGTAAAGTTTCTCTGGAAATATTTAAAGGTAAATCCTCAGAATCAACGACCCCTTTAACAAATCCTAAATATTCAGGAAGCAAATCTTTATTTTTATGTTGAATCAATACTCTTCTTACATAAAGATCGAGTCCATAATCCTCTCGATTATATCCAAAGAAATCAAAAGTTTTCTTAGGGATAAAAAGTAAGGCATTAAATTGAATCGGTGCATCAATAGAAATATGAATAACGTCTGCCGGCTCTTCGGAATCGTAAGTTAAAAATTTATAAAATTCGTTATACTGTTCCTTTTTAACTGAAGATTTTGGTTCTCTCCAAAGAGCAGCAATAGTGTTAATTTTTTCTTTTTCCAGATAGATAGGAAAAGAAATAAAATTTGAATGCTTCTTTATAATTGTTTCAAGCCGGTATTTTTCCGAAAATTCCTTTGCTTCTTCTTTAAGGTGAATTTCAATTGAAGTTCCGCGTTTAATTTCACCGGTTAGTGTAGAAATTTCATAATCGCCTAACCCATTCGATGTCCATTCAACAGCAGGTTCATCAATCTTAAAGGATTTAGTCTTAATTACGACTTTGTCAGCTACCATGAAAACCGAATAGAAGCCGACGCCAAACTTTCCGATGATGTTGTTTGCATCTGCTTTATTTTCTTTTAATTGTTTTAAGAAATCTGCTGATCCCGATTTTGCAATTGTACCTACATTATTAATAAGTTCATCTTTACTCATTCCAATTCCAGTATCAGATATGGTAATAAGCTTTTTCTTTTCATCAAAATCTATTTTTATTTCAAGAGGTAAATCATTATCAGCAATTTCAGTTCCCTTTGTAGATTCAAACCTAACCTTATCTAGTGCATCTGATGCATTTGAAATTAATTCTCTAAGAAAGATTTCTCTGCTTGTGTAAAGTGAATGAACTAAAATATCCAGTAACTGTTTTACTTCAGCTTTAAATTCATATTTTTTTGCTGCTGTTTCTGTGCTCATTATATAACTCCAAGTTTCTTTATTAAAAGATTAGAATGTATTTATTTTAATTAAAATTAGTTATTGCTTTCTTAATTCAGCCAACTTTTCAAATAGTTTCTTTTCTTCTTTTGAAAGTTTTTTAGGTAGTTGTACTAAAATTCTAACATATAAATCACCTTTGTCATTCAGATCGCCATTCTTAGGCACACCCATTCTTTTCAGTTTTAATAGCTTCCCGTTATCTGTTTCCTTAGGTATGACAATATTAATTTTTTTACTATCCAGAGTTCTTATCTGAACATTTCCACCTAAGATTGCTGTATATAAATCCACATCAAGGTTATAAAATAAATCATCACCTTTAATTTCATAAAAAGGGTGATTTATTATATGTATATTTAAATATAAATCTCCTTTAGCACCGCCATTTTTACCTGGTCCACCCATGCTTCGTAATCTGAGTTTTTTGCCGTCTTGTGTACCCGGGCTTATACTTACTTTGATGGTCTTTCCATTAATGCTGAATTGTTTTTGCGCTCCATTATAAGCTTCTTCAAGCGTAAGATTAAGATTTGCCTCGTAATCCGCCCCTTTACTTGTTTGAGAAAAAGGATTACTAGCTGTTCGACCTCTTGACCTGCCTCCGAAAAAACTTTCGAAGAAATCAGAAAAACCGCCAATGTTTCCAAAAAGATCCCCCAAATTTCCTTCGAAGTTATATGAAGCACCCTGGCCGCCCCTGCCGAATTGGGAAAACATATCATTCATTCCGCTGGCACCGGCATTTTGATACTGCTTCCAATTTGAGCCTAACTGATCATATTTTTTTCTCTTATCAGGATCACTTAAAACTTCATTAGCTTCTGTAATTTCTTTAAATTTCTCTTCCGCAGATTTGTTGTCCGGATTTCTGTCCGGATGATATTTCATTGCAAGCTTACGATAAGCTTTTTTAATATCTTCCGAAGTTGCATTTTTATCAACACCAAGTGTTTTGTAATAGTCTTTATATTCCATTTTAAAACCTCCCGTTAAAAATTAAGAGAGGCCACCTTAATATTCAATTAATTTTTATTTATTTGTTTTAAAAATATTAAATGAAAAGGGTAACTTAGAGCTACCCTTTCCAATTAAATATGCCGATGTTATACAATAGTTAATTAACCTTAATCGGAATTTCTTTGGGTTTAATTTCTTCAGCTTTTGGAACCGTAATGGTAAGCTGACCATCTTTGAATTCCGCATCAATCTTGTCTTCTTTTATTTGCTTTGGAAGAGTAAAAGATCTAAAATATTTTCCATATGTTCTTTCAACACGATGGTATTTTGAATCCTTATTTTCTTTTTCCTGTTTCCGTTCTCCGCTTATGTTTAATTGTCCATCAGAAAAAGAAATTTTTACGTCCTCTTTACTAACACCTGGTAAATCCAATTTAAGAATAAAACTGTTCTTATTTTCTGAAATATCAGTCAGCGGCATCCACACAGCATTTTCATACTCATCTGCCTCGGAAGTTTCCCGTAACCCAAATCTGTTACCGAAGGTATTGAAAAATTTGTTAAATTCACGTTCAACATCTAATAATTCCCTTGCTGGATTCCATCTTGCGATAGCCATAATTGTATCCTCCTTCCATTAAACAAATTTATTTTTAATTGTTTTTAATAATAATTTGTTAATTGCAATTATTACTAACCCAAGTAACATGCCACACATAATAATTGAGTTAATATGTTGTAATAAAAGAAGTTATGGGAATATCTATATGGATTATGTCGTGTGCCAATATGGCGTATTGTTTGCCTAATATTATAAAACCCAGTTGCTTTTGTCATTTTTGTAAGAATTATTGACAGACTATGAATGTTGGTAGTAGCTAAATTAAATGATGAGTTGGGGGTTTGACAAAAGAATAAGATGAAAATGAATAAAGCATATTTCAAAATATTTTTAATAATGTATTTTAGATTCAAAGTCACAAAGCTTGAACAATTGTGATTGCGCTTTTTATTATTTATTTTTGCAAGCTTAAAAAATAAATTTATGGAACAAAATCCCATTAAGGTAAATCAGGCAACTGAAGATACCATTGTAGCTTTGGCTACACCTTCCGGAACAGGTGCAATTTCAATTATCAGAGTAAGCGGTTCAAATTCATTTCAATCTGTTGATTCTATATTCAGAAGTAAAATTAAAATTTCCGAGGCTGCTTCTCATACGATACATTATGGTAAAATTTATGATCAGTTTGGAATTTTAATCGATGATGTCCTGGTATCTGTTTTCAGAAGTCCAAATTCATATACAGGCGAGGATAGTATTGAAATAAGCACCCATGGGAGTCCTTTAATAACAAAGAAGGTAATCGAATTACTTGTTGATAAAGACATAAGAATTGCTGAACCGGGTGAATTTACAAAAAGAGCGTATTTAAATAATAAAATAGATCTTGCGCAAGCTGAAGCTGTTGTAGATATTATAAATTCACGCACTGAGGCTTCACTGAGAGGTGCAAGAAATCAACTTGATGGAGTGCTTTCAAAAAAAATTGATGAATTGAGAACATTTCTGCTTAACGCTTCGTCGTTCGTAGAATTGGAATTGGATTTTGCTGAAGAAGAATTAGAGTTTATTGGACATAAAGAGCTTTTAGAAAGAATAGAAAAGATAACTTCGGAGATTGACAGTTTATTAAATACTTATTCTTTCGGCAGAGTCATTAGGGATGGAATAAATGTTGCTTTGATCGGGATGCCAAATGTTGGTAAATCCTCAATTTTAAATTACATCCTTAAAGAATCCAGAGCAATCGTAAGCCATATTCCAGGAACTACTCGTGATGTAATAAGAGAAGAAGTATCAATAGATGGCCTTCTCTATAGATTATTTGATACAGCTGGAATTAGAGAATCTGATGATTATATTGAGAAGGAGGGAGTAACAAGAAGTCGGGAAGCCATAAAAAATGCGGATATAGTTTTAGTTATAAATGATGTTGAGCAGGAAATATCACAAGAACTTCAGAATGAAATTGATTTATTAGCGGATAAGAATAAATTAATTAACATTATAAATAAAGTTGATTTAAAACCCGGAACGAAAAAAGTAGCTGATGTATATATTTCAGCAATGACAGGTTACGGAATGGAGAATTTATTCGCTAAGCTTAAGGAAGTTGTTTTCAAAAATTCAAATTATAGTGAAAAGTCAGCCGTTGTCTCAAATATACGACATTATAATTGTCTGAAAAAAGCCAAATCACATCTTCAGAATGCAAAAGATTCTGTTCTAAAGAAATTGAGTGGTGAATTTATTGCTGTAGATTTAAGGAGTGCCGAAAACAGTTTAAGCGAAATAATAGGTGAAGTGACTTCAGAAGACATTTTGAATAATATTTTTATGAAATTTTGTATAGGGAAGTAAACTATGTTTCACGTGGAACTGAAAATCAGAAATTTGGTATTCGATGAACCTTACCTCAATATTGTTTCACGTGAAACCGTAAAATTAATGAAATAATTGGTATTTATGTTTAATAGATCTGAATGAGTAAAAGCTGGGTCAATGAGAGAATATGATATAATTGTCGTTGGCGGTGGGCATGCTGGAATAGAAGCTGCTTCTGCCGGGGCTCGAATGGGTTGTTCCGTTGCTTTAATTACAATGGACAAATATGCTATTGGGCGAATGTCTTGCAATCCTGCCATTGGAGGAACTGCAAAAGGTCATCTAGTTAGAGAAATTGATGCTCTTGGCGGATTGATGGGAAAAATTGCAGACCGAACAGGTATTCAATTTAGGATGTTAAATAAATCTAAAGGTCCGGCAGTTTGGTCTCCAAGATGCCAATCTGATAGGAAACTATATTCAGAGGAAGCGTATCATTTAATTTCAACAACACCCAACTTAGAAATTGTGGAAGCATCAGTTGTAGAAATTATTACTGAAAATAAAAGAGTTGATGGTATTAAAACTTCGAATGGCGATTTCATTAAGTGTTCGGCGATAGTACTTTCTTCAGGAACATTTTTGAATGGTTTAATGCATACAGGGTTAAATACTACCATAGGTGGAAGATTTGGAGAAAAACCGGGCCTGGGAATTACGCAGTCTCTTGTAAATCTTGGTTTCGAATACGGCAGACTTAAAACCGGTACTCCGCCGCGTTTAAAAAAAGATTCTGTAAATTGGGATGTTTTGGAAGAACAGCCTGGAGATGAAAAGCCTGAACCATTTTCTCATCAGACAGATAAAACACTATTTCCTTTTCTTCCACAATTGAGCTGTTATATTGCTCATACAGATGAAAAAGTTCATAAGGTTTTAGAAAAAGGATTTAGTGAATCACCAATGTTTACGGGTAGAATTAAAGGAGTGGGACCTCGTTATTGCCCTTCAATTGAAGATAAAATTGTTCGCTTTGCAGATAAAAAGCAACACCAATTATTCCTTGAACCGGAAGGTTTGGATAGTGATCAAATATATTTAAACGGATTTTCTTCTTCTTTGCCCGCAGAAATTCAGCTTGAAGCAATGCGTAATATTAAAGGCTTAGAAAGTGTTGAAATGGTAAGGCCTGGATATGCAGTAGAATATGATTTCTTTCCTCCGCATCAAGTGGATTTAACACTGGAAACAAAGTTAATTGAAGGTTTATATTTTGCAGGACAAATCAACGGAACATCAGGCTACGAGGAGGCAGCAGCTCAAGGAATTATTGCTGGAATTAATGCAGCACTAAAAATTCAAAAAAGGCCAGAGTTTGTTTTAAAAAGAAGTGAGGCTTATATAGGTGTATTAATTGACGACCTTGTTACAAAATCCACTGATGAACCATATCGTATGTTTACTTCTAGAGCTGAACATCGCCTATTATTACGACAAGATAATGCCGATAGGAGGCTAATGAAATATGGTTATCAATTGGGTTTAATAGGTAAAGATTTATTTGATAAGGTTGCAGAAAAGGATTTAGTTATTTCAAAGAGCGTTGATCTTTTTAATGATTTAAAATTGCATTCAAGAGATGTAAATCCGTTTTTAAAAATGAAGGGGTTATCGGAAATAGATTCAGCAGAAACAATATCTAAATTATGTAAACGGCCCGAGCTTACACTAAAAGAAATTATAAACATTAACGGAACAGAAAATAATCCTCTGGTAATAGAATTAGTAAATGATGAAAAAGCATTAGAGCAAGTAGAAATTGAATTAAAATATGAAGGCTATATTAAACGACAATTTGATATGGTTAATAGATTGGAAAAATACGAATCATTAATAATTCCTTTAACATTAAATTATTTAACATTAAAAGCTTTGTCCACAGAAGGGAGAGAAAAATTAAACAAAGTTAAACCTCGATCTATTGGTCAAGCATCTAGAATATCAGGAGTTACACCTTCAGATATTTCAATTTTATTGGTATATTTGAAAAACTAATTTGAGAGGATTTTTATATGGTCGATGTACAGGAGTTATACCTCAAAGAGTTACAATCTATTTACTGGGAGAATAGTTTTAACCCGGATCTTATGAAAGTCGAAAGACTCGCTAATTTTGCTGAACTAATAGCCGAAAAAAATGAAAAAGTCAATCTCATTTCACGCAGAGATGTTAATTCCATAATTGAAAACCATATTTTTATTTCTTCCTATATAACAAAATTCTTACCCGATAAATGTACAAATTTCTTAGATGTTGGTACCGGCGGGGGATTTCCTGGAATACCTTTAGCCATAATGCGGCCTGAAATGAAAGGAATCCTTGCTGACTCTACCAGCAAAAAAACCGATGCTGTGAAAGAGTTTGTCGATAAGCTAAAATTAAGTAATGTAACTGTGATAAATGATAGAGTTGAAAGCCCGGAATTTATTACCCAATTTACAGATACTTTCGATTTAATAATTAGCCGTGCAACAGTTCCATTAATTATTTTACTGCGATATGCACTGCCGTTAATTAAAGATAAAGCTTATTTAGCTGCCTTGAAAGGCGGTGATTTAGATGAAGAATTTCAAAAAGCTGAATTGAAATATAAAGCATATATAAAAAAGTCAACTATTTTCGAACTAGCTTATAAACCCACCAACCTAAGAAATAAAAAAGGTAAAAAACTGATACTATTGGAGCTTCATAAATGAATAAAAATACTGATACAAAAGCTTTATTTACAGAGATCAGTAATCTTTCTACGGAGCAAAGAAATCCAAAGTCTTCAGACATAGATGCAAAATCTACTGCGGATATTTTAAAGATTATTAATGATGAAGACAAAACAGTACCCTATGCTGTAGAAAAAGAACTTCCCTACATTGAACAGGCTGTTGAGATAATCGTAGAGGCATTAAAAATCGGGGGCAGGCTTTTATATTTTGGTGCAGGAACTAGCGGACGACTTGGTATTGTTGATGCATCAGAATGTCCGCCGACATTCGGCACACCTTATGGTCAAATAGATGGCTATATTGCCGGCGGTAGAAAAGCAATGTTCCGGGCACAGGAAGGTGCGGAGGATTATGAAGAAAACGGTGCAAAAGATGTTCTTGCCGCAAAGGTTAATCCTAAAGATGTTGTCTGTGGAATAGCCGCAAGTAGAAGAACTCCATATGTTGTCGGTGCAGTAAAAAAAGCCAAAGAAATTGGTGCTAAAACATTATTCATTACTTGCAATCCTAGAGAAAATTTTAATATTAAAGAAGTTGATGTTGCTATTTGTCCCTACGTTGGGCCGGAAGTAATCATGGGTTCGACTCGTATGAAAAGCGGTACTGCTCAAAAGTTGGTGTTAAATATGTTAACAACAACAGCAATGATTCGTATGGGAAAAATTTATGAGAATATGATGATTGATCTTCAAATGACTAATAAAAAATTAGTTGAAAGATCTAAAAGAATTGTTATGACCATTACCGGTGTAAGCTATGAGGAAGCTGCCGAACATTTAAAGAATGCTGACGGGCATGTGAAGACGGCTCTTGTAATGATTAAAGCAGGTGTCGACGCTAATGAAGCTAAAGAAAGACTAGCTAAAGCGGAAGGATTTGTAAGAATGGCTATAGAGGGGAAATTTTAATTCACATTTTAAAGATAAATTTTATCCCTTTATAAATTGAAAAATATATTTATTGTTCTTTTGTTTTTTTCTCTTCTATACACTCCAACGAATCATGCTCAAATAATAACCAAAGTTGAAAATGATTTCATAAGCTTTCTCAATACAGGTGGAAATTTATATTCTAGTTTCACTCAATTCGATAAATCAACACAAATTAATACTGCAGGCTCTCTTGTATTTATGGCCGCAGGATATTCGATCGATTATAATTCTAAGAAATTTGCTTCCTTAAATCATTCAGATTTCAATAACGCACTTTTTTCAATCGACAAAGTATATGGGAGCGGATATACTTTAATTGGCATAGGCAGTTTATATGGTTACGGAATTCTTTTTAACAATGATAATATTAGAAATCTCGGACTTCAAACAATTGAAGCTGTAGGATATGCGGGTTTAATTACTTCTGTGTTAAAAGCTGTGGTTGGTCGAAGCAGGCCATATGCTAATGAAGGTAAAGCCAGATTCAGGCCTTTTAATGTTCACGCCGCATACACTTCTTTTCCATCCGGACATGCAACAGTTTCATTTGCGGTATCTACTGTTTTAGCTAATAATACAAATAGTTTATTTTTGAAAATACTATGTTATTCCGCATCAACATTAGTGATTGGGGCACGTATTTATCATAATGCACATTGGTTGTCAGATGTAATCACTGGCGGGTTGATTGGACATTTTGTAGGTGATTTTGTAAGCTCTCAAAATTTGACTCGTAAATCAGAACAAACCGGTCTCTCAATCGGTTTCTCATTTAATTCTGTTAATCTTCAATATTCTTTTTAAATAAAACTGATACAAGTTATAAATTCAAGTTCACTTTAGTAACTGCATCTTATTTACTTCGACATGGTTATTTGTTTCTAATTCATAAAAATAAATTCCACTTGGTAAATTTGAGGCCATAAATTTTATTTTGTGAGTTCCTGGCGACTTATTTTCATTAACTAATAAAGCAATTTGTTCTCCCAGCATGTTATAAACTTTAAGCTTTACAAAAGTACTTTTTGGAATTGAATATTGAATTGTTGTTGAAGGATTAAAAGGGTTCGGATAATTTTCAAGTTCATATTTTTCCGGTTCATTCAAATATTTTCCTTCAATAATTGTAGGAGTTAGGTTAGTTTTAAAACTCCATATCTCAGACCAATTACTGTTTCCGTTTAGATTTGCTGCATTAACTCTCCAATAATAAACAGTATCATTCACCAAACCATTCATAACAAATTCCGTTTGGTTAATTCCTGTTTTATTTAAGATGAAATTAGAAAAATTTTCATTTAAAGAAATTTGCAATGAATATGATGTAGCAGAATCAACTGGATTCCAGTTCATCAATATTGATGCTGAATCTTCGGTTTCATTATTCAAAGGCCGTAACAGGCTGGGAGATTTTGGTGTTTCAGCCGGGTAATGGAATAAATATTTGCCTAATGTTGATAGAAGGGGAGTTTGACTATTCGCGTAATCCTCACCTATTTTCCAAATAATTATTCCTTTTAAATTGTTTTTATTAATATACTCGCACTTCAATTTTATTGAATTTGTGTCATCATAAGTAATTATTTGTGTATGTGCAGGATTTTGAAGATAAGGAACCTTACAAACATTATCCCAATTATATATCCAACCTTGCGACAATTTTGCATTTGCATTAGTATATGTAATTGCTGATCCGCCTGAATTTGATGAGTACATTTCTTTTGAATTTAAAAGGTATCCGCCAAAAGGTGTTCCTATGCATAATTTATCTTTTGGCATTCCTTTGGCGAGATAATATTTAACACTATAATCAGCTGAACCGGATTGTTTTGTTGAGGAAAACAAAGGAGAATCATTACCTGAAGTAGTTTCCCAAGTTCCGTAATAATCATAAGTCATTATTCCGAACCAGTCCAGATAATTTTTAAGTTGGGCAATATCATAAGCATTATTCCAATCCTGCGAAGAAATTGCAGCACTAAGTATTGAGATATTTGCTTTGTTAAAAGCCTCGCGAATTTGTTCGCATAAAGAAGTGAAATTATTCCTATCAGCAGCAGTTGGGTATTCCCAGTCCAGATCAGCGCCATCAAAATTATTGTTTAAACAAAAATTTACAAGGTTATTAACAAATTTACTTCTGGCGGCAGTGTCTGCTGCCATTGGACTGAATCCACCGCTGCCTCCAAAACCACCAACCGAAACCAATACTTTAACACTATTTTGATGTGCTGTTTGAACGAGTGTTGGATTCAGGAACCAGGAATCCGTACTTATACTTCCATCCGCATTTGGATAAATAAAAGACATCACAATGTAAGAGAGATCTTGATAGTCAATTGCTGTAGCCGGATAACTGCTGTAATACCCGTTGATGTATCCAACAGAGATTTGTGCATTTGCTGATAATGAGATAAAAATCCATAAAACAATAATGGAATAAAAACGATTCATTAAAGTGCCTTTTCTTTATCAAGTAATTTTCAGAACTTTTTCTTTATTTTTGTTAATCAAGTTGAAAGACCTTTTTCAGCTTGTTTTATCTAATTTGAAAATTAAATATCTGTGTAAGTATATTCAAAGAAAAAAAATTTTTAATTTTTTTATTGCCTTTAAAAGAAAAGTCAATTTTAAACTTTTGCATTGCAGATAGAACAGAGTAATATTAAGAGATGACAGTAAATTCGAAACCATTTCAAATTGAAAATATTGTTAATACAAACCAAGTATTATCCAATCTTCAAAATCTTTTGTATGAAAAGAAAATAGTTTTTATTTCTCCGCTTTTCGGTGCGTTAAAAAGCTTATACGTTTCTAATCTTATTAAAAAAGAAAAACAAATTGTTGTTTTATTCAATAACGTTCAGAATATAAGTGAATTTATTGTAGAACTTGATGTTTTAGGCGTATCAAAATTTGTTATTTCATTAACAGAGTTAAAAACCGAAACCCTTCAAGAAAAGCTAAATGAATTAACTACACATGATAAATTTATACTTATTGCAAGTTATGATTTATTAAATTGTGAACTTCCCCAAAAATCTCTGATGGAACAGAGAACAACAAAAATTCAACAGGGCGGCGAGCTTACTTATAATGATCTAATAGAATACCTAAATCTTCTAAATTATCAAAGGGATAATTTCGTAGAAGCTCCGGGTTACTATTCACAAAGAGGAGCTATAATCGATTTCTGGTCGTATAGTGAAAAGAATCCGGTACGTCTTGAATTTGACGGTGACTTTCTTGAATCAATTAGATTTTTCGAACCGGAAAGTCAAAGATCTATCGAAACAATTGAAAGTACTACTTTAACTGCGGCACTTATTTCTGATGACAGTAATTTGAAAAACAAAACTGTTGATATTTTTGATTATTTAAACAATCCGATTGTTTTAGCATCATCTTATGAACTTGAAAATCTTAAGCAAACAAAAATAAATCTTTTTGAAGAGCTGCAGCCTGAAGACCCGAAATCCTCTCAAATAGAAGTCGAATTGAATGAAGAAGATTTTCCGGATGTGGAGCAAATAACTCCAAATAATATAGAAAACTCAGTAGAACACGGTTATAAATTTTCACCGGATCAAAATGTAAAGTGGTTAATTGAAGAAGAGCTTACTTCAAGCAGTAAAAGAATTGAACTTGGTTTTTCAGAAGCTCCGACAATAAATTCCAATTACGAAATTTTATTTTCTGTTTTAAAAAATTATGCCGAATCAAGTTTCAACATAATAATTACTTCTGAGAACGAATTACAATCAACCAGACTGAAAGATCTACTTTCTGAATTCAACGAAGAACTTGCTCAATATATTGAATCCGGTAAAGTTAAAATTGAAACATTAGCTATTAAAAATGGTTTTTTAAATAAAGAAAATAAAATCCTTATACTTACCGATTATCAGATCTTTAATAAACCTTATAGAACAAAAATTTCTACGGCAAAGAAGTATAAAAAATCAAAGTCAAAAGCATTTGCTTCTATAAAAAAAGGTGATTTTGTCGTTCATGAAGATTATGGAATCGGGAAATATATCGGTTTGGAAACAATAAAGATTGGAGATGTCGATCAAGAATCGATGAAGATAATCTACAATGAAGGCGGGGTTGTATATGTCAATCTGAATTATCTTACTCTTGTAAAAAAATATTCATCGAATGAAAATCTAGTTCCCGCTTTATCTACTTTAGGTACCTCTGATTGGACAAACACAAAACATAAGACTAAAAAGAAGATTAAAGAAGCGGCAAGAGAGTTAATTGAACTTTATGCAAAAAGAAAAGCGACTAAAGGCTTCAAATTTAATACCGATACGGTATGGCAAAAGGAACTTGAGGCATCATTCTTTTATGAGGATACTCCCGATCAAGAAAAAGTTACTGAAGAAGTAAAATCTGACATGCAGGCCGGGAACCCTATGGATAGGCTTGTTTGCGGTGATGTAGGCTTTGGTAAAACAGAAATTGCAGTTAGGGCAGCATTTAAAGCAGCGCAAGATGGAAAACAAACTGCCGTTTTAGTTCCCACAACAATATTAGCCGAACAGCATTATAATACGTTTGCAGATAGACTATCGCAATTTCCTGTTAAGGTTGCTGTAATGTCAAGGTTTCAATCAAAGAAAAGGCAAACTGAAATTCTTGGGGAATTAAGTGAGGGTAAAATTGATGTTGTTATAGGAACTCATAGGTTGTTATCAAAAGATATAAAGTTTAAAGATATCGGCCTTCTAATAATTGATGAAGAACATAGATTTGGAGTAATGGCAAAAGAAAAACTCCGCTCTTTGAAATTAAATGTAGATACTTTAACATTAACTGCAACACCAATTCCCAGAACATTAAATTTATCTCTACTAGGTGCAAGAGATTTGTCAATCATCGCCACTCCGCCGCCTAACCGGCAACCTATTTATACGCATGTTTCTGTCTTTGATGTTTTCAAAATAAAAGAATGGATATTAACCGAGCTAAAAAGAAATGGCCAGATTTATTTTGTTCACGATAGAGTGCAATCCATAGATAAGCTTGCCGGTTATATTCGGAAATATCTTCCCGATATTAGAATAGCTATTGCCCATGGCCAGATGAAACCAACACAGCTTGAAAAAGTAATACATGGTTTTTTAAATAAAGATTATGATGTACTTCTTTCAACAAAAATAATTGAATCGGGAATGGATATTCCAAATGTGAATACAATTATTGTAAATAGAGCCGACAGATTCGGGCTTGCAGAACTTCATCAGCTTCGGGGAAGAGTTGGAAGATCTAACAGGCAAGCCTATGCATATTTTATTGTTCCTTCATTAAGCGGAATCACTAAAAAAGCTTTACGCCGTTTGCAAGCCATAGAGGAGTTCACAGATGTTGGTGCGGGTTTTAACATTTCCATGCGCGATCTTGAAATTAGAGGTGCCGGCAATTTATTGGGTACAGAGCAAACCGGTTTTATAAATGATGTCGGCTTCGACCTCTATGTAAAGCTGATAAATGAAGCCGTTGAAGAATTAAAGTATGAAGAATTCAAGGAGGTCTTTAAAGATTTGCCCAAACCTGAAGACCGTACAGAGCCGACAATTGATGCTTACTTTGAGATTGGTATTCCGGCTACCTATATGCCGGAACAAATGGACAGGTTAAATTTCTATACGGCGCTTTATTCTATAAAAAATCTTTCAGAAATAGAAGAACTGCGTGATGAAATGGTAGATAGATTCGGACCTTTACCTATACTTGTTCAAAGGCTGATATTAGCGGCTTCATTAAAACTTTACGCGTCTTATGCTTTGTTTGAAAGAGTAATAATTCAAAGGAAAAATATTTTTATTATTCTTCCCAGAGGTCAAAAAGAAGATTACTATAAATTTAAATTTGTAGAACTTATGAGATTCATAATTCAAGAATATAAAGATTCTATAAAATTTAACCAGCAGAAAGATGTACTGAAATTAGTAATTCAAAATAATTTTGAATCCCCTGAAGTGTTAATGGAATTTGTCATAGATTTTAGTAAAAAAGTAATGGGCCTATTCGGTGCAGTAATAAAAGAAACTGTTACTGAGGAGAATTTTAGTTAAATTTATAATTCATAATTTAGGAATGAGGCCGATTTTGAAAATTGCTTTTATTGTGTTTAATGATTTAACTCTTCTCGATTTTGCCGGAGTTTACGATACGATTACCAGGCTTAAAACCTTAAAATTTAAAAATGATCTTTCGTGGGATATATGCGCTATGACCGACATGGTCAGGGATAAACACGGATTTAAAATTATTCCGGATAAAGTGAGAAACGATTTAGGTAAATATGATGCAATCATTGTTCCTGGTGGTATGGGAACAAGAAGTTTGCAGAATGATAGTGAATTTATCGAGTGGATTAAAACCGCTCAAAATATTCAATATAAAATTTCAGTATGTACAGGCAGCCTTCTACTTGGTGCAGCCGGCTTTCTGAAAGGAAAGAAAGCAACAACGAATTATTTAGAATATGAAACCCTTAAGCAATATACTTCGGAAGTAGTTGAAGAAAGAATTGTAGAAGACGGCGATATAATTACATCCGGTGCTGTTACTTCCTCAATTGATCTGGGACTTTATCTTTGTGAAAAGTGGGTAAGTAAAGAAGCTAAAGAAAAAATTAGACAGGTAATTGATTACCCTTATTCGAAGTAACGTAAGAATAATATATAGAGGCTTCTGAAAAATACAAACTTTCATTCCCGTGAAAACGGGAATCCTCTAGAATTACTTTAGATTCCCACTTTCATGGGAATGACAAATAACTGTAAAATAATTTTTCAGAAGTCTCATATAATTAATAAAGCTGTTATTTCTTTGTTTTTGCCAGCACTCTTCTTGCAGTTTCAACAATATTCTCGGGAGTAAAGCCATACTTTTCCATAATAATTCCCAACGGAGCTGAAGCGCCGAATTTTTCTATACTGACGGCCTCTCCATAATCACCAATATATTTTTCCCATCCTTGTTTAACACCGGCTTCCACGGAAATGCGGGCTTTAACATCCTTTGGAATTACTGAATTGCGATATTCCTGCGATTGCTGTTCGAACAACTCCCAGCTTGGAAAACTTACTACTCTTACTTTGTTGCCTTCTGATTCAAGCTTTTCCGCAGCAGTTAGTGATATGCCAACTTCAGAACCGGATGCAAGAATAATTAGATCCGGAGTTCCGTTACTATCTTTCAATATGTATGCTCCTTTAAAAAGATTTTTTGCAGAAGGATATTTCTTCTGATCTAAAACAGGCAATCCCTGTCTTGTTAAGAATAATGCAACCGGACTTCCTTTATGCTCAATAGCTGCCTGCCATGCATAAACTGTTTCATTTGCATCGGCAGGACGAATTACAATCAGCTTTAGGAATTGCTCTAAGCGATGAAATATGTTCCACCGGCTGATGCGTAGGTCCGTCCTCTCCTAAACCAATACTGTCATGTGTAAAAACATAAATCGGTTTTATTTTTGATAATGAACCAAGCCTGATTGCCGGACGTAAATAATCAGAAAAAATTAAGAACGTACCGCCGTAAGGAATTACTCCGCCGTAATAAGCCATGCCGTTTAAAATGGTTGCCATGCCGTGCTCGCGTATTCCAAAATGAAAATTTCTTCCGTCTCTGTTTTCCGCGGAAAAATTTTTATATTCTTTCAAATATGTATTGTTGGAAGGCTCAAGATCGGCAGAACCGCCTATTAAAGTTGGCAATCGAAGACGCAATTGCATTAAGTACATTTCCGCTTGCTGCCCTGGTTGCAAGTTTCTTACCGTCGTCTTCAAATAAGGAAGCTTTGACTTCCACTCTTCTCCGAAATTTCCACTCATTACTTCTTTAAATAATTTTGCATCCGCCGGATATTTTTCTTCATACTTAGCAAAAAGTTTATTCCAGTTATCTTCTTCTTCTTTGCCTTTTATGCCGACTTTCTTGAAATATTCACTTACCTCATTTGGAATTAGAAATTCGGGTTCCAAAGGCCAGCCGAGATTTTCTTTCGTCAATTTAACTTCATCCGGGCCTAACGGTGAACCGTGTGCTTTGTTGGTATCCTGTTTGTTGGGGCTGCCGAAACCGATATGTGTGTGAGTAATAATTATTGAAGGTTTGTCGGTAACCTTCTGTGCATTTTGTAGTGCTTTTTCCAAGGCTTCCAGGTTATTTACATCTTCAACCTCCTGAACATGCCAGTGGTAAGCTTCAAATCTTTTTGGTACATCGTCGGAATATGCAAGTGAAGTCGGGCCATCGATTGTTATATGATTATAATCGTAAAAGAAAATTATTTTTCCGAGTTTTAAATGTCCGGCAAGAGCAGCGGCTTCATGAGAAATGCCTTCCATTAAAAAAAAAGATCTATTTGCGAGGAAAAAAAAATGCGCGGAAAGAAAAAAATTAAAGGATCAAGCGCAGGGGAATGGCTTATTTGTTCCCGTTAACACTAAAAATTTATGCATAATCATTCATTTTTCTATAGCAATCTCCTTTATAACAGATTAAAAACTTAGATATTTATTTTTTTAAATATATTAAAAAGTAAGGGAAATTTTGAATTGAATTGATGCTTATCAATTGTAAAGCGGGTTGCGGCATTGCCGTTCCTTCGGAAGATATGATGGCATCAGGTGTCATTCTGATGAAAATTCGAATCTTCCAAGTGCATAGTGGAATGCAAATGCTGAAACCCCAAAGGGATAGGCAAGTGCAGCATGACAAGTACATGGTTAAAGTCATTTCGACCGAAGGGAGAAATCCCCTCTTTAGAACATGTGCTTAAAAATAAAAGCTAAAATTTTATTTCATTCCGCTACAGAAAAATAACTGGTCAGGCAAAGCCGGACTCAAACAGATTTTTCTGTCAAACGCATCATTTCATAAAATTTTTGTACACGATTTATTTGATGTCAATTAAATCTTACATCAAATCTTTTTACTTGAATAACAAGTGTCATTCCGGCAACTTGTCCACTGAAGGCAGAATCGGGAATCTCAAAGCGGTTTTTAGTTTTTAGTGCATTTTATAAATAATATTTTTACATTTAAAAGCATATAAACAACACTATTTTTAGGGGTGGGGATATGATAACTACATTCAGACACGCATGGGGACAAACCAAGAATGTTAGAACGATTTGTAATAAAACATAGTTATAAAGTTGGACACATATCTACGTTCCTTTAGTTAATAATGTGTGCAGAATAAGTTATACGCTTAAATAAATTTGTTTTGCTAAAACAACAAGTTAAAATGTAAGTTTATGTATAAATTCATAAATAAATAGTAAGAGAAATTTATTGATAATAGGCATATGCCACCAATTTGCGTGGAAAAGAAATTACACATACCCGGAAGTTAGTAATATTTGTAGCCTCTCCCTAAAAGTAACTATTAATAGACCACAAAAAAATAAAGTGGTGGGTTAAAAAAATGAACTGGAATATTTTTGATTTAAAATATGATAAACGAGAACAATGGGCATTTGAAGAAATGTCTTATTTGCTTTTTTGTGCTGAGTTGAATAATAGAATTGGGTTATTTCGATACAAAAATCAAACAGGAATTGAGACAGAACCATTAGAAAAAGATGGGAAAATCTATGGATTTCAAGCAAAGTATTACACAGTTCCTATTTCAGGGAAAAAATCAGAATTAATTACATCAATTAAGAAAGCAAAAAGGGAAAATCCAAAATTAGATACAATTCTATTCTATCTAAATAAGGAGTTTTCAGAAAGCAAAAAAAAGGGACAAAAGAAACCACAATACCAAATTGATATAGAATCCGAAGCTAAAAAGTTGAAAGTTGACATTGCTTGGCGAGTACCAAGTCATTTCGAGCTACAACTTTCTTTGCCTGAAAACAAATATATACAAGAAATATTTTTTAGCCTTGAACCAAACGAAGGAGATTTACTTGATGAAGTTATAAACCATAATGAAAATATACTTCAAGCAATTCAGACAGAAATACCTTTCGGTGAAAAACAGATAAAAATTGACCGAACTAAAATTATTGAAGGGATTACAGAAGCTTCTCAAAAAAGACAAAATATTATAATATCAGGAGAAGGGGGATGTGGAAAAACAGCAATTTTTAAGGAGTTTTATAATCTTAATTACAAAAAGATTCCAATCTGTATTTTTAAAGCAACTGAACTCAATGCCAATCATGTAAATGATTTGTTTCAATTTGACCACAAGTTCTCTTTTGCACAATTTGTTACTACCTATCAAAATGAACCAACTAAAATATTCGTAATAGACTCTGCTGAAAAACTAGCCGAGATAACTAATAATGATATATTAAATGTATTAATTCAAAAGCTTAAAGAAGCAGGATGGAGTATTATTTTTACAACTCGCTATTCTTATCTTAATGACTTGACATTTCACATTAAAGAGAATTTTCAATTATCATATATAGTAAAAGATATTCCTTTAATAAGTATTGATGAACTAAAATCATTATCAGAAGAATTTGATTTCACGCTACCCGAAAATCATAAATTTTCAGAAAGATTGCGAAATCTATTTTATCTAGGTGAATACATTCAGTTCTATTCGAATATTGACAAAAAAGGTGATTTTAGAAGTTTCGTTGATTTACTGTGGAAAAAGAGAATTCAAAATAATTTTATCCAAAAAGATAATTTACATATTGAGCGAGAAAGGTGCATAATTAGTATAGCAGAAAGAAGATGTGAAACAGGGCGTTTTTATATAAATGCAGCATCTTTACCTCAAGCTGCATTATTCCAATTAAAACAAGATGAAATTTTAGGTTACGATGAGACTCATGATGGATATTTCATAACCCATGATATATATGAAGAATGGACTTTGAATAAAATTGTTTCTCGTAATTACGCCAATTATTCAAATACAGAACAATTCTTTGAGGAACTGGGAAACTCTTTACCAAAACGGAGAGCATTCCGTTTATGGTTGTCTGACCAACTTTCTGATAATAGCAAAGAAATAGAAAGATTCATTCAGGAAGCATTTAAAAATTCTGCAATTATTCAATTCTGGGAAGATGAGTTACTAATCTCAGTGTTACTATCCGAATATTCAGAGACATTCTTTAATTTTTTTGAGAGTGATATTATCGCTGATGATTTCAAAATATTAAAAAGGATTTTGTTTCTATTGAGAATAGCTTGTACCGATATTTCTGCCTTTGAAAACATTGACATTATTAAACCGAAAGGAAAAGGCTGGAAGGAAGTAATTGCGCTTATTTTCAAATACAAATCTGAATTTTTCGATAAAAACCTTAATCTAGTTTTACCTCTTTTAACAGAATGGTGCAACTTTACTAAAAAGGGAGCAACGACACGGTTTTCTGGTTTATTGGCTTTGAGTATAATACAAAAAACTGAAACCGAGAAAGATTTTTACATTCATGACGATGCAGAAGAAAATATTCTAACCGTAGTTTTTAATGCAGCCAATGAAATTAATCCTGAATTAATTGAAATCTTTGATAAAGTATTAGCTAATAATTGGACAATGCATAATGACCCTTACGAAGGGCTTTGTTCAAAAATATTGGAGAAACCATACATCGCGACAGTTCTAATCAATACATTACCATTACATGTAATTCAGTTGTGTAGTTTGTTCTGGCAAAAGCAAGAAAGAAAACCAGATAGGTTTGGGTTTGGGTATGATAGAGATACTATGGAAAGCCGTTATGGATTAACTGATAACCACAAGTTCAATTATTTTCCTGCTAGTGCGAATCAAACACCAATTAATTGGTTATTGCAAATCGCTTTCCATGAAACACTTGATTTTATAATTGATTTTACAAATAAGTCTGTTGAAACTTATAGCCAATCCGACTATGGTAAACAAGATGTTATAGAAATTATCATTATATCTTAATGATAAAGAAGTAACACAATATTTAAGCTGGGCAATTTGGGGAATGTATCGTGGAATTGGCAGTCCGGTTGTACCATATTTGCTGCAATCTATCCACATGGCTTTAGAAAAGATTCTTTTGGAATTTTCTCAAGTATTAAAACCTGAAACAGTTCAATCTATACTTTTTAAAATTCTTTGTGAATCAAAATCTGCTTCACTCTACATCAGTTGTTTGCAGTGTTGTTTTAGCAAATCCAGATAAATTCTATAAAATTGCTTTGATGTTATTTAATACAATTGAATTATTTCATATTGGATTCGATTAGAAGTACAAATGAATTTCATGCAAAATCAATGTATTCAATTGGATATGGATTAAATAAAATACAAGATATTTTATACACAGATGAAAGGCTAAAAACTTGCGATGATAAACATCGAAGTTCAAATTTAGAATCATTGTTTTTGAATTATCAATTTTTTGGTGTAAATGGATTTACAGAGGAACAAAATGCTGAATTCATCGAAAAATTGTATCAAATCATTGACCAACATAAATCTACATATTTCAACAAATGACAAATCATGAAGAAACAAAATTGGAGATATTGTTAGCAAGAATGGATAGAAGAAATCTAACGCCGAAAATATCAAAACAAGATGAGAATAACGTTCTAATAGAATTTAGCACAAAAGAACTTTCGGCTGAACTTAGAGAACAAAGCGAACAAGCTCAGATACATTACGAAGAAACTTTTAAATATTCTATCTTTAAGAGCATGGTCAGATTTTTTGATTAGAGGCAGAATCCAAAATAATATGAAAAACACGAAGAATACGACAACAATCCGCTTCTTGCTTTATCAGAAACAAAACAGCTTGTTGAAGAACTGAAATCAAGACAAAGAGCAATGGGAATATTTGATTATTCCATACCTGCCTTTTCTTGTTCTAAATTAATGATTGAACACAAAGACAAACTGTCAAAGGATGATAAAGATTTTTGCAAAGAAATAATACTTGCAACGCTTCTCGCCTTTTTACTGATGAATATGACTTTCAGATAAGTGACGGTGTTGAAGCCTGCAGTTCACGGCATTCCTTCGTTAATGAATAAATATCCTGATGAAATAGAAGACTTATATTTCGATAATGGTTCTTACTCTTTTAGATGAAACTCCTATCGGTCAATATAAAAGAATATGTGATTACGTTATTGAATCTATCCACAAATCAAAATTATGGGAACAAAATCAAAAAGTTGCTCAATCAATATTGTTCGGATTATAAAACTCAAGCCTTTTTATAAAAATATTATTACTCAAAAAAGGAAAGAAAAAGGTTGGGGTCGGATTTCTAAAAGTTCGATTTTAGAAGAATTAGAGAAAACAAATTTCGATTTCACCTTTGAAAATATATCATTTGACATTAACGATATTTCTTCACTTGACATTCATGATTTGGAAATAATTCTATCAACTAATTCCTTCAAATACAAAAGATAAAATTCATTTAGACATCTACGAGAAATCTTTGCCATTGTTGGCTTCACAGTTACTTAAAGATAGACGAAGATATAAAGATGATTCGGGAGACGATTCTAACATTTATTCATTGCGTTTACGTGTTTTCAAAAGATTTGCGTACTTTATTTTACAAAGAGACAAAACCGAAATTGACACTTTTCTTGAACCATTTCTTGATTCATTTTCTTCAACAGAAGAAACGGCTTCTTTTATCGAACAAATCGTAATTGCAGAGGACTCACTAAAAAATCATGAACAGTTTTGGTATGTCTGGAATAATCTATATCCTAAAATAAAAGAATTATGCAGTAATCCACACGGTTATCACTTAGAAGAAGTCGTATTGAATTACTTATTGGCATTGAGGTGGAATGAAGGTGTCGAAGAATGGCATAGCTTTAAGAAAGAGAACTTATCTCTTTACGCCAATGCTTCAAAAGAAATCGGGCACATTCCTACTGTATTGTATTCTATAAGCAAAATATTAAATTCAATTGGCGCTAATTTTAAAGATGAAGGAATTGAATGGATTTACACTATTGTATCAAACAATAGCGCACTACAACTTGACGATTTGGAATCAAATACTTTATATTATTTAGTAAAGTTCATAAGAAAATATATTTTCATTAATAAGCAGAAAATCAAGGAAGAGATAAGATTAAAAAACAAAATTATTCCAATTCTTGATTTCATGATTGAAAGAGGTTCTATACATGGATATTTATTAAGAGAAAGTATTTTATAAAAATCACAATCGATTTATATAGCTTCAGTTAATTTCATAAACTTTCCTTTTGCTTATAATTTTAATTTTCAAGATATTCACATAAAGCAGAATGACAAGTCTGCAAAACCACATTGTTTAAAGGGTAAGTTCTAATCACAAAATTAGCAACAGCAAAGGAAGCGGCAAAAGTTATGATGTCTTCCAAATCTAAAATCTCTGCCTTTTTATTTTCCGTTTCAATTATCTTTTCATGCTTTAATCTTTCATTCGCACAGAAAGCAATCTTTCAAAAACCGTTAAGCGATAGAATTGCAAATTACGACATGAATGTTAAGCTTAATCCTGAAAAGAAATTAGTAACCGGGGAAGAAACTTTATACTGGAAAAATACTTCCAGCGATAAAATAAGTGAATTGGAATTTCATTTATATTTAAATGCATTTAAGAATACTAAATTCCACTTTCATAAAAGAATCCGGCGGGCAGCTGCGGGGCGATCAATTTAATACTGAATTCTAAAATAAACTGGGGATGGATTGATATTCTTTCAATGAAAGTAAAAGACGGTGAGGATCTTACAAGCAAAATTAAATACATTCATCCCGATGATAATAATGCCGATGATCAAACCGTAATCAGTGTTCCGCTCAGCAAGCCGGTACTTCCCGGAGAGGAAATCACTTTAAATATAAAATTTGAATCAAAGCTGCCGAAGGTATTTGCAAGAAGCGGGTTCAGCGATAATTTTTTTATGGTCGGGCAGTGGTTTCCTAAAATCGGAGTTTATGAACATGCGGGCGAGCGGTATGCTGTTAAAGGCCAGTGGAACTGTCATCAGTATCATGCAAACTCGGAATTTTATGCCGACTTCGGAGTTTATAATGTTCACATAACTGTTCCTAAAAATTATGTGGTTGGCGCTGTGGGTGTTTTGCAAAATGAAGTTCAGAATAATGACGGAACAAAAACTTTGTTTTATCACGCCGAAGACGTAATTGATTTTGCGTGGACAGCTTCGCCTTTGTTTAAAGTAGTTAATGCAACTTGGAGACATGTTAAGATAAGAGTTCTTTTACAGCCGCAGCATCTTCCGCAAGCCAATCGACATATAAATTCTGTTGAAGATGCGCTGGAATATTTTGATAAATATGTAGGAAAATATCCTTATCCTAATCTTACAATTGTCGATCCGCCGTTCCGTGCGTTTGGAGCCGCCGGAATGGAGTATCCCACTTTGTTTACTGCCGGCTGTTTATGGGGAATTCCGGATGGAATAAAATTAACCGAAAATGTTGTAATCCATGAATTCGGTCATAATTATTTTATGGGTATGCTTGCAACAAACGAGTTTGAAGAAGCATGGATGGATGAAGGCTTTAATACTTATTATGAAACCAGGATTATGGATCATTATTACGGGAAAAAGAAATCTTTCTTTGATCTTGGCGGTTTTCACTTTGGTGATTTTGAAGAACAGAGAGAATCTTATGTCGGAATGCGGGATCCGAAAATTTCGCCTGACTTTCAAACCTCGTGGGATTTTAAACATAATGATTACGGCTCAATCACTTATAGCAAAACCGCAACATGGATGATGACTCTGCAAGGATTAGTCGGGCAGAAAGTTATGGATGAAATTATGCAGACTTATTTTGAGCGGTGGAAATTTAAACATCCATGTGGAAAAGATTTTATCGCAGTTGTTAATGAAGTTGTTAAAAAAGATCTGGGTAATAAACTCGGCGATAATATGGACTGGTTTTTTAATGAAGTTTTATATGGAACCGACATTTGCGATTATAAGCTTGCGACTATAACTGTTTCTAAAATCGAGCAGCCCAGAGGTTTTTATGACAGTGCAGGCGTTAAACATTTTTATAAAGTAGAAAGAGACAATAAGGACAAGGATCTTCATCGTTCAAAAGTTGTGGTTGAGCGTTTAGGCGGTGTTGTAATGCCTGAAGAAGTTCTGGTTCATTTTCATAGCGGCAAAGATATTTTGGAACATTGGGACGGCAAGGATAGAGTGCATGATTTTATTTACGATAACGCGGACAAAGTTGTTTGGGCTAAAGTTGATCCTTATAACAAAATTCCAATGGATGTAAATCTTATTAACAACAGCTATACATTAGAACCTAAAAAGACATCAATTAACAAGTATGCTGCAAAGTTTATTTTCTGGATTGAAAATACAATGCAGACTTTCGGTATGCTTTTTTAATAATTATTGAATAAAAAATTATGAAAATATTTAAAGCTTATAAAGTTGGATTCGTTTCGGCAGCAAAATCTAAAAAGATGGCGACATTAATTTATGCCGTTACATTTCTTTTTGCTTTGCTGCTTGCAATTCCTTTCACGGTCAACATTAAGTAAGATAGCCGGTAATTCAATGGACATCAATTCCATGATTAAAGGATTTGACTTTACAACTTATGCGGATTTTCTTAGAGCTGCGGGCCATGCAATTAGTCCATTTATCTCAGCCGCTTTTGGGTTTGGAGTTCTTTATCTAATCTTTACGGTTTTCTTTGCAGGCGGTGTTCTTAAAATACTTAATGTAGAAAATCAAAAATTTTCAGCAAGATTATTTTTTGAAAATTGTGCAATCTTTTTCTTCAGGTTCTTAAGACTTGCAATTTATCTAATTAATACTTCAACTAATTTTTGCATTAATTGTGTTCTTTCCTTTAGCTGCAATTGTTACAATGGTTTCAAGGACAGTTCAGAATGAAGCAGTGCTGTTTTATATAGTTTTGATCGGAATAATTGTTTACTTATTCTTTTTTATCCTGTTATTAATTATCGGTGATTATGCCAAGATAATTCTCTTTAATAACGATTCAACGAAATCGCTTAAGTCTATCTGGCTGTCGGTTAAATTTGTAATAAGGCATTTATTCAGCACTTATTTATTGTACTTGTTTATTTTGATAGCTCCAATAGTATTCTTCTTAATTTATTTTTACCTCGATAATGCAATAGGAATGGTTTCCGGCTTTACAATATTTATTATGTTTTTAATCCAGCAAATACTTATCTGGGCAAGGACATGGGTAAAGATATGGTTTTTAGGAAGTGAGATTTCTTTGCACGGATTATTTCCAACTGTTGAAATGAATCCTGTAAAAAATGAAGATCTGCCTGAAGCAACAGATGAAGGACTTTACGAAAATCCTCTTTCATCTTAATTTATTCAGTGGGGTTAATTATTTTTGAAAAATCAAAATAAATTATAACTCCGAGTTGGGCAGTCAAAAGATCTGTTTTTGATTTCGATACGTCATAATATGCCGTGCCGTTTCTAATTATAACAGAACCTTCTTTTAAATACTGGGCTTCGGTTCCGTAAAGATATCTAACTTTAAAATCGAGAAACACAGCACCGAGATTTTCTGCTTTAACTGAATCAGAGGTCAGCTTAATTAAAAAACCTGCACCGGCACCATAGCTCCAGGCCCAATCATCAAAATTAGTAGTTGATGTGGATTCTTCTGATCCGTAACTGTCTATTTGAGTCATTGTAAAAATATAAGAACCTCCTAATAAGAATTCCATGTAAGGACGAAAATTACCGTAAGGAAGAATTATCTGACTCAGCAAGTGGAAGTTGATAATATTATTCGTTCTGCTTACATCAACAGAAACATCCGGAATCATGTAGCTGTATGGTTCTGTTCTGGATTCGCTTCCATAATTTATGTAACCTAAATTTAATCCAAATGAGTAAGGCAGATCAGGTGTTGGATTCCATAATAAAAACTGTAAACTTCCTCCAAAGCCTGTACGTTTTACATTTTGTTTGAATTCATTCATTGGGAATCCTAATGTAAAATTTAATCCGAATGATTGAGGAAAACTTAGGTTAGTAAAAAATAGTGAGTTTAATATAATGAAATAAAAATATGGTTTTAATCTCATTGTCAATCTCCCGCTTTTTAACAACAATAAAATTAAAAGAATATTTATAAAAAGAAAATGCTATTAAACTAATGAGTTTGTAAGCTAATCTTTTACATAAAATATATATTCCCAGGGTTTGAGATTAAAGCTTTCGGTACTTGATAAAGAAACTTTATTATTAGTAAACAAATCAATATAATTTCCTTTTATTAGATTTGAGTTTATATCGACTTTTACAAGTTTAGCAGACAAATTAAATATTACAAAAACTTTATCATTATCCTTTTCTCTAATGAATGAGTACACAGCTTTTTCATTTGAAGAGGGAATCATAACCATATTTCCGCCTTCATCGCCTGACCACAAAGCTTTATTTTTTAATTTCAAATGAACAAGCTTTGTATAAAGCTCTCTAAATTTTGAATGCTTCCAATCTATGGGATCTCTTTCAAAAAATTTCAATCTTTTATTTAATCCTGCCTCTTGACCGCTGTAAATTAACGGCATTCCTTTAACTGCAAATGTAAGTGCGGCAAATGTTGGTGCTGCGTCGCCAAGCCTCTCAAACACAGTACCGTTCCAGCTGTTTTCATCATGATTTGTAGTAAACCTCATCCTGAAATCGTTTTGAGGAAACGTAGAATTATCCCATTTAAAATATTTGATTAGGTTCTCAGCATTCTTTTTACCTTTTGCAATACTATTCATTAAAGAATATAACTTCCAGGAGTAAGTCATATCAAATGCTTTTACCTGAAGTGCGGGTTTTTCAGCCTCGGCAAGCATAAAGACTGGGTTTTATTTTATCAAGTTTAACTCTTGCCTGATCCCAAAACGGGGTAGGAACCATATCTGCAACATCGCACCTGAAGCCGTCGATATCACATTCTTTTACCCAAAATTCCATCGCTTTAGTCATGTAATTCCAAAGCTCTTTATTTTTGTAGTTGAGAGCAATTACATCAGTCCAGTCTTTTACCGGCGGGACGAAATTTCCCAGTGAATCTTTTCTATAAAAATCAGGATGTTCTTTTGTCCAGACATTATCCCACGAAGTATGATCCGCAACCCAATCAAGTATAACATACATGCCCATTGAATGAATTTTTTTAACAAGTTTTTTAAATTCATTAATAGTACCGTAAGCAGAATCAACGGCTAGATAATTTTGTATTGAGTAATAACTTCCTAATTTGCCCTTTCTATTTTTTACACCGATTGGATTTATTGGCATGAACCATAAAATACCTACGCCCATTTTTTTTAATTCGGGTAAGCGTTTTTCAAAACCTTTAAAAGTTCCGCTTTTGGAATATTGCCTGAGATTAACCTCATAAATAGTTTTATTGTAACTCCAGGTTGGATGTTTAAGAAATGATTTTTCTGATTGCGAAAATACGGTCGCGGTCATACTTATTAAAAAGAATATAATTATCGTTGTTATTTGAAATGATATATTAGTAAAATTTTTATTTAAATCTATTTTAATCTGCATTAATCAATCCTTTTGAAGAAATATTTGTTGGTATGCATACTGGTTTGTATAAACATGTAGCTTTATCAATAACATATTGAAATTAAAAACTCAAAGTTTAAATATTTGAGTATTTTTTATTTCACTATTAGCGCTGTTTTGGGGTTTTGTCTGCGGGGATTCGCCCATATAAGGGCCGCCGACTTTTTTATTCTTTGCTATTGCCTGTTCTATTTTAAGCTTTTCCCTAATTTTTTGAAATTTCTGTAATGTTGTCTGCTGTTTTAATATATCTTCCTGAAGTTTCTTTTTCATTGTATTCAATCTGGATATGTTACCTTTTTGTTCTTCCTGCTCTAGTTTTACAGAACCGATTGAAGCTTGAAGATTGCCTAATTCCCTCATTGACTCTTTAATTTTGTCCTGGTACAACTGCAATTTTTCATCATAAGATTTTAAATCATCTTCAAGTTTGAATTTTTTGGCTTCAGATTTAACAATATTATCGCTCATAAGAGATAATAATTCCTGCAATCCCTTTTCCAGGCTTATCCGTTTCTTTACCATCAATTCAGTTTCAATTTTTAAATCATTATTATAATTTCTCTTATACATGGTTTCTTCATCAATTTTCATTAATTGATTTTGAAGCTCTCCTTTTTGTTCACTTAAATTTTTAATTACATTTTCGAAAGATTCGATTTCTGTTTGCCTTGCGTTCAATACCCTTTCACTTTCTTCAAGCGCCGCAATTTTTTCAAACAACATTTGATCGCGTTCTTCCAAATCCTTCTCTTTTTTAATTATTATCTGCTCAAGCACATTCCTCTTTTTATTAATTTCATTTAGTTCGCGGTTAAATCTTTGAAACATTTCTGCGAATCTGTTCTCAAGATCAGCATTACTTTGCTCAATTTCTTTTTTCCTCTTTTCAAGAAGCGGAACCAGCTCAATTAATTTTGAATGCTGTCCATTGATTTTTTCATATGATTCACGCTCATCACTAATTTTTTGAGTAAGCTCATTTCGTAAATTTTCAAAGTTCTGTAATTCTTCTTTTGCATCCGTTGATTTTTGTTCTAACTCCAGAATATCCATGTTTAGTTTGGAAAGTCGATTAGATTTGATGGTTAGAGTTTGAACAATTGCGTAAAGTTCTTTCCCCTTAAATTTTGTTTCCTCTGAAACTTTTACAAAGTTTTGTTCAATAGTTTCTAACTGCTGCTTTTTATCCTCAATCTCATGGTTTATGCCATCAAGTTCCTTTACATAATCGCTTTTTACCTTTACTTCTTCTGTAAGTTTTTCAACCGTAGATTTCAATTCATTTTCTTTTTCAACTAAAGCAGATAAATTAGATTCAATGGTAGATTTTTGTAATTTCGTTTCTTCTTCAAATTTAAGTAGATCCAGTTCTAAAGTCTTAATATTTTGTTTCTTCTGTTCAAGCTGTTGATTGATTTGATCGAGTTCTTTTACCAGTTCGCCTTTGGTTTTTTCTTCTTCTGTAAGCTTATCAATGCTGGCTTTAAGTTCGGATTCTTTCTCTGTAAGCTGAGCTAAACTTGTTTCTAAATCGGATTTTTTTGCGTTGGTCTCATTTTCATAATTCAAAAAGTTTTGCCGTAAATCTTCCAGCTGCTTTCTTTTCTCATCAATATCTGTGTTTAGATTTTCAAGATTTCGTACGATATCACTTTTAATTTTTTCTTCTTCGGCAAGCTTTTCAATGCCGGCTTTTAATTCGTTTTCCTGTTCGCGGAGTGCAGTTAAATTTGATTCCAATATTGATTTCTTTAAATCTTTCTCCTCTTCAAATTTTAATAAATTTTGCTGAACTTCCTTTAATTGCTGCTCTTTTGAAATAAGCTCTTCATTAACTTTACTCAGTTCCTTAACTAATTCGTTTTTAGAAGCTTCCTCAGCTATAAGCCTCTCAATATTAATTTTTAAGTCGTCTTCCTGATTATGCAAAGAAGAAACACTCTCTTCAAGAACAGTCCTTTTTGAAGTCATTTCTGCTTCAAATTTTAAAAAGTCGGTTTTTACAATTTCTAATTGCTGTTTTTTCTCCTCCAATTCTTTGCTTATTTCATTTAATTCATTTGAAAGATTGGTTTTGTTTTTTAATTCTTCAGTTAATTTTTCCGTAGCAGCCCGCAGCTCGGCTTCTTTTTCTCGTAAGGAAGATAGATTAGATTCAAGCACAGATCTTTTTAATTTTTTTTCTTCTTCAAATTTCAAAAAATTTTGCTGAACTGTTTCTAACTGTTGTTTCTTCTCCTCAAGCTTTTGATTAATATTACTTAGCTCTGTAACTAAAACACTTTTGGATTCCTCTTCTTTTGTGAGATCAGCAATTTTTTGATTGAGTTCGTTTTCCTTTTCTTTTAGGGAATTTAGGCTTGATTCTATTACTGATTTTTGCTGATTATTTTCTTCTTCAAAATTTAAAAAATCTTGTTTTACGGTTTCCAGTTCTTTTCTTTTTTCATCCAAAGCTAGATTAATAGATTTAATATCTTTAACCATTTCACTTTTGTTCTTTTCTTCTTCCGTAAGCTTTGCAAGGCTGGTTTTTAATTCCTTTTCTTTTTGTAAAAGGGCCCCTAATCTTGAGTTTATTTCTGATTCTTTTTGAGCTTTTTCTTCCTCAAATTGCAGAAACTTATATCCTATGTCTTCAAGCTGTTGTTTCTTCCCTCTTAGCTCTTCATTAATTGCATTTATTTCTTTTAATAATTCGCCCTTAGAGCTCTCTTCCTTAATCAATTTCTCAATATTATTTTGTAATTCTGTTTCTTTATTTTGAAGATCGGACAAATTCTTTTTTATCAAGGATTTTTTTTGTTCATTATCTTCTTCGTGTTTGGCGAAATCTTTTTCAACACCCTCTAATTGCAGCTTTTTTTCTTCCAGTTCTTTGTTGAGGCTATCCAACTTTTCAATTAATTCGTCTTTTGTTTTCTCCAGATTTGAATACTTCTCAACATTAACTTTTAGCAGATTCTCTTTTTCACTAAGTGTGTTTATTTCAGCTTCAAGGTCTGAACTTTCTTTTTCCAGAAGTCTTAGTTTTTGGTTAAAATTAAATATTTCTTTCTTTTTACTATCAATATCTTCAATTAGATTATTCTTATCTACTTCTAATGCAGAGATTTTGTCTTCAGTTTCCTCTAATTTTTTTGCTACCTGGTTTTGCTTTTCTAAAAGCTTTAAACCGTTTTCTTCAATGTCCTCAATTTCGTTTCTTTTATATTTTACTCTATCAATTAAGGCGTTTTCTTCTTCGGATAAATCTGATATTTTCTTATTTAGTGCGCTGACCAGTTCCTGGAGCTGCTCTTTTTGACCGTTTAGTTCGGAAATTTCTTCGGAAGTGGCTTCAACATTAGAATCAATATTGTCTTCTTTCTCGGGTTTATCCTGAAGTTTGGAGTCTATATAATCGATTTGATTGGAATATGAGAGGACAGTATTCTGCAGGTCGTCTTTCATCTCTTTAAGATTAAAAATTTTCTTATCGAGATCTTCAAGCTGATCTTTCTTCTTTTTTTCTTCGTATTTAAAAGAGTCAATTTCACTTATAATATTGCTCTTTTTCTCGTTCAGTTGAACAACATCGTATCTTAAACGTTTTAAAACTTCTTCCAGTTTCTTAGCATTTTCTTCCTTCTCATACATGAAGTGAAATTTATTTTTCAATTCTTCATTTTCAAGACGAAGCTGGTCAATTTCTTTTGAATTAAAAAGTCCCATCTAATTCAACTCCTATTTATAACCGATCTTTAATCATTATCTAAAATATATGAATACTTAAGAATTTATGCATTAAGGTATGTCTGAACTTAACCATTAGTTAGTTAATTTTCAATTTCAAAAGAAAATAAGCGGGGCTGATTGATAACTTCCTTTAAATTCTTAATAATTATTTAAGTGAAGCTAAATCCAGCAGAATCTGTTTGTGTATATCATCAATCTGCTTTGTTGTCCCGCTATGATTATTTGCAATCATACTGAAAGCGATCATTCTGCCGTCAAGATCTTTTAGATAACCCGAAAAACTCCTTACGCCTGTTATTAGGCCGGATTTTATACGCGCATTATTTTGAAGCAATGTATTTGCGCCGAAATTTGAAAAATATCCCGGGTCGCCTGCTTTACCAACTACTGCAAGTGAATTATAAAATGAATCAAAAGTTTTTTGTTTGGTCATAAATATTAAAAGTTTTACCATTATTTTAGTGGTAATCATATCGGTTCTGGATAAGCCGCAGCCGTCGTACAATTTAAATCCATCTGTTGGAACCCCTACCGAATCAAGGAAGGATTTAATTACATTTATTCCTTCCTCAGTGCTTCCGATCCCTTTTTCTTTTAAAGCTATCGTTTTTAAAAGCTGTTCCGTATAAAGATTATCGCTTTTTTTGTTTATCATATAAACAATGTCTTTTAACGGAGGAGAAATGGTACTTGTTATCAACTTCGATTCATCATATTTAACCGGTTCGGTTAAAACTCTAGGATCCATGGTTACTATTATTTTAAATCCTTCTAAAAATTGTTCAAAATACTGAGCGGCAAATAACGGAGGATTAGGAATTGAGCCTTTTATTGAGAAACTGGAAACACCGGCAGGAACCGTACCTCTTAAAGTTGCATTAAATTGATTTGGAGCGCAATAAATATAACCGTTGTCTCCTGATCCTTTAGGCCCTGTTTTTACATAATTAGTAAAGTGAAGCCCGGGTATTTCCGGCACCGTTTGAATTACTTCAGCTTTGTTCCCTACAACTACCGACGGGTGAAAATAAAGATAATAGAGATTATCGTTTATTGTTAATGCGCTTGTGCCGGCGCCGTAGTAGTTTCCAATATCCATCCAGTTCCAGTAGTCGGGAACTCTTTTGCCGTCAAATAAAAGAGCATCTGCAATTATTGCACCTTCAACTTTTTTAATCTTTAATTTCATTACTGCCTGCGTCCAGCTCCACATTAAACTATCCAGAGGAAGAGAGCCGGCAACCAAATCGGAACCAAGCGTAGGATCTCCCCCTCCGACAATATAAATGTTGCCTTTTAAAATACCATCGTCGGTAATAAAACCGTCGTAATATAATTTAGTTTTGAAACGGTAATCTTCTCCTAAAAGATTTAATGCCGTTGAAGTTGTAAATAATTTTAATCCTGAAGCCGGTGCGAGACTTTCTTCGCTATGGTATGAAACAATCGTTTCGCCGGAGTTAACATATTCTGCATAGATGCTCCATTGTGCATGTTTAAGTGCATCTGTTTGCTGCAATTCTTTTATATCATTATTAATCTTTGAATAGTCTTGTGAATAGCAGACAAAAAGTGAATTTAAAAGAATTAAAAGGACAAGAAGTAATTTTTGCATTTCACATTTCCTAAAAGCTTAGTTGAAATAGAATAGTTAAAATTAAATTTTTATAAATATCTGAGTTGATAGATATTTAATTATTTCTTTGCAAAACAAGTGCAGATCTTTCGGGCCGCGGCTTGAAATCATATTTCTATCAATTACCACGGGCTCGTTTACCCAGATTGCTCCGGCGTTAATTAAATCATCTTTTATACCTGGAGTTGAGGTACATTTAAATCCCTTAATAATCCTTGCTGAAATCGGTATCCAGCCTGCGTGGCAAATATGCGCAACCAGCTTGCCGTCTTTGTGAATCCGGTTTGTAAGCTGAAGTACTTTCGGGATTCTTCTTAGTTTGTCTGGTGCAAATCCTCCCGGTATAACCAGCCCGTCAAAATCTTCAGCTTTGATTTCGTCCAGGGAAGCTTCTGCTTCACAAGGATATCCATGTTTTCCCGTATATATTTTACCTTTTGTTACGCCGGCAATAATAACCTCATAACCTTCTTCTTCCAATCTTATTTTCGGATACCACAATTCAAGATCTTCATACTGATCGTCGACAAACATTAATATTTTTTTTCTATTTTCATCATTCATAAAATTCTCCACAGCAATTGTTCTGCTATAATCTTCTTCAATAAGTTAAAGTATAATTTTTAGAAATCACCTTGTTTATATTTTTTTCTAAAATGAATTTTTTGTAATTGGCGTTCAATTATTAATTCTGAAAGTTCCTCCGGGATATTTGGTTTGTTCTTACCAGAAAATAATTTTTGCAATTTTTCTTCTCCGATATCAATACGGTATAAAATATTTATTAAAAGATCAAAATTATTTTCTATCAGGTAAGCAATCTTTGAAGCTAAGTAATCTTTAAAATCAGCAATTGTGTTAAGACTTTGGGAATCAATAATTAAGTTTGTTCCCTGCAAAGCAAAAATCTTTGACACACCTGCCGAAATTTCTTCAATCTCTGATTTATCTTTATCAAGCATAATTTAAGTTATCTATTAATTCTGTTGAACTTAATTTGATAAAATTCAGAATTTATTAGTGTTAAAATAATAATAAATGCTGTATACGGTTTTGAGTATATGCACAAGACTGTATAATGCAATTAATATAAAATATTAGGTCGTTACAGAATATGTTTTCTATAGGATTCTTTTCCGTTTTATATTATAAGTAAGTACTATTTTATAACATACATAAGTAAAAAACGGTGCTGCAAAAACGTCAATAGAATAATGTACATGCTGTAAAAGGACCGATAAACCAACAACGATTGTTGCAGCCAAAAAGAAATATTTAAAATACTTGTTCTCAGTTACTAAAAAAAGAATAAAAAGTGTTGCCGTGTGTCCTGAGAAAAAGAGATCTTTTGTAAGCAATTTTCCGGTACCAAAAAATTGTACAAAAGGATCATTGAGCTGAATCATCTGTTCCGGCGGATTTAATGGAACTAAATACATCGCTATAATTCTAACAATAACAAAAAGAATATAAACTTGAATCGCAAACACGAGTCTTTCAGGCTTTTTTGCGAGTAAAATAATTGCAAGAATTAATGAACAATATATCAGTCCAAAAGTCAGCCAGGTTAGGTTTATAGGTTTAAACAAATCCAATATAGGATCCGGTAAAATTACTCCATGCCTTAATTCTACAAAATCAAGAAAATGAGTTAATGAAAATAATGTTGCAGCCAAAAGAATAATAGTAATAAGGAATTCTATTTTAAGTTTTTTGTCTTTAAAAAATTCTTGCCATTTCATAAAATGTTGAAAATAAAATAATAGTGGAATAAAAATTTTAAATATTAATATTTTCTAAATAGTAAGGAAGCACCTATCTTCAAGAAGGCTAATCATGAGCAATATCATAACCCCAATGATTAAACCAGTACGTAATTCCTTTTGAATGCAGTATTGAATGATAAATTTCTTGCATCATCCGGATTTTCATCACATAACAAAACTAATAAATAAAAGAATTATTTTGCAAAAAACTTTATTTTTTCTCGCATAATTCGATTAGCGTTCCAAAAGCAGATTTAGGGTGCAGAAATGCAATATCCAATCCTTCGGCCCCCTTTCTCGGATGCTTGTCAATCAATTTTATATCTTTGTTTTCAATTTCGTCTAAGTCTTTCTGAAGGTTGTTTACAGCGAAAGCAATATGATGTATGCCTTCACCTTTCTTTTCAATAAATTTTCCGATCGGTCCGTCTGGTTCAGTTGTTTCTAAAAGCTCAATCTTTGTTTGGCCTATCATGAAAAAGGCGGTTTTTACTTTTTGATCTTTTACTTCTTCAATTGAATAACACTTTAATCCCAGCACACTTTCGTAAAAATTAATTGATTCTTCAAGATTCTTAACCGCTATACCAATGTGTTCAATTAGATTTACATTCATAAAATTTTAATTTATTTAATTGAAAGAATTTTAATTAAATGACTACGGTTTCTTTATATTCACCAAAAACTATTCTCATCGTGTTGCAAATTTCTCCGACACTTGCATAAACTTTTACTGCATCTAATATATAAGGCATAAGATTTTTATCTTCTTTAGAGGCATTTTGCAGAGCACTTAAAGCGTTGTTTACTTTTTCATTATTTCTTTCAGAACGTACTTTTTGCAAAGACTTAATTTGCTCATCCTGAATTTTCAAATCGATCTTTAATAATTCCGGTTTTTGATCTTCTTTTATTTGAAATTTATTAACGCCCACAATAATTTTTTCGCCGTTCTCAATTTCTTTTTCATATTTATATGCAGCATCCTGAATTTCCTTCTGTACATAGCCATTTTCAATTGCGGAGATCATTCCGCCCATGGCGTCAATTTTATTGATATATTCTTCTGCTTCTTTTTCTATTTGGTCTGTCATTGCTTCTAAATAATACGAGCCGGCTAAAGGATCTATAGTATTTATAACACCGCTTTCGTATGCAACAATTTGCTGAGTACGTAAAGCTGTCATTACGGAAGTCTCTGTTGGCAATGCTAAGGCTTCGTCTTTGGAATTTGTATGAAGACTTTGAGTTCCGCCTAATACCGCTGCCAATGTCTGAATAGTAACTCTGATAATATTGTTATCAACTTGTTGAGCAGTTAATGTAGCGCCGGCAGTTTGGGTATGAAATCTTAACATCATTGATCTATCTTTTTTAGCTTTGAACCTATCCCTCATAATTTTAGCCCATAATCTTCTTGCTGCTCTGTATTTTGCAATTTCTTCTAAAAGATCATTGTGCGAGTTGAAGAAGAATGAGAGCTGACCGGCAAATTCATCGATATCAAGTCCGGCTTTAAGTGCCGTCTGCACATAAGCTATTCCATTTGCCAGTGTAAAACCGACTTCCTGAGCTGCAGTTGAACCTGCTTCTCTTATGTGGTAACCTGAGATGGATATTGTATTCCATTTAGGAATTTCTTTAGCGCAATATTCAAAAATATTTGTAATTAATCGCATGGATGCTTTGGGAGGATAAATGTAAGTCCCCCTTGCAATATATTCTTTGAGAATATCATTTTGAATGGTTCCGCTAATTTTATTTTTAGATACGCCTTGTTTTTCTGCAACAGCAATGTACATTGCTAAAAGAACTGCTGCGGAAGCATTAATTGTCATTGAAGTAGAAATTTTATCAAGTGGGATTTTATCAAATAGAATTTCCATATCTGCAAGTGTGTCAATTGCAACTCCGACTTTTCCAACTTCGCCATAAGCAATAGGATCATCGCTGTCATAACCGATTTGCGTAGGTAAATCGAAAGCAACGGATAATCCGGATGTACCCTGTGCAAGTAAATATCTATATCTTTCGTTTGATTCCCTGGCTCCACCAAAGCCTGCATATTGACGCATCGTCCACAATTTCCCGCGATACATAGTCGGCTGTATTCCTCGAGTATAGGGAAATTCACCTGGAAAATTAAGTTTCTTTAGATAATCTTCTTCATCTGAATCATTTGGTGTGTAAAGAGCTTTTACTTTGGAAAAAGATGCAGTAGTAAACTGCTTTTGTCTTTCCGGTTTATTATAAATTGATCTTTGGTAAGTGTTTTTTTCCCACTCTTTATATGCTTTTTGAACTTTAGCTTTTAAATCATCTAACTCAGGCATAAGAAACCTAATAGTTGCTTTTGTAGATAATAAATTAAATAAAATAATTGTGTTTTGAAAGAAACATCATTATCCATCAGATTTATAAGTTAGAATCGTTGCGAGATTTATTAATTAGAAGGTTATATAATTTAACGTGAAAGTATTTTGATGGGTAATTACTAAAAATTATTATTTTTCCCATTCATCTAAGGCCTTAATCAAATCTTTTTTGGAAAAGGGTTTGACTAAAAATTTGTCTGCACCTGCATTATAAAACTCTTTAATTCTTGCTTCAACAAATTCGCTTGAAATTATTATTAACGGCCTCTTCAGGGGATCGTTTGTTTTAATATCTTTGCACAATCTTAAACACCTATCCCATTGACTTTGATTTACATCTAAAATAATAATATCATAGTCATTTTTATCCAGTATTACCAAGTGAAAATTTTTAATATCTTGAATCTTAATCTCATATTGATTTTTAAGGAAGGCTGAAAGCAGTTCAAAGGATTCGCTTTTATTATCGATTAATAATATTTTCCTAAAGTTAACCTCCGCTAAAGTAGGAGTTTTTTTATCAACTTTTATATTGGTGGACGAAAGAGGAAGAGTAAAAGTAAAAGTAGAGCCAACTCCCTTGATGCTATCCACAAGAAGTGAACCACCCATTTTTTCAATATATCTTTTAGCTAAAGCAAGCCCCAAACCATTACCTTCGAATGTTCTTCCAATGTTAAGGTCTTCCTGACTGAAGGGTTGAAATAAGTGATCCAGGTATGCAGTGGAAATACCCACACCTGAATCTTTAATTTTGCACATAGCAAGTTCTCTTTCTGCAAGAATACTGGTCTCAACTTCAATAAACCCCCGACGTGTAAATTTTATTGCATTGTTTAAAAGATTATTAATAGTATTCTCCAAGCTTTGGCTGTCGACATCAACAAAAATTTTATCCTCAAAAAATTTTGTTTTAATATCAATGTTTTTCTCCTTAACCTTTATAAGGTTTGAATCTACGCAAGCTTTAACTATTGCGGTAAATTCTACAGTGTCAATATTTAAAACATAATTTCCAGCTTCTATCTGAGCGAACTCCAACATTTGAGTTATACTATTAAATAAACGTTCGCTGCCACTATGTAGATTGTCTAGGTAAACGCGATCTTCCGAACTAATTTTATCTTTTAAGCTTTCTTTTATTAAAGAAGAATATCCAAGTATAATATTAAGCGGAGTACGGAGTTCGTGTGATAGGACAGTCAGAAAAGTCTCTTTTAATCTTTCGGCTTCTTTATTTCCATCTCTAGCTTTTTTTGCTTCCTCCTCAGCAAGTACTATATCAGTTTTATCTTCATGAAAGAGAACAACATAATTTTTATTTTCATATAAGAGAGGAAATATTTTTGTCTGGAACACCGGTAATGTTATTTCCTTACTCTTCAAAAGTGCATCGGCATAATTATTAAAAACATTATGAGTATTGGTTTCAAATGTATTTAGAATTGCTGCATGAGCGCCGCTCTTTTTCAACTCCGAATCATTAAATATCTTGTATTCACCAAGTTCGGAAATATTGAAACCCCAAAGAGAAGAAAAAGCACTATTTACATATATAATCTGCCCTTCTTCGTTTATTATCTGTACCGGGAAAGGTATTTGATCATAAAGTAATCGAAAATATTTTAACTGTGGTTTAGACATATTATTGATTTACAGGTAAAGAAAATTGAACAATTGCTCCCGGTTTCTGATCAAGAATTTTTATTTGTCCGTTATGCCGGTCAACAATGCTTTTACATAGATAAAGACCATAACTTGTTTTGCCGGATGAAATTACTTCATAAAATGGATCGATGGTACCGGTTGGAAAACCTGGCCCGTTATCTTCAACTTCGACGTAAATGTAATTATCCTTAAAATAAGATTTAGTTGTAATAGTTGCATCATCTTTAGCTTCTACCGAATTAGTGTAGAGATGGACAAGTAAATGTTGTATTTGTTCAGAGTCATATTTGCAAAGAGGTATTGTATTAAACTCTGTTTTAAAAAGTGCATTATTATATTTTTTCATGGGCGACAGATACTTAATAACAGATTGAATGGTTCTATTCAAATCGCCGCTGTCTTTATTTAAATCCATTATAGAGGTTTCAATAAGAACTTGAGCGTACTTCTGAATATTTCTTATACTGTCTATAGCAACTTTTGATTTCAGTTTTAGTCTATCAAAAAGTATTGAATCTAAATTTTCATTTTGAACAGTAAAATCTTTTTGTGATTTTTCAATAGTCCGCATTAAACTTTCGGTTTCCAGCAATGCTAGATGTACCAACCCCTGCAACGATTGTCCAATTTCAGAATCGATACTTGATTTTAAAGCTTTTCTTTCAGCCTGTATTAATTGGATGTTGGCTTCGTTTAAAGCATTGTATGCACTTATCTGGCCATTATAAAGCTGGGCATTTCTTATGGCGGTTGCTGCTTGACCGGCAAGTATCTCGAAAGTATCGGTAATTTCGCGGGCTTTTATTTTATGAAGATGCTTACTATCAACATAAATAACCCCGATTTTTTTATCCTCGGTAATTAGTGGTGAGCATAATATTGTTTGCAACTCTAATCTTAAAATACTCTTACTGGGATCGTTGTTTGTATCGTTTAGCGCCCCTTCTATAAATCTCGATTGACCGGTTTTAAAAACATCCTGAACAACAGTTGTACTAATGTTAAACAAATCTTCAGTTAATTGGTGTCCATCCGAATCTAAACCCAATTTATATTCTAACTTGTCATACGAGTTTCTTAAGACGATAAAACCGCGATCAGAGTTTGTAAGACTGATTGCATTTTTTAGAACTAATTGAAGTACGTCTTCAAGTATTAAGGTGCCATTTATACTTTTTCCAATATCAAGAATTACTTCGAGATTATGCAATCTAGCAGAAGAATCATCAACCCCGGATTTATTTTCAAGATTGTCTATGTTTTTCTTGAATTCAGAAAATTTCATTTTACTTAACGTTAGTTTTTGGTTTCAAAAATCCTTTTAATAAAGCTTAAATAATATAAGATATTACTAATAAATTAAAAATAACTTTTTAGGTTATTATAGATGATATAAACGGCTACCATAAAATTCTTTAGAATTGTTTTTAAAATACGCTGTTTTTTTGAGAAAATGAAAATTTGAAGATTATTGCTTTTCGATTTGGGCTAAAAGACGGGTTACTTTTTTAACTAACTGCTTAGCTTCTATCTTTTTAAAATTTGAAAGAGCAGACTTTAGTTTTCGCTTGGCCTCCTGTATTTTTCCGATTTCTAGATAGAGGATTCCTAATTCGAACAAACTTTCTGCCTGGTTTAAAATATTTTCGAGCTCTATATTTATTCTAATACTAGTTAAGAAATAGCTTTTAGCAAGTTCATAATGTTTTAATTTTCTTTCAATAATTCCCCTTATCTTATAAAGATCAGCAATCGATAGTCTGTCTTTAATCTTATAACTAATATCCAACGATTTGTCTGCAAAAGCAGTAGCGAGTGGAAAATCATTTAGCTGTGCATAAATGTATGCTTTGCTTAAATATGAAACAGCAAGATCGGGCAAGTACCCGGCTTTTATTGCAATCTCTATGCTTGCATCAAATTCACTTAAAGCTGCATCGTATTCTTTTTTTTCTGTACGAAGCATTCCTATATTATGTCTTAACTGACAAATTCTTCTTAGATCTTTTAATTTATTATAATTTATTAATGCTCTTTGATAGAAAGATAATGCTCTATCATATTCCCCATGGATTGTATTTAAAATTCCCAAATTTGTTTCCACCATTCCAACTAAAGCAATATCAATTTTAGGATTAAGAAATGTTAAACTATTCTCAAAACTTTTTTTGGCTTTTTTTACTAAACCTCTATCGCCATAAATTGTTCCTAATAGATTATTACATTTAGCAGTTCCTTTAAGATCTTTTTGTTTATTAAACAATATCTTTGCCTTATTAACGTGTTTAATACTTTCTTCCCACTGTGCCTGTCTGCTGTAAATTTCACCAAGTGCTAACAGTGAGTGTGCGGCAATATTCGTAAAAGTAATTTCGTTTCCCACTGTTGTAAGAATACGATTATAAATTTGGCACGCTAAATACAATTCTCCGAAGGAAATGCATGATTCACCCAAAAACAGAAGAAGCTCAATAAATTTTTGTTTTGAAAGTTTATCATTTGCGTATGTTATCAACAAATCTACATTAGCAAGAAACGGCCCTTCTCTGATTATATTGGAATTTAATTGTTCCTTATTATATGATTTGGCAGCAGACTTAGATTTGTTTTTTGCTTGTAACGATTTGGACAAAAGTTCCTGGAATTCAGCAATTTGAATTTTATCGAAATAATTTCCTAAAATTTTATTAATAATATTTAAAGTGCTTTCAGACAATACAAAGACCTGATCCTTAGATTTTTAAAATAAGCATTATAAACGGAGAGGAAAGTTAAACTATATCCATTTAGAAAAAATATCCTTATAAAGAAAAATCTCGAGAGAATATTTTCATTTAATTTAGATTTTTGCCTAAAGGGATGTTCTAATTTACTTATTTATAAAATAAATAAAAATATAATTCTGAAAAAAGTGATCCTATTTGCAGGATAGATTTATGTGTTTTTAATTTTCAATTACGCAGTAATTTGTATGATAAAAACCATTCCCATGTATTCCCATTTGAATTCCAAGTATTTGTATCTGAATACCAGGCTTTTCCAATTCCAGCGGAAAGAGTAGATTCTAAATTAAACCAATGTCTAAATACTAAATTAATTTGAGCTCCTACATCTACCCATTTTTCAAGTTGAGGAGATTTGATAGCTAGTGCTTGAGAATAAAATGACAGACTGGCATGACTAAGATAATGTTGTCCGATTGAAGCATCGCTAAACCGAAGGGGAGGTAATTCATTTTCAATCATTACTTTAAAAAATTTGTCTGCACTTAAACTATAAATTGGTACACCAGGTAACCTAAATACTTTCCTATATTGATTTACATCGGCGTCTTCAACTTTTCGATTACCAAAACCACCGAAATAAAATTTTGCTTGTACTAGTTCATCTGTGCGGACCGTAAAACCTGAAGCTAATTTAAAGTGAAAGATATTATGGGGCCATAACCAAGTAGAATAATTATCCCACTCGCCAAACATTTGACCGGCAACTAACCATTTGGGAGTCTGCGTTCCGAATGCCATTATGGTAGCATTAAATTCATTTCCTTCTTCAAAATCAATACTTCCAATACTGCGCCTTAGGTCTTTAGAATTTAGAACCGTTTGGAGAACTGCGAAATCAGGTTGTGAAACTTTAACAAGGTTATCATTTAAGTAACCAACGCCGCTATAATAATCCAGACCAGTTGTTTGCATTACTTTTAGCGGGTTATCATATACCCAATAGTGTGTATAACCCAAAGATGCTTTAGACCCTATCATTCCTCTCTTTCTCAAGTTGAATAAGTCATAAAAGCTGGGCGCATTATATTCATAAGCTAAAGTTATTCTTTTTTTATATTCATATTTTGCTTTAAAATGATATCTCAGCATAGCCTCGCTGGATTTGTTCGGAGATATGCCAAATTCCATAGTCAGATCATTCACAATTAAAGGATCAGAAATATGAGTGAAAAAACCAAATACTTTTTGATCTTGAAATCCACTGATTACGGGAATAAATGTCAATATCTTTAAACTTGCTAAAGAATTATACTTTTTATAATTACGGACTTTAGTTGTATCGGAAATAGGCACATCATTTGGACGTAATGCCCATTTTGTAACTTCAGGATGTTTTTCAGCTATTTTTTCTCCTAAATAATGAATTGCATATAAATTATCCGAAGTCCTGTTCGGAATAAGTACAGGTCTAAAACCGTTAGCCGTAAATTCAAAAGCAAACAAAGAATCCTTGCTAATATATATTGGCCTAAACAATCCTCTTAAAACATTACTCATAGGTTCAATATCTGATGATTTAATGTTTTGCCTATAAATATTAGATACACCGTTTACATAAGCATTCCAATATAAATATTTTTCGTCAGGGCTCCATGATGGACTTTCAGGTGATCCTTTGTCGGTAGCAGTTATGTATTTAAATCCGGCTCCGTTTTTTAAACTATCGCTATTTACTATTATTATGGACTGTTGCCCATTATCTCTATGTAAAACGGCAGCTAAATATTTACCTGATGGACTAATGGAAAGATCATAAAGTTCATCACCCACATTAAATTTTATCAAAGGTATAATTGTTTTATAGGGGAATGGAGAAACCATTAAAGATGTTTCGGCGTCTGAATGAAGAACTCCCCAAAGATCGTGATTTCCAGGGGACACAGTTAAATCTCCAATGCGGCAATTAGGAAAAAGCAATTTCCTTTTTTTATTCTCTAAATTTAAAACCCAAATATCACGGTAAAGTTCATTGTTTTTTGTTGTATAAAAGAAAAATCTAATATTTTTATCAAATGCAGTTGAGGCGACTTTTATTAAACTAGGAGTAGGAAGCGTTCCAATTTTTTCTGAACTAAGATTCGATAATGATAAGCGTTTAATCTGAGCTAAATGATTTGGGGCATCATAACCATAAATTACTGAATTATCAGAAGGATCGAAATGTGCTTCGGTAACCCATCCGTTTGGCTTTTGGGTAAGGTGACGGATTGGGGTTAAAGCTGAGGATTCAAGCCGTTTAATATTTTTAGTTTGGAATAGTTTCTCGTGTTTAATAAAGTCTTCCCAAGCTTCGTCTAAATCAAGGCCATATACTTTTTTAAACTTAGTTATAAAGCCTTCGTAAAAATCACCCGGTTCTTCTTTGAACCATAAAATAAGTTTATTTGGTCCATACTTCAAAGACAAGTAAGCACAAAACCTAGCACCATAAATATAATATAACGTACCAAGTAAAAAATTAGTAAGGCTAGTAGTAGCATCAAGTTCATTATAAGAAGGAAATTTTATAGAATCTAAAACCATACTTCTAAAGAACATTTCATCGAAATTACCTAATACACGGCCAAACCCTCCGCTCAACCAAGTTTCTAAAAAAACTGCAATTCCTTCCTGGTGCCACCTCGGTGTATATCTGTTATAGCTTGTTAATAAACTATAAAAAATGGAAAGCGGCTGTTCTTTTTCTGGAGCTACTTTTGAAAATAAAGTTCTTGCAGCAGCTTCAATATCGGAAGGATGATCATCTACGACAACATGAACTAATTCGTGACTAAGAACCCATTGAAACCTTTCATTAAAAGGAATATTCTCATATTCATGTTCAAAGGGTTCAACTTCTAAACGAATAAAATTTTCAGGCACAGACGTTGTCGAAGCAAAACCATAATCATTTGCATCGTAAAGTGCTATTACAATTTTTTCGGAAGGATGATAATTGAAAAGTTTCATTAATGTACTAAGAGCAGCTTCACTTGAGGTTATCACATGAGGTACAAGAAAAGCCTGAGGGGTTTTGTACATTATTCTAAAATGTGCACTATCTTTTTCATACCATTGAGTTTGTGCTTTTAAATCAGAGATTTTGATAAACGAGATTAAAAGAATAAGGCAAACAAGTATACCTGCTTTATTATGTGAAGAATTATTTTGAAGATTGTTCACAGTTTAATCTGAAGGTATTAAATTAAAAAAGCCCTCAATATTTTTATTGAAGGCCTTAAAATACAAAACATTAAAGTAAAATTAAATCAAGATTTATTTTCTTTAAATAATTTTACTTAGACCAGCCATAACGACTTCCGAGTTCGTCTAATTGAGAATTAGACTTAGACCAACCATAACGGCTGCCTAATTCATCTAACTGAGAATTAGACTTAGACCAACCATAACGGCTGCCTAATTCATCTAATTGAGAATTAGACTTAGACCAACCATAACGGCTACCTAATTCATCTAACTGAGAATTAGACTTAGACCAACCATAACGGCTGCCTAATTCATCTAACTGAGAATTAGATTTAGACCAACCATAACGGCTGCCTAATTCATCTAACTGAGAATTAGACTTAGACCAACCATAACGGCTGCCTAATTCATCTAATTGAGAATTAGACTTAGACCAACCATAACGGCTGCCTAATTCATCTAATTGAGAATTAGACTTAGACCAACCATAACGGCTACCTAATTCATCTAATTGAGAATTAGACTTAGACCAACCATAACGGCTGCCTAATTCATCTAATTGTACAGTTGAACTATTAACAAGAACAGGTAAATATATATCCTGAACTATTGTCCTCTTATTAATAGTTGCTTGATTAACTTGCAGAGAGACGTTAGTGGATTGAACGCGGAAACGATAAGCTTCCTCTACTTTGTTATTTTTTTGTGTACCCTCAGCATAAACAGCAACAAAAAATAACCCACAGAGGATTATAGTGAAAATAGTTTTCTGCATTGTTCTCCCTCGCACCTTATTTAAAATAGATATTATAGTTTTAAGCAAGAAACTATAAACAATGTTTATGCCATTTAGCAAATAATTAGATTTTCTCGTGTTTTATTGGTGGGATCTAATAAGAAAAGTAATAATTACCGATGAGTATCGGAAAAAATATATGATTTGTAATAATATTTTACATAATAAATTATAGACCTTAATATTAGTTCATTTTCAAGGGAATTTTATAAAAAGTATAAGTAAAGAGGGTAGATTATATATAATAGAATTGTAATTATAATAAATTTTAAACATTATTTCAATAAAGAATCAAGCTTAGGCCGGGATATGCCTAATAATCTCGCCGTTTTTGATTTATTTCCTTTTACTTTTTCGAGCACCTGTTTTGCATAAATCTTGTTTAATTTCTTAATAGTTGTGTTAGTATAATTTAAGTCTACCTTAATAAATTGGGGGAGATCTATTATTTTTTCTCCATTTTCAAAATTTCTTTGTGGTTTTGTATTAACAAGATTTGAAAAATCCTTTAGCCTAATAACTGAATCATTTGTTAATAATACAGCTCTCTCCATAGAATTTCTTAGTTCTCTTATGTTTCCAGGCCAGGGATACTTTGAAATGAAATCTAAAGTTTCTAAATCAATTTTTTTTATTAACTTATTAAACTGTTTACTAAATTCATTTATAAAATGTTCAGATAATAAAATCACATCACCATCCCGTTCTCTTAAAGGAGGAAGTTCAAGGGAAACTACATTTAAACGGTGGTAGAGATCTCTTCGAAAAACATTATTTTCTATTAATGTCTCTAAATTCATATTTGTTGCCGATATAAGTCGATTATTAATCGGGATATCGTAAATTCCGCCTAAGTGTCGAATGACTTTTTTTTCAATAGTTCTTAAAAGTTTTTTTTGAATATTCAGACTTAGATCGCCAATTTCATCAAGAAATAAAGTACCTTGCTCGGCAAGTTCGAATAATCCAGGTTTTTTGTTTTTGGCATTTGTAAATGCGCCTGCTTCATGACCAAATAATTCTGATTCTAATAAGTTCTCAGGAATAGAAGAACAAACAATATCTACGAATGGGCCCCTGGATTCCGTACTGTTATTATGTATTGCGTGCGCTAATAAACCTTTCCCTGTGCCTGTTTCTCCCCTAATAAGGACATTCATGTCCTGTCTTTCAGAGACTTTTTTAGCGAGATTAATAATTTTTAATAGGTTTTTGGACTGGCCGATAATTGAACTGAAATCGTCAATGTTTTCTGCAAAATCTCTAGTAGACATTGTTGAGGTTAAAAAAGCATTATTAACAACAATTTCTTCTAAATATGAAATGAACTTATATAGTTCATAAGGGAAAATGAATATATCCAGAAAACCTAATTTAGCAATAGAACTCACTAGCAAAGCATTATTATCTGGTATCACAAATAGAATTTTGTTTTTTATATTGTTTTTAACCTTAATTATTTTATTCAAAAGATTTGATTCCAAATCATTCACCTGAAGAATCAAAACGACATTTGGTTCCACTGAAAATCTTTTTGAAAAGGTAGGAATAATAGGAAGATTTTTTAATTCTAATTGTTTTAACGCAGAATCTATGGAAGATATATCGTCTAAATCAGAATAAACTTTTATTTTTGCATAAGTATTTACTCATTTATCCAGTTCAATCTCAAAAGAATTTAATTTTTCTATTGCCTTTTTTCTTTCATCTTCTTCTAAATAAATATTTCTTAATCTAAAATCCTTAATATTTTCAGCAATAAAGTTGATTAGGTATAATGCGTATTTTCCATATTCTTGGGTTTTTTTCAAATTGCCTCTTTTATTATATGCTTCTGATAGCGAAAATAGAACTTTCCATGTGAGTTCAGTGATATAAGTATTAGAAATCTTATCATATGCTATATTAAAATAATCAATTTGAGATTTTGTATCCAAAGAAAAATCTTTATTAACTACTTCCCCTATCATATAATTTCTTTCAGCTTCAAAAATTGAATTTTCATTACAAATATTTACTAACTCATCTGAATTTAAAATATCAAAAGCATGATTTAATAAATTGTTTTTAATTAAATTTTTGATGAGTAAAATTGTACAAAACATATAATCATAAACATTTTTTTCTTTAAAAAAATATTGTCTCAAATAATTTAATGAGGTTGATAGACTATGCTCTGATATTTCATTGTATCGTTTTAATATTGTTAGGATTTGATAATAATTTTTTTGTTTTTCATTAAGCCCATTACCTTCTGAACAAATTTCAAATTTTTTAATAAGGAGATTTAGGTTTTCAAAATCTCCGAGGATGAAATTTAACTTTCCCGACATAAAAACTGCTTCTAATTCCTCGGTCATATTGTTCAACAGTTTAAAAGTATTTATTGCACTATTAAGGTATCCAAGTGCTTTTTGATATTCACAAGTTAATAAATAAATTTCACTCAAATTAAAAAGGAGAAATCCATAATCTTTTTTACTATCAAGACTAATGAATATTGATAATGCTTTTTCATAAGATTCTGTGGATTTCTCTAAATCTAAAATTTCATAATAATAAATACCATAATTCATCAATAATTTTGCTTCTTGTTCTATGTTTCCAATGGAGCGGTTTATTTGTAATGATTTGTCCCAATATGAATTTGCTTTGGTATGATTTCCCTGAATGCTATAAACTATTCCAATATTCATAAAGTTTTGAGCAAGTTGAAAATTTAATTTTCCTCTTTCATAAAAACTACTTGCTTTGTTAAAATAATTTAATGCGTTTTTAAGATCATTATTTTTATGAGCTGAAATTAATCCTAACATCTCATATGATTGACCTCTTTCATCCAATTCAGTTGATTTATCTTCAATAATATTATTACATAGTAATATTGCTTTATCATATCGATTAAGATTGAATTCCACTGTCGCAAGTTCAAGTAACAATTTATGTTTAATACTATTTGTGTTCGTTTGTAGAAGCAGAGACTCTATAATTTTTTCCCCCTCAGAGTATTCTGTCAATCCAATTAAACATTTGGCTTTTAACATTAAAAGATCTGAAATCGTATTTGATTGTTTTGTTTCTTTCAGTAAAGAATCGATCATGTTTATTGAGGATTTGTGTTGACTTAACTTAAAGTAAACGTTTGAAAGAGAAGTTTTGATTTCGAATTTAATCTTTTTACTTAACGGAAACCTGATTAGGCGTTCTAGAATATTTTTCTCGTAAGCATATGCTGACACATCTATCGGCTCGTTTTAATTCTTCATTTAAAATTTTATAACTTAAATTATAATTTTCTGATAATTCAAATTGCCTTGCTAATTCTATACTTCCAAAATCCGGAAAATTTGAATATAAAAATTCTGAAATAGAGGAATGAAACGATTTTCTATCATTAATGGTCGAATAAATAAATCGTTTTAATCCTTCGGATACAAAAATCGGATTTGAATTTGATTGAACATGGTGAATAATATTCTTTTCTTCCAATTTAGAGAAATGTAGAGATAGTTCTTCGCTAGATAACTTAAAATATTTCAAAATAATATTCGGATTAACCGTTATTTCGAATGCTGCAATGAATTGAGAGATTAATTTTTCCTCTTCTGATATCTCAGAAAAACGTATATGATATATTTCATCGTGAGAGCTTTTTAATAATGAATCTGTTCTTTTATTTTGAATGAATTCTATTCCCTTTGCAGAGAATACTAGAATTTTTAAAAATATTATATCCTTTATAAAACTCTCAATGTTTCCAGGTAATAAATCAGCATAAGATATAATGAATCGTTTTAATTCGTCTTTTGGGAAAAATGCTGAAAACTTTTTTTCTAAATATTCTGTTAGATGTGCTTCAGTAATAGGGGTAAGATTTACTTCTCTTAAATTGTAAATAAAATTTGCAACAAAATGATTATCACTGTTTTCAGTTAAAATAACTTTTGTTTTGTTGACTTGCAGAATTGGGATGATGTTTTTCCAAATTTCAATACTATATTCATCGTAACTATTAAATGCGTCAAAAATTAGGATGAAATCACAAGCAGATGACAATTGGCTAAAAAAAGATTTCAATTTATTAACTAAATCAATTTCATTATCGAATATACTGCTTATACTTTCTAATAGTTCAGAATTTAATTTTGAAAAAATAAATTCATTGAAAATAATTTTATTAACAGAGTAACGAATAAATTTAAAACCGGTTAATGAAGTGTCATTATTAATAAAAACTGCATTTCCATAGTGTGAATATAATTCGTATGCAAGTGAGGTTTTCCCTGATCCTTCCGAGCCTCTTATGGAAAAAACCTCACTGCTTGAATTATCTGATATATAAGTTTTTAATATGGTTAATGAATCTTTTCTGTTTGTAAAAACTTTTGCCGGCAGCCAATCCTTCGAAAGATTATCGTCAATCGGTACATGTAAATCTTCCAAAATTTCAAGTGCATTGTTATATCTGTCTGATGGATTTTTTTGAAGAAGTTTTTTGATAATTTCAATTAATTCTAAAGAATAATTCGCTTCAGGGAATTCAAAATTTTGTTCGATGTGAGCTTTGTAAATATCCAATTCATTCCGGATACTAAAAGGAAAACCATTATAAACAATTCTATACAATAACATTCCAAGAGAATAAAAATCAACCCGGTTATCGAGTCTTTCGTTTTTTAATATTTCCGGAGCGATATATTCTGCAGTTCCCCTGACTACACTTTCTTCATTATCTAAAATATTTTGAGCAAAACCCATGTCAATTACTTTTATCAATGGCTGCCCATTAATTAAAGAAACTAGAACATTTTCAGGTTTTAAATCATAATATATATAGTTTGAAAGATGTAAATAATAAAGAACCGAACAAATTTGAGTAATAATTTTTCTTAGTACTTTTTCATCCTTTATTGAAGAAAAATTAAGAAGTTCCTCTCCGTCATAGTATTCTAAGGAAAAGAATTGAGAACCTGAAGAGATTTTCATTTTTTCATTTTCAATCTTCTGAATTGATCCATAATCAAAAGGTCGAATGATATTCGGATGGTTTAATTTTAAAAGTGTAAAAAATTCATTTTTAAATATTCGTTTTTCAAAATCATCGACGTTTTTAGGCAAAACTTTCAACGCAATATCTTTACCCGGTATGTCTACATCTTCGCATAAAAAAACACTGCTTCGTCCTTTACCTAATTTTTTCTTTATTATATATTTTTCGTTTATCATAGCTCCATACGCGGATTAAAATAAATATTTATTTCTTTACCAAGATTGTTTGCTGTGTACAAAGTTAAGAATAATATTAAACCAGGGAAAAATATCATCCACCATGCCTGAGATAAATAATTTTGTCCGGCTTCAATCATTGCTCCCCAGGAAGGGTAAGTGCTTCCTGTCCCGAGTCCCAAATAACTTAAAGCAGCTTCTGCTAAAATTACATTTGCATATTGAAAAACCAGATTAACAATTACCGGAGCCAAAATTACCGGCAATACTTCTTTTAATAATAATTTTGTTCTTGAAAGCCCAATCAATTTTGCGCTTATAAAATAATCTTTATTTTTTAATGAAATAACTTCACCGCGCACAATCTTAAAAAGGCTCATCCAGCCGGAAAAACCAAGCACTACAATTACACTTATAAGTGAATTTCCAAAAAGCGCTAATATTAAAATGATTAGAAAAATTACCGGGAAAGCTAGGAACATATCTGTAATTCTATTTAGAGCCGAATCGATTAAGCCACCGAGATACCCGGCTAAAAATCCTAAAAATAATCCAAGCAATAAAGAAATTGCTACAGAACCTAACCCAACAAATAAGGAAATTCTTGCACCATATATTAATCTTGAAAATATATCCCGGCCTAATTCATCAGTTCCTAATAAAAAATATTTTTGGGTAATTAATGGTTTTCCCGCTTTCATTATTGTTTTTGATTTGGGTAATTCAAAAGTTGAACCTTGTTGATAATAAAAAATTTTTTGACCATCGGCAACACTATCTACAAATATAATATTTTGATCGAAAGATCTTTTTATAACCCGATTCTTCAGCTTTATAAATTCCTCTAAATTATTGTTGTGAAAATTTTCTTCGGGTACCAAATGCAATACTTTAACACGACTGAATGGCGGAAGCAGTTTTGTGGCAGATAGACTTTTTTGAAAGTTTGGGTTCGAATTGGCAATTAAAGGAGCCATACAGAAAAAAAACATTAATATTATAACTATAAGAGAAGTAAAATTTATTTTTTTTGAAAAAACTTTTATCCTATTTCTTTTTAAGAATAAGTAAATTGGAATTGCTACAATTAAAAATGATGAAAAGAGAGAATCAAACATCGAAAAGCTTAATTGTTCTAATAAGATGGAAGGGTAAGTAAATAATAATTTTATTATTTGTATAAATAGCAAAAATGTATCAATTAAAAGATTAAATCTTATAAGGATAATTGCTATGCAAAGTGTTATAATTAAATGCCAAATTTTAATTTTGAAACGCATTTAATTTATAATTCCTTTCACTAATCTTTTATCAAGTTTTGCTTTGATTAAATCTGCTACAAGATTAGTAATAATAACCAAAATTCCGGCAATAAATGTACAACCAATAACTAGAGGATAATCCCGCGAAAGTATAGCATTAACTGTTAAACGCCCCATCCCGGGCAAAGAAAAAATCACTTCAGTAATTAAAGCACCGCCAAAAAGAAGTCCTAATTCAACACCGGCAACTGAAATGAGAGGGCTAATTGCATTCGGGATAACATGTTTTTTTGTTATTTCTTTTTCAGAAAATCCATGCATCCTAAGGTTTTCTACAAAAGATTTATTATATACTTCTACTAAATTATCACGAAGATATTTATAGAAAACGATAATTCCACCAAGTGACAAAGTTACTAATGGTAAAACCATGTGAGTTGCATAATCGGCTAATTTCCCAATAAAAGTGTATGAATTGAAATCGAATGAATTCAATCCAGATGAAGGGAAAAAATTAAGCCAGTTAGAAAAAATCAAAATAAGCGAAACTCCTATCACAAAAGAAGGAAGCGAATAAAGTGCCAGGCTGGTTTTTGAAATAGCTGTATCTAAATGACCATTTATTTTTTTTACCGAAATTAATGCGAGTAAAAATCCAATTGATAACTGGATAACAAAACTGATCAAAGAAAAAATTAGTGTAAAAGGTAAAAATTTTTTTATTACTTCAATTACCGGAATGCGATAAGTGTAGGATATACCAAAATTACCCTGGATTAAATTTATTACAAATGCTTTATATTGATCGAGTACGGTACTATTTAGGTTAAATGAATCTTTTACAAGAGCAGATAATTTAGGGCTGAGTTCAGGTGAAACAAATTTTTGATAAGGGCTTCCCGGAGATATTCTTAATAAAAAAAATAAGAAAGTAATTAATAGATATAATACCAAAAGGGATGAGAGAATTCTTTTGATTAAAGTTTTAGTAATTTCTTTATTCATTAAATACTATTTTTTTATTGACCAATCCCAGCAATGATGCAGCGGACCAAGAGGAGTATTAGACATATTCTGAATCCGTTTATTATAGGCAATAATATTATCGATCCAATATAAAAATGTTACTGGCTCGTCCTGATAGATTAATTGTTGTATCTTTTTATAATTACTATTTTTCAATGTAGTGGATCTCTCAGTCTCAATTTTATTCAACAATAAGTCTACGTTGTTATCTTTATAGCCATAAATATTCATTGGCGTTTCATCTAAATTAGAATACCAATAAGTTCTAAGATCAATTGGAATAGGCACAGACCATCCCGCCATCCATGCGTTAAATTCTCTATTGTACATTTTCTGAAAAAATACTTCCGGTTCCATTTTTTCTGTCTTAATATCAATACCAATTGCACGAAGATTGTTTTGAATTATTGATGCGGCAAATTCACGTCTTGGATTTCCGCTGGGGTAATAAAGTGTAAAAGAAAATTCTTTACCATTTTTTGATAGTTTGCCGGTATTATTTATATCTTGCCAGCCTCTGCTGGCTAAAAGCTCTTTTGCTTTATTGGGATTGTAACTCCTAAATACTAAAGAGGTATCGTATGCATTTTTAAAAATAGGTGCAACTGGTCCTATTGCTATTTCACCGTGATTATTTAAAAATTCTTTTAAGATTTCATTTCTGTTTATTGCATACGTTAAAGCGCTCCTAACTATAGGATCGCCAAAAAGTTTGTTCGGGACTACTTTTTTTGTACTGTTGTATATTTTAGGATCAATATTATTCCATCCTATATAATCGAAATCTCTTCCCTTTAAAGAGACAACATTTAATTTGGAATCTTTTTTTAGACTGGCAATATCATCAGCTTTAATATCTTGAACTAAGTCGATTTCTCCCCTTTCTAGTTGATTGATCTGCGAATTGTAATCCGGAACTATTTTAAAAGTTAATTCTGAAATTCCTTTAGGATTATATAAAAATGATTTTTTATTAGGTTTTAATATTATTGATTGATTTCTATTCCATTCGGCAAGTGAAAATGGCCCATCTGTTACCGGCTTCATTTCTTTTTCAACCGTTACAAGATTTTTCCTATCAATATTATAGAAAATGTGCTTAGGAATTATCGGGAAATCAATATCGTAAAATGAGGGAATTGATCCTTTCTTAAAATTTATTACGAGTGTATACGGATTTTCAATAGTAAATGTTTTCTTTAAATTTATATGCAACGCCGTATCAACATAAAAATGTTTAAATGTTCCATAAAGTCTGCTTTGTACTAGCGGATCGGAGTAAACGTCGAAAGAAAAGACCACATCGTTTGCCGTAAAAGGCATTCCATCAGACCATTTAACATCTTTACGTAAATTTAATTTAATAGAGGATGAATCTTTATTCCAATTCCAGCTTTTTGCAAGCATAGGTTCTGTTGTCATATCCCCTTTCTGATAATCCCAATCATGCTGAACAAGACTTGCATATAATAATTCGGAGATAGTTCCTTCATCATAATTCATAACAAAAAGAGGGTTCAAAGACTCTGCATCGGAAGAAATTGCCACAACAACTCTATTTGAATTGAGCGGGGATTGCTGCTGGCAAGAAGGTAAAATGGCGACAATTAGCAATAAAACTAAAATGTACAATTTTTTGCTTCGCATAAGCACAAACCATTAAAATATTGCTAATAATTTTGTTGTTAATTTATTATTTTGTTTGTTAAATCCAAAAAAAAATAAATGATATTGTATGCTTAATGTAGAGATTAGTGATTTATATATAAAAAATAATAAAACTCACCTAAGTGATGTTAGGTTCAATATAGAAAAAAATATGGTTTATACTATTCTTGGAGCTAACGGAAGCGGCAAAACAACATTAATTAAATCACTAACCGGCTTATTGGATGAAAGATTTTATTCAGTCTCTGGCAAAGTAATTTTTGAAGGGAAAAATTTATTTGAATTAGATCAACAAGAACTCCTACGGTTAAGAAAAAACAAAATAAAATATCTTTTTCAGGATGCCATAAATAGTTTTGATCATCTTAAAAACTTTGGTTATTACTTTAATTTGCTTGTCAAAAATAAAATCGAAATTGATTCGTTGCTGGAATATTTTTTCCTTCCTAGATCAAAAGAACTGTTAAAATTATATCCATATGAAGTCAGCGGGGGTATGGCACAAAGAATAAATTTTGTATTAACTTTACTTACTCATCCTCAATTGCTCATTCTTGACGAACCAACCTCCGGAATAGATTTAGCTATTTCTAATTTGTTCCTTCTAAAATTAAGAGAATTTGTAAGCGATGCAGATAATGCTGCTCTTTTAGTTACTCATGATTTGGCGTTCGCAAATAAAGTAAGCGATAGAATTGCATTCCTTTCAAAAGGAAAGTTAACCGAGTTTTACTCGCCGGAAGATTTTTTTAAAGTTACCAATTATACAGAGCTCGAAAATTTTTTAAATTCTCATAATCAATTAACTTCATGAATATATTATTAAAAGTTCAAAATTTGAATTACAGTGTGAAGAATGTTGAAATTTTTGGTCGGCAAGAAAATGAAAAAATTATTTTGAGTGACATTTCGTTTAATCTAGAACATGGCAAAATACTTGGGATTGCCGGAGAATCCGGAAGCGGTAAAACAACACTTGCAAAGATATTAGCGGGAGTGATTCAAAAAACATCAGGGGAGTTGTTTTTTACCTTCACTAATGAATGGAATAAAATAAAATCTAGTCCGGTACAAATTCTATTTCAAAATACAGGAGAAATAATTAATCCATTCCGAACGGTTAATGAAATTATTGAAGAAGCGGTTTTCATTAGATTCAGAGATAAAAAGTTAATTAAGGCAGAAAAAGAAAATATTTTTAATTCACTAAATTTTTCACCAAGCTTATGGAATCGTAAGGGTTATGAATTGAGCGGCGGCGAACAACAAAGAGCTGCTTTAGCACGAATACTTGCGGTTAAGCCTGAATTACTGATTCTTGATGAACCATTTTCCGCACAAGATACCGAATCACAACTAAATTTTCTGAAACTTTTCAAAACAATAAATGAGAAATTTGGTATTACGATGATAACCATAGCCCACAACTTGAAAATATTAAGAAAACTTTGTGATGATATAATAATAATGTACAGAGGAAAAATAGTTGAAAAAGGATCAACCGAAGATATTTTTTCATCGCCCAATCATCCTTATACCAAATACTTATTGAAAGCGGAGAATTATGATTTATCCTATGAGGATTTGAAAGTGGATTTTAATTAAAAAACATGTTTTGCCTCCTTCAAAATTTCTAAATATTTTTATCTAAATGTCTAAAACAAATGTTATTAGAATTCTGGAATTGAATCGTATTCAGCATTCCATTCGTTCTTATGAAATAGACGAAAATGATTTAAGCGGCACCACAGTAGCAAGTAAAATCGGAGCTGATGAAAATTCCGTTTTTAAAACATTAGTAGCTAAAGGAGATAAAAACGGTATCAATATATTCTGTGTGCCGGTGGCTGAAGAACTTAATTTAAAGAAAGCAGCAACAGTTAGTAACAACAAGAAAATTGAATTGGTAAAAGTAAAAGATTTATTGCCCCTAACCGGATATATTAGGGGCGGATGTTCTCCGATAGGAATGAAAAAACAATTTCCAACATTCATTGAAGAAACATCCCAGCTTTTTGATAAAATTTTTGTTAGTGCAGGGATAAGAGGAATGCAAGTATGTTTATCTCCTACTGATTTAGTGAAAATAACCGAGGCAGTGTTTGCAGATCTACTTTAAATCAAACTAAAAAATCATATTTCCCGCTATTTAATTCATTAAATTCTAGCTTTTTTTTAAAAATGATATTTACTATATTTGCCCACTTAAAATACAAGGAGAGTTAAATTATGGCAAAACAACAAACATTTGCCGATAAATCTAAGGCAAAGAAAAAAGATAATAGTGTAAATGTGAAAGTGATTAAAACGATTAAAACTTCCAAAGGAAGTTATAAATTTAATGAGAAATTCGTTAAAATTGATGATATAAATAAAGTTTCCGAGATAAAGTAATTTTTAAAAATAGCGGTAAAAATGCCGCTTTTTTTAACCTTATCGAAATTTCCTTCCCGAATTATAAAATCTTAAATTTTTTCACTTGACTTATTGAATAATTTTCTTAAATTCTCTTTTACTTCTGGTCAGATGAGAAGATTCTAATCTTCCATTCATTCGATTTCTATCTATTGTTGCTTGTTTTAAAACTCGCTAATAATACTCGGATTTTAACTTAAAAGTAATTTTATTCACAAAGAAAGGAGGGTGTCGACAGATGATTATCCCCAAAAAGATGAAATTCTATAGTTTATTTAATATTGAGAGCATCCCCCAGCTGCAGAACTTAAGCGAAGAAGAAATATTTTCACTTAAGGTTGTTTCAAATGTGCTTCCCTTTCGTACTAATAATTATGTTGTTGAAGAATTGATTGACTGGGATAATATTCCTAATGATCCGATGTTTCAGCTTACTTTTATGCAAAAAGAAATGCTGACGGATGATCAATTTGAAAGAATGGCGGAATTGCTGCGAAAAAATGCTTCCCAATCAGAAATTAAGGATATGGCCAACGATATCAGGCTGGAGCTAAACCCTCACCCGGCTGCTCAAATGACGATGAACGTCCCTACTTTGGAGGATGATCCGGTACCCGGAGTTCAGCATAAATACAGGGAGACGGCATTAATTTTTCCTTCCAGCGGACAAACATGCCATGCTTACTGTACTTTTTGTTTTAGGTGGGCTCAATTTGTCGGAATGAATGATTATCACTTCGCTACTGATGAATCAAAACGATTTCAGGATTATATCCGGCAGCATAAAAATATTTCCGATATACTTGTAACCGGCGGTGATCCAATGATTATGAGTTTAAGAAATTTACAAGCTTATCTTGAGCCGCTGTTAGAACCCGAGTTCGATCATATTCGCTCCATTAGAATTGGGACAAAATCAGTTGCCTATTGGCCTTATAAATATGTAAGTGATAAAGAAGCCGATGGCGTTTTAAGGCTGTTTGAAAAGATAGTTAATTCAGGTAAACATCTGGCTATTATGGGACACTATAACCATTGGGTTGAATTATCGACCGAGGTTGCACAAGAAGCTACTAGAAGGATAAGAAATACGGGCGCAGAAATTAGAACTCAATCTCCTTTAATAAAGCACATTAATGACGATTCTAATGTTTGGGCTAAAATGTGGAAGGAACAGGTTAACCTGGGTTTAATTCCATACTATTTCTTTATTGAACGAAATACCGGCGCAAAGAATTATTTTTCAATACCACTTGAAAGAGCCTATAACATTTTTCGAGATGCGTTCATTCAAGTATCAGGGTTAAGCAGAACTGTTCGGGGTCCTTCAATGTCATCTCTTCCAGGGAAAATAGCAATTGAGGGAATATCCGAGATTAGAGGTGAAAAAGTATTTGTACTAACTTTATTACAAGCAAGAAATCCGGAATGGGCTAAACGTCCGTTCTTTGCTAAGTTTGATCCCAAAGCTACCTGGCTAACTGATTTAAGACCGGCATTTGGCCAAACAAAGTTCTTTTATCAAGACGAGCTGAATGAAATTATCCGCACTAATTTCGGGCAAATGTACTTTCAAGAAGAACCGGATGAAGAGGTTGAGTATGATTCGGAAATGGTAGCATAAAATCTTTACGTCAATTTGGATTCAATTATAAACCAGTCCGGATTGACGTATTTTTATATTTTGAGAAAACGAGTAATCTAATTAAACAATCTCGGATTTATGCTTCCTTCAAGTTCAAGTAATTTTTCTTTTATTTTTATTCCGCCTGAGTATCCTCCAATTGTTCCATCGGAGTTAACCACTCGGTGACAAGGTATAATGATTGGAATCGGATTTGCCCCATTTGCCCCTCCTACAGCACGAATGGATTTTATATCTCCAATTCTTTGTGCAATAGTTTTGTAAGAAACTGTTTTGCCAAAAGGAATTTTTAATAATTCATGCCAGACCTTTTTCTGGAATTCCGTTCCTTGAATGTCTAACGGAATGTTAAAAATTTTCCTTTTGTTATGGAAATACTCATCCAGCTGTTGGAATACATTAAATAAAAATGGATCATCTGGCTGAAGGTTGGTTTGATTCGAACTTTCTATAAATGCGGATTTATTATTTAAAAATATCCTTACAATTCCATTATGAGAAGCGAAAATTTTTAGATGAATTCCGGCAATCTCTGAGGAAGCAAAATATAAAAGCTCATGGTTTTCCATTATGCACTCCTTCAGATTAATTTCATCTTAATTTAAGAAAATTTTTTCAAAAGAGTGTCAAGACTTGTAGATAATAAAAAACCCAATTCCTAGTTCAATTGGGTTTTGATATAAAATAAATTTGAGTATTAAAGTTAATCGGAGATCACTTCAATTGCAGGGCTAATATCCCGCTTTAATAAACCTTCAATCGCCATCAATGTTCCGCTTATTGCAGTCGGGCAGCTTCCGCAGGCACCCTGATAATGAACCTTTACAGTGTAACCATCTAAGCCAACAACTTGAAGTCCACCGCCGTCTCCGGCTAAAGCCGGTCGTACTTTCTGATCCAGAATATTATTTATTTGTTTTAATAATTCACTTTCTTCAATAGTGGGTTGTGCAATTTGTTCTTCGGGAATAAGATTTTTATCAAATGTCTTAAGGAAATCAATAAATGGCCTCTGAATTTGCCCCCAATTTGCACTTTTGGACTTTTCAATCGTAACAAATTTGTCCATATAAAAAACTGTTTCGACACCATTAATTTCAAAAATCCCTTTCGCTAAAGGATCCTTTTCTGCTTCTACTTTGCTGCCGAATTGACGAGTCTCGAACTTTAATAATTTCTCATTCAATACAAATTTTAACGCATGCGGATTAGGTGTTAAATCTACATCTTGAACCAATAACATAACTTACTCCTGAAAATAATTTACATACAAAAATAAAGGGAAAAAATAACTGCTTCAAGTGAAATATTTTTTGCAATATTAAAATACTGTTTCTAAATATTAATAAACTCCAAATTATCATTGGTAATTAGCAGCGAAATATGTTTGCAACGTATTGACTTTCCCATTTTTATTTTTTACTTCTGTGTAAGTAAAAAAGGATATTCAGATGACTAACATTCAAATATCTGATTTCTATTTTTGCTATATCCAGTACAACCGCATATACATCTTAGGGGAGTATATAAATGAAAAAAGCATCAAAAAAAATCAATCTTTCACAAAAATTTTATAAGTATAAAACTAAGTTACCGGATAGCGTGTGGATTGTGTATACGGATTATGGAGCTGTTGACGGCAGGCTTTTAATAATTAGAAGAGACAGTCCGCAAAAACATCAAATTACATTTGAATAAATATATTGTCCAATAACTGGATGAAATAAAAGGTGGAAAAATGAAAATACAAAATTTATTAATCGCTATATTATTTACATTCTTAATTTATTCTTGCGATAATTCTGTTGGGCCTTATGGAGTTAATTATCATAACAAAATTCTCTTTACATCCAGTAGAAGTGGAACCCAACAGCTATATATGATGAATCCGGACGCTACCGATATAGAACAGATAACCAGTGGGCAGTATTCACACAGTGGCGGAAGATGGTCTCCGGATGCAAAACAAATAATTGCAGGTACAGATGAAAATTGGACCACTGCGTGCTATTCACATATGGTGTTGATGTATTCTGATGGAACGAATAGGCGTTTACTCAGTTGCGGTGCACAAATGTCCTGGTCACCGGATGGGAAAAGGATTGCTTTTGCGTACATGCCTAGTGGTGAATTAGGTGACATAACAACTTACATTTATATAATCAATGTTGACGGAACAAATACTGTTAAACTTACCAATAATTTAGGGGTAACGGACAATACTCCAAGTTGGTCCCCCGATGGAACTAGCATTGCATTTTCATCTAATAGAGATTACTTAACAAGTAAATTTAATAGTGAAATATATTTAATGGATGTTTATGGAAATAACCAAACACGTTTAACAAATACTATTACAAGTGCTGGCAGTCCACAATGGTCTCCGGACGGAACGACCATTGCATTTGTAGCCGATGGTATTTGTTTAATAAACAAGGATGGTACAAATTATAGGCAAATTATAAATGATGAGGCTGGTATTTGTGTATATCGTTTACCGCAATGGTCACCAGATGGTAAGCAATTAGTGATAACATGGATTTCATCTGATGGTAATGCCATAAAAAAAATTTTTATAATAAATAATGATGGAACTGGATTGAAAACAATCCTTAGTGATTCAACAGCTGTTGTCTCTGATTGGTCAAAATAAATAAACGAGCGGCGCTGGAACGCCGCCCGGTGTAACGGTAAATAAATTACATCCGGCAAGATGTTTTACACACAGTAAATCTATGTGCTTTTTTATTTGCCGGTACAATCTACAAAACCAAATATTTCTTTCAAAGTAATTTTGAAAGGAGGTGAAGCAATATGATTGTGCCGAAATAAGTCTCTATTTAATTAAGAATTTTTTCAACAAATGATTTTTAATAAGGAGATATTATTATGAAAAGCTTGATATCAGTTCTTTTGTTTACTATTCTATTCGGTATTTTTAATTTTACCTTAGGTCAGTTTCGTCCAGATTCTGTCCAATTAACGGCACTGTCCAACCTTCAGAAAAAGATGAATAATACATTGGGAGTTCACTGGAATGATAAAACCGGGACACCCGATATAATTACTTTTAATAAGCCCTATTCTTATGCTTCAGATGAGCTGAATTCCGCAAAACTATTTCTAAAGGATATAGAAAATATTTTACAGAAAAAAAATGTCAATGACGATTTTGTTCTTCAAGGAATTAATACCGACAGTAGTTTACAATATATTCACTTTACGCAAACATATAAAAAAATTCCGGTACTTGGCGGAAATTATGTAGTTACTGTTTTACCCGGCGGGAAAGTGCAATCCGTTTTGGGAAGTTTTTATAAAGATATTTCTTTAGATATAACACCTAATTTACCTGCAAATCGAGCATTTAATTCAGCTAAACAAAACCCGCCGAAATCTCTTTCATTGCAAGATTATTTAATATCTTCTAGGCTTGTTATTTATCCAAAGGATAGTTTATATGTCCTAGCATGGGAATTAGAATTACACACTTCGCAAGAAGGTGAAAATTGGATTTATTTAATTGATGCATTGACAGGCAACGTACTCAGCAGTCGAAGTACTGCAGTCAATGAATTGTCAACATTATTTCTTCCGGCACATGACGCAAATGTATATTTACATCATCCATACATTGATGGTAGCTATACCTATATTAGTCCAATTAATGATAATTCTTCAGGTTATTTGCAGGGGACTTATGCAAATGTTATAAATGATGCTAATTCAAGAGCATACAGCAGTATTTTTGACTTTGCATATTCACCCGGTAATACGCATTTTGATGAAGCCAATCTTTTTTATCATATCGACAATTTTAGGAGAAACTACTGGAATCTAATTGGGTTTAACGCATTTACACAAATCACTGCACATGCCCACACGTATTTTGCCGGTGGACCCAATGCAATGTACTCTTCCAACCAGCTTTGGTTTAGTGATGGACAAGGAGTTACAGGATTTAATTCCTTTGCACGAGAAGATAAGGTGATTATGCATGAATACACTCATGCAGTTACGGATTATATTGCTCATCTTTATAATACAGCTTATAACGGTTATAATGAAACATATGCAATTCACGAAGGAAATTCGGATTATTTTGCAGCGTCTTACACAGGCAGAACATTAATAAATGAGTATTGCTGTTATGGTTATCAGCTTTATCAACGAGACATTTCAAATCCAAGAATTGCAACTTATTCACAATATCAGTCATATTCCGGTTATCCATATGTTGAGCCTCATGATGGCGGAGAACTTTGGTCGCTTTGTTTATGGAATTTGAGAGAATCTAGCATTGGACAATATTATGCCGATCGTGTAACCTATAGGGGTTTAAACGGAATCCCTTCAAACAGCAGTTTTCTTCAATATCGTCAGGCAATAATAGATGCTGATATAAATTACTATAGTGGAACACACACCAGCACAATAAGGCATGTATTTTATTTAAGAGGAATAGGTCCTGATTATTTGCACTTAAGTATAAATGGACCGTCTTACTTGCGGTTTAAACAAACCGGGACTTATACGGCGAATATAATAGGCGGTTCAGGTTCAGTAAGCCGCACATGGTATGACTCTCCTAACGGCAACAACTGGCATCAACTTGGTACAAGTGCTTCGGTTAATTATACAATGCTTTATTTCCAGGATGTTTATATTAGATTAGATGTGCATGATAATGTTACAGGTGAGAATGCCAGCAATACAATAACGGTACACTATGATAATGGACTGCCTAAAGCAATTGCGTCAAACGATAGAAAAATTCTCCCTTCAAAATTTTCAATTGATCAGAATTATCCAAATCCATTTAATCCCACAACACAAATTACTTATGCGTTGCCAAAATCGGCCATGGTTAATATTAAAGTCTATGATTTATTGGGGCGAGAAGTAAGAGAGTTGGTTAATGAACAAAAAGAAGCCGGATTTTATACGGTCAATTTTAATGCTTCACTCCTTAGTAGCGGAATTTATTTGTATAGGATAACAGCACTACAGGGAGAAGAAATTTTGTATTCAGAATCAAAGAGAATGATACTAATTAAATAAATATTAATTTTAAATTTATTTTTCCAGAAACTGCCCGGTATTTTTAGGGCAGTTTCTTATTTATATTTTATCTAATTAAAAAACTGATATAAAGCTTGCCAAATATTTTTCTAGTACTACTATCCATGCTTGTTCAGTAGAATACTATTGGGTTTTATAAATTAGGCTAGTCTACCCGATAAGGAAATCATCATATTTTTCATTATACTTTCACTTATATTTCATATCAAAATTTTAAGGCATATATGGAAAATATTTTAATAGTTTTTACCGGCGGTACATTCTCCATGATGATTGATAAATTAACAGGCGGCGCTGTACCCAGATTTTCAGGCGAAGAATTAATGGCAAAAATTCCGGATGCAAAAAAACATGCGAATATTATCATGCTATGATTTTGGTAAATATCCCGGGTCCCCATATGACGCCGGAACTAATGTTTAAACTAGTCAAACAAAATAACTAGAACTAATAAAAGATGAAAAGCTATACAGCGGTGTAATTGTAACACATGGAACTGACACTCTTGAAGAAACTGCTTACCTTTTGGACTTAACAGTTATAACATCTATACCTATAGTAGTTATCGGTTCAATGAAAAACAGTTCCGAGCCCGACTGGGATGGGCCGAGAAATTTATTGGATGCTGTTCAAATTTGTTTAAATCCCAATTGCAGAGATTTAGGTGTTCTAGTTTGTCTTAACGGAGAAATAAATGCAGCGAGTGAAGTAACAAAAACTTTTACGGATGAAGTAGATACTTTTCAAAGCTTAGATTTTGGGGCGTTGGGGTTTGTTCAGAATGATAGAGTAATTTTGAATAGACTGCCGAGAAAACTGGAAAAAATTACAACCGAAGAGATAATTTCGAATGTGGATTTGTTAACAGTTTATGCTGGAATGAACGAAAAGTTTTTTAAATATTCTGCCGACAGTAAGGTAGAAGGAATTGTTGTTGAAGCACTTGGCGTAGGAAATGTTCCTCCGGCCGCATTTGATGGGATTAAATATGCTGTGGATAAAAACATTCCAGTCATTCTTGTTTCCAGATGTCCTGCTGGTGAAACTTTAGATATTTATGGATATCCAGGCGCCGGTAAATGGCTTCATAATATTGGTGTTATTTTTGCGGAATATCTCAACGGTCAGAAAGCAAGAATTAAGTTGATGCTCGCACTTGGAGTTACAAGGGATTTAAACGAACTTAGAAAAATATTCGACGATAATATTTCTTAGGCGGTTAATAATTCCAAATCAACTTTTTGAATTTGAGAGACCTCTTTCCCAAGAAATAACTCAGCCACTTCCTTAAATTTTACGGGAATATCGCTGACATAAAAATCCTGATTACCCTGAGAATATTTATTTGTGTGAAGGCCAATTCTATCAAGTTCTTGATTAACTACTTCTGCAGAGGCGATACCGGAATCTATTAATTTAACATTCTCTCCTATTACTTTCTGGATTACATCATTTAAAATCGGGTAGTGCGTGCACCCCAGAACAAGTGTATCAATATTTAAATCTCTCAACTCTTTAAGATATTCTTCTGCAATCTCATATGTAGCTTTATGTTTTATCCAGCCTTCTTCTGCAAGCGGAACAAACAGGGGACATGCTTTTTCAAATACTTTAATCTCTGGTTTTATTCTTTTTATCTCTGTTGAATATGCTTTATTATTTATTGTAGCTCTCGTCCCGATTACACCGATGCGCCCATTTTTTGTTTCTTTAACTGCGTATTTTGCGCCTGGTTCAATCATGCCTATAATTGGGACATTAAAATTATTTCTTAATTCTTTTAATGCAATTGAAGAGACCGTGTTGCATGCAACAACAATAGCTTTAACATTTTTATTTATTAAAAACTTTGCGTCTTGAAGAGCATATTCAATAACAGTTGAATTTGATTTTGAACCGTAAGGAACTCTGGCTGTGTCCCCAAAATAAATAATGTTTTCGTTTGGTAAAGTTGAAGCAACTCTTTTAACTACGGTTAGCCCGCCTATACCTGAATCAAATACGCCAATCGGCTTTTCTTTTTCCATAAAGTTCAATTTATACCCTTATAACATTTGAGAGATAGTCTCGGTAAGTTCGGTTTTTATAAATTCATAATCATTCTGAGAGATTTTTTTACCATGTCTGTCAAGTACATAAAAAGAATCAACAATATCATCGCCTTTTGTTGAAATTTTAGCAAAGTAAATGTTTAAACCCAATTCAGACATTTTAGTTGTTACTTGATACAAAAATCCCAATCTATCCGGAGAAAAAATATCAATGATTGTATATTTTTCATGCTTATCAAAAGCAATTTTAATTTTACCGGCACGCTTAAAAAATTTACTTTCAATTCGCCACCATCTGGATTTCAACCTTGCAAATTCCTGGTTCAACTGAAGCAAACCGGAAATTACTTTTTTAAAATCTTCTTTTATTTTAGAATATCTTTCGGGATCAAGTTTAGTGTGAGTCCTGAAATCTGTAATGTTAAAAGTATCTATTACTATCTCATCTTTACGGGTGAAAATTTTTGCATCATGAATATTAGCATCGTTTATGGAAAGTACACCGCATAACTTTGATAATAGAGATGGATTATCTTTAGTTATTATTGTAACGTTTGTAAAGTCTTCAAATTCTTTGAATAGGACAGAAAGATTAATCCCTTTTTGAATTTCTTCTACATGTTTTGCAATTTCTTCATCTGAAAATTGGTGTGCATATCCTATATCATTAATCGAATCAATGTGTTCCTGTACATGGGACTCGGAAATAATTTCAGAGTGTTTACTGATTTCTTTTGGAACTACATAAATACTGTTGATTAAAAGCTCTTCTCCGGTAATTTGTTTTTCAAGCATTGCTTTAGCTTTTTTGTAAAGTTCAGCTAATAAATCACTTTTCCATGATGTCCACACCGCAGGATTAACAGCTGATAGATCAGCATAAGTAACAAGGTACAATAAATCCAAATCTTTTGTTGAAGCAAATTTTGCAGTAAAATTGTTTAAGGTTTCCGGATCATTTAAATTTCTTCTAAATGCAACTTGCTCCATAACCAAATGATTTCTAACGAGAAAAGATACCGGTTCAATTTCTTCTTCACTGTATCCAAGCCTATGCATTATTGAAGATGCCATCTCTGCGCCGATGATTTCATGACCGGAAATATTTATTGGTTTTGCAATATCATGAAATAATAATCCAAGATGAAGCGTTTCTTTATCTTTTAGGTTATTATAAATTTTTCCTAACGGCGAAGTATCTTTTTCTAAATTTTCAAGATTCTGAATTGTCATTAAAGTATGTTCATCAGCAGTGTAACAATGATAAACACCATGTTGTAGGAAACCGATTAGGTCATTGAATTCAGGCATAAAAGCTTTTAAAACGCCAAGTTCATTCATAACAGATAAAGTTTGGCCGACATTTTTTGGCAATCGTAAAATTTCTCTAAAGAAAACAGACGACTCAACTTCGGTTTTTACAATTCCATCGTTCTCTTCAACAACCTCTACAATTGTAGATCGGAGCTTTTCATCGAAATGAGCAGTGTATAAGCCGCGATAATAGAATGCTCTTAAAATATCCGACAAAGATAAATTAGTCCGATGGTTTAAAGAGATTATCTTTCTTTTTAGGATGAAGTCTTCATCCAAATCTATGGCAAGTGAATCGGGAAGCGGATTTGAAATTTCTTCCTGGAATTTTTTTATCATCGATTTGGAAAACCGATTGATAATATTTGATGCAATAAAATACATGTGCATAAAATTTGCTAACGCATCTTTTCGATGTACTACCATCGATGAAATTTTTTTCTGAGCATTAAATTCAAACCGGTCGTTTTTTTGTTGTGATATAAGATGAAGGGAATTCCTAACACCAAGAATTAATTTATAGCTTTGAAGAAGACGCTTGCATTCATTATTAGAAGTATATTTGTTTTGTCGTAAGAGATCAATAAATGCTTCGGCCTGTGTAAGCTCGCTTTGTTTATTGAGAAAAGTACCGTTCATTAGGATGTACATCCACTCGATGGCTTGAAAATCTCTCAGCCCGCCGGCAGATAGCTTTACATTCGGCTCCAATACTTTTGGTGAGTCGCCGTATTTTTTATACCTGTCATTAATATCTTCGAATAGCTCATTTAGAAGTTTTATTTTAACATTTTCAGTTATAAAAGAAAATAAAGTTTCATTCCATTGATTGTACAATATATCATTGCCAAGAAGAAATCGAGTTTCAAAAAACTGAGTAAATGTGTGAAGATCCGTATTTAAATATTTTTCAATATCCGAAAATTCTCTTACTGTATGTGAGGCTTCAAGACCGTTATCCCAAAATTTAGTTACGAGTTCTGCAATTAATTTTTTGTTTTCATCTACCGAATCAGTTATAAACATTAAATCAATATCGGAAAACGGAGATAGTTCCCGCCTGCTGAAACTGCCGGCTGAAGCTAATACAAAATTATATTTTGTGTCTCCGGCTAACTTCCTAATATATTCTTCAACAAGCAGGCTATAAGAAACACTGAATTTAAATGAATCTTTTTGTCTAAGATTTCCTTGAAAGATTTTTTCCCTGGATCTTATAAATTCTTTCTTTATGTTATCAACGCTTATCATATTATTAAATCAGCCAAATCTCACATAATTTTATGTCTAAAACATTATAAATATCTTATTACTTATCCAGTTAGTTAAAGTTACCTTTATTATATGTTTCCTCGTTTTCATATTCAGCCTCTACAACAGAAGAAATACCCCCGCGAGTATTGAATTCAGCAGTGATAAACATATATCTTGGTTTACATACTTCAACTAAATCATCCAGAATTTTGTTTGTTACACTTTCAAAATATATTCCATCATTTCTAAAAGAATTTAAATAAAATTTTAATGATTTAAGTTCAATACAAAGTTTATCAGGAACGTACTCAATTGTGACTGTAGCAAAATCCGGCTGGCCTGTTTTGGGACACACGGAAGTAAATTCAGGTGCAGTGTGAACCACGGTATAATCTCTATCCGGGTATGCGTTTTCAAATACTTCTAAAAGTTCTATTTTATCGCTCATTATTTCCTCAAATAAATTAATGTTTTTTCTTTAGACGAATCAAATTCAAAATGGACAATCAAATATATTGTGGTCTGACTTTGTATTTTATAGGATCCTCAATTCCGGCTTGATGAAAGCCTCTTAGCCTTAAAGCACAGCTGTCGCAAACACCGCAAGCTTCTTCCTCGTTTTGATAACATGACCAGGTTAAATTTAACGGTGCACCAAGTTCAATCCCTTTTTTAACAATTTCTGATTTTGAATAATTAATGATTGGAGTTTCAATTTTAATATTAGTGGAAGGTTTAGTGCCGGCAGCTATCATCTTTTCAAAAGCAGTAAAAAATTCTGGCCGGCAATCCGGGTAACCGGATGAATCTTCATATACTGCTCCTATAAAAATTGCGGAAGCATTAAGAATTTCTGCCCAGCTTACACAAGCTGAAAGAATGTTTGCATTTCTAAATGGGACATAAGAAGACGGAATGTTTTTATTTGTAAGATCTGCCTCGGTAACTTTTATGTTTTTATCAGTTAAAGATGAACCTCCGATTTTTGATAAATGAGTATAATCGATGACAAGCTTTTTCCCAACATGATAAAAATCAGCTATGTCATTAAATGCTTTTAACTCACGGGCTTCAGTTCTCTGCCCATAATTAATATGAGCTAAAGCAAGTTCAAAATTTTTATTTGCTATTGCGGCTGTCACGCAGCTGTCCATACCTCCGCTAAGTGCTACAACAGCTAAATATTTCTTGTTTTGTATCATTTAGTTTGCAATTTAAGTGGATAAAAATAAGAAAATAGTTGGACACATTGAAGATTTTAAAAATTATTTCATTTCTTTAAAACAATGGAGTTGTCCGAGGTTACATGGAATATTTAAGTAATTATAAATATTTACAAGAAAACCATTTGTGAAGTTAATTAAATATGCAATTAACATGAGAAATTTACAGTACTTATAAACTGAAAGTCTCTCGATAAATTGGGCTCAATCTTTTTTTTTGGTAATGTTTTAACTAATTTCTTATTAGGATTTGTATTTCTCTCAACTTAAAATTAAAAACTAAAAAGGATTAATTTGGACGCTCTTAAAAATATTTTTATACAAATAAAACATTTTTTGGACCTTCCCATTGCAGAAATTGGAAAAACACATTTAACACTTTGGTCTATAATATACCTGGTTCTGCTCATTTTTATTCTTCTGTTCGTAACTGCTAAGCTTAAGAGATGGGTTGTTTATAAGCTTTTAGAAAAGAGTAAGATCGAGTTGGGAGTTAGAATTGCAGTTGGAACAATTGTTCGTTATTTGATATTGATTCTTGGTTTTGTAATAATAATGCAGACTGAAGGTATTGATCTAAGTGCCTTAACCATACTTGCAGGCGCTCTCGGCGTAGGTATCGGCTTTGGCTTGCAGAATGTTACGAATAATTTTGTAAGCGGCATTATTATTTTATTTGAAAGACCGATAAAAGTAGGAGATAGGATTGAAGTCGGTGATGTATTTGGCGATGTAGTTAATATTTCCATGCGCTCTACTACAGTTATAACCAATGATAACATTGCTATCATTGTCCCAAACTCGGATTTTATTTCATCTAAAGTAATTAATTGGAGTTATAATGATAGAAATGTAAGGTTTAATATTCCGATTGGCGTTTCGTATAAAGAAGATCCTGAGAATGTAAAAAAAATTCTTTTGGAAATTGCGGCCGACATAGAAGGAGTATTAAAACGACCGGCTCCTGAAGTTCTTTTTTCCGAAATGGGAGACAGCTCAATTAATTTTGTCCTAAGGGTCTGGACTGATGAATACATTAACAAGCCGTTAATTCTTAAAAGCCTTTTGTATTTCGAAACTTTTAAAAGGTTTAAAAAAGCAGGTATAGAAATACCTTTTCCTCAGCGGGATTTGCACATAAAAAATACCGACTTTAAAATTCAAACTTCTTAAAAAATTTGAAGTTATTTCTTCTTAAGCATTATAAAACTAAAAGCAATTAGTAAACTTACTATTGATGAAACAGCAAAAGGTACAGTTGATCCGAATTGATCCCACAAAATCCCGGTGATAAATGAACCGATCATCATTGCAAAACTTGAAAGCATTGTTAAAAAACCGATGGCAGTTCCTCTTCTTGCATCGGGAATTAAATCCGAGACCCATGCTTTGGCAATGCCTTCTGTAGATGCGGCATAAATTCCGTACAAAACAAAAAATCCCCAAAGCCAATCCACATTTGGAGAAACGGCAAAGCCAAAGTAGACCAATGAAAAAAGTATTAGACCAATAATAAATACTTTTTTCTTGCCGAATTTATCGGAAATTTTTCCCATCGGGTATGAAGCTCCCGCATAAATTATATTGTAAAAAATATAACCGATTATTGCTAAAGTACTTGAATGAGAAATATTTTGAGATTTTAAGATTAAGAAAACATCGCTGCTGTTAACCAGTGAAAAGATTGTTATAAGAATTATAATTGATTTGTATTGAGAAGGTGCTGATTTCCAAACTGTTGAATAATGTTCTTTCTGCTTTTCTTTAACCGCTGCTATTTTGTCCTTTACAACTCTCGTAAAACTAACGGCAATAATTGAAGGAATAAATGCAACCAGGAAAATAAGTTTAAAATCATTCGGGTAAAAATGAAGCAGTATTAGAGCGGCTACGGGGCCAATTGCGGCGCCCAATGTATCCATGCCTCGATGAAATCCGAAAATAGCTCCGGTATTTCCATCAGCATTACTAGCAAGCAAGGCATCTCTTGGGGCGGTTCTTATTCCTTTACCGACGCGATCAGTAACTCTTGAAAATAAAACAGTTGAAACAAAAGGGAAAATTCCAGGCAGGGGTTTTGCCAAAGCAGATAATCCATACCCGATCGTTATGAAGATTGAGCGTTTTCCTAATTTGTCTGAAAGTCTTCCAAAATAACCTTTCAAAAATCCGGCAATAAATTCGGCTAAACCCTCAATCATCCCCACTACTGCCATAGAAGCACCAAGTGCTGTTGTTAGGAATAACGGAGTAATAGGATACAGCATTTCGCTTGCTATGTCAGTAAATAAACTTACCAGTCCTAAAATTATTACTTGTTTAGGAATTTTTTTCAGAATAGGATTTCCTATAATTATAAATAATTTGAAGGTTAAAATAATCGTTATTCGTTTAAGTAGATATATTTTAGAAAAAAAATCTTTAAACGAAATTACATGAATGGTTCTACTAAATATAAAAATTGAAGTAAACAGTCATCTTTTGTAAGTTTGATATTATAAATATTGAAAATATAATCTCCAAAAACTTAGAGGGAAAAATGCGAAAGAAAATTATTGCCGGTAATTGGAAAATGAATAATGATTTGAGCGAATCACAAAATTTAATTTCCAAACTAACCAGCGGATTAAGCAATGAAAAAGTAAATTGTGAAGTAATTATTTGCCCGCCATTTACTTCATTACATGAAGCGAGTTCATTAATTAAAAATACCGTAATTAAATTAGGCGCTCAGAATATGTATTATGAAGAAAGCGGCGCATATACCGGTGAAATCTCAGCTTCAATGTTGAAGAGCGTCGGCTGTGAGTATGTAATTCTCGGCCATTCCGAAAGAAGAACTATTTTTGGCGAACCGGATAGTTTAATAAATAAAAAAATTAAAAAAGCACTCCAGAGTAATTTAAAACCCATTTTTTGTGTTGGTGAAACTTTGCAGGAAAGGGAATCAGGAGTTACAAAAGACGTTATTAAAAGACAGGTTGTAGAGGGACTAAAAGATATTTTAATAAACGATATGATTAGGATAATATTAGCATACGAACCTGTTTGGGCAATTGGAACAGGTAAAACAGCTACACCTGCTCAGGCGGAAGAGGTTCACGAATTTATCAGAGAAATTGTCAGCGGGCTTTACAATAAAGATGTTTCAGACAATTTAATTATTCAATATGGCGGAAGTGTAAAACCTGATAATGCGGTTGAACTAATGTCTCAAAAAGATATTGACGGAGCTTTAGTGGGAGGAGCTTGCCTAAAGGCAGATTCTTTCATCCAAATAATTAAATCTGTGTAACGTTATAAATTATAACAATTTAAATATGGTGGCATTGCATTAATCTGTCTTTTGCCACCTTAAAATTTACGTTGATTTCCCCTCCTTTCTTTAGTATATTAAGCGGTTTAATTTTTATAAATAGGACGCAAAATTCGGATGGGATTTCCCAAATATATCTCACTTGCTTTTCTTGTATTAATTATTCTTTTCACCCAATCTACTAACGGTCAAATTGTTTTTAAAGAATTACCTGAATATCATATAAATATTTCAGATTCCTCATTTTTTGATATTGGCTCAACAAGGCATATTATCCCGTTAAACGGAATTTGGAGTGTTTATCCTAACACGGATAAGAATAAAAATAAAGTATCTATTTCTATACCTTCAATTTTTAAAGGCAATGGAGAATTAGTTTTTGAGAAAGAATTTTCTTTAACAAGAGATGAGATTCTTAATCATAAAATGAAACTCGATTTTTTGGGATTGAATTATACCGCAGATATTTCTGTAAACGGAGTAATAATTCACAGGCATAGCGGTGGCTCATTCCCGTTTCAATTTGATTTACCAAGGGACATCCTTCACTTCGATAAATCTAACATTTTAACTGTTAAATTGTATTATAAATTAGATTCTGAAAATACAATTCCTTTAAAACAGAGATTCCTTTTTCCCCAGGACTTCGGCGGAATTTTTAGAGATGTATATATTCAGCTGCTTCCTAATGTATCCATAACCGACTTAAATATTTCTTACGCTTATGATACAAAAACAAAAAGAGCTAATGTGAATGTTTACACGAAAATAGATAATCGAGAATCTAATTTATCCAGTGATTCGTTATTATTAAATAAAGATAATCAATATAGTCTAAGCGTTAAATTTATTTCTCCGAATAACGGAAAGACAATATCGATTAAGAATTATCCATTTCAAGTGCTGCGGTATAAAGAAAAGGATGTAAATCAAAATATTGAATTAATCTCACCTTCATTGTGGACTCCATCTGACCCGCAATCTTATGACGTTCAGCTTGAAATTTTGAATAAGGATAATCTTGTTGATGAAGTAAATAGGACGTTATCAATTTATACATTAAAGGCTTCTAAGGAAACCCTTACTTTAAACGGAGATAGTTTTTTACTAAACGGAGTAACGTATATTCCCTCGTTTAAAGATTATGGAAGCCTTGCTACTTATGCTGAGATGAAAAATGATATAAAGATGATTAAGGAACTCGGATTTAACAGCGTGAGATTTGCAAAGTCTGTTCCAAATCCATACTATTTACAACTTTGCGAACAATACGGACTGTTGGCTTTTGTTGAATTACCTTTAAGCGGTGTCCCTGAGCAGTTGGCACAAGATCCTAACTTTGTTACAAGATGTAAAAATTATTTAACAAATTATCTAAAAGCATATCAAAAATATTCTTCGGTTGCAGCTATAGGTTTAGGCAGTTCTTACTATGGTGAATCTAATGCTGAAATTGCTTTAATAAAAAGTCTGGCATCAATTGTAAAGAAAAATTCAAATAAGCTTACTTATGCTTCGTTTAGTGGTCTTGATATTGTACCGATTGATGGCATAGATCTGTATGGTATTGAGCTTTTTAATACTCCTGTAAGCAATGTAAATGACCAATTTAAAACTTTACAGGACAAACTTGGAATCGGTAAGGTCTTTATTGGTTCGGCTACTTACACAGTAAACATGGGCAACACAAACGGGTATGTAAACAAACATTCTTTCGAAGCACAGGCAAAATATTTTGAAGATCTTATTGATTATTCAAAAGAAAATAAAATGGCCGGATACTTTATTAACTCTATGTTTGATTACCGAGGTGATTATGCATCTCTGGTTGCGGGTTATAGTAAGGATAATTTATATCAAATAGGTATTTCCGGGGAAGATAGAGGAACAGATAGATTGGGTTACAAGGTTATTTTTTCAAAATTACATAATGCTGAAAGAGTAACGATACCAATTGGCAGTAAAAAAGATGATGCCCCGATGATTTTTGTTATTGCCGGGCTTCTCCTAGCATTAATTATGGGGGTTTTAGTAAACTCGGGAAGAAAGTTTAGAGAAGATTCATCTAGAGCTCTATTAAGACCGTACAATTTTTTTGCTGATGTTCGTGATCAAAGAATAATGTCGGGATATCATTCAACAGTTCTTGCTGTAATTGTTTCGGCTGTCTTGGCATTGATTATAAGTAATTTATTATTTTATTATAGAGAAAATCTAGTTGTTGAAAAAATATTATTGGCATTCGGAAGCACCGGAATAATCAAAACCTTCAGTTATTTAGCCTGGCATCCATTCGCTTCATTACTATGGCTGACGGTTTTTTCGTTTTTATTTATAATTGCAATTACTATCGTTGTAAAAGCAGCTTCTTTTTTTGTAAGGAACAAGGTTTTCTTTTCAAGTGCATATTTTGCGGTTATCTGGTCTTTCCTTCCTTTAGTACTTTTAATTCCCGTTGGAATTATTTTATACAGAGTTTTAAGTGCGGATGCAATTAATTTTTACGTTTACTTGTGTCTTGTCCTATTTGTACTTTGGATCTTTTATCGTTTAATGAAAGGTATATACGTTATCTATGATATAAATGCTGCGAGCGTATATTTCTATAGCCTTATTATAGTTCTTGTCTTAATCGGTGGATTTTTAATATACTTTCAAATGAAAAGTTCGGTTTTTGATTATCTTCAACTGGCTTTCAAACAAAATAACATTTTTGGGTAACGGAATAAATTGTATTTATCTAAGCTTGAAATACTTGGCTTTAAATCATTTGCTTTAAAAACCGTTGTTAATTTTAATAATGGTGTAACCTCAATTGTGGGTCCTAACGGATGTGGCAAAACTAACATCGTTGATGCAATTAGGTGGTGTCTCGGCGAGCAAAGGAGCAGTGCGCTAAGAAGCGATAAAATGGAAAATGTCATTTTCAATGGTACGGCTGATAAAAAACCCATGGGAATGGCTGAAGTATCGCTTACCATACAAAATAACAAAGGCATTCTCCCGACTGAATATTCTGAAGTTACCATTACCCGAAGAATATTTCGTTCCGGTGAAAGCGAATATCTCTTAAACAAAAATATTTGCCGGTTAAAAGATATTACAAATCTTTTTATGGATACGGGAATCGGTGCTAATGCTTATTCTGTTATAGAACTTAAAATGATAGAAACTATTTTAAGCAGCAAAGCAGAAGATCGAAGAGTGCTTTTTGAAGAAGCAGCCGGCGTTAACAAATATAAACTCCGAAGAAGGCTTGCTCTAAAAAAATTGGATGAAGTAAAAGCTGATTTAACAAGAGTTAACGACATAGTAACCGAAGTTGAAAAAAAAGTAAACTCCTTAGAGCGCCAGGCAAAGAGAGCGGATAAATACAACAAAATTTCTACCACACTACGTGAATTGGAGTTAGACCTTGCAGAAAGGGAAATGGCTCTTTTCACTAAGCAGAAATCGGAATCAAGAGTACAAAAGGAAGAGAGCAATAAAAACAAGATTGCTGTCGAATCGGAGCTTTCAAAACTTGATGACGAACTTAAATCAATTAAACTTACTCTTAATGAAATAGAATATCAGTTAAAAACTAAAAGAACAGAAGTTACTGCTCAAACTGAAAGAACTTATAACTCCCAAAAGAATATTTCTGTTGCAGAAGAAAGAAAAAAATCCTTAGAAGGAAATTTAGAACGATACAAGCAGGAACTTGAAGAATTAAATTATCAATTAAAAGAGACTGAGGAATTTATACATGATAGCGGATCCGTTCTGATTGATTTTGACTCTAAAATTTCTTCGAAGAGTGAGCAGAAACTTTCAACGCAGGAAACTTTACGTAAATATAAATCGGATCTGGAAGAGAAAAGAAATAATTTAAAGTTACATTCAGAATTATTGCTGGATAAATTCAAAGAAACCACAAACAGGGAAAATGAATTATCCAATATAGAAAAATCACTTGAGTCTAAGAATCTTTCAATCAGCAAACTCAACACAAAGATTCAATCATTTACCAATAACATTGCTAAAACAGTTGGATTTCTTGAAGAACTGGGACAGGAAAAACTAGAAACCGAAAAAAGGATTGATGAGGCTGAATCAATATATTCTCAGAAACAAAAAGAAAAAGAAAATTTAGAAAAAGAATTAAGTAATCAGAAACAAAAGGAGCTTGATTATAAAAGCGTATTAAATGGTTTAAAAGATAAAATTAGTTTAATACAGAATTTAATCGATAACCTGGAGGGAGTTTCAAAAGGCGCAAAGTCATTATTGGAAGATGGTGATTGGGCTAAAGGAAATAAAACTCTTTTAGCGCATATCGGAAATACAACAGACAAATACAGATTCGCTGTTGAAGCTGCGCTGAAAAATAATTTGAATGACATCTTAGTTGAAACTTTGGATGACTTGAAGAGAGGTATTGAGTTTTTAAAAGAAAATGAAATTGGTAAGGCATCTTTTTATGTTCCGGGCTTTAGGAACGGCCGTAAGAAAACACTCTTTGAAAAATTTCAAAGTTACGCGCTGAAGCATCGTGGTAACCGATTGGAGCAGGAAAAAGGCTTTCTAGGCTGGTCAATTAGTTTTGTTCAAACTGAGGAAAAGTGGAAACCGTTTTTTGATAAACTCTTAGAAAGAGTAGCGATTGTAGATTCGCTTGAAACTGCATTTGATCTATCAGGTAAATATACTGATTTTAACTTTGCAACCTTAAGCGGCGACTTTATTAATAATTCGGGTGCTGTTGAAGGCGGCTCTGCATCCAAACCAGACGATTCTCTTTTCGGCAGAAAACAATTCCTGGAAAACCTTAAAGAAGAATTTCCCAAAAGAGAAGCCGAAATGGAATCTCTTCAAAAAGAGATTGAGAATCTGGAAATAAATATTAATGGCATTGATTTAAAAGTACTCTCTGAAAAAGGCAGGCTCTTAGTAAATGATCTGGCAAATGTAGACAAACAGATTGCACAGTTTGAGTTTGAAAAGAAAAAAGCTAATGATGAAATAGATAAAACCAGGCAGGAGATAAATGATCTGGCTGTTGAATCAAATAAGCTTGATAATGAAAGAACCCGGCTGGATGATTTGCTGACTGAATTTAAAAATGAAAAAAATAAAGCGGATGAAGAACATCAAGTACTAGAAGAAGAGTTTAATAAATATGAGCAAGAATATAATACTGTTCTTGCAGATCAAAATAAAATAAACCTAGATCTCGAAAGACTGCTCGGTGAGAAAAAAAATACCGAGAATGAAATACAGCGTTCACAGGATTCAATTGAAAGTATAAAAAAATCAATATCAAAAAGAGAATATGATATTTCTTTGTCAATCGAAGAATCAAATTCATTATCAAACTTAATTGAAGAGAAAAGAATTGAATATGAAGAGCTAGTACAGGGAAAAGAAAAGCTCCTTGCTGAAGAAAGAGAAATAGACTTAAGGTATAAAGAGGTTCGCGGATTAATTTCGGAAAAGGAAAACCAGCAGAATATTTTACGCAAAAAAAGAGAAAGTGCTCTCGATGAAATTCATGCCTGCGATATGAAGCTGAATGAACTTTCAATGAAATTAACTAATCTTCAGGATAATATAAAAGAAAACTATTCCATTAATATAGAAACAAAAGACTTTGATGATTTAGAATCGTTTGATTATCAGCAGCGGACTGAAGAAGTGCATAATCTAAAACAGCAGGTTAAAAATCTGGGACCGATAAATCTATTAGCTTATTCTGAGTTTGAAGAAGAAAAGCAGCGTCTTGATTTTCTTACCAAACAGAGAAATGACCTTCTGGACTCTGAAAAAGATATTGTAAAGACAATAGAAGAAATTAATGAAACAGCACAAACGCAGTTTATGGAAACCTTCGAAAAAATAAGAGAAAATTTCGTCAATATTTTCAGAGGCTTGTTCAATCCCGGCGATGAAGCCGATCTTCGTTTAGAAGAAAATGCTGATCCGCTTGAAGGAAAAATAGAAATTATAGCAAAACCCAAAGGCAAGCGGCCGACATCAATAGAACTTCTCTCAGGCGGAGAAAAAACTTTGACGGCAATTGCATTACTGTTTGCAATTTATTTAGTAAAGCCTAGCCCGTTTTGTATCTTAGACGAAATTGACGCTCCTCTGGATGATGCAAATATTGATAGGTTCACAAAAATTATTCAGGATTTCAGCACCGACACTCAGTTTATAGTTGTAACACATAATAAAAGAACTATGGAAGCCGCGGATACTTTATACGGAGTAACAATGCAGGATGAGGGAGTATCCAAATTAGTAAGCGTAAGATTTAATGAGGATTTTAATTTTGCTTAATAGTCATAAGTTAGACTTAAGAAATATTTTTTATGGTCGTAAAAATAATCGAAACTGTTTTATACAAGTTCTAATTCTTACTGCAGTGTCATTTATATTGTGCCCAAATTCTTTTGCTCAATGGACAAATAATACCTCGCAAAATACCAAGCTGGTTATAAATACAAATAATCCTTTTGATATTTCGACTACGAAAGACCAAAACGGCGGAGCCTTTATTTTTTGGCAGGATAATAAAAATGGTTTTCCTTACCAAATTTATTTTATGCATGTAGATGCATCAGGGAAGGTAAGTTTCCGTGCAGACGGCAAACATGTTTCCGGTTTGTACGGGCCACAGGAGAATCCCGTTTGTGTAGAAACACAGCAAAATACGGCTGTAGTGCTATGGAAAGATTTGACATATTCTAACTCCGGTAACTTATTCGTACAAAAAATTGAGGATAATGGAAATTATTTGTGGACCAAAAACGGTCTTCAGATAACCACGGGCAGTGAGTCCGTTAATGAGTATTCAATTTCTGCCGATGAAACCGGATTCATTTATACTACTTATGTTGCTAAAGGACCTGATGTTGCTAGTGAATATAAGGTAATGATGCAGAAAATTTCCCCGGAAGGAAAAACTTTATTCAGTTCCAACGGTGTTAATATTTTTAGTTCGATGAAAAGAAAAAGCATGACTAATATTGTGCCGGATGACAGCGGCGGTGCTTTTATATTTTGGCTTGGTTATAAAAATAATAAAAGCGAAATATTAGCCCAACATGTTGATTCGACAGGAAAATTACTGTGGGGTAAAAATCCCCAGGTTATTTCGAACACTGCTAATAATGTAATAACTTATATAGTTAAAAAAGCTGGACCGAAAACAATTTACATCGTATGGCAAACACAAAAATCAGGTAAAGATATTTACCAGCAGCTAATAGATTATAAAGGGAAAAGCTTGTGGTCACCGGGTGGAAAGCTTATTACGACTTTAAAGGGAAATCAAATAAATCCACAAGTAGTTGTCTCAGACTCTTCGTTCATTACTAGCTGGACAAACGAAATTGGACGCAATAATGATATTTATATCCAAAAATTTAATAGCGCCGGAGTACCAATCTGGAATAAAGACGGAGTTCCCGTAATAAAGTATCATGGTGAACAGTTTGGTCAAAAATTAGTAAGTGATGGTAAAAAAGGAATAATTGTTGCGTGGATTGACAGACGTGCCGATTCTTTACTGGCAAATATTTATGCGCAAAGAATAAATGAAAAAGGTAAAGCCGTATGGGATTCATTAGGATTGGAAGTTGCATCAAATTATAATACTCCCAAAAGTTATCTTTCGCTTATCCCGGATGGCAACGGCGGAGCAATTGTAATTTTTAAAAATACTCGAAATGACAAAAATGAAATTTATGGTCAGAGAGTTTTTAATACCGGTACATTTATTTCTCAACTAATAGGCTTTAATACTAGCCTGAAGGGAGATTCGGTAAAAATATCCTGGTATGCTGCTAATGAAAGAGGAGCAACCCAATATACAATTGAAAGAGCATCCCAGACACAACTCGATAGCATGCAATGGGATGGAATTGATACAATTGAATCTAATGGTAAAAGTAATGCAGCTAGTTATTTGTGCTATGATGTTCCGAATATAACCGGGACTTTATATTATAGGGTTGTCCAGGTAGATTCACAAAAAAACAAAAATGTGTCTGATATTTCAAGAATAAACTATTTTGGTACTTCATCCGAAGTTGTAGTTGCTCAAAATGCACCTAACCCGTTTTCAGATTCCACGGTGATAAATTTTTATCTTCCGGACTCAACCTCTATTAATGTGGATTTTTTTGATTCTCATATAGATAAAATAAACGAAATTAATAAATCATTCCCTTCCGGTGAAAATCAGATCGTATTTTATTCAAAAGGATTGGATCCCGGAATTTATTTCTATCGTTTTAAAGTAAATAAATTTGTTGACGTAAAAAAAATGGTTATAACAAATTAAATGTTGAAAAGGGCGAATGGAAAAAATATTTAAAATATTTGTTGATTTCGACGGCACAATTTCCAAACAGGATATCGGCGATTCTATTTTTAGAAGATTCGGCAATAAAGAAAAAGTGGAAGATATAATTACAAAATTATTAAGTGATGAAATTACCGCCAAACAATGCTGGCTGTCGCTTTGTGATTCGGTTGAAAAATTAGATAAAAATGAATTGAATGAATTTATTGATTCAATTGAAATTGATCATACATTTCACAATTTGGTAGATTACAGCAAAAAGAATGAAATGGAATTGTTTGTTATAAGCGACGGATTCAATTATTACATCGACAGAGTTTTTGATCGAGAAAATCTTAGGGATATAAAATATTATTCGAATAAACTGAAAATTGATTCTAACAACAAGCTTATTCCGTCTTTCCCTTATCTTGATCAAAACTGTACGACTTCCGCAAACTGTAAAAGAAATCATATTATTAATAACAGCGGGGAAGATGAATATACAATATTTATCGGCGACGGAAACTCGGATAAATATACGGTTCAGTTTTGTGATTTTATTTTTGCAAAAGATGATCTTCTTAAATATTGCGAAGTTGAACGGATAACATATTTCCCGTTTAATAATTTTAACGATGTAATTGAAAAAATAGAGGAACTAAAATCCAGGAAAAGATTAAAAAAAAGATACCAGGCAGAATTAAAGCGAAGAGAAATCTACATAAATGAATGATAGAATTTTAAATACAATATTTAAATGAAAGTGACAAAATAATTTAATGTCGGCTATAGCAACAAAATTTTTTAAATACAGAAGTTATACACCAATTCCGTTTTTACTTCTAATGTTCTTTTTTGAAAATGCAAATATTTGGAGTTTAATAATCGGCTTTCTGATTGCAGTTACCGGAGAGTTCATAAGGTTCTGGGGTGTAAGCTGGGCGGGAAGTGAAACACGCACTACCGGCAGTGTTGGCGGTACTTTTTTAATTGTAAGCGGGCCGTTCGCTTATGTTCGTAATCCGCTATATGTCGGTAATATTTTACTTTACTTTGGTCTTGGAATAATGTCCTTTGCAATTTTTCCTTATTTACAGATTGTTGCAATAATATTTTTCTTCGTGCAATATCATTTTATTGTTAAAGAAGAAGAAGGATACCTGGCGAAGGTATATGGAAAAGATTATGAGGAATATGTTAAAAATGTTCCCAGGTTTTTCCCGAAGCTTATCGCTTATAAAGTTCAAAATTTACAGCAGCCACCTTTTAATTGGAAGGGCGGGTTGAAGTCTGAAAGAAGAACTTTACAGGCTTTTAGCTTGGTTACTTTAACAATATTGCTTATATGGTTCTTTCGCAGATTTTAAGATAGTTTTTGTTATTACTTTATTAATGAAAAATAAAATTGAGTAAAAACTTAATGATCATAGCAGGTGAAGTTTCCGGTGATTTACACGGGGCTTCTTTAATTAAAGAGCTTAAAACACTTGACGGTGATATAAATATTTTCGGCATTGGCGGCGATAAAATGAAAGCTGCCGGAATGAATATTATTTATCATATAAATAAAATGGCGTTCCTGGGATTTGTTGAAGTGGTAAGGCATTTGCCTTTTATAAAAAAAGCACAAAATAATTTGATAAAAATTGCAACTGAAAATAAAATTAAAAATGTAGTTTTAATAGACTACCCCGGATTTAACTTAAGCATTGCTAAGAAATTTAGGAAACTGGATAAAAATATTATTTATTACATCTCTCCTCAAATTTGGGCGTGGGGAGCCGGCAGGATTAAAAAAATAAAAAAATTAGTCAACAAAATGTTAGTTGTATTTCCGTTTGAAGAAGAGCTTTATAAAAATGCCGGAGTTGATGTTGAATTCGTGGGGCATCCGTTACTTGAAAGAATAAATGAATATAATTTTTTATCAAAAGATGAATTATATAATAAATTTAATCTTGATAAGGATAAAGAATTTTTATTAATACTTCCCGGAAGCCGGAATCACGAAGTTGAAAAAATTTTCCCTGAATGTATTAAAGCTGCCGAAAAATTGGCAAATGAATTTAATCTGCAAGTTGTTGCTGCTTGTTCGCCTAATATTGATGAAAGCATATTTAATAAAATAACAAAGATCCGGAGCTTTAAAGTAATCAAAGATCATACTTACGATCTTCTTAAATATGCCAAAATAGGTATTGTAAAATCCGGCACTTCAACCTTGGAAGCCGCACTATTGGCACTCCCGATGGTTATAGTTTACAAAACAAGTTATCTTACTTATTTAATCGGAAAGAGTTTGATTAAGGTTGATAACATAGGAATGGCAAACATTATCGCCGGTGAAAAAGTCGCGGCAGAGTTGATTCAAAGTGAAGTAAATATGGAGTCAATTTATAAGGAATGTAAGAAAGTTTTATCTGATAAAAATCTTTATGATTCTATAAAAAATAAATTAGCAAATATCAGAGAAAAATTGGGAATTGAAGGCGCATCTAAAAAAGCTGCAAAAGCAATTTATGCGTTAATGAATGAAGCTTAGAAAGTTTAGGCAGGATACTTTAAGATTTATAGGGAATTATTTCCTTTTTAATATTGTTAATGTTCTTTGTAAAACTTTACGAATTTCGTTTGTAAATGAAAATGTAATTGATGAATTATACCAAAATGAAAAAAATTTTGTATTTGCATTCTGGCATGGCACAATGCTGCTGCCCTGGTATTTAGGCAGGTATAAAAACTTTGCCGCTTTAATAAGTAAAAGCAAAGACGGCGATTTACTGGCAAAGATTCTGAAAAGTTGGGATTATGAAGTTGTTAGAGGATCAAGCACTGCCGGAGGTAATGTAGCGCTTGGTATAATGGTTGATTATGCAAAGAATAATTACTCAATTGCCATTACACCTGACGGACCTAAAGGACCGATTTACAAGCTTAAAGCAGGCGCAGTTATAACAGCAAAAAAAAGCGGCCTTCCATTAATCCTGGTCGGTGTAGGTCATAGTAAAAAAAGAATTTTAAAAAGCTGGGATAAATTCGAAATCCCAAAATTCTTTTCGCATGTAAAAGTTGTTTACTCGAATCCGATTTTCATAAAGAATGATCTTAGTTATGAAGAGACTTCAAAAATAATTGAACAATGTGAACGCGAGTTGAATAGATTGCAAAAAGAAGCAAATGATTTGTGATAAAATATATTTTTCATTTAAATATTAAAACTGTGCATGATGGACTTATTAAAAATATTATTGTATCCCGCTGGTTCCGGTTTATGCAGTTTTAATTAAGGCAAGAAATTGGTTCTTTGACAAAAAAATATTTAAATCGCAAAAAGTTGATGCTAGAATTATATCGGTTGGAAATATTACCGTCGGCGGCTCAGGTAAAACACCTATGGTAATTTATCTATCTAACCTTTTAAAGCAGCAAGGAATAAAGGCGGGCGTTTTAAGTCGTGGTTACGGCAGAAAATCTAAAGGATACGTTTTGGTTTCCAAAGGAGAGCAAGTTTTAACCACTGTAGATTTATGCGGCGATGAGATTTTTCATACAGCGCAAGAATGTAAAGTCCCAGCGGCAGTTTCGGAAAACAGAGTGATAGGTGCGGAAAGATTAATTAAAGAGACAAATGTAAATACAATTATATTAGATGATGCTTATCAACATAGATGGATTGATAGAGATATAAACTTATTGCTTTGTGAACAAAGGTTCCTTTATGATAATTCTTTTACAAATCAGAATTTGCTGCCGACAGGAATTATGCGAGAACCCTTTGATTCAATAAAGAGAGCTGATGCAGTAATAATAAATAGAAAATTCTCAGAGAAAAAAGAAATTCCTGATCAATTAAAAAAATATTTTGAAAATAAAAAACAGTTTACAGCCTGCTATAATGCAATAGGTTTTTATGATGTAAAGAAGAAAATAAATTATAAAATTGAAGAGTTCGAGGGACAAAAAGGTTTAGTGGTTTCGGGTATTGCCAATCCCTATTCTTTTATTAATGTGCTGAAAAAAACAAATGTTGATACTCAAAACCAGATAATTTTTAGGGATCATAAAGATTATACATTGAAGGAAGTTCAGAGAATTAGGAAAGAATTTTATTCAACAAATTCACACTCTGTAGTAACTACAGAAAAAGATGCGGTAAAACTTTCTAAATATTCCAAAGAACTTGATGACATCGATATATTCTACTTAAAAATAGAATTGGAAATTGATGAGCCTGAAAATTTCAAAGAATTTTTATTGAAAAAATTTAATAATATTGAAAAATAGGAGATGAGAAAAAATAATTACTTTAAAATGAGCTGTACATTTATAAAACAGAAAAAATAAAATTATAACATTTTACGAAAACTTAATTTGGAGGAAATGAAAAAATGGCTAAGAAAAATAAGTATGTTTATTTCTTCGGGAATAAAAAAGCAGAAGGAAAAACCGAGATGAAAAACCTGCTCGGAGGAAAGGGTGCAAACCTCGCAGAAATGGTTAACATTGGTTTGCCTGTTCCTGCCGGCTTCACAATTACTACGGAAGTATGTACATATTATTACGACAACAAGAACAAATATCCGAAAGAGCTAAAGGCAGATGTATTGACGGCTCTTAAAAAAGTTGAAGCAGCTATGGGTGCAAAATTTGGCGATGCTAAAAATCCTTTGCTGGTTTCGGTCAGAAGCGGTGCAAGAGCGTCAATGCCGGGTATGATGGATACAATTCTAAACCTTGGTTTAAATGATGTTACTGTTCAGGGTGTAATAGAAAAAACAAACAACCCTAGATTTGCTTATGACTCTTACAGAAGATTTGTTCAGATGTATGGTGATGTCGTATTAGGCTTAAAACCGGTTGACAAGCATGAAGAAGATCCGTTTGAAGTGATTATCGAAAAGAAAAAACATGATAACGGTTTTCAATTTGATACTGAGATGACAGCAGATCATTTGAAGGAACTTGTTGAAGAATTTAAAGCTGCCATAAAAGAAAAAACCGGGAATGATTTCCCAACCGATCCGATGGAACAATTATGGGGCGCAATTGGTGCAGTGTTTGGATCATGGAATAATGAAAGAGCGATCATATACAGAAAATTAAATAATATTCCTGCCGCCTGGGGAACAGCTGTTAATGTTCAATCAATGGTATTTGGAAATATGGGCGAAGATTCAGGTACGGGTGTTGCTTTTACAAGAGACCCCGCCGCCGGCGAAAATTTATTTTATGGTGAATATCTTTTTAATGCTCAGGGCGAAGATGTTGTTGCCGGGACTAGAACTCCCCTTCCAATTGCAAAATTAAAAGAAGACGACGCTAAAATTTATAAACAGCTAGATGATATCCGAAAAACACTTGAGAAACATTATAAAGATATGATGGATATTGAGTTCACCATTCAGCAGGGAACTCTGTGGATGCTGCAGTGCCGTGTTGGTAAAAGAACTGGATTTGCTGCTGTTAAGATGGCTGTTGATATGGTTAAAGAAAGACTAATCTCAAAAGAAGAAGCAATAAGTAGAATTGAGCCGAACCAGTTAAATCAGTTGTTACGTCCTATTTTTGATCTTGATCAAAAACGTAAAGCAGTTGATGAAGGACGTCTTTTAGCCAAAGGACTAAACGCCGGCCCCGGTGCCGCTTCAGGTAAAATTGCATTAAGTGCACAGGATGCTGAAGATATGGCCAAGAACGGAGATAAAGTTATTCTTGTAAGAATTGAAACCTCTCCTGAAGATATCAAAGGTATGAATGCTGCAGAAGGTATATTAACGGCACGAGGAGGAATGACCTCGCATGCTGCATTAGTTGCTCGTCAAATGGGTAAAGTATGTGTTGCCGGCTGCGGTACGTTAAAAATAAATTACAGGGATAGAACAGTCGGTGTTGAAGGAAAAGATATTCGCTTAAATGAAGGCGATTATATTTCAATTGACGGGACAACCGGTGAAGTTATCTCCGGTAAAATTGAAACCAAACCTTCGGAAGTAATTCAGGTATTGATCAATAAAACTCTTGATCCAAAAGACTCACCTGTCTATCAAACTTATGCAAGCTTAATGAACTGGGCTGATAAACTAAGAAGTATGAACATCAGAACTAATGCGGATCAGCCGGACCAGGCTGCAAATGCAATTGCTTTCGGTGCTGAAGGTATCGGCCTTTGCCGTACGGAACATATGTTCTTCGGCGGAGATAGAATTATGGCTGTAAGAAAGATGATTGTTTCCGATACTCTTGAAGATAGAAAAGCTGCTCTTGCAGAATTATTACCTCTTCAGAGAGAAGATTTTGCAGGCATATTTGAAGTAATGAAAGGATTGCCGACTACAATTAGAACTTTGGATCCTCCGTTACATGAATTTCTTCCTCACGAAGAAAAAGAAACTAATGAATTGGCAGTAGCTTTAAATATCTCGGTTGATAAATTAAAACAAAAGATTGACAGCTTACACGAATTCAATCCTATGCTGGGATTCAGAGGCTGCCGTTTAGGTATCCTTTATCCTGAAATTACTGAAATGCAGGCACGTGCAATTTTTGAAGCTGCATGTGACACTCAGGCAAAAGGAATTAAGGTTCATCCCGAAGTTATGATTCCTCTTGTCGGCGATTTGAATGAATTCAAATTCCAGGAAAAAATAGTTAGAAAAGTTGCTGAAGAAGTAATGAAAGAAAAAGGGCAGAAGTTTAAATATCTTGTAGGAACAATGATTGAATTGCCTCGTGCAGCACTTACTGCCGATCAGATTGCCAAAGGCGCCGAGTTCTTCAGCTTTGGAACAAACGACCTTACACAAACAACATTCGGTCTTTCAAGAGACGATGCCGGTAAGTTTTTACCTCTTTATGTTCAGAATGATATTTTACCAAGCGATCCATTTGAAGTTCTTGACCAGAATGGTGTCGGCCAGCTTGTTAAAATGGGAACCGAGAAGGGACGTTCAACCAGGCCTGATCTTAAAGTCGGTATTTGCGGTGAGCATGGCGGTGAACCTTCTTCGGTAGAATTCTGCCATAGGACAGGTTTAAACTATGTCAGCTGTTCACCGTTCAGAGTTCCGATAGCAAGATTAGCTGCTGCAAGAGCAGTTGTTAAAGAACTTGCTTCTTCTAAATCAAAAAAATCCAAACCTTCTGATAAAGGTAAGAAGAGGAAAGTTTCTAAAAAGAAAAAATAAATATTAAATAACAGTTATTAAGGGGGCGTTAACCCGCTCCCTTTTGATAATAAATAGTTCACATTAAAGAGGTAACGAAGAATGAAATTATCGGACTTCAAATACAACCTGCCTAAGACCGCTATTGCCAAATATCCTGTTTCACAAAGGGATAAGTCGAAGTTAATGGTTTTAAATAAGGAAACTAAAGAGATAGAAAATAAAGTGTTTTCAGATGTTGTAAGTTATATGGAAAAAGGCGATGTCTTGGTGGTTAATGAAACGCGTGTCTTTCAGGCAAGATTATATGGAAAGAAAGAGAAGACTAACGCAAAAATTGAAGTTTTTTTGCTGAGAGAATTAAATGCAGAAGATTGTATATGGGATGTAATTGTTGATCCCGCACGTAAAGTGCGGATAGGAAACAAAATTTATTTTAATGATAAACTTTGGTGTGAGGTAATTGATAATACAACTTCACGGGGGAGAACAGTCAGGTTTAACCAGCCGGGGAATGTTTATAAAGCTGTAGAAAAAATCGGATTAACACCGCTACCGCCGTATATAAAAAGAGAACCGGAAGCTTCGGATAAAGAAAATTATCAGACGGTATATGCAAAAATTGATGGCGCGGTTGCAGCACCGACTGCGGGCCTGCACTTTACCCCGAAACTGCTGCAGAAAATAGAAAAGAAAGGTATACAGATTGTTCCCGTAATTTTACATATCGGGCTCGGTACTTTTCGTCCTGTTGAGGTTGAAGACTTGACTAAGCACAAAATGGATTCAGAATATTTTGAAATTAATGCTAAATCTGCCGAAGTTATTAATAAATCTCTAACATCAAAACATAAGGTTTTTGTGGTAGGTACAAGCACCTGCCGTGCGTTGGAAACAAGTGTTACTGCAGATGGTTTAGTTAAACCTAACCGCGGCTGGACGGATAAATTTATTTATCCTCCCTATGACTTTAAAATTACGGATAGATTAATTACAAATTTTCACACTCCCGAATCAACATTATTAATGTTGGTTAGTGCATTTGCTGACACTGACTTGGTTATGAAAGCTTATAAAAAAGCATTGAAGGAGAACTATCGCTTTTTAAGCTACGGTGATGCAATGTTATTGTTATGAAAACTTTCGCTATTATACCGGCCGGAGGCAAAGGTGTTAGGGGCGGTTCAGCCGCTCCTAAACAATATTTAAAATTCGGCGGCAAAGAACTTATTGCACACACACTTGATATATTTCAGAAAAACAAATTAGTTGATGAAATAATAATTTCATCGGAATCTACTTACTTCACACTTCTCTGGGGTATAAAAGAAAAGTATAAAATTACCAAGGTAAAACAGATTGTAGAAGGCGGAAGAGAAAGACAGGACTCTGTTTATAATGCGCTTAAATCGTTAAATGCCGAAGACGAAGATTTAGTAATAGTACATGATGCGGCACGCCCGCTTTTGCCGTCCGATATTCTTACAGAAGCAATAAAGACGGCTAAGGTAAAAGGCAATGCCCTGGTTTGTATAAAAGTCAGCGATACTTTAGTTAAGGCCGATGAAGTTGTTGATTATTACGTTAACCGGGAGGGAATCTATCATGTTCAAACTCCCCAGATATTTAAATTCATCGATTTAATGAATGCGATGAATAGCGCTTATGAAGATAATTTTTACGGCACCGATGAATCAATGCTGGTAAAACGAATGAACCATGATGTTCATATAGTTGAAGGCTCATTAATTAATTTTAAAGTCACTACAAAATCAGATATCGATTTACTTAAATATATTTTAAGAAAATAGTTTATAATCCTTTAAGTTGATTTTTATGTTTAGTGAAGAATTTAAAAAGAAATTACCGCACTTTATTCTTTTTGCTTATGAAAAAATTAGCATTAGAAGGAGAAATTCTTCAAAGAATCAAGAAGCGAGTTATAAACACTGGCTAGCACAGAATAAACCTTTACCGCCGCCTCATATTGTCAAGCAGAAAGTTGTAGAAGAATTTAAAGAAAAATTTAATCTTCATAATTTAGTTGAAACGGGAACTTTTTTGGGTGATATGGTTTATTCTCAAATAAATAATTTTACTGAAATTATCTCAATTGAACTTGACGAAACTTTATTTCAGGATGCAGAAAATAAGTTTAAAAAAAATAAGAATGTTAAAATTATTCACGGCGATAGCGGAAAGGTGTTAAAAAATATAATTAATAAATTTAATGAACCCTGCCTTTTTTGGCTTGATGGTCATTATTCTGCGGGGTTTACTGCTAAAGGAGAGACAGAAACACCTATTTTAGAGGAGTTAAATACTATTCTTACGAACAAATTAGATCATATAATTTTAATTGATGATGCTCGTTGTTTTACCGGTGAAAATGATTACCCGACTTTGAACTTCCTTAAGGACTATGTATATAACAAAAAGGACAAATATCACATAGAAGTTATTGACGATATTATCCGTTTATACCCTAAAAACCAAATTATTTGACCATGTCAATAATTTCTTCCAACATCTATGTGGATTCAGAACCCCTTATTAATAGATAGCATCTAAATAATACTCAATGATATTCGATAGTAATTATACAGAAAATCAGTTGATTTTCGTCAACTTGTTATTTCATCATAAATTATCATTGAATATTAGTTTGATTATAGTTAGCTTAAACATTCAAAGTTTTTAATGGTTTTACAATGTTTTTATTAGCAGCAATTATAGTATTATCTTACCTGGTAGGTTCAATTCCGACCAGCATAATTGTTAGTAAATTATCTAAAGGTATTGATATTAGAGACTACGGCAGCGGAAACGCCGGCGGTACTAATGTAATGCGTGTGCTCGGTTGGAAACAAGGACTTCTTGTTATTTTGCTTGATGCGCTTAAAGGTGTTATTGTAGTTGTGTTCATAGCAAGATTGCATTACGGCTCCATGCCTTTTGCTAATACTACTCCTTTTGATGATTTAACTTTAATTCAAATTATTGCGGGTATCTCAGCGGTTATCGGACACATTTGGACGGTCTTTGCCGGGTTTAGAGGCGGTAAAGGTATTGCAACTGCACTGGGAATGCTTTTAATGATTTCCACTGTAGATATGCTTATCGCAATCGGGGTGTTTGTTATTGTTGTAACAATTTCACGTTACGTTTCTTTAGGCTCGATTTTAGGCGCTATTGCTGTTCCGCTGGCATTGGTTATAAGAGAAAATATTTTTAATGTAAATATTCCAGGCTATAATACTTTACTGCCGTTCGTTGTCGGATTGTCATTACTCGTTATATATACACATCGCAGAAATGTTGTTCGTTTGATAAACGGGAACGAAAGTAAAATAAGTTTTTCCAAAAAGAAAAAATCTAATCTTTGATTAATGAAAATTTCAGTTTTAGGTGCAGGTGGCTGGGGTACAACCCTGGCCATTTTGCTTTTTTATAACGGACATGATGTAACCTTATGGGAGTATCAAAAGCATTACGTAAAAATATTAAATAAGACCCGCGAAAATCCTATTTACCTTCCCGGTGTTAAAATTCCCCCCGAAATAAAAATTACGCATGACCTTGAAGAAATTTCAGATAGAAAAAATATGCTGGTGCTTGCTGTGCCTTCTCAGTTTTTAAGAAGTGTTGTTAAAAATTTTAATCCTCGCGATATTAAAAATTCCATTTTAGTTAATGTTGCAAAGGGAATTGAAAATAAATCTTTAATGACTATGTCCCAGATGCTGAAAGATGAAATACCTTCATTGGATGATGAACAGCTTGGTATTTTATCCGGGCCCAGCCATGCTGAAGAAGTAAGTAAAAGAATTCCGACTGCAGTTGTTGCCGCATCAAAAAGTCTCGATACATCCAAATCGATTCAAGGCGCTTTTATGACGAGCTATTTCAGAGTTTATTCTTCAACGGATATACTCGGTGTTGAAATGGGAGGTTCATTTAAAAATGTTATTGCAATCGGCGCCGGAATAATTGACGGAGCTAAATTTGGAGATAACACTAAAGCAGCTATAATGACTCGCGGCGTTGCGGAAATTGCAAGACTCGGAGTTGCGATGGGAGCTTCGCCGGAAACATTTGCAGGCTTATCCGGTATGGGCGATTTAATTGTTACCTGCATGAGCCGCCACAGCCGAAACCGTTATGTGGGTGAGATGATTGGTGCGGGGAAAAAATTAAAAGAAGTTTTAAAATCCATGGATATGATTGCCGAAGGAGTCGATACCAGCCGTTCGGCAAGCCAGCTTGCAAAAAAGCATAAAGTTGAAACGCCTATAACAACTGAAGTTTATAAAATTCTTTTCGAAGATAAAGACCCCGTTAAAGCTACAACCGATTTAATGACCCGCGATATGAAGATGGAGTAAAAGTTTTTCAATTAATTTTTTTAAAGTTTCCCATTTTTTTAATTAATTGGGAGATTTTGTAATTGGATTTTTTATAATGAAATACTTTCGAGCTAATTAATTTCAAGGGTGTAATTGACAATTATCAGTTAGCATATTAGGTTTGCATTAACAATTACCTAAAAGGGGTTTTTATGAAATGGGTTTTTAGTACTTCTAGATTTAACTTCTTTATAATCAGCTTTTTTCTTTCCTTCCTTTTATTTTCAAAAATTTTTACCCCTAAGCCTAAATATGTAAAAATACCAATCCGTCTTTAATTTGATCCATTATACAGTATTTGTGGACTAGTATCTTGATATGCATTAACATTAAAATTTATGTTCAAAAGGACTAAAATGAAAATAATATTCTTCCTGTTAGCAGTGCTTTTTTCAATTAAAGTAACTCCAGCGCAAGATAGTAGCGCTAATAATTTTAGGATTAAACAAAATCATGGAATTACAAAATTCACCAGTAATAATGAAATTATAATTCCCCCAAAAAATGAAACTTTTAAGACCTCCCCAAAAGCAATAACTACTTACAACCGGGAAACTCTATTATTTGATAGGGCGGATACTGTTTCAAATAAGACGATTGAAAAACCAAATAATTATGTAAGAAGCAATTACATCTTTATGACAATTGGTGCCATTGAACCGATAGCTTTAGGATTTGGATTTCAAATTAATAAAGACTTGGCATTGGGAATAAAATTTTGTGGATATTTTTTATCAGGCGGAACATATGCGCTTAATTCTGGTTTAGGTGTCGGATTAAGAATTTCTAAGCATATACAATTTGGTTTTATAAATATTATCAATTCAGAAATAACAATGCTGAACAGGACATCGGATTCTAGAAGTTCAGGACTTTTTATAAGAGGAGCGGTGTTTGATATAAATATTGGAAATGAGAATATATTATCAAATGGTTTGCATTTTATTTGGTCGGCTGGTGTTGTTGGTAGTTTTGCATATAGGATAACACCACTATTTTCCCCCAATTTAAAGATAGGATTCAATATTAACTTTTAAATTTATACAGGATATATATGAAAAAAATATTCTTTCTATTAGTGTTGCTCTTTTCAATTAAAGTAACTTCAGCGCAAGAAAGTGGCGCTAATAATTATCAGATTAATCAAAATGATGGAATTACGGTATTCGGCAGTAATAATGAATTTAGTAATTCAAAAATAATTGGGACTTTTAATAACTTCCCCAAAGTAATATATACTTACAACAAGGAAACTCAGTCTTCAAGTAATTCAGATTCAGTTACTAATAAAACAAGAAGTGAGAGAGACTTTTTTATCTACACTGGCGTTGGTATTGCTGATATTGTATACCTGGGGATAGGTAAAAATATTTTTAAAGAATATAGCCTTGCAATTAAAACAGACATTTTCCCTTTGAGAGGAAGTGGAGAGGGTATTAGAATTGCTACCGGCATAGGGATAAAATTTTCCAAACTTTTCTATAATAATTTATTACCAAAAAGTTTTTTCCCGATTGATAATATTAGCATAGAATACAGTTATGGACTTACATATGGGAGTAATAGCACAGATAAAAATATAGGAAAATATCAGTTTAATTTTGGATCTGATAAAATTAATCAATCCGGTATTAATTTTTGTTGGGCTATTGGTATTGCAATAATTACTGAAAAAAATATGAATGCATTGGTGTTGCCAAATTTTAGAATAGGTCTTATTTATAATTTTGAATAAATAATGGGAAGTTAAGACATCAAAATTTCTAAGGAATTACGCGTCTTAATTGTTTTTATCTCCCTGGAATAGAAATCCCTTTTATTTTTCTATAAAGAGAAACGGCAAAAGAATCCGTCATGCCGGAGATAAAATCCGTTATATTTAATAAACGTGAATACAAATCTTTTTCGGGTTTATCTCCGCTGCCGAGGAACTGTTTTGGTAAAAGTTTATTGTTCGGCAGGCAGTTACCCTGTGTTATTTGCAATTACTTTTTAAAACCTTAACTTTGTACAACCGATTCCATTATGGGGGCCATTGTATGAAACATATTGTAAGACCAAAACCAAGATACTCACTTTTTATTGGTCTCAGAAAGAGTTAAAACTATGCACTTAAGTGCATGTCGCTTTAGCTTCTAAAAATTCATAAATTAAAGGTATGGAATATCAACGAACCTCAGGTCATACCGTATCTCGATTGACAGCCCATATAGTATGGGCGACAAAATATAGATATAAAGTATTAGAAGGAGATAAGAAATTACGCTGTAGGACTCTAATCAAACAAATATGTGAATCAGAAGATGTAGAGATACTCAAAGGAGTAGTCTCAAGCGACCATATCCATATTCATATAAATTATCTCCCATCGTTAAGTTTAAGTAATCTAGTAAAAAAACTGAAAGGCCGCACATCAAGGAAATTGCAACAAGAATTTCCAGAGTTAAAAAACAAGTATTGGGGTCGTCACTTTTGGTCAATAGGCTATGGATGTTGGAGTACAGGAAATATAACAGATGAAATGTTGAATGAATATCTCGAGCACCATAGGAAACCGGATACAACAGACGACTCAAATTTCATAATAGAAGAATGACTTTCAGTCAAAAAGAAAACTATGGACTTGTAGTCCATAGTGGTTTATTTCATTTTTTATACTTCAAAGCTGTAAAAGCCCTAATGGCCCAACAACAGCAGATGTTGCATTAACTGTTAGCGATGTAACATGTACCGAAGCATGGCTCCATTTAACGGTTAATAATTTAACATCAAACACAAAAGTTCAACTTGTTAGAAACAGCAGTGTTGTAAATACCTTAGAAATTACAACTCGTGATACTATTCTATATGATGACTCCCTCAGTCCAAATAAAACTTACAATTATCAAGTAATTGAATTGCAGAACGGAAAAACAGCAGCAAAGAGTGAAATGATAACAGCCAAAACAATGGACACAACAAGTAATAATTTTACATGGCAAACTTTTACTTTTGGAGGTAATGCCGGAAGCTGTAGGTTTTACGATTGTACAATAGTTAATGATACTCTTGCTTATGCTGTTGGAGAAATATATTTAGATGATTCTACTGGCAATCCGGACCCTTACCCATATAACTTTGCAAAATGGAATGGGGAAAAATGGACATTAAAAAAAATTGCTGTTGATTTCAATGGAAATCAAATTATTGCACCCTTAGAAGGCATTTTCGTTTTGCAAGATGGCAAAATAATTTTATCAAGTGGGGTACCATTTCTCCCCAATGGAAATGAAGGGTGGAAATTATATCAATTATGGGATATGGGAATATTAAATCAAAACGATGGAAGTGTATACCAAATCTGGGGCTCATCATTGCACAATTTATATTTTGCAGGAAATAATGGAACAATAGTTCACTATCAAAACGGCAGTTGGCTAAAAATAGAAAGCTATACATCTTCAATAATTAATGACATTTGGGGTATTACTAATAGGCAAGGTAAACTAATTCTCTATTGTCCCGTTTCGTCATTTTTTGTATTGGGAGATAAAAAAATATTGAAAATAACAGATAGCATAGTCGACTCAGTAAAATGGAATAGAAATGCACGCCTCTATTCAGCCTGGACTACCAATGATAATTTTTTATATGTGTGCGGTGAGGGTGCATATGTAAATAAATTTGGAAAATGGGAAAAAATAAGTTTACCGGAGGTCGGAACGAATTCCATTAGAGGAAATAATATCAACGATATTTTTATTGTGGGAGACTATGGCTTTAAGGCTCATTTTGATGGAGTTCGCTGGCAAGTTTTAAGTACATATAATGAAAGAGGTTATTCAAAAGTAGATGTCAAAGGAAATATTGTAGCAATTTGCGGAAATTATAATGGGAAAGGTTTAATTGAAATTGGAATAAGGAACTAATAAAAAGGAGGTAAGCCATTATCTTCCCGGAATAGAAATACCTTTTATCTTTCT
>CAVQBN010000016.1:0-44830 GCA_963710735.1 uncultured Bacteroidota bacterium | reverse complement strand
GAGCTGGCGGACGGATTTGAACCGCCGACCGGCTGATTACAAATCAGCTGCTCTACCAGCTGAGCTACGCCAGCAAAATTGGAGATCAAAACTAATACAATTTCAAATTCTTTGCAAGCATTACAAATCCATTGTATAAAATATTTTTAGTTTTCAATTTCGTTTTCAAAGAAGCTATCGTTTTTCGAAAACACTCTAAACTGTACCATCTTTTGTCTTATCTTTTTTATGAGTTCAAAAACTAAATCACCGTATTCGTATACTTCACCATTATTTAAAATTTTACCCGATTTATCCGCAATAAATCCAGCCAAAGTGTTATACTCATCAGAAACAGGAATTTTTAGATTAAATGATTCATTAAAATCTTCGATTGTTATTGAACCAAGTATATAATATTTACCATCAGGTAATTTACTGTAATCTTTTACTTCGACTTTTGTATTATCCCAAATATCTCCGACAATTTCTTCAAGAATATCTTCAATTGTAATAACTCCTTCTGTTCCTCCATACTCATCAGTAACTATAGCTAATCTCTCTCCTCGATTCTGCATCTCTTTTAAAATTTCAGAAATCAACTTAGTTTCCGGTACAAAATAAGCTGGCCTAATCAAGCTTTTTACAACAACAGGCTTTGCAGTTATAAATGATTTCATAAAATCTTTAGAGTGCAATACACCAATTATATTGTCTATAGATTCTCTGTAAACAGGTATAAGGGAATGATTAATTTTTACTATTTCTTTGATAAGTACATCGGTATCTTCAATCATTTCTATTGCTATCATTTCCGTTCTGGGAATCATAACTTCGTTAGCACGCAAATCGTTGAATTCAAAAATATTTTCGATAATCTCATGTTCAGTTTCATCTATAGCACCGGTTTTAACGCCTTCAGAAATAATGATTCTTATCTCATCCTCTGAAAATCGCGTCTGGGAAAAATCAGTTTTTTCTTTAATTGGTTTTATAAAATAGTTGCTAACATTGGTAACAATTTTTACGGGAAATCTAAATAATGAGGTTAACACTATAGTAAATTTGACTGAAGATTTACCAATTCTCTCAGAATACTTAAAACCGATTGCTTTGGGAACTAAAATTCCTAATACTAAGGTTAAAAATGAAACCAGAATTAATCCCGCTAAGAAGCTGATATACATCGAATATTTACTAATTATTAAAATTCCGGAATAGCTTAAAAAAGGATTTAAAAGTTCTGTAAAGATTATGAATGTCAACATCGCAGAGGAAAACAAGCATAACGTCGAAATTATTTGTATTGTGCCGAAAAAAAAGTTAGGCTCTTTTTGAATGGATTCAAATGCTGCGGCTGTTTTATCATTATGCTCTTTAAGCTCTTCTATCTTATTTTTACCGAAAGATGCTATAGCAATTTCAATCGCAGAAATATATCCAGAAATTAAAATGAGTATAAAAGCTGTAAAAATTTCCAATAACATAATTTTATTTTTTTAATTGATATTTTATTTATATGTAAATATTATAAAATTGAAATTTTAAATTAAAGTATTCAAGTTGTATTAAAATATTTTTATTCACACTTGCTTATCTATGTAAAAGGCTCATATATAAAACGACTTCCTATCCTTAATTAACTAACCTGACATTTAAAATTACAAAATATTTCCCATTCAATTTTTGAAATTTCTCATAAACCCTAATTTGAACAATACTCGAATTTTTCTTACTATTGTTTAATTTTTAATTACATTTATTTTGAAAACTTATGGTACCCAAACAAATCAAAATTTCAGAAAAAAAGAATCTTCTTTTAAAGTGGGATGATAATTCCGAAAGTAAAATAGATCTAAAATATTTAAGAGATGAATGTCCTTGTGCAGGCTGCAAAGGTGAAACAGTATTATTAAAAACTTACAGACCGCCTAAGCCTGCAAGCAAACATCCGGAGATGTATAAGATTAAGGATATTACTACCGTTGGAGGATATGCAATACAAATAACCTGGAGAGATGGTCATAATACCGGGATTTATACATGGGATTATTTAAAACAGCTTGAACGGGATCAGAACGTTGACGAAAAACATAAATATGATAACTTGATTTAATGATTTCGGCGAATCAATTAAAATATTATTCTTCTTTGCTTCATAAAAAATTTAGAAATGAAGAGAGCAAATTCATCGCCGAAGGCAAAAAAATTATTCTTGAAGGAATTAACAGTTCTTATACGTGCGAAGTAATAATCGCCGCAAAAACATTTATTGATGATAATAAAGATTTCATAGAAAAAATCGATTCGAAATCGATTCGGGTTGAAGTTATTAAAAACCAGGATTTCAATAAAATTAGTGATACTTTAAATCCGCAAGGTATAGCCGCAGTGTTTCATAAAGGAGAGAATAATAAAGCTGCTAAATTATTTGAATCAAGCCCTGTTGTTTATTTAGATGATATATCCGAGCCGGGAAATTTAGGAACAATTATTAGAAACTGCGACTGGTTTGGAATTTCGGAAATTATTTTAAGTCCAAATTGTGCAGAGTTATTTAATCCTAAAACAATTAGAGCAAGCATGGGATCATTGTTTCATTTAAATATTTTTGAAAACATTGTTTTAAGTTCCTATAAAAATGTTCTTAATGAAAAAAGATATAAAGTATTATGCTCCGATATTAAAGGCACAAATATTTTTAAATTTAACGGCAGATCTAAAATAGTCGTTATATTTTCAAATGAATCTAAAGGACCAAATAAGGAAATATTAAGCCTTTCCGATGAAATTATAACTATTCCAAAAATAGGAAATGCCGAATCTTTAAATGTTGCAAGTGCATCAGCAATAATTCTGGCAGAATTAACAAATAGTTTTAAAAAAACTTAAATCGCATAAAAATTTAAATTATACTTGAAAAAGAGGAAAAAATAAGTTTAATTACACTTTATATAAAATATATTGTTATTTTTAATACAAGATTTCAGTCTAAATTCTAATAGACGAATATTTTTTGAATGACAATTCTTGAAAAGAGGCGGTGTAAGTCTTTCATTCTGTATGCTTAAAGTTTTATGATGCTTGTAATTTGGTACTTGAAAGTATCGTAAAATACTACCTATTTTTAGTAAGAAACTAATTAGATAATAAATTAATAATCACAAGGAGTGGATTATGGCCTTATCTAAAATTGCTTTTTTAGAAACTTATGCTCTTGAAAACAACGAAGGCATAATGGGCGCAATACTAGTAACTGATTCTGATACAAAACCAATCGAATTTAGGGTTACGGCGCCTATCAAACCGACAAACTTTCAAAAAACCTTGTACGGTGATGTTTTAATGGAACACGTTCTTGTCGAACTGGTTTCAGTTCCTTTACTTAGTGCAATAACCCAGGAAATTGATTTAATCCTTGTAAGAGATCCTTTTTTCCTTGGTGCTAATAACAAACAAGGAGTAAGGGTAGTTAGAGTTTATAGTCAAAATGACACGCCTTCCAGGGATGGAGCAGCTAAAGAAGAAATAAATTCACCCGCCGGTGATAACGTAAAAACTTTTATCGAAACTTCTAAAAAATTCGAAGCTGAACTGCCAGAGATTAAATCTTCGATAAATTCAATCGCTGAAAATCGTAATTTTTTAGAACCGTTTGAAAGACTGAAAGTTGCATGCGAGCAGGTGCATCTGCAAAAAACCGGTGAATAATGTCCATCTATAAAAAAATAAGGAAGAGTACTGCAACTAAGATTTCCAATCTAGAATCCACCGAAACCTTCTTATGGAATAAGTGGATTCGGGAACCGTTAACGGAAGACAGAGAACTCGAACCGTTTATTAAACGATTGTGGGATACTAGCAAAATAGTTGTGAGCATTGATAATCCTGGCCTGGATAAATTTACTTTTAAATTTAAAAAAATTAAAATTTATAAATCAGCGCAAAGGCTGCTGGATTTAAAATCCAAAACAAACCTTATTTTCTTTGGTTTCGGAACTTTCCAAACTACTAACATAAATATTTCCTTTAATCAGGAATTAAAACAATATTTTTCAACAACTATTGAATATGATGGCCCGGCACTATCATTTAAAATTAAAGATCACCGGAAGAAAGAATATACTACCCTGTTAACTCCGTTTACAAAAGATATTTCTGGTTCCTTTAATAAATCCGGTAAGAGTGAAGAGAATGATATAACTCCGGTTAAAGAGATTGAAATAAAGGAGGAAAAAACTTTAATAAATAAAATAGACAGCGAAATAAAAGTTAAAAAGACCATAGAAGTAAATTATAATTTCGATATTCCGAAAGTTGTTGATTATTTATCGGAACTGATACCCAAAGTTTATAATATCGACCTATTAAATTCTTTCGAAGAATTAAATTCCAAAGGGAAAATTTACCAAACCAAAATTGAACTGCTGGAAGATAAGGCTTCTTTAATTGACCAAAAGTTCACAGACCTATTAATGAAACCGGAAATTAAATTAGCTAAAATAAATCATAATTTTATAATTGTGATTGAAAAGAAAGAGTATTTTTCCGAATTATTCCCGTGGGATATTATTGATAAAAAGATATCACTAAAAAAACTATTAGCAGAATCAAATAAAGCAGCTGCGTTTATATACGATTCAAATTCCACAAAGCCGTTTAGCTATGAAACTACTATTAAGAAAATAGAAGATGAAAATATTGATAAACTACTGCAACCGGATATTGATTTAAGTGAGGGAGATAAAGAAGAATTATTGAAGGGATTATATCCATTTCAAAAAGACGGCGTAATGTTCCTAGTTGAAAATCATATAGCTCTTTTATGTGATGAACTCGGTTTGGGTAAAAAAATGCAGGCACTTTCTGCTCTTAAGTATTTGTTTAAAAGAAGAGATATAAAAACAGCTCTTATAATAACAAATTATTTTTTAATCGGTAATAAACAATTTAATGAAGATACAGGCAATTCATATGGCTGGGAAGGACAATTAAATAAATTTGCGCCAACTCTAACACATTCTGTAATTGCATCCGAAAGTAAAGAGATAGATTCAGAGCTCAATCAAACAGCTCAAATTTTTATTGCATCCTATGATATTTTAGTTAAAGCAACAGACGAAAATTTAGTTGATAAAGATAAACTAAAAACTTTTGACTGCATTATATTTGAGAACCCGGAAGTATTAAATGATTATAAAAAAAGAATTCAGAAACTCATCAAATCAATTCAGCCTAAATTTTTATGGATGATTTCTAACTTCGATAATCTGGAATTTAAAGAAAAAGTATTAGCCGAATTAACTCCAAAAGCAGTTTTGAAAAGGACAAAGGAAGAAGTCGGAGATCAAATTCCGGATCCTGTTAGGCAGGAGTATTGGGTTGAAATGGATAAGGATCAGAAAAACGAATATGACCAGGCTTTGTCTTACACTCAGAATCAAATAACAGATGTGGTTCAGACAGGTAATCCATATCGATTTCAATCAAAAGTTTTTTTGTCTCTCCATCAGTTAAAGCAGGTAACAAATTTTTCTATACGAAATATTATCAGCAGCAAGGGACATATAATTGCATCACAGCTAAAATCAATTGCCCAAAATAAGAAGCAGGCTGTTGTCTTTTCACAATATGATAAATACGGAACGCAAAAGTTAATTGAATTATTCAATCAAGAGGGTATTAATTATATAAAATATTTGCCCGGTATGCCGCAGAATGAATTAGAAAATTCGATTAAAAAATTCGAAAAAGACAAATCGATTACTGTTTTGTTAGCCGGTCTGCAGGCCACAATAACTAAAGTTAGTCTCGCCTATGCACCATATATAATTCATTTTGATCAATGGTGGGTACCAATTACACAATGGCAGCTTGAAGAAAAAATTACTGGAAAAGAAAATAAGTTACCTATAACAGTTATAAGCTATTTAACAAGAAATTCTGTCGATGAAAAATTGAGGGAAAAATTATTCGAGAAGGAATTATTGAATAAAAATTTAACCGATACAATCGGACCGGAACTTTTCTCCAAACTCATTTCTGAAAAGGAATGGATGGATATTTTTAATATGCCGCCCGATAAAGATGCCAAACAAGATTCACTCGAAACTCATTATCAGAATTTAATTCAATTAACTCCTGAAAAAATAATGGACAAGATCCGTTTGCTTTTTGTTAATCTTAGCTACTCAGGTATTAAAGTTAAAGACGAAGCATCAAAGATAAGGTATGCTATTACCGGGACATTCTCAAAAAATTGGCGCCAGACAGAATTTGCCGCACAGTGCTATTTAATCTTTAAGGAACCGGATACGGAAGCAGTAAATTATTTTATTGAGTCACATAAAAAAATTAAGGGACTCGGAAAAATATTTATCATAACACTTAACCCATCATACAACGGAGAAGAAATAACGACACAAGAAAATGTGACATTTATAAATGGAATGACACTTAGCCGATATTTGCGAATGCTGGAATTACTATAGAACTATTTCATTAAAATCATTTTCTTTGTACTTATAAAATCTCCTGCCTGCAATCTGTAAAAATAAATTCCACTTGAAAATTTTGATGCATTAAATGTTACATTATACTGCCCTGCTTGCTTTTCATTATTAACTAAATTAGCTACTTCCCTTCCTAAAACATCATAAATTTTTAATGTTACAAAACTGCTTTTAGGAATTTGATAATTTATTGTCGTACTAGGGTTAAAAGGATTTGGATAATTTTGATAAAGGTTAAATGTTTTTATACTAAAATTATTTTCTTTAACATCTGTAACAACTGCTGTATCCGGCGCAGGAAGTTGTTGTGAAGTATAAATATGAAATTCTCCTGGAGCCAATGAAATCGGAGTGCTGGTAATATTAACTTCATTTCCGGAAAGGTAGTCGTACCAAATTCCTGTATATGGGAAACTTGAAGTCGAAGCGTTCTGAGAAACAACATCAAAATTTCCAATAGCTACTACATTCTGAGAGCTACTCAATAACGTAACAGATTTGACCGCACCTGTAAGATTAGTACTGAAATTGGTTGTGTTAAAAATATCATTTGTAGTTTTAAGATGAATAATTGCTTTTGTTACTTTAAATAATCTTAAACGATCTGCATTTTTAAGATAATCCCATCTAATCGGCTTTTCACCGATTCTTCCGTTGTAATCTATTGAATAATCGTACCCAAGTTCTTGAAACTCCCACAGCATTTTCGGTCCGGGTACAGTATAAAAGAGTGCTTCACACAATTTTATTCGGTTAAGACCGGTAGGAATATTTTTAATATTATAACTGCCGCTGGAATTTCCATATTGCTCGTTCTTGTACATCAATCTTTCTTCATCATGGCTTTCCATATATCCAACTAAACCCGGTACAGTCCAACCCCATGCTTTATAAGAAATTCCGGAAAAATCCCATGACGGATTAGTTGCATAACCCATAGCAGCTTGTTCATACGCTGAGCTCATATTATCCCAAACCAGCATACCATCTTGTGTAACTATTTTCTCTTCTGCATTAGCAACAAATTCTTCGAGAATTACATACGCATTAGGATTAACATTCCATATAGCATTAGCTATTCTCTCTTCATTTGTAATCCTGGTTGCATCATAATTCTGCCAGTTATTATAACCGTTGGGGTTTTGAGTATATCCGCCTGCCAGATCAAATCTAAAACCGTCTACATGATATTGAGTTAACCAAAACTTTGTTGTCGCATCAACAAAATAATGCGTTGCCGCAGTGGTATGGTTAAAGTCATAACCAACATTATAAGGATGGGTTGGCTGCTGATTAAACCACGGATTATTAGCAGCCGGAATATTATTTGTTGCATCCCAGTATAATCTAACCAGCGGGCATGAACCAAATGCATCATTAAAAGGAATGTCCAGTATTATTGCAATGCTATCTTGGTGAGCCATATCAATAAATTTTTTCAGATCATCTTTAGGACCGTAATATTTATCAGGTGCATCAAAAAAATCCGGGTTGTATCCCCAGCTGCTATTTCCTTCAAATTCCATAATAGGCATAAGTTCAATCGCGTTAACACCAAGGTTTTTAAAATATGAAAGAGTATCTGTTAATGTTTTATAATCATGCGTAGATATAAAATCACGCACCAATAACTCATAAATAACAAGATTGGATTTTGCCGGAGGAACAAAACTTGAATCATGCCATTGATATGGGACCTGACCTGTTTCAATAACTGATGCAATTTGAGTTGTTTTACCTGTAGGATATTTTATAAGGTTCGGATAAGTTGTATCGGAGATATATTTATCATTATACGGGTCACTAATTTTTTCCGAATAAGGATCAGCAATTCTTAAAGAGCCATCCACTAAGTATTGGAAGATATATTCTTTTTGCGGAGTCAATCCGTCAATTTCTATCCACCATCGGGTGCTGTCCGGAGTCATTTTCATGTAATAATTTTGATTAACAATCCAATTATTAAAATCACCAATAACATATACGTTCTTCTTATAAGGCGCATATAACGAAAGAATAACAGATGAATTTCTTATATAATTAATTCCATCAACGATTCCACTTGGCTCAGCTTGAATTGTTACAGAGGGGTTGACAACAAAATAACTAGAATCAGCCTTTGTAATTCCAATAGAATCCGTAGCAACCGCTTTAATCCAGGTATCACCATAATCTGTTGCGACAACCTTCAAAGTAGTATCTGGACTTGTTGTTTGAGCTACTAGAATATTCTTTACATAAATGGAAGTTGATTTAGCATCAACCGAAGAAATTTCCACATTAACAGTATCGTTTAAATTAACAAAATAAGGAGCGACTGGTGAAACTACTTTTACATTTACGCCGGAAGTGTACAAGGGCACGTAGATATCAGGTCGTGTTTGTTTCGAACCATCCGAACTTCTAAATACAAAATCAAGTTGTGTAATATGTACTGTGGTATCAGTTACTTTATAAAATTTTCTTGGATACCCAATCTTAAGTTCATATAGTTTAGACCCAAGATTTGTTAATGCGGGTTGAGTTGAGTTAACACCCCATGTGCCAATCACATAATTCCATGTACTATCTCCAATTGTCACACCAGTATGAGCATATACTATTCCAGTATAATTTAATAATTCAGAAGCACCTGACTGAGTCGCATCAAAATAAACTGTAATTGAATCATTTTCCGTTGGAAACTTTGGGATTGTATACACAACTTGAGAGTAAGAATACCCAGCAGTAATAATTAAAACCATTAAAAATAATTTAAACTTCATAATAAAATACCTTATTTCATTTCATTAAAATCAGGCCGTCCGCCGTTTACCCATGCAGTATAAATTAGGGCAGCAAAATCTTCTGCAGCATTGTTAAATTGGATTTCCGTAATATACTTAGTTCTAAACCACATTAAATTATAATATTGATTACTTCTTCTTGAATTGGTTTGCTTGAAAGCTAAACTATCTGCATTAAATAAAACATCACATACAGAGTTAGCATCAGATATATAATTAAAGATGAACTTTAAAGGCTCATTAATATAGGAAGCAGCATCAGGTTTAAACGATTTTTCTAATTCGCCTAAGTGTGCATCTACCATTTTAATTTCGTACCTGGAATGGACGCCTTTTTGTCCCGTAAGCTGGCCATTATAATTTAATACAGTATGCATTGGCTGGTGACCGTCTGCAACATAATGTCCCAGATCAGCAGCATACCGAAGAGCAAGCTCTTTATTTTTATCCTTAAATGCTTTTGTCAAATTTTCAAAAGTCTGCAAAGTAGCCCACGGTAAAATTCCCTGATGTATGACTTCTTTCTCGCCGTATTCGGCAATAAGTGAATCTTCATTTTCAATCATATTCCCATTTAAGAATTCTTTGTAATAGTCAATATCAATAAAATGTTTTGGGCCTTCAGTTTTATCAGTTCGTTTCCTCAAATCCGGATCCGGTGCATGTTCTTCCAGATAATCTCTCCATGCTTTAAACGACTTCATTTCCGGTGGAAGAAAATCGACACTCATTTTACTAATTAGTTTATGTCCCTTTTCTCCCCATGGGAAAACAGACTGGGAAGCAAGAATCAATAGCGAAAGCAAAATGACTAAAAAATTAAATTTATTTTTCATTATTTTTTTTACCTGTAATTTGAACAATTATTTTACGGTTTCGTGACCGATTATCGAAATCAATTAAAATTATTTGCTGCCAGGTTCCCAAAAGTAATTTACCATTGGAAAACGGGATAGTAAGTGATGCCCCTTGTAATGCGGCGCGAACATGAGAATATCCATTTCCATCATGCCAGGTATCATCATGTTTATAATTAATGTTGGAAGGTATTATCTTTTCAAAAAAATTAGGATAATCTTTCAGCAGACCTGGTTCAAATTCAATCGTAGTTATTCCGGCAGTTGAGCCTCCTATAAACAATAACGCACTTCCTTCAACAAAATCAGAAGAAGAAATTATTGACTGTACTTGATCCGTAACATCAACAATATCCGAGTTACCCCTCGTTTTTATTTCAAAGGAAAATGTAGAAATAGTCATTCTGAAACCGGCACAATATTAAATTATTAATACATAAAATTAATCAATAATTTCCATAAATTATCGGCAAATAAAAACTACCTAAATAGGTAGTTTTTAAATACTTAATTATTCTAAATGTAAACTATTTTTGATAAATTTAGGCCATTAATTTTCACCACCAATAAAAAAGGAATTTATATGCTCACAAAAGATTATATTGAGATAGAAGAAAAGTATGGTGCACATAATTATCATCCGCTCGATGTTGTAATAAATAAGGCTGAAGGAGTTTGGGTTTATGATGTTGAAGGCAAAAAATATTTAGATTGTCTGGCTGCATATTCGGCAGTTAATCAAGGGCATTGTCACCCTCGAATTACAAATGCGCTGAAGACACAAGCAGACAAAGTGACTTTAACATCCCGCGCTTTTAGAAATGATCAGCTTCCGCTGTTATATAAAGAGCTTGCTGAATTAACAGGCTATAAAATGGTGCTCCCGATGAACTCAGGAGCCGAGGCAGTTGAAACAGCATTAAAAGCCGCTCGTAAATGGAGCTATAAAGTAAAAGGGATTAAAGAAAATGAAGCAGAAATAATAACCTGTGAAAATAATTTTGCGGGCAGAACTATTTCGATAATTAGTTTTTCAACAGTTGATCAATACAAAGACGGTTTCGGACCATTTACACCAGGATTTAAAGTAATTCCGTATGGTGATGAGGCTGCTTTGGAAAAAGCCATTACTAAAAATACGGCTGCATTTATAGTTGAACCAATTCAAGGTGAAGGCGGTGTTATTGTACCTCCTGAAGGTTACTTAAAAAAAGCATACGATATATGTAAAAAGAATAATGTTTTATTTATCGCAGATGAAATTCAATCAGGTTTAGGCAGAAGCGGAAAATTATTTGCATTTGAATATGAAAATATAAGACCGGATGTCGTAATTATAGGGAAAGCACTTTCAGGCGGGTTCTACCCGGTTTCTGCTGTACTTTCTGACAGTGAAGTGTTAGGAGTTTTTAATCCCGGAGATCACGGCTCAACATTTGGCGGTAATCCATTAGCAGCTGCTATAGCTAGGGAAAGCATTAAAGTTTTGATCGAGGAAAACCTTATTGAAAATTCATTTAAGCTTGGAAATTACTTTAGAGATCAGTTAAGAGAGATAAAATCAAAACATGTAAAAGAAATAAGAGGGAAAGGATTATTTATCGGGGTTGAATTAAAACCGGAAGCTAAAGGTGCACGCCGCTTTTGCGAAGCTTTAATGGACAAAGGTATACTGTGTAAAGAAACTCATGAGAATGTGATTAGATTTGCTCCTCCTTTAGTCATAAAAAAAGATGAAATTGACTGGGCAATTAAACACGTAGCTGAAGTTTTATCAATGGATTAATAATTACAGTTAATAATTTTGCCTTATATGTGAGTGGGCTATAAATAATTATACCACTCACAATTTTTTAACTTAATAGGTCTTTTAATATTTCTTTAGTGGATAAAATTGCAGCATTTAGTGTGTCCATTCTTTGCGTGATACTATCCAAATCATTCTGCTTCCCGGATAATTCAATTCCCAAAGCTTCATCGCCTACTTTTTTTGCTCCAACTGAATAACTTGCACCTTTAATCGTATGTGCTTCGTTAACGATTTTTTCAAAATTATTAACTTTAATATAACCATCTATCCTCTTGAATCTTGCAGAAATATCATCAAAATAATTTCCGAGTAATTCTTTCTGAAATTCAACATCTCCAAGACTCATCTTTTCCAACATTGCGAAATCAAAGATAAAAGCATTATCAGCAAAATTCTCTTTGTCTATTTTTTTATTTTGTTTATCAAGTCCTAACCAATGATCAATAATACTCATCATTTGATCCGGCTGAATAGGTTTTGAAACATAATCATTCATTCCTGCTTCGAGACATTTTTCTTTATCACCTAATAAAGCATGAGCTGTTATTGCTATAATCGGCAGGTTAATAGTTTTTTCTCCAAGTGCCCTAATTTCTCTTGTAGCCATAAAACCGTCTACTTCAGGCATCTGCACATCCATTAAAACTAAATCGTAATTATTATTTTTTACTTGATTAATAGCTTCCCTGCCATCGTTAACAGCACTAATTTGAAATCCGGCATCATTTAATATTCTTATAGCAACCTTTTGATTAATTAAATTGTCTTCTGCAAGAAGGATTTTAAATTTTGATCTTTCTCTTTTGAGATTCCCCAATGCTTCCTGGTCTTGAATTTTATCATCCGAATTTATGGCAATGTTTCTTCCTGTAGATTCTGGAACATCTGCATATTTTTTACCTTTTTGAATTTTTAATTTTACAGAGAAATAAAACCGGCTTCCCTTCCCCACCTCACTCTCAACTCCAATTTCTCCTCCCATCATAGTTACAAATTCTTTTGAGATAACTAATCCAAGTCCTGTACCTCCATATTTTCTGGAATATGTTGCATCTATTTGAGAAAACGGTTTGAATAAGTCTTCCATTTTCTCTTTAGGTATCCCTATTCCTTCATCCTTAACCGAAGCATTTAAAATTACTATCTCCTCCCCTTCCTCCACAGTAGAGGCCTCAATCAGTATTTTACCGTGGCTTGTAAACTTAATTGCATTACTAATAAGATTGATAAAAATCTGTCTTAATCTGGTAGAATCTCCATACATCAAAACATTTGAATTGTCAGCGATTTTTGTTGTTATGGTTAGTTCTTTTTCTTTGGCTCTGGTTAATAAAAGAGAGACCGATTCATCAATTACGTTGTTTAAGTTGAAGTCAGTATCATAAAGTTCCATCTTACCGGATTCGATCTTAGAGAAATCTAAAATATCATTTAATATGTCCAGCAAAGATTCGGCAGATTGTCTTGCATCGGAAGCAAATTGTTTCATCTCCTCTTTGTCTCTGTACGATTCTTTTTCAATTAACATTAGATACCCAAGTACTCCATTCATCGGGGTTCGTATCTCATGGCTCATATTAGCAAGAAATTGACTTTTAATAATTGAGGATTTGGTAGCTTCCCTGGCTAATCTATCGGACTTGATTTTTTCTTCTCTTAATTCATCCTCGGCTTTTTTTCTTTTTTTATCAGCTACTACCTGTTCGGTAATATCAGTCATACTTCCTTCAAAATAATATTTATTTCCATCTTCGTTTGTTACCAGTTTATCATTTAACCTAACAATAACTTCGTCGCCGTTCTTCTTTTTTAAGGTTAGTATATGATTTTCTACAACTCCGTTTTCTTTCAATTTATCAATCAGAGTTGTTCTGTCTTTTTCGTACTTATAAATATCCTTTGCCAGATTCATTTTTAATAGTTCTTCAGCACCATCATATCCTAAAATTTGAACGAGCGCGGGATTTACAGTCAATAATTTCCCTTCCAGACTTGATTGGAACATCCCTTCAGCAGAATTTTCGAATATTGAATGAAATTTTTGCTCGGATAATTCTATTCGATACGATCTTTCGGCTAACTGCATTCTTAATTTAAAATTAACTGCGCTTCCAATTACTGATATTACACTTAAAAATATTACAAATAATACCGATTCATACATATTAGGCAAAAAGTAAATAGTATGATTATTCAGCAAGATAGCTGCAGCAAATACTGCGTTGTAATAAATAGCGACTATTATTTGATTCTTTACATCCCAGCTTAGGAAAAGTGCGGAAGTGAATATCATCAGCCCTACAATTTGAGAATTCAGCACTAAAGTTTTAGGCATTAGATAAATCATATAACCGGATGAAAAGATAATAACAATTAACAGAACATGCACAAATAGTACGGGTTTATCTCTGCCTATTTTAGTATACATAATTACTAAAACAAGAAAAGCTATTAGGGTTGCTAATAACCTGGTTATATATACCTCAAGCGAGAATTGAGAAAAATACTTTACTTCAAATATCATAGCAAATAGGCCGGAAACTGCTATTAGCAGAGCCATAATTTTTAACGGCGTTACTAATATGGATTTGGTTTCTTTTCTTAACAGCTCATATTCTTTTGAAGAAAAAGAAACACTGCCATCGTATATATATTCCACTATAGAATGGTTATTAATCGTGGACATTTGTCAACCCTAATTTTATTTCATTTAAAAGTACTAAAATTTTAGCGAAAATGATATTTAAGAATTTTTATATTTCAAACTCTAAATTGAATATTAATTCAAAAAGCAATAGTGATAAAAGTAACAAAGTGTAAGTAGTTTTATTGCAGAATTGAAATATAAATAGGAATTTACCGACGCTCTAAATATTTTTCTATATCTTTTAATTTTAATTATAGATATATGATTAATTTTCTTTATTCAATTGATGTATCGGTTTTTTATTTCATTAACCATAGCCTGTCATGCGGTGCTTTAAATAAATTTTTTACAATAATTACAAATGTTAATAATTGGTATATCGCTTATATAATATTGTTAGGAATCAGTTTTGTAAAAGGCGGACGGAAGGGGAAAATTGCCGCAATCAGCGTTTTATTACTAATTCTTTTAACCGATCAGTTAAGTGCAAGAATAATTAAAGAGATTTTTCATAGAATCCGCCCGTGTAATGCTTTATTAAATGTAATTACACCTTTGGGATGTAACGGAACTTTTTCATTTCCCTCAAATCATGCGGTTAATAATTTTGCAGCGGCAGTATTTTTTTATAAGTTATTTCCCAAATTAAAATGGGTTGTTTTTATATCAGCCAGCTTAGTTGCTATTTCAAGAGTTTATATAGGCGTGCATTATCCTTCCGATATCCTGGGAGGTGCTGTAATAGGTTCTGCGTTTGGATATATTTTTGCAATTGCTGCTTTAAAATTAGATCAGATAATTGATGATAAATTCAAAACGAAAGAACAACCAGCGTAAAAAAAATTTAGAAATTATTTCTATTTAAATTTTTAAATAAATCACTAATAAGATGGAAAAAGAAAAATCACATGGACTAAAAATTCGCGAAGCCACCATTTCTGATGTGCCATTAATCTTAACATTTATTAAAGAACTTGCCGAATATGAAAAATTATCTTCGAGTGTAACGGCAAATGAGGCTTTGCTGAAAGAAACTTTATTCGGGGAAAAGAGATATGCAGAAATAATAATCGCAGAATATGATGGGGAACCTGCCGGACATGCGTTATATTTTTATAATTTTTCCACTTTTGTAGGAAAACCAGGAATCTACCTGGAAGATATCTATATCCGTCCGCATTTAAGGGGCAAGGGAATCGGAAAATCCCTATTAATGCACCTTATAAAATTAGCTAAAGACAGAAATTTAGGCAGGGTCGAATGGGCAGTTTTGGATTGGAACGAATCAGCAATCAATTTTTACAAGAATCTAGGAGCTGTTCCAATGGAAGAATGGACATTATTCCGCTTAACCGAAGATAAATTTTAAAGGATACATTTTTCTTATTATTTTATTTCATATTGAAGTTTAAGTATATTATTTTGTATTCAATAAAAATCGTTTTTAATTTATTCCGGGTACATAAAATTGCCTCAAGACAAATTATTATCTTCACATAATAAGTACAATAAGAATATAACCACTTCAGAGATTGTTGATAAATACCTTAAAGATTTTTTAAGACTTCCAATTTTGTACAAGTTTAATGGATTTGAGATTAGAGACATAAATCAGCAGGATTTTACATGTCTCTTATATCGATAGCTTTATTTTTAATTTCAGCGATGAGATATTCCTTTGGATGCAATCAGTAGAAGATAATGACGAATCAAAAATTTCCGGAAAGAATCAGAATTTTACGCATCCGCTTGATAAATATGAAATAATGCAGGAGTTAACGCATATCGCTGATATTGATGATTTTGATGCAAAGAATGAGAACGAAATATTTATAAGATTCCCCAAAGAGACCAAAACAATAATTGAAAAATGTAAAAATATTATTGAAAATTATTATAAACATTGGGAATCAATCGTTCCGAAATATTTTATTAATAAATCATTTTTTATATCCTGGTATTTCAAAGAGATGGGTTCTTCGGAATGGAAAGATTGGAAAGAAATAGAAGATATTTTAGATAAGAAATAATCATCTATAAAAAAAACGAGGAAGAAAATTCTTCCTCGTTAACTAATTTTAAAAACAATTCTCGATCTCCCCGATTCTAGTCGGTTGGGTCATCATAAATTAAATTAAGCACATTAGAAGGAACGGTAACTCTTACATAAGGCAGAGCTTTATCATTTATCCATATTTGCCTTTTTCCATTCATACTTTCAAATTCTTCCACTAAAGTAAGTCCTATTAACTCAGCATTATTAACGGGTTTGGTTATCAGCCCAAAGATTGCATTATTCGTTGAACCATCAGGACCAATCAACTCAATATAAATCCTTGTAACAACTTTTTCGTTTAATTCCCCTTCGTTTTCCAATCGACCGAATTTAACGGGAATTTCATATCCTTCATAGGAATAAATAATTCCAAAAGAATTGAATATCCGATTTAGACTGGAAGAAAGGTTGAATTCATTTGTCATTTAACCTCCCTCATTAAATTAAAGAACAAAATTTTTTAACAGAACAAAAACTAAACTTGTGTCTAAATTCTTAAATAATTGATCTGTGACGTATTAGAAGCCTTTAACTTTAGAAAACCTCCCTTCTTATTTAAAAACAAAAATATCCTAATAATTATTAAAGTCAATTCATTTTTAAGCGGTTATGTGCTTCATCAAACTAAAATTTAAAAATTTTAATGCTAGTACGATTAAAAATAATTTCTTTTGAGTATTGCATTCCTATTTTATTAACAATTGCCTGTACTGCCGGTTATTTTACTCTTAATATTTTATTATTCCCTTGTTATAGGAAATACGGATATTACCATGCACATCAAGAAAAGCAAAAGCAAGCATAGTCAATATTATATCCTTTTAGGTAACAACATAACAATTAGATTCTTAAAATTATTTATTCATTTTTCACTTTATCCTGGAAAATAATCCTTTCAATTCTTCTGTCAGGTACCAGCCACATTAAAGCTACAAAAACGTATAGGCTGTCTGCTATCCACTGATTTATAAAAGCAAATAAAATTGCAAGTACATATATAAAGGGTGAAATTTTACCTTTAAAATCTTTACCCACCGCTTTAGCTAATAACGAATTGCTCCCTTGTTTATTTATAATCACCCGCTGCAAAATCCAATATGAAATTGCCGCCATTAATAAAACTATTCCGTATAATGCAGTTGGCCAGGAAGAGAAATGATTTTCACCCATCCAGCCAGTGACGAAAGGAACTAAGGATAGCCAGAATAAAAGATGTAGATTTGCCCATAATATTCCGCCGCTGACTACGTTAGTAGTGTGCAGCATATGATGGTGGTTATTCCAATAAATACCCAGGTATATAAAACTTAACATATAACTTAAGAATACAGGCAACAACGGTATTAATGCAGATAGTTCAGCACTATGCGGCACTTTCAACTCTAAAACCATAATGGTGATAATGATTGCCAAAACACCATCGCTAAATGCTTCTAAACGATTTTTTCCCATAGTTATTCCGTTGCTAATTTTAGATAAGGAAAGTAGTATTTAGAAATCTAATCTAAAAACTCAGATTAATGCTGCTAAAATATTACTAATTAACTGAAGTTACGCAACTGTAATGCTGAACCATGTTATCCCGGGCTTAACCCGGGAATTTCAATTGATTCAACATCTAAAATTAGTAAGAGGATAAAGATTCCCAATCTCACATTGTGATGCCTTCGGCAAAGTTCGGAATGACAAAGGCCGCTTTTTACTGAATTTGCGTAACTCCAGTAATTAATACTTACGTTTAATCATTATGATAGTTATATCGTCAAACTGCTCATTATACTTAGTATAATTATTAATTTCGCTCTCCAGTTTCTCAAGTACTTTCGCGGTCCCCTTTTCATAATTTGCCGCAATGATATCTTTGAAGCTTTCAATCGAATCATCTACACCTGATTGGTTTTTTAAGTCGACTAGTCCGTCGGTATAAAACAAAACGGTATCGTTCTGATTCAAATTTATTATCTGCTCATCCAGGTTATCATTTAAAACTTTTCCGGTTTCCAGGCCAAGGCCTAATCCTTTTTGCCTATAACTTCTAAATTCTCTTTTTTCATTTTCAAAAACTAAAAGCGGCTCATGTCCGGCCCTTGAGAAAACAATTGTATTCTCTACCGTATCAAGCACAGCATAAATTGCAGTTATAAATGACTTCTTATCCAGCATTTGATAAAGAAGATAATTTGCTTTTTTCAGTAATTCGGCTGTTGTGCTGCACTCGTATGCTAATGTTTGAAATATACCTTTTAACAGAGTGGCATAAATGGCAGCGCCAAGGCCTTTACCTGAAACATCGCTGATTATTATTCCTAGTTTATTATTACCGAATTCAAAAAAATCATAGAAATCTCCGCCGACTCTTTTTGCCGGTTTAAACAGAGTGTAAATTTCATAATTCTTATAAAAAGGAATCTTTTTGGGAAGAAGGCTTGCCTGCACATTTTGGGCAATGTTCAACTCATTTTCAAGACGCTCCTTCTCAAGCTCATTCGCTAGGTCCTGTAATGTAATCAGGGTATATAATTGATTTCCCAACTTAAAATTGGAAGCAAAAACTGAAATGTTTTTTTCTCTTATACCGTTCTTAAAGTTGATTCTTTTTTCTACACCGATCTCTATATTTTCCAGCAAATGCTTAACGTTTTGTTTCCCGTCTTTTATTAAACGTATATTTGATAAACTTTCAACATTTAATATTTTTTTTGCCGCTTTGTTTATAAGCTCAACTTCGCCGTTTTCTTTGTATGATATTATTCCGGAAGGTACTTGTTCTATAAGCGTTTTTAAATATTGAAGATTCTCTTCTGACCTTATTTTGTTGGCTGATAATTGATTGTATGTTTCACCGATAGACTTATAAAGATCACTGTACATCGATCCGAAATTTTTTAATAAATATGTCTGGCCGAAATCGGAATATTTAATTGATGATAAAAACCTGTTCAAATCGCGGCTTATTCTGTCGATATATTTGAATAGTGAAACTATAAAATAAATTGCAATTGCAAAAAAGAATATTGAAGTGAACTTATAATCATAATCATAAAGGATTATTATTCCGCTAAGTATTAGAATAATAATCAGAGTTAATTTAGTTAATATTGTTAATCTATATCTATTAAAGTACACTATTGATTAACCTCTTTCTGAAAGACAAAATTTGAAATGCATTTTTCTCACGTAGGAAATACCTGCTAAAAATTAATATACATAAGAAAATTATTGAAATACTCCGTCAATATTTCAAATAATTAATTGCATGATAAAAATAATAATTCTTTTCGTCATTTTTATATAGAATATATACATGAATAAATCCTAAAAAATCAGATAAAAAGCTTAATCTTTTTTAGAACCGCACAATATATTTAATTAACAAGTATATTTTACGGCATACCTTTATTACTCGCATCCCTGCCATCATCAATTTTGCGGTCGTTTCTTGGCCTATAATTGTTAATCATATATGTAATGCCTAGCATTATACTTCTGCTGTTATGCATAGAAAAATCACTGCTGTAATAATAATCAGTTCCGAAAGTTTGACTATCATAGCTATTGGTATTTAATAAGTCCGATAGGTAAAGGCTTATTCTCAATTTTCTATCCATTAAACTCTTACTCAAATACAAAGACAAATTAGTTCTTTGATTATTAATATATCTTTTGCTTGCAGTTTCAGGGGAAAATCTAAATGAAATGTTTGCTCCGATGTCATACCAAAGATTAAATCCCATATTTAGACTAAACCATTTATAATAACCCCAATCGGACATATCTTCGCTCAAATACATTCCTACTTTTTTGCGGTAGTTGTATCCGAACTGGGCATTTAACATAGTTATGAAATCCGGGAGATGAAACGGCATAGCCGGGCTGTTGTAGTAGGGCAGAGTCAATTCAAAGCCATAGGTTTTATTCGAGCTGAGATTTATGGGGCTGCTGTAAGTTATACTGTCCTGAACGTTTGCCATCACGTTTTCGAATAAATCGGTTGAATATACATAATACACATTTATATATTGGGATAAACTTATTGCATATGAATTGATAAAGTAAGGTTTTATTTCCGGGTTGCCTGCTCGATAACTATTTGGCCCGTTATACTGCTTGAACGGATTTACATAATACATTGGGGGATATCTCACACGTCTAAATGTATTGAATGTCAACTGGAAAAGATCGCTAAGTTTGTAAGAAAGATTAAAGTCCGGGAAAAAATTAAGATAATTCTCGGAAAAATTTTCATTGGTAGTTATTTGTTCACCATGAGTAGTCAAATCCTCTACTCTCACCCCTGCTTTCAAATCAAACTTACCGTATTTATTTGAATAGGTTAAATAAAGTGCGTGTATATTTTCGCGGTACTTGAAAAGATTACTCAAACTCATACTGTCCTGCCAATTATTAGATAAGTATGAATAATCAACCGCACTGTAATTTTCGGTTCTGTTCCTATAAGTAAAATTATAACCGGTTTCAAATTTGCCTATACTGGAAGGAAGGATATAATCACTTTTTAAAATGATTGTATTTGCTCTCTCATCAGTGTACGAGTTATGAAGCTGAGGAAAACTAACATCGTAACTATAAAGTGTATTCATTTCATTAGCTGACGGCGATGCAATATTTGTAGCGTATCCATCTATACTCAGTTCTTCCCCCTTCTTTTCAAATTTTCTTTTATAATAAGCATAAAGAGAATAATTATTCCACTGGTTATCCCCGGTAGTAGTATTACTATAATTATACTGTTCTACAAATAGCTGGTTGGCAACGGAATTCAGATTATTTCCGTCGGCATTATACTTAAACCTGTTCAGCGCACCGTAAACAGTAAACGAATTCTTGTCGTCGAGATCATAATCAATGCCTAATTTTATATAGCCGCTGTATCCATTCATTTTATATTCGGACGAAGAAACTATATCATGAAAGTCCGGGCTGTTATAATTTAATTTTTCAGAGCTGCTTAAATAACTGTACTTTCCATATCCTCCGAAAATAGCTGTAAAGATATTCAGCTTATCAGCCTTGTTATTAAAATTTAAACCGCCGTAATTCATTCCGTTTGTGGAAGAATTTACGCTTATTGAGCCGTTAAAATTATTTTGAGTCTTCTTTTTAGATATAAGGTTTAAGATGTAGGCACCTCCCTCAGCACTTTCTTTAGCGCCTGGAGAAAGAATAACTTCCACCTGGTCAACCATTGAAGCAGGCATTTGAGTCAGCATATTTGCAGGTATTTCCAGCGGATGCCCGTCCATTTCTAATTTAACACCCTGCCCTCTTACAGTAATTGCGTTTGTTTGAGGATCGACATTAACTATGCCGGTATTTTTTAGTGCATCCGTAACCGATCCGGAACTTCCCGGTACCTGATCCATATTTATTACCTGCTTGTCAATTTCAAATTCAATCATAGGCTTAATAGATTTTACGACAACTTCCGGCATCGCAATAGCACTGGCTCTTAGCTTTATTATTCCTACATGAGAAGTGTTCTCCACTGAAATTGAATCTATTAATTTTGTCTGATACCCCATCATAGAGAATTTTGCGCGGATATTTTTATCAGGAATTTTCTCAACCGTAAAATAGCCTTTATCATCGGCCGTTGCACCTGTAAGAATCTGGTTATTCTTTCTTGAAATTATGGCGATGTTTGCTCCCGGAAGCCCTTTCCCCGTGGCTGAATCAACAACAGCTCCGTTTAGTTTATAATCGCCTTTGCTTTGTGCAAGTAAAAGATTTGTAATAAGAAGTGTACATAAAATGACTACTGCTGTTAACTTCATTTTATTTCCCCGCAGTTTAATTATGTAAAAATGAAGACAAAAAGAATATTATAATGATAATACATTCTGCCTTTGACTTTTAAAATTAAAAAATAATACTATATATTGAATTTTTTATCAATTGATTATTTCCATCTCGATTTGACCCCATGCGTGTCTTAGTGCAGTTACAATTTTCCCATCTTCATCTTATTATAGCGGCTCTTTATGTGTGCGGTTAAACTTAAAAATATTTTTAGTTAAATGCATTATAAAAATTAAAGATGACATCTTTTCCCAAAGATGTCATCTTTCACTTTTCCCGAATAATTATTTACGTATTATACGTTGTAGTATTCTTAAATTTTATTATTTGCCTAATATTAACAGCAGCAACGAGAAGACCCACAATGCTTGCTCCATATTTTCCTATTATAATGCCGCCCACAATTAAAATTAAGCTTATAAGTAAAACAAAATAATTTAGCATATTACGTTTTGTGTTTTTCATATTATAATTTACCCTTTTGTTTTTGCCTAAATAAAACTTGTACGGACTAAACCGTAAATTATTTAGTATGTAAACCGGGTTTATTTCCATGCGTATCTTAATGTGGTTACAAAATCCCCGGCATCTTATATCGTTCCCTATAATTTGTATGTCTTAACTTAAAAATATTTTTATTTAAACGCACTTTAATTTATAACTGATATCGTCTCTATTATTCCTTCTTCGCCTTACAAACAACAAAATGTTCGTAAGCTGATTAATTTTACAGTAATTAATTTATCGTTTAAGTATAGACACATTGCAATGCGTCTCTACGAAAAATATATTTCAATAGGATCATCCCTTCTGTCTAAATAATGCCTGAACAAATTTTGAATTTTCTTTCGGCCTGAATATCTGGATCAATTCCCATGATTTATTGTAATTTTCTATTCCCTTTCGAAGTTCTTTTATTTTAAGTTCTACCGGCCATTCTTCCCCATCAGGTTCCCATCGTAACGATTCAACTCTAAAATTATATTGTCTTTTCTTGCCGTTTATTTTTACTTCAATCTCAGCAATTTGCTGGTCCAAAAAATCCGGCAGAGGAATATTTACATCTTTCATTTTGATATCCTTTCAAAAAAAATACAAACTCACATTGGCTATCAGCTTTCAGCTTTTGGAGACCCAAGAACGGATACCGGTAATCGAGATTTAAAAACTTTCCGTTTTCCGTTCTGTTTTCACCGGTCTCTGATTCATTCATGTGTCAGGACTACACCTGGCCTCTCCCAAACTCCTTCCCAAGGGAGGGGGCTTTTCAAAAAGCTCTCCCCAAAAGTCTTCCCCTCTGGGGAAGATTTAGATGGGGCCTATTCATACTTCAGCGACTTAACCGGATTTGCTCTTGCTGCTTTTAGTGTATGTGTTCCTACCGTAAATAATGCTATCATAATCGCAATTCCTCCCGATAAAAGGAATATACCAATCCCGATATGTATTCTATACGCAAAATCACTTAGCCAGTTATTCATCACATAATAAGCAACCGGCCAGGCAATTATATTTGCAATTAATACCCACTTTACAAACTCTTTAGAAAGCAGAAATATAATTTCCGATATTGAAGCACCTAATACTTTGCGAATCCCGATTTCTTTTGTTCGCTGCTCGGTAACAAATGATGCCAAACCCAATAAACCGAGGCAAGCAATTAATATTGCCAGAACCGAAAAGATAGATGAAATCTTGCTTGTTCTTTGTTCCGCAATATAAAGATGAGCTAAATCTTGATTAAAAAAGTTGTAATCAAAGGCTTCTTTTCCGGCAAACTTCTCCCATATTTTTTTCATGGCTGCAATGGTTGCCTGGTAGTTACCAGCAGCAACTCGTACGGAAACAAATCTGCCGAATTCCGAATTCGAAAATAACAACATCGCTAAGGGACGCACCTTCTGGTGAAGTGATTCATAATTGAAGTCCTTTGTTACACCAATTATTTTATATTTACTTTGTTTACCCTGCGGACCTACCATTGCGACTAAATCTTTGCCAACCGGATTTTTTATTCCAAATGCTTTGACAGTTGCCTGATTAATAACCACTGCCGTGGTATCTGAAGGGTGTTCTCTTGAAAAATACCTACCCTCATCCATTTTTATTTTATATGTTTTAGCAAAATTGAAATCAGTATTCGCAATATTCAGAATCCTAGTCTGGCTGCCCGGCATTCCGTAAATCTTGCAGCCGGTGCTGCTGAATCTTTTGCCCGGTATTGAAGTTGAGTTACTAACGCTTATTATATTTGGATTGCTCAACAATTGGTTTTTAAATGATTGAATTTGGTTCCCAATATCATCTGTCCTGCTGATTATTATAACATGTTCTTTATCAAATCCCAGCTTTTTATTCTGAATATAATTCATCTGGTTATAAATAATAAAGGTACCGATAAAAAGAACGACTGATACCGAGAATTGGAAGATAACCAATACGCTTCTGAGCAACGACTTTCTACTTCCTTTTCTGTTATCCTTTTTTAAAATGTATGCGGGAGTGAATCTGGATAAATAAAACGCGGGATAACTTCCTGCCAGTAAACCTACAACAACAGCAAAACTAATCAGCAACGGGATCGTGTAAATATTAGTTAAAAAGCTTAAATCTAAATGTTGGGCAGAAACATCATTAAACAACGGCAGAAAAAGTTCTACAAAAAGGAGTGCCACTGCTACGGCGATGAAGCTCATTATTATTGATTCCATAAAAAACTGTCTTACCAGTTGGGCTCTATTTGATCCTAAAGTTTTTCTAATCCCGACTTCCTTTGCTCTCTTCTCCGATCTTGCCGTGGATAAATTCATGAAGTTAATACATGCTATTAATAAAATTAAAAGAGCTATCGCAGAAAAAATATAGACATATGTAATATCTCCGTTCGGCTCTACTTCGGCTTCCAAATGGGAATATAAATGAATAGAAGTAAGCGGTTGAAGGGTATATTTCCACCGGTTGCCCATTGATTGCATTTTATCCCAGTTTACTCCAATAGCTCTTGTTATTTGAGGGCCCACATATTTTTCAACAACATTTTTTAATTTTTTATCGAATGCCTTTACATTGGTCCCTTTACGTAAAACTATGTAAGTATAATAATTATTTGCAATCCAGTTTTGATCGTTTTGAGTAAGATATGTTGAAATAGAACCCATGAAATCAAAATGGAAATGTGAATTAGCTGGAACATCTTTTACAACACCGGTGATTAGGTAATCTTTCTTATTGTCCGTATTTAAAATCTTCCCCATCGGATTTGCACTTCCAAAATACTTTTTTGCTGTAGATTCGGTAATAACAACAGAGTTTGGTTTAGAAAGTGCTGTCTTTGGATTTCCTTCAATAAACGGTAAAGAAAATACACTGAAAAATGTGGAATCAGCAAAAAAGAATTTTTTTTCACTGAACACTTTATCCTTATACCTAACTACAGGATAGCCAAAATTTCTGATTCTTGTATAATCTATTACTTCAGGGTAATCACGATAGAGCTCTTCACCGAGCGGTGCAGACGTTACAGCAGCATTAAATTTTGCATTATTTATAACCGCATGAAGTTCCACACGGTAAATTTGATCTGCCCTTTTATAAAACTTGTCATAACTTAACTCATTTTGGATATATAAGAATATCAGGATACAAGAAGCTATCCCGACAGATAATCCGGTGATATTAATTAAAGAAAAAGTTTTAAATTTTTTCATGTTTCTTATGGCAATTCTAAAATAGTTTTTTAACATTACTCCTCCGTAGATTAACCGCTATATGTATTTTGTAAAGCGGTCGAATATTCAACAAATGTTCTCATCATATTATAAAGATTCTGAACTCTGATTATTAAAACCCCTGCTTCACCAATATCCTATTCATATCTAATAGATTTGACAGGATTTGCTGTCGCTGCTTTAATCGCTTGAAAACTGATCGTGATAAACGCGATTAAAAATGCCAAGATAGCTGCCGCTATAAAAGTCCAGGGTTCTATGCCGGCATGATAAGCAAAATCTTGAAGCCAGCTATTCATTGCATAATATGAAACCGGGACGGCAATAATTCCAGCTATCAGAACAAGTTTCAAAAAATCTTTTGAGAGCAGTAATACAATTCCGCTTACCGATGAGCCGAGTACTTTTCTTACGCCGATTTCCTTTGTCCTTTGTTCGGCAGTGTATGCGGCTAAACCGAACAAGCCGAGACATGCTATAAATATCGCAAGGAAAGAAAAGAAGCCGAACATGTCGCCTGTTCTCTGATCACTTTTATAAATATCATCAAAGTGCTGATCAAGAAAAGAATAATCAAACGGCCTGCCAGGCACAATTTCTTTCCATGTCTTCTCAACATAATTTACTGTCGCAGAAATATCATCCGGTTTAATTCTCATTACTAAATAATTAAATTCGTCCGGTTGTATTGACATTATTAACGGACCGATTTTGGAATGAAGGCTGAAAAAGTTAAAGTCCTTAACCACTCCGATTACTGTTTTAACCGGGTTGCCTTCAAACTGTTTGCCTAGGGGATTTTTCCATCCGAATTTTTTTGCAGCGGTTTCATTTATTATTACAGATGAAGTTGAGTCCATTGGATGGTCAAGTGAAAAGTCTCTTCCCTCAACAATTTTCATCTGCATAGTTTTAATATAATCGAAGCCTACAAAACTTCGTCGCATCATCATTCTCAACTGGTTATTAGTGCCTGCAACAGTTTCAGTTCCTTCAGAACCGCTCGCACCGAAAAGTCCGGATGATGCCGAAACATTTACTATGTTGGTGTTTTTAGATAGTTCACTCTTTAATAAATTAATTTTATCTCTTGTATCTTTGCTTCTAATGGGCAAATACAAAACATGTTCCTTATTAAATCCCAGGTTTTTATTCTTTATATAACTCATTTGATTGCTGACTACACCGGTACAAATTATTAAAGAAATTGCTATTGAAAATTGCAGAACCACCAGAACTTTTCTTAACAATGAACCTTTCAATTTACCGGACATGGTGCCCTTCAAAGATTCGGCAGGCTCAAACTTAGAAAGGAATAATGCAGGATAACTGCCGGAAATTATTCCTACGGCAAGTGTTATTCCCACTAATTGCATCATAAAAACGATGCTGTCCTCGTAAGAAAAAATTATTTTTCCGCCGAATATATTTTTAAAGTATGGCATCGTTAGTTCTGCAATAAGAAGCGATATAAGTAATGCAATTAATGAAATTAAAATCGCCTCGCCTATAAATTGGTAAACCAGACTTTTCCTTGTTGAGCCCAATACTTTTCTCATTCCGATTTCTTTAATTCTTTTTGCGGAACGTGCTGTCGCTAAGTTCATAAAGTTTATGCAGGCAATTAAGAGTATAAACAGAGCAATCGCAGAAAATATATAAACAGTGCTTATGCTTCCCTGGTTGTGATTGTATGTTTGATAAACAATATCGCTTGAATAAAGATGAATATCTTTAAGCGACTGCAAATACATTTGCAGATCACTTTTCTCACCGGTTTTAGTATCCGGAGGTATAAAATGATTTATAAAAGCCGGAAATTGTTTGTCAATCTTTGTGGCTGAAGTGCCTTTTCTTAAAAGGACGTAAGTCGCTAATGTATTCGTATCCCATTTTTTTAACCAGCTTACATAATGTTCCATTGTGCTGTATGAGCCGAGCATATTAAAATATATATGGGAGTTTTCAGGATAGTCTTTTATTAATCCTGTTACTTTATAGTCCGCCGCGCCGAATATGCTGTTTATTCTAATGGTTTTGCCCAGGGGGTCCTGCTCACCAAAATATTTGTTAGCTATGCTTTGCGTAAGCACAATAGAAAAGGGCGATGCCAATGCTGTCTCCGGATTACCTTCGATAAAAGGAATCGTCAATATGTTAAAAATAGACGGATCGGCAAATGAAATATTTTCTTCATAAAAACCTTTGTCTCCGCTTTTACAAAACAACGGAGGAGAAGGTACTATTCTTGCCGAATATTCTACATCCGGGAAATATTCTTTTAATGCCGGAGCTAATGGGCCCATAGTTACAGCAATCTTCAGCTTACCAATATTTTCCTGGTTTTGAATTTCTACAACTCTATAAATTCTATCCGCATTTTTATTGAAAGAATCGTAACTCAGCTCATTCTTAATCAATATCGATATTAGAATAAATCCGGCTAAACCTATTGCAAGTCCGAATATATTTATAAACGAGTATACTTTATTCTTAAAGATATTTCTGAAAGCAATCTTAAAGTAATTTTTTAACATAACTTCACTCCATGTTAGTTTAGCATTCAGCTATCAGCATTCCGCAATAAAGCATTTGGCTTACAGCTTTTCTCATTATTTTTCAAATCATATCCCTAAACATTTCCAAAAGAAGGCCCTTCCATTTAGAATTGATTACTCATATCTTAAACTTTTTACCGGATTTGCTGTTGCAGCCTTTATTGCTCTTAAAGAAATAATTATTAATGAAGCGACAACTAAACAAAATGTGACTATCAAAAACGGCCAAATATTTAATTGAAATTTATATGCAAAAGCTTGAAGCCATTTATTCATACCAAACCAAACAATCGGCCATGCTAAAACGTTTGCTAATAAAACAAGAAGAATAAATTCTTTAAATATGATCGAGACAATTGAGCTAATTAGAAGCTCCAAGTATTTTACGTATTCCTATTTCCTTTGTCTTTTTTATTGTGCTGATAGAAGCTAATCCATATAGCCCGAGAGATGCAATTACAATTGCTAATGCTGAAAATATATCAAATAATGAAGAAAGCTTATTATCAGATTTATAAAGCAAATCAAGATGTTTATCAAAGAATGAATATTCGTATGGACTTTGAGGAAATATTTTCTTCCATGAACTTTTTATATAATCTAATCCTGGAACAATTTTGTTTGCTTTAATTCTAATAATAATGTAATTCAATTGATCCGGTGCAATTGCAATAAACAAAGGTTTAATAGCATGCTGAAGACTTTTATAATTAAAATCCTTTACTACACCAATTACCTTCCCTTCCCCAAGAGAAGCCGAAATAAAACTTTGTCCAATGGGATTTTTCCAACCGATTTCTTCTACAGCAGATTGATTAAGTAGATATGCTTTCTTTGTGTCTGTTCCATATTTTTGAGAAAAATCTCTTCCTTCAAGTAATTTAATTTTAAAGGACTTGATAAAATCATAATCGCATAATATAAAATCCATTGTCTTGTTGTAACTGCTGCCATTCCATTTTACGGAAGTAAATCCTTTAACATCTCCGGGTAAAACAGATGAAGCAGTAACAGAAGAAATATCAACATTCTTAAGAATTGTATTTTTAAGTACCTTGTAATGCTTTCGGGTGTAGTCTTCTCTTAACGGAAGTATTACAATATTTTCCTTATCCAATCCTAATTTTTTATTTTGGATAAAATTTAATTGTTTAGTTATAACCACGGACGAAATAATTATTCCAGTTGAAATGAGGAATTGAAAAACAACAAGAATTTTTATTATAAATTTGCTTGAGAACTGATCATACGGTGTAACTCTAAAAATTTTAGCAGGATTAAAAGAAGATAATACAAAAGCCGGATAGCTCCCCGCAATTATACCTATAATTGATATAGAAATGATTACAAGACTTAATAATCCGAAATTTCTAAAGAGATTTAATGATAATTCTATATTTAGAATTGAATTAACTTTGGGTAAAAATAATTCGGTTATTGCAATTGCTAATATCAAAGATATTAAAGCAATAAGACATGATTCAACAAAAAATTGTTTAAATAAATTTAGCTTGTCTGCACCTAATACTTTTCTAACTCCGACTTCTTTAATGCGATTAGAATAACGCGCTGTAAGTATATTCATATAATTTATACACGCCATTAAAAGTACTAAAACTGCAATTGCAGAGAATATATAAACATATTTTATATCTCCGTTAGGCTCTATCTCACCACCAATGTCTGAATAAAGATGGATAGTAGAAAGCGGCTGGAGTTTTAAAGTTGGTTTAAATGCATCATATAATCCGTTATCATAATATTTTTTAAGAAAAGCTGTTGATCTACTCTCAATCAATTCAGATGATTGTTTATTTTTTAATGACAGATATGTATATACTGATGTATTTAATTTGTTTGTAAAAAAGTCAGTTCCATAAAAATCTGAGGCACTTGCCATAGATATTAAAAAGTCGAAATGAAAATGTGAGTCTGACGGAACGTTTTTCAAAACACCGGCAATCTTAAGATTATACTTATTATCGAATCTTATTATTTTTCCTACCGCTTCTTCATTCCCAAAATATTTATGCGCAGTTTGTTGTGTTAAAAGAACAGTCAATGGTTCTGTTAAAGCGTTATTTGGATTACCCTGTATCATTGGGAAAGTGAATATTTTCAGCATGGAAGGATCTGCTAAAAATACTTTATCCTCATAAAAGTTTTTATTTCTGCTGCCTATTAATACTTTGTCTGTCTTAAGAATTCTTGTAGTATTTACAATCTCCGGAAATTCATTACTTAAAGCAGAAGCCAATGGTACAGGTGTCATTGCATATTTACTACTAGTAACACGATAAATATTTTTGTAATTCTTGTTGTACTTATCATAACCCAATTCATTTTGTACATAAAGGAAAATAACCAGGCAGCTTGCTATTCCGAAAGACAGTCCAATTATATTTATATAAGAATAAGTCTTATACTTTAACAAACTTCGAAGAGCAATCTTAAAATAATTTTTTAACATGGTTTTCTTTCATTTTTTGCTTTGTACTAAGCGTTCTACGCACAGAGTTTATTCATATCTTAAAGATTTAACCGGGTTTGCAGTTGCGGCTTTAATCGCTTGGAAACTTACCGTAATTAATGCTGTTAAAAAGGCAATTCCTCCTGCAAGTATCAGAATCCACAATCTTATATCTATTCTATAAGCAAAATCCTGTAACCATTTATTTAATATAAAATATGCAACAGGCCACGCAAATAAGTTTGCAAGTAAAACATATTTGGTAAATTCTTTAGCCAATAAAATAATAATACCCGAAACCTTTGCTCCAAGCACTTTTCGAATACCGACTTCCTTGGTTCGCTGTTCTGCAGTGAATGAAGCAAGCCCGAACATTCCTAAGCATGCAATTAATAAAGCGAGAATACTAAATACATTAATTAATTTACCAACATTTTGATCCGCACTATACAATTTGTCAATCTGGTCGTTAAGAAAACTATACTCAAACGGAAAATCCGGTGCAACTTTATTCCATGTCACCTCTAATGAATTAATTGTTTTACTTAAATCACCGGGTTTAATCTTTACTAATAAATGTTTTATCTCAGTCGGATCAAAATAAATTATTAAAGGTTCTATTTTAGAATGAAGAGAAGAAAAATTAAAATCTTTTATAACGCCTATTATTTTTAAGCCGAGAACTCTTTTCCCAACGGGCAACTTCATGTCCATAGCCTTGACGGCGGCTTGATTGATAATGCAACCGTCCGCAGTATCCGATTTCAGAGAAAAATATCTTCCTTTCGTCATTTTAATTTGCATTGTTTTTGCAAAATCATAATCGGCAGAGAGTCTGTAAATTAGAAATTTTGAGTTAGTATTACGCCCTTCCCAATCACTGACATCGGTAGAACTTAATATACCGGCAGGAGGATAAGAAACACCTGATACATTGATTACCTGCCGGTCTTTTCGTAATTCATTTTCAATTACATTCATTTTTTGGTTTAAATCCCCTTGAAGCTTAATGCATAATACATGCTCTTTATTATATCCTAAATTTTTGTTTTCAAGAAAGTGCAATTGCCGGTTAGTAACAATAGTACCTGTAATTAAAATTATTGTTAAAACAAATTGGAAAGTGACAAGAACTTTACGGAAATTTTTGTTGCTTAATCCAAGGCTAAATCGTCCCTTGAGCACTTTTGCCGGTTTGAATGCGGATAAGAACAATGCCGGATAAATTCCGGAAACAATTCCTGTGAATAATGCTACTCCTAAAACAAGCAGTAAAATCTTCACATCATTTTGAAATTTAAAAGTAAGTTCGCTCCCGGATAATGAATTAACTAAGGGCAGCAAATCAAAAATTAGAATTATTGAAATTACAAGAGAAATAAAAGAATATATAATCGATTCAAGAAAAAATTGAAAGATAATCTCTTTTCTTTCGGCACCTATTACTTTTCTAATTCCGATTTCTTTAGCCCGTTTGCCTGCCCTTGCTGTGGAGAGATTCATAAAATTGATACATGCAAGCAGTAAAATTAAAAAAGCAATAATTGAAAATGCATAAACCTGTGTTATGTCTCCGGTACCGCCAATTCCCCATATATTGGATGAATAAAGATGAATATCGGGTACAGGCTGCAATGCAATTGTAATGGGATCGTTTTTGTCGTTTTGTATAATAGTATTTTTAATTTTTTTTGAAACTTGATGGTAGTCTGCACCCTTTGTAAGCAAGACATAGGTGGTATGGGCAAAACTATTCCATCCTTCCAGTGTGTAGCCAAAATTCTTTATTGCTTTAAATGGGAGAAGGAAATCTATTTTTAAATGCGAGTTAGACGGAATATTTTTAATTACACCGGTTACAATAAAATCATATTGATTATTTACACTTAAAGTTTTTCCAACCGGATTAATATTTCCGAAATATTTTTGAGCCGTTTTTTCTGTTAGAACTAATGAGGACACTCCGGACAATGCCTTACTGCTGTTTCCGCTTACAAATGATAGAGAAAACATTTTTAAAAAGGAAGGATCGACAAACATTACATTATTTTCATCGAATCGTTTAGTACCGTATTGTATAACCAGGTTCTTAACATTTCTTAATCTTGCAGAATTAATTATATCAGGATATTCACTCACTAGATATGGAGCAAGCGAGGGCGGATTCATACTAAAAAGAGTTTCTTCCCCGCTTGCATATTTCTCGGAATCCGTTACCCTGTAAAGTCTGTCCGCATTCGGATAAAACCGGTCGTAGCTTAATTGATATTGGACCCATAAAAGTATCAGTATGGTGCAAGCCATACCAATAGATAAACCTAAAATATTTATAAATGAATATCCCTTATTTTTAAAGAAATTTCTTATTCCAATCTTAAAATAATTTTTTAACATAACTTCACTCTTTATAATATAGCAAATAGCTTTTGGCAGCCAGCATAAATATTTAAGTGCTGACTGCTGAAAGCTAAACTTATTCATACCTTAAAGTTTTAATTGGATTAGCTCTTGCAGCTCTAACCGCATGTATGCTTACTGTTAATAAAGCAATTAATAATGCAAGAACTCCGGATATAATAAAAATCCAAAAATTCATATTTATCCTGTACGCAAAATCTTTCAGCCAGTTATTCATAAAATAATATGCAACAGGCCAGGCGATTATATTTGCTATCAAAACCCATTTTGTAAATTCCTTTGAAAGAAGAAAAACAATTCCTGAAACTGATGAACCTAATGCTTTTCTTATCCCGATCTCTTTTGTTCTTCTCTCGGCAGTAAATGCGGCCAAGCCGAATAACCCAAGACACGCAATGAATATGGCCAAAACTGAAAACGCAGTGAACAGTTCTCCGGTTTTTTGTTCAGACATGTATAATCGACTTAAATCTTGATCAATAAAATAATACTCAAACGGTTTGCCGGGAACAAATTTTTTCCATTCACTTTTAATGTATGAGAGAACGCTGCTGACATTTGTAGTTTTCAATCTAATTGGAAGATACGATGTCTGGCCCAAACCTAAGGTTATTACCAACGGCTGTATCTTTTGATGGAGTGATTCATAATGAAAATCTTTTAATACACCAATTACATTAAATGGTATGGTTCTTCCCACCATAAAAATTCTTTTACCTACAGGATCATTTAATCCGAATAATTTTACTGCGCTCTCATTCAAAACAACTGAAAGTGTATCCGAAGGAAATTGTTTAGAAAAATATCTTCCGCTTACAAGCTGGATTCCCATTGTCTTTATAAAATTATAATCTGTTGACATAAACGACATAAGATAATTTTGTGCACCGGGTACATTATCGGCTTTGAAAAGAGTCCCGCTAAAAGGTTTACCGGGAACATCATTAGAGTTAGATACATTGGATATTCCCGGGTTTTTCATTAATTCTTCTTTAAATGCTTGGGCATGATTTTCAAGCGCCCAGGCACGCTGAATTACAAGTATATGGTCTTTATCAAATCCCAGCTTTGCAGTTTGAATATAGGTGAGCTGACTGTAGACTATAAATGTACCGATAAAAAGAATAATCGAAATAGTAAATTGAAAAACTACAAGACCGCTTCTGAGCAGATTTCCTTTGTTTCCAGTAGCTTTCCCTTTTAATACTTTAACCGGCTGAAACGAAGAAAGGAAAAATGAAGGATAGCTTCCGGCAACTAATCCCACTATAATTACAATTAAAATTATTGCAGGTATTATTAACCAATTATTTAAATAATTTGTACTAAGCTCCTTTCCAGCTAAATGACTAAAGGCTGGAAGCAGTAATTCTACTAATGTAATAGAGACAAAAACTGAAATTAATGTCAGTAAAAATGATTCCGCTAGAAATTGTTTAACAAGCTGAGTTTTGTTTGAGCCTAACACCTTCCTTATTCCAACTTCTTTTGATCGCGTAGATGATCGGGCTGTAGAAAGATTCATAAAATTTATACAAGCTATTAGAAGCACAAAAAGCGCTATAATAGAAAAAATGTAGATATACTTAATATCGCCGTTAGGTTCTAATTCATGATCAAGGTGAGAATAAAGATGGATTGATGTAATAGGTACTAGATAAAATTTATACGAATTACCTTTTTTCTTCCACTCATTATAGTGCATACCCAAAGCCTGTAACAGCTGAGGCCCGGCATATTTTTTAATCAGGTCAGGAAATTTCGCTTCAAGCTTTTGAATGGAAGCTCCTTTTCTTAAAACGATATATGTATAAAAACTATTATTGAACCAAAACGGACTGCTGCCGAAAGAAGCACTAGACATTGATGCAAACATATCATATTGGAAATGCGAATTCGGAGGACAATCTTTTATTACTCCTCTTACCGTATAAGGAGTGCCGTCTTCAAAATTCATTATTTTGTCTATCGGATCTTCATTGCCAAAATATTTTTTTGCTAACGATTCAGTAAGTACAACAGTATGAGGCTGGCTTAGTGCAGTTTTCGGATTACCTTCGATGAACGGCATTGTAAAAACATCAAACAAAGTTGAATCTGCCCAATAGAATCTAGTTTCATTAAAAACATTGTTCTTGTAACGAATTAACATGTTTGCTGTCGGCATTATTCTGGTATACTGGAGGACGTCCGGAAATTCGCGAACTAGAGTAGCACCAAGAGGAGGCGGAGAAAGAGCCATATTTAAATCTCTTCCTTCAATCTTTGCATCTGCCTGCACCCGGTAAATCTGCTCATAATTTTTGTTGAATTTATCATAGCTTAGTTCTTCACTTACATAAAGCATAATCATGATACATGAAGTAATACCTATTGCAAGGCCGAGTATGTTTATTAAGGAATAGGCTTTGTATTTAAGTAAATTTCTTAAGAGCAATTTTCAAATAATTTTTTAACATAATTTTTCTCCTTTTAATCTATAAGCTATCAGAAGTCTGCATTCAGCCAAAGCTGATGGCTGAGTGCTGACCTAGATTTATTCATACCTCAAAGATTTTATTGGATTTGCAGTTGCAGCTCTTATTGCATGAGAACTAACTGTTGCAAGTGCAATTAACAATGCAATTAAACCGGAAATCAGAAATGTCCATAAACCAATATTTATTCTGTAAGCAAAATTGCTTAACCAATTGTTCATCACATAATAGGCAAGCGGCCAGGCAATAATATTTGCTATAAGTACCCATTTGACAAATTCTTTGGAAAGAAGTAAAATTATTTCCAGGATTGATGCGCCTAATACTTTTCTAATTCCGATTTCTTTTGTCCTTTGCTCGGTTACAAATGCCGCTAAGCCAAGCAGGCCAAGGCAAGCAATCAATATTGCAAGGATAGAAAAAGTAGTTGCTATCTTACTTGTTCTTTGTTCGGCTACATATAAATGAGATAAATCCTGATCCAGGAAATTATATTCAAAGGCTTCGTTGCCAGCGTATTTTTTCCATGTATTTTCCAGGGAAGAAATTGTACTTTGATAATTTCCGGGAGCTATTCTAACTGCGATAAATTTCCCGAAGCCTGTGCTATTGAATAAACCCATTACAAGAGGACGAATTGTCTGATGAAGGGATTCGAAATTAAAATCTTTTACAACTCCGATTACTTTATATTTTCGTGAAGTTGAAAGCGTATTTCCGGGCTGTACTAAATACTGTCCGACAAGATTTTTCACCCCGAAAATTTTTTCTACAGCCTGGTTAACAACAACTGCTGTAGTATCCGAAGGATGTTCCTTTGAAAAAAATCTTCCTTCCTTCATTTGAATTTTATAAGTATTTACAAATTCATAATCACACTGCAAAATTTGTAAGTCCTGCAACTGATCGTTTGGCGAGCCATTAATTCTGAAAACACTATCACCATGCTGATCGCCAGGAATTCCTGTTGAATTGCTCACACTAATTACTTTTGGATTACTAATTAATTCTTTTTTGAATGATTCTATCTGACTTCCGATATCATCTGTTTTGTTTATAATGACAACCTGCTCTTTATCAAAACCTAAGTTTTTTGTTTGTATATACTTCATTTGATTATAAACAATAAAAGTTCCTATAAAAAGCACAATTGAAACTGAGAATTGAAAAATTACTAAACCGCTTCTAAGAAAAGATTTCTTCCCTCTGACTTTCGATTCTCTTTTTAAGACCTTAACAGGCTGGAAGGATGAAAGATAAAAAGCAGGATAACTTCCGGCCAGAACTCCCACTAAAACTGCTAGAAATATTAACAAAGGGATAGTAGTTAGGTTTTCGAATAACCCCAGAGTTATTTCCTTCCCGGAAATATCATTAAAAAGCGGAAGAAGAATTTCAACCAACACAACTGCAAGAAATACAGCTAATGTACTCATTAAAATAGCTTCAGCAATAAATTGCCTTACAAGCTGAATTTTGCTTGAACCAAGTGTTTTTCTTATACCTACTTCTTTGGCTCTTCTTTCCGATCTTGCCGTTGAAAGGTTAACAAAATTTATGCATGCAATAAGAAGTATGGCCAGTGCAATTGCCGAAAAGATATATATGTAGCTTATATCTCCATTTGGTTCAATTTCATAATCTAAATGAGAGTATAGATGAATTGATGTAAGAGGCTGTATAAAATAACCGTAGTTGTCGCCCTTCTTTTTTAATTGTTCTAATGTAACTCCTGTAGCTAATTGAATCTGAGGGCCGATGTATTTTAGAACCTGCGTATTTAATTTTTGCTGAAATTGTTCGGGATCAGTACCTTTACGTAAAACAACATATGTATAATAGTTATTGCTCAGCCATTGGGAACTCCAGCTATCGGCATACGATGTTAGCGATCCAAGAAAATCGAAATGGAAATGGGAATTCTTGGGAAAGCTTTTTACGACGCCAGTAACAATATAATCCCTTCTTCTATCAGCACTAAGAATTTTTCCCATAGGGTTTTCATTTCCAAAATATTTCTTTGCAATAGATTCAGTTATAACTACTGTATTAGGCTGAGTTAAAGCAGTTTTCGGATTTCCTTTCAAAAAGTGAACTGTAAAAACATTAAAGAAAGTTGAATCGACCCAATAAAATCTCTCTTCACTAAAAGCTTTATCTTTATAACGCATAACAGGGAAACCGAAATTTCTTATTCTTGTAAAGGAGACCACTTCAGGAAAATCGTGCAAAAGCCATTCACCCATAGGAGAAGGACTGGTAGCCAAATTGAATTCGTTATTGTCTAATCTACCTGAAACATAAACACGGTAAATTTGATCTGCATTCTTGTTGAATTTATCGTAACTCAATTCATTCTTAACATAAAGCAGTATTGCAATGCAGCAGGCAATTCCAACGGCAAGGCCAACAATATTAATAAAAGAAAATGCTTTGTACTTCCTTAAATTTCTTATTGCAATAGAAAGATAATTTTTTAACATAATTTTCTCCTAATGGATTAGCTATCAGCAGTCAGCGTTCAGATTAAAACTAAATGCTTATAACTAATTGATATGTCTATTTTTCAATCCATCCGTCTTTAAGCTTTATAATTCTATGCCCGTAAGCTGCATTAACTTCAGAATGTGTAACCTGAATTATAGTTGTTCCCTGCTCATTCAGCTTTTTTAAAATTTCCATAATTTCTTTTCCCTGGTCCGAATGAAGATTACCGGTTGGTTCATCGGCAAGAATTAATTTCGGCTCGGCTATAATTGCTCGGGCAATCGCAACAAGCTGCTGCTGTCCGCCGGACAATTGATTCGGGAAAAGATCTTTTTTCGCCACGATATTAAATCTGTCCAATGTTTCGGCAACTCTGCCTTTCCTTTCATTAGTTTTTACTTTTTGATAAAGCAAAGGAGTTTCTAGGTTTTCATAAACAGTGAGTTCATCAATTAAATGGTACTGCTGAAATACAAAACCGATATGCATTTTATGAAGTTCAGAAAGTTTTTTCTCGCTCATCTTATGAACAGGTTCATCATAAAAATAATATTCGCCGTCAGATGGAGAATCGAGCATACCGATTATATTAAGCATAGTCGTTTTACCGGAACCGGAAGGTCCCATAATAGAAACAAATTCACCTTCAGCTATCTCTAGATTGACATTCCTGAGCACATAAGTCTTTATAATTTTATTGCTGTAATATTTTTCTATGTTGTTTAACTTAATCATGGCTTCCTCAATTGCAATTAATTGTATAATAGGAACAAGGATCAGGGATCATGGAAAAAGGAAAAATTAAAAATCGGATTTTCTAACTTGTATTAGTTTGTAAATCATTGATGATATTTTTCTAACTTGATCTATTAATTCTTGTGCTTTTAATTCATCAATAATTTTTAGTTTAATTAATAGATAAATTTGTGTCCTCAATTCTCCCGCTGAGCCTTTAGCAATAAATAAATACTGAATAAATTCTTTATTAGTTTGCCGCTCAAATCCTTCTGCTATATTTGAGGGTATTGAAACTGCCGATCTCTGTATTTGATCTTTTAGTCCGTAATCTTTTAAGTTTTTTAAGAGGCCGTAAAGTTCAACTGTTACCCTCATACTTTCTTTCCAAATGTCCAGATCTTCAAAATTTCTAATTCTTTTTCCGGTTTCACTTCCTTCTTTTTCCATTCTCCCTTTTCCTTTCTTCATTTCAAACATGAAATTTTTCTTTATAATTTTCTGTAACCACATGCCCGTCAAACAAATGAATAATACGATGTGCAAATTCAGAATCATGCGGAGAGTGAGTAACCATTATGATGGTTGTTCCCTCTTCATTTAACTGAGTTAAGATGTTCATAACTTCTTCACCGTTTGCAGAATCGAGATTTCCGGTCGGTTCATCCGCGAGAATTAATTTAGGCTTCGCAACAACTGCTCGCGAGACTGCGACACGCTGCTGCTGTCCGCCCGAAAGCTGCTGCGGAAAGTGGTCTTTGCGGTGCATTATCTGCATTCGTTCTAATACATTGGTAACCATCTTTTCTCTTTCGGAATTCGGAATACCTAGGTAAAGGAGAGGAAGCTCTACATTTTCATAAACAGTCAACTCATCAATTAAATTAAAACTCTGGAATACAAAACCGATATTTGCCTTCCTTAAATTTGCTCTTTGTCTTTCCGTATATTTTGATACTTCATGATCGAGAAAATGATATTCGCCCTCGGATGGATTATCCAGCAGACCGAATATATTCAGAAGAGTTGATTTACCGCATCCGGAAGGTCCCATAATTGCGACAAATTCTTTTTCATTTATTTCAATGTTTACACTGTTCAAGGCAGTGGTTTCTACTTCTTCGGTAGTATAAATTTTCTTGAGATTGTTTGTTTTAATCATTGAATTCTCCATTATATATTATTTTACTTTGCGGCTCTGTGTTTTAGCGTTGAAAAATATACCGCTGAGACGCAAAGGCGCAAAAGACATGGTTACTTAATTATTAATTTATCGACGTCACCGAAATTATCATAAGAAGATGTAATTACTTTATCACCGGGTTTCAATCCGCTTAGAACTTCAAAATAATCCGGGTTTTGTCTGCCCAGACTTATGGATCTTTTAACTGCTTCGGTGCCAGAATTGTTAAGAACAAACACCCACTGTCCTCCGGTCTTTTGATAGAATCCGCCGCGAGCTAATAGTAAAGCTTTGGTCCTTTCGCTAAGCTGCAGCCTTATCTGTAATGTTTGCCCTCTTCTGATTCCATCCGGAACACTGCCGTCAAAATTCATATCGACTTGAAATTTTCCATTCTTAACTTCCGGGAAAACTTTTATCACAACCAGCTTAAAATCTTTACCATCAATCTCAACAGTCGCATGGAGTCCTTTAACAACTCTTGCAATATAAAATTCATCAATATCAGCCCTAACTTTAAAACCATCTAAAGCGTCTATTTGTCCTAATTGGTCGCCAGGAGATTTTGATTGACCTGTTTCAGCATTAAGTGAAGTAAGCTGCCCGGTAATTGGTGCTCTTACCGTAAGGTTGTCAATATTCTCTCTTATCAATTCCAAATTTTTCTGAAGACGATCAATAGAAGATGCTATTTGAGTAATCTGAGAAAGTTTTAATAATGAATCCTGAACAAAATTTTGCCGGGTTAATTTTTGTTGTTCCTCATCATGGAAATATTTATCTCTGACCTGTTCATATTCCTGCTGGGAAACTAACTTTTTTTCCCACATAATTTTTTCTCTATTGAAAACCTGTTTTGAATTGATGTAATTAAAATTAGCATCCACAAGCTGAGTCTGCAGTGCGATACTATTTTGTTCTATCTGTAATCTTGTATTCCTAGCTTCATTTATTTGCTGATATGTTGCAGCTTCATTTTGTAATGCATTAAGTTGAACATTTGGATTAGATAACTTTAAGATTTTATCTCCTTTTTTCAGCATTGCACCTTCTTCAACATATCTCTGCTCAACAGTACCGCCTAAAATCGCATCCAGATAATATGTAGTTTTTGGAAGCACGGTTCCGGAAACAGGAATAAATTCCTGGAATTCTCCTTCGGCAACAGTTGAGATTGTAATCTTATCTTTTTCTACATTTAATTTTGATCCAGTGTCTGCTAAGATCAAAATAATTAATAGAAGAAATACAGCTCCGCCAACGGCCGAGTACCAAAATTTTTTTCTTTTTAATAACGGTTTTTTCTCTATTTTTCTGTCCACTTTGTTACCTTAGTTTTCAAATTTGAATAGTAATGTTACCTGCAATTTCTCAATAAGTATGCCTTAGGTTAATAAGATTAGTTTATAATTAACAAATCTTTAAACTTAGAAAAATTGAAAAATTCAAAATATTCTTCAGAGAAATTGACTTTGAAAGAATTATATTTGATGTTAGTATCGTCCGATTACGAACAGTTGTGTCCGTTAATGAACAATCATAAAAATATTTTATTTGAAATTGTAATAGTTTAACAGGAATAAATTTTGCAATACAATGTGTGTATTTTGTTTCCACATTTAATATATAGTTAATATGAATGTAAAATCCGGAAAAATTTTAATTGTAGATGATGATGAAGATGTACTTTTTTCTGCACGTCTATTATTAAAACAACACTACGCAATTGTACGCACGGAAAAAAATCCCGACCAAATTCCAATCATCTTAAAAGATGATCATTATGATGTGATTCTGCTTGATATGAATTTTACAGGCGATGCAACCAGCGGAACTGAGGGATTTGTCTGGTTGAAAAAAGCTCTAGAGTTAGATCCTTCTGCCGTTATAATTCTGATTACCGCATTTGGAAATATTGAAATGGCCGTAAAAGCTATTAAGGATGGAGCTACTGATTTTGTACTTAAGCCCTGGCAAAATGAAAAATTGCTGGCTACAATTTCTTCGGCAATGAAATTGAGCGAATCAAAACAAGAAATTGATAATCTTTTATCCAGGCAAAAACAATTAAGTCAGGATATTGATAAAGAGTTTCATGATATTATCGGGGTCTCCGAAGAAATAAAAAAAGTATTTTCAACAATACAAAAAATTGCTAAGACTGACGCAAACGTTTTAATTCTTGGAGAAAACGGAACCGGTAAAGAACTTGTGGCAAGAGCTATACATCGTCAATCTGAAAGAAACAAAGGAATATTTTTAAGTGTGGACATGGGCGCGATAAGCGAATCACTTTTTGAAAGTGAACTTTTCGGATACAAGAAAGGTGCATTTACAGATGCTAAAGAAGATCGTGCCGGACGATTTGAAGTTGCTTCCGGCGGTACACTTTTTCTTGATGAAATTGGAAACTTAACCTCTAATCTCCAAATTAAATTGCTGACAGTTCTTCAAAATAGACAGGTTACCAGACTCGGCTCCAGCATACCAAAATCAATTGATATTAGATTAATTTGCGCGACTAATCTTCCTTACGACGAATTAACTTCTGAAAAAAGATTTAGGCAGGATTTGCTCTATAGAATAAATACTGTTGAAATAAAAATTCCACCGCTCAGAAACAGAACAGAAGATATTCCATTACTAGTAAATCATTTTATACAGATGTATTGTAAAAAGTATAACAAAGCTATTAAGATGATTGATACGCACGCTTTAGATAAATTACAAAAATATCACTGGCCAGGCAACATAAGGGAATTGCAGCATACAATTGAGCGTGTTGTAATAATGAATGAAGAAGACATAATTAAACCAGAAGAATTTTATTTTTCCATTGACGATCATAAGGGCCAAAACATATCTTTGGATAATTATCATCTTGAAGATGCCGAAAAAATGTTAATTATAAAAGCGGTTAGTAAACACGGCGGAAATCTTACGAAAGCAGCAAAGGAATTGGGTTTAACGAGGGCTTCACTTTACCGCAGACTGGAAAAATATGGTCTATAAAAGATTTAGTTACAGCATAATAAGCAGAACATTTTTGCTGTGCGCTACAGTCTTTTTGTTATTTTACCTTATCTCCGAAACCACTCTTTATGCTACAATTACAATTGTAGGTATTATTATAATAATTCAAATTTATTCATTAATTAAATTTGTTGAAAAGACTAACCGCGATATTACACGTTTTTTTAATTCGATTAAATATTCCGATTTTTCACAAAACTTTAAACTTAACATTAAAGGTTCTGCGTTTGAAGAATTGAGCAGTGCATTTACCGGAGTTATTGAGGAATTTCAAAAAACACGAACTGAAAAAGAAGAGCATGCAAGGTATCTTCAGACAATTGTACAGCATGTAGGAATCGGCTTAATGGCATTTACTTCCAGCGGTGATGTGGATTTAATAAATACTGCTGCAAAAAAACTCTTAAAAATACACGGGATAAAAAACATCTCGGAACTTTCAACCCTCAGCGTTTCATTAGTCGAATCATTATTCAATTTGAAAGCTGGAGATAAAATTCTAGTAAAGATTGCAGATAATAATGAGCTTTCACAGCTTTCTATTTATGCCGCAGAATTTAAGCTGAGGGAAAATCATTACATTTTGGTTTCGATTACTAATATTCAGAGCGAATTGGAAGAACGTGAAATGGAGGCATGGCAGAATTTAATTCGCGTACTCACACATGAAATTATGAATTCGGTAACACCGATTATTTCTTTATCCTCTACCGCAAGCACATTATTGGAAGAAGCTGAAAATAAAATTAAAACAAGTCATAATTGTAATGCTGAAGATTTGGAAGATGTAACAGGAGCACTTAATACAATTTTAAGAAGAAGTAAAGGACTGCTTCATTTTGTAGATGATTATAGAAATCTTACCAGAATCCCGACTCCGAATTTCCAAAGTGTTAAAGTTTCAGAATTATTTGAGAGGATTAAAAAACTTTTTGTTGATCAGTTCGCTGATAAAAAAATTACTTTTTCTTATTCCGTTGAACCAAACGATCTTGAGGTTGCTGCTGACAGCGATTTAATCGAACAGGTAATTATCAATCTAATATTAAACTCTATGAACGCAATTTCAACAACTGATTTGCCGGAAATAAAATTAATTAGTAAAATAGATAACAGAGGAAGCATCCTGATTCAAATATGGGATAATGGGAAAGGCATCCCCGAAGAACTTTATGACAAGATTTTTATCCCTTTTTTCACAACCAGAAAAGAAGGCTCAGGAATAGGACTAAGTTTATCCAAACAAATTATGAGGGCACACAAAGGAAGTATAA
>CAVQBN010000015.1:0-91324 GCA_963710735.1 uncultured Bacteroidota bacterium | reverse complement strand
ATAATTTTTGAATTAACCAGGTAAATCCCAAGAAATGCAATAAGTTTAATCAAGCCGTTCAACATCATATCACTCTCTAATAAAACGCTGGATAAAATTGTTACTATCAGATAACTTATAAATCCATTTAAAAGATTGAATAATAATTCCTTTAGAAAATAATTCATACCTATTTTTAATTTATTATGAATTAAAAATCCGCCGCCTAAGAAGAAAAATAAATAGCTTACAGAAGTACTTATTGCAAGACCACCTTGTTTAAATGCCCCTACTAAAGAAAAATTTAAAAAAATCTTTAATATCACCCCTGCAATGGTAAGCATTAAAAGGCTTTTAATAAGGTTAGCGCTATACAAAAGCTTATTAATTGCTGCATAGGATGAAAAGAAGATAAGACTTAAAACATAAAATCTAAGTACGTTGAAAGTCATTAAAGTTGCAGCAGTATCAAACTGCCCGCGCTGAAAAAGTATTTTAATTAAAATATCCCCGTAAATAATCAGGGCGAAACTTATTGGTACAAACAAGAATATATTTATGCTGTAAAAATTATTTAATTTATTCTTCAGGTCTACCCAGTTTTTATTATTGAAAGATTGTGAGAATGAAGGGAATATTGCAGTCGATAATGCAACGGAAATAATAGAAACCGGTAAAATGAATAAATTCATTGCATAGTTTAATGCTGCTATTCCGCCTTTATCCACATACGGGAAAAAATATCTGTCTGCCAACAGGAACAGCTGGCTTATTGATTCAATTAAAACCGTAAGGATAAAGGTTGCAGTTACAAAAGTTGAAAACTTTTTCCAGCTGAATAAATTTTTAATATTAAAGCTAACCTTGTTATATGTTTTAAGTATTAAATAACTTAATTGCAGGAAGTTGCCGAGGACATATCCCAAAGGAATAGTCAAAACGCCGATTGAGTCAGAGAGAAATATAACGAGAATTATGATACTAATATTTAGAAACAATTGAGAGTAGGCAGGATATTTAAACTCAAATTCGGATTGAAGATAAGCTGCCAGAATAGAATACGCAGCATTAATCGGAATAGTGATTAGAAATATTCTAAAAATTTTAGTAGTTGAAATTAGTGCTGTTGCTGAAATATCTTTTAAGTAAAAAGCAATAAATGATTTTGAAAAAAAGAAGAGTAACAGTGCTAGGATAAATCCGCTTAAAGTAAATAACCAAAATGTAGAGTCAACGAATTTTAACGTATCATCGGGGGATTCTGTTTTAATTCTATTGTAATTAGGTATGAAATAGTTTTGGCCTATATACAAAACGATAGTGTTAATAGTAAGAGGTAGTACAGCGCCGACAAGATATAGATTATAATTTACATTTAGTCCGAACGAATTGGCAAAAATAACTTCGCGGAATAATCCTAATCCTTTACCTAATAATCCAACAATCGTAATTAAAATTGATGCGCCGGCAATTGTCGAAGTAAATTTTTTAGACATCTATCTAGTTATCATGATGAATAACTTTTTTAAAATACTCTAAAGTTATTTTTAGCCCATCGGTACGGTTAACTTTCGGTTCCCAGCCAAGTATTTTTCTTGCTTTATCTATGTTGGGCTGACGGACTTTAGGATCATCCTCAGGAAGGTCTACATATATAATTTTACTTTTGGTTCCGGTTAGTTTAATTACTTCTTCCGCAAATTGTTTAATTGTTATCTCTTCGGGATTTCCGATATTAACAGGATCAGTTTCATTGGACATTAATAATTTAAAAATTCCGTCAACCAAATCGGACACATAACAAAAGCTTCTTGTTTGTGAGCCGTCTCCGAATACTGTTAAATCCTGCCCCCGCAGCGCCTGTCCTACAAACGCCGGCAAAGCTCTTCCGTCGTCTAGCCTCATTCGCGGTCCGTATGTATTAAAGATTCTGACAATCCTTGTATCAACTCCATGGAAACGGTGGTACGCCATTGTCATTGCTTCGGCAAATCTTTTTGCTTCATCATAAACACCGCGCGGGCCTATTGGATTTACATTTCCCCAATAATCTTCTGTTTGCGGATGAACTTCCGGATCTCCGTATACCTCTGATGTCGAAGCTAAAAGAACTAATGCTTTTTTTTCTTTGGCTAAGCCGAGTACTTTATGTGTTCCCAGAGAACCTACCTTTAAAGTCTGTATGGGTAACTTCAAATAATCAATAGGGCTTGCGGGTGATGCGAAATGAAGTATATAATCAATTCTCCCCGGCAAATAGATATAGTTTGTAATGTCATGTTTTACGAATGAAAAGTCTTCATTCCCCGCCAGGTGTGCTATGTTATTTACATTACCGGTTATAAGGTTATCAACACAAATTACTTTGAATCCCTCTTTTAAAAGTCTGTCACAAAGATGGGAACCTAGAAATCCCGCACCGCCTGTTACTACCGCTGTTGGTTTATACAATTTTTACTCCTCGGTTTTACTTTTCTTAAAAAGATAAGTCTTTCGTTCGCTTAGAATGCTAATGAAACACATTACTATAAATACAAAAATTCCGCCCATTACAGTCGAGAAAATTGTTCTTGGAGATGATGCACTCATCGGAGGAATTGCCGGATCTAAAACTTGAATTGTCGGAATATCCTTATTTTCCTGTATAAGCTCTTTATAATACTGCTGCTGAAGCATAGAGTATACTTCGTTTTGTATTTTCACTTCCCTAAGTAGATTAGCCAAATGCTTGCCGAGTTCCGGAACATTTTTAAAAGTTACAAGATAATCCTGGTTGCCCATCTCCATTTTCGAATACTGGTTTTTTAATTGCTGCAGTTTATCTTTTAATCCTATTAAGGTCTTATTATCTTCTCTAAGATTATTTTCCATTAAGCCGATCTCAACTTCGGTTTTCATAATTTCTGTTCTGATACTGGCAGCGGCATTTATTGCTGCGTTCACTTGTTCAGGTAAAGAAACAGCTTTATTTATCTTCTGAAAACTCATTAGTTCATTTTCAGCCGAATCTAATCTTGCCTTAGTTTGAACCAGCTGCTGTCCGATAAACTCGCGAGTCTTCTTAGCAGTTGATATTAATTTATCCTGATTAATTTTATCCAATGCTTCAACATAACTGTTAGAAAGAGATGATGCTAACTTTCTTACGGAGTCGCCCTGGCCTGTAAAGAATGGAAATAAATGTGTTGTAACATTCACGTTTAGTGAGATAATGCTTTCTTTCGAAACTTCAATATTTAAATTATTATCCAGCTTTTGAGCAGCTTTGTATAAATTGTCAATATGATAGAATTTTTCTAAATGATTTTTTCTTACAACATAAATGGCAGCCGTCCGGCTTTTTAATATTTGCATAAATAGCTGAGAATTTGCATTACTACTTCCGCCAGTTAGAAGATTCGAAAAATCCCTGTCCTCCCAACAAGCTTTCAAATCCTGTCATACGTGAATTATTGTCCGGTGGTAAAACTGTAACCGTAGCCCTATAAGTAACTGGATATATGAAATATAAAATTAGGAATATCATTAAAGTTGACAGCGCTGTCACTTTGATTATCTTAACTCTATTAAAGATAATTATGTTTAATATTTCATGATAAGTCAATTTATTTCCTCGTTGCTACTATTATTGCAACAGTTGCCGCTACTATGGATGCGAGCCCACCTAATACTTGTAAGGAAGTTGTAAATACATCCCAGAATCTAGGTGCCGGCGGTTCTTCCGGAACCCATATAGCATCACCCGGCTCCAGCGAATCAACTTTATCGGCGTCTATCCATTCTCCGGAATTTGCACGGATAACCCGGACATCTCCTGTTACAGCGCGCCAGCCAAATCCTCCGGCCATTTTTATATAATCATTTACTGTTAATCCTTTCTGATAAATGATATCTCCGGGATTCACAACCTGGCCGAGCATAATTACATAGTCTTTAGCTTGCGGTACATTTATAACATCCCCGTTTTTCAAAATAACATTTTCAGATTCATCATGGTTTTTAAATAATGCGACAAAATCAACAACTACTTTGCCTTTTACTTCTCTCGACTTAGCTTTAAAATAATCGTACTCATCATCCGTCATATCCTTCCGCTGCATTTCTTTCAACCTTTCATATTCCGGATCTTTCTCAACTGTTCCCAGCTTTCTGATTAATGTCGCATCTACTAAAGAAGCCTCCTTTAAAAATCCGCCGGCTTCATCAATTATTTCTTTTAAAGTAGTTTTGTTTTGAACAATCTTATAATATCCCGGATATTTTACCCAGCCGGTAACCTGGACAAATCTATCTATAAAATAAAGCGGCTTCTGACGAACTATAACCATATCCTGATTTTCAAGCTCAATTTTTTTATCCGTTAATTCTTTATAAGAATAATACAGACTTTTTTGAGTTTTACCGTCATCCTGAAATCTTACAATTTCAATAGTATCGGTTCTGGCTTTGCTTAAAAATCCTCCGGCAAGCTTAATAAAATCCGCAACTGTTTCCCCGCTTAAAAACTCATAGTTGCCGGGATATTTTATCTCTCCGCTTATTGAAATGGTTTTATCGACTTTATCAACTAATACAATATCACCGTCGTGTAATAAAGGATTATTCTCTTTATCACCGAACCTTAAATATCTTAGAAAATCATAAGTTTTAAATTCACCATCTTTGGCAGTAATCTTTATATTTCTATAATTAGAGGTATTGCTGAGCCCTGTTGAATTCACAATTAAATCGATAAGTCTTGCGTTTCCCGGGAGTATATAAGAGGAAGGTTTTATAACATCACCGACTAATGAAACATTTATTTTTTTAAACTGAATCAGTGAAACGAAAACATCAACATTTTTGTAAAAGTTATTTACCGCAGCAATTATTTTATTTTTTGCTTCAATTAAATTAGTATTTTTTAGATTTACTCCGCCTACTTTCGGTATAAATAAAAATCCCTCTTGATTAATCATTAAATTTAAAGAGATATCCTGCATACCGCTGATAGAAACAAATATCTTGTCTCCGGGCCCCACAATGTATTCCTCCGGATCAACACTTCCTTCGGATTCGGCGACTAAATAATTGTGCGGACTTTTTAATGTTGAATCACTGAGTATTCGCAAATGATCTCTCCTTATAATTTGGGTAAAATCTGAGGGATATACTGATTGGCAGATTAAGGAACAAGAAAAATACTACGGTAAAATAATTTTTATTTTCAAATCAGCCAATCAATCAATATTTATTACTTTATTAAAACAATTATTTAATCTTGTAATGTTAATTTTTTGTATTAAAAATCAGAAAATAATTTTATCACTTCAAATCCTTAAATTTATTTTCCTAAGTGAAACTAAGCTTACAACTATCCCGATTACCGGCCCAAGTCCAAAGAGCAGTATGATATACATGCCGTTTTTATATTCTATAAACTGGTGCAGATTTATTAAATTTCCAAAGTAATAAAATATCAAAGAAAATAATCCAAAAGAAATTATACCGGCAGAAATTCCTATAAAGACACTATTCAATACTATCGGCATTTTTATTGTCGATAATTTAGCGCCGACTAATTTCATCGTTTCCATTTCTTCATATTTCGATTTTGTTATCAATTTAATTGTACTGTATACTATGTAAAGTGAAATCAAAAACAAAACTGCAGTAATAATAAAAATATATTTTTTAATTCTATTCAAAAAAGCTAGTAACTTATAAACAAATGCTTGCTGGAATACCACATCATCAACGCCTTTTAAATTTGAAATCTCCGATACAATGTTATTCAATGAATCTCTATCTACATAACCTTCTTTTAAGGTGATCAAAAAAGATGCAGGCAATGGATTATAATTCAAAATTTTTCTAAAATCTTCGCCGGTTTCTTTAATAAAAGTATCAGCAGCTTCTTTTTTGTCAATATATTTAAGAGTGTTAATATAGGATGAGTTTTTTAATTTTGCCTGCAGCCGATTGGTTGCTGTCTTCGATAGTGAATCTTTTAAGAAAACATTAATACTTACATTTTGTTTTAACTTGTTTTGAAAATGATTTGATACTTCAATTGATATTAAAGAAGCTGTTATGAGCAATACGGAAATGCTTGTTGAAATTAAAGATAAGAAGAAAGATGATTTCGCCCTGCCGATTAGTTTAAATGCTTCCTTAATCCAGAATATAATCATGTATAAGATTAATTTTTATTATTTGAGTGAATAATTTAGTTAATTGAATTTAGTTACGCAAAAACAGTATAATCTCACTTCTTCTTTTCTTATGGTAATAATTTTTGAATTTCTTAAATAGAAATAATTATAGCTTGAAATATTTTTAATTAAAAATTCGACTCGTCTATCCATCTGGTAATCAGCCACTTTTCTGAAGCTGGATCTTTTCTTAAAGACATATTTACTCTTCCATCCAATCTTACAACATCAGTAGGATCAAAAGTAATTGTTAAATTAAATCCGCGAACAATATTAGCTGTAGTAGAATCAGTTGAGGATAAAACAATATTATTCCAAATCAGAGATAAGTTCTGCGAATTCTGAAACAGGCCGTAAGTTGTCTTCATTTCATCGTCTCTTCCCCAGGAAACATCAAATCCCTGGTCATAATCATGATAAGTAAAAATAAAATCACTACTGATTAGTTTCCCGTAAATACTTGTATCTTTAAATGTATAAGCATATTGAAAATTTTTGAAAACTCCGTCAATAGTTTTTTGGTCCGCAAGAGCTGCAGAAGAATTATTCGGATTAGTATCTATTGCAGGTGCAAATGGATTTTTACAGCCGGCAATCAATATTAGAAAAAATACGGAGGTAATAATGGTTGGCTTAATACGTCCTCCCCTTCAATTCACTCCAGCTCGGAAGATTTCCGTTCTTTGAATCCTGCCAATAATAAATACTCCAAACTGCACGTGAATCTCGAATCATATTAAACCTAAGATCGCCTGCATAGTTTTCAGGCAAGCTGGGATCATTGGAAGGAACATTTAAAGTATAAGAAGCTGTGTAAACCAGACTGTCTCCTTGTGGACTGTATGATTCATTTGAAAGAGTAAGTGTTATCGGAATACTTTGAGGTACTTTTGATATCATATTATTAAAGTATTGCTCCTCATTTTTAATTGCCCAGTTTTCCGAAAGCGACGGGAATTGAGATAATGCCCCGCTTGACGGCGAAAAAATAAATTCCCTTTGTGTAAAAGAATAATCAGCTAAACAGGAAATATAGTTTTCTACATTTTTGTCTTTTAAAGAATTGACTAGATTGGAAATTAAGATATCCGCAGTTACCGGCTGCTGGTAATCCGCCCGCGGCTGTGAAGGAGGTTCTGCACTTCTTGTTGAGAATAAATCACAACCGTTAAGCAAAACTGCTATTATAATTAAAAAAAAAAGCTTCATTTCTGAGCTATTATAATAATTCTGGGAGAAGTTTCTAAGTCAAAAGATTTTCCACTTGAATCACCAAAATATTTCCTTATCCGGAACCCTTCTGATTTTATAGCATTAAATAATTCTTCTTTGTAATACATTCTTACAGATTCATGAAAATGTTTTTCGTTTCCATTTTTATTTATTATTATCTGCTTTTCTACTCTGTTACCTTCAATACTTCTTTTTTGAATTATCTTCTCATTAAAAATTTCATCTCTCGATTCCGGGATCAAATTATTTTCAATATATCTTCTGTTAAAAAAATCTATAACAAAATAACCATTGTCATAAAGATGATCATATGCAGTTTTCAATATTTTAAAATTATCGTATTCGTCTTCAAAATAACCGATGCTTGTAAAAAGATTTACAGCTAGATTAAATTTTGAACTTACACAAAATGATCTCAAATCAGAATGCACAAAATTTATTTTTACATCAGCAAAATCGGCTGATTCTTTTGCTACTTTAAGTAAATTTTTACTTAAATCTACTGCACTTACCGAATAACCCTTTTCAGCAAATAATATTGAGTGCCGCCCGGTTCCGCATGCCATGTCTAAAACTTTACCACCGGCAGGAATATTTACATTTTGTATAATTAAATCGACAAGTTTCTTTGCATCTTGTTCATTTCTGTGCTGGTAAACATCTAAATACTCTTCGGTATCAAACCAATCTTCAAACCATTCTGCCATTACAATACAATTCTTCCTAAGACAGCTCTACCGATAGTTGCTTCATCTGCAAATTCCAAATCACCGCCTATTGGAAGACCTCGAGCTATTCTGGATACTTTTATTCCTAAAGGTTTAATTAATTTAGCTAAATATAATGCTGTAGTTTCTCCCTCGGTATCAGGATTCAACGCCAGTATTACTTCGATTATTTCTTCTGTTTCAAATCTCTTCATTAATTCTTTTATTTTAAGAGAATCGGACCCCACACCTGATAACGGAGAAAGAACACCGCCTAAAATATGATACTGCCCGGAATATTCATTTGTTTTTTCTATTGCAATAACATCACTCGCTTCTTCAACAACACAAATCATGGACTTATCACGTTTAGGGTTTTTGCAAATGTCACATAATTCTTCTTCGGAAAGATTAAAACATCTGTCACAGAATCTAAGCCGCGTCTTAAGATCCTGTATCGATTTCACAAGATTATCAACAGATTCTTTATTGCTCTTTAATATATGAAGTGCTAATCTTTGTGCGGTTTTTTTACCGATCCCCGGTAATTTACTTAGCTCTTCTATAGCAATTAATAAAGGTTCGGCTATTTGCAATTTTAAAATCCTGGGATATTCATTCCGGGGGGAAGCATACCTTTAGTAACTTTTGCCATTTCTTCTTCTGCTAACTTATTGGCAGACTGTATTGCCTTATTGACAGCAGCCACAACTAAATCTTCCAAAATCTCTCTTTCTTCAGGATTTATGACTTGGGGGTCAATTGTAACGGAAATTATTTCTTTATTGCCGTTAGCTGTTGCTTTTATCATTCCACCGCCGGCTTCTTCACTAACAGTTAAATTTCCTAGCTGGCTCTGAACTTTCTGCATCTCCTCCTGCATTTTTTGCACTTGTTTCAGCATTCCTTGCATTCCGCCCTTCATTAATATCCTCCTGTATAATTTTTTCTACACTTTTTTTGATGATTTTTTTTAATTTTCGTCCAAATATAATATATTCGATTGACTTTTTATACCTAATTTATATAATTTCTTAACTAAAATTTGAAAAGGAAGTTTTGAATAACAACAAGCTTTACCATAACTTGCATTTCGATGAGGATTTATTAAAAAAAGAATTGCCTTTAGATGAGCAAGATTACTTAATTGTTGAGTATCTTGATTTTTTTAGTTCAAACGGAAATAAAAAAGTAAAAGTAAAAAACTTAGGTGAAAAATTTGCGGCAATAAATTCTTTCTTTTTCGATTATTTAAAAGAATACCATGTGCCGGCTGCATTCGTTAAACTGCATAATAAAACTACCCTTAAATTTATTAAACATACTCGCTTTCCTTTCTATATAAAAATTGTAAATGTAATTGATAAAAGGACTGCGAAAATTTTTAATAAAAAAGAAAATGATATTTTAAATCTGCCCATTTTTGAAATTCATTTTGGCGAAGGGAAAGATACTTTAATTACCGAAAGTCATTTAATTTCCTTTGATTTATGTACGAATGAGGATATTAAAGTTATAAACAGGATTTGTTCAAAAGTAAACGCAGTACTTAAATCCTATTTTGAAAGAAGAGGCTATCTATTGGCTGAAGCTTCTTGCAGTTTTGGAAAATTTGAAGAAAAAATATTTCTCGTAGACGATTTTACTCCTCGAAGCATAAAAGTAATTCCATTTAATAAAAACAATAACGGAATCGATCCCTTCAAATTTAATACTTCCGCAGAGATAAGGCACTATACAGACCAGTTATTCAATTTGATGAGTGCTTAAAAAATGCTTACTAAATATGGATATTCCACCCTTAGTATTATTGCTATAATTACGCTTATTTTAATTATTACCAGCTACTTTGTCAGCAATTATGCTGTAAAATATATTCTCATTATCTTTCCTATAGTTTTTCTTTTATTTTCAATCTACTTTTTCAGAGATCCGGATAGGGTTACTCCGGATAAAGAAAATGTTGTTATTTCGCCGGCAGATGGGAAAGTACTTTTTGTAAAAGATGTATTGGATGATAAATATATTAGAGGAAAGGCAAAACAAATTTCTATTTTTATGTCGCCGCTTAATGTTCACGTAAATAGAATTCCAATTACAGGTAAATTAGAATATTTAAAATATTATCATGGACAATACATAGCAGCTTTTGAAGATAAAGCTTCCGAGAAAAATGAACGGGCCGAATTTGGTATTGAAAGTAAAAATGGTAAAGTTTTTTTTACTCAGGTAGCAGGATTTATTGCTAGAAGAATAATTTATACGATTAAACCGGGTGATAGTGTAAAAATTGGAGAAAGATTCGGTATGATTAAATTTGGCAGCAGAGTTGATGTCGTCGTCTCTGAAAAATGGCAGCCTAAAGTAAAAAAGGGAGAGCATGTAACGGCTGGCGAAACAATCCTTTTCGATTATGCTGATAGCGAATGAATAGATTGAGAATAACTCCATCGGTTATACCAAACATGTTTACCGCAATGAACATGTTCTGCGGTTTTCTTTCCATTATAAATGCCAGTCAGGACCAATACAATTACGCAGCATGGTTAATAATAATTGCCGCATTGTTTGATGGATTAGATGGTATAATGGCACGTCTTACAAATTCCAGTAGCGAACTCGGGGTTGAGCTTGACTCACTTTCCGATCTTGTCAGTTTTGGCGCTGCGCCTGCATTTTTAATTTATCAAACTCACTTAATTAGTTACGGTGTATTCGGAGTAATAATAAGTTCATTACTTATGATAGCCGGCGGATTCAGATTAGCAAGGTTTAACGTTCAGCTGGTTGGATTCGATAAATCTTACTTCAAAGGATTACCTATTCCGTCCTCTGCAATAACAATTGCATCTTTCGTTTTGACATATTACCAAATCGGTTCCGGATATCAAGAACCATATGCTTCTTTTATTATTCCTTTGGTAATTGTTCTCTCTTTTTTAATGGTAAGTAGAATTAAGTATGATACGCTTCCTAAATTCACACTTAAAGGCATTAAAGCTAGGCCATATCATTTCGTCTTTGTAGTATTGTCAATAATACTTTTAATAATCACCTCCGGTAAGGCGCTTTTCTATATATTTGTTTTCATAATTCTATTTGGTATTTTTCGAAACATTTTTTATTCCATTTCTAAAAAAAATTGATGGAAAACAACCTCTTTTCTCTGAACAAAAAATTAGGATTATTAATTTGTTTAAGGTAACTGTAATAATTAAAAGAAGGCCTTCGATTCTTGACCCTCAGGGTAAAGCAGTTGAAAAAGGCGCAGCTCATTTGGGCTTAAAAAATATTAAAGATACAAGAATAGGAAAATTTATAGAATTTACTGTCGATACTGATGATCAGCAAACAGCCGAGGAAGAAGTGAAAGATTATTGCATTAAACTCCTATCCAATCCGATAATGGAAGATTACGAGTATTCACTGGAAAAAGTATCATGACCGCAAAATTCGGAGTAGTAGTTTTCCCCGGTTCTAACTGTGATCATGATGCATATTATGCATTAAAAAAAATCCTTCATACGGATGTTACTTTTCTATGGCATAAAGAAAATGATTTGCAAGGCTCAAATATCATTATTCTCCCTGGCGGATTTTCTTATGGAGATTATTTACGATGCGGGGCAATCGCTAGATTTTCTCCTATAATGAATTCGATAATCGAATTTGCAAATAAAGGCGGACTTGTAATCGGTATTTGTAATGGCTTCCAAATTCTTCTGGAAGCCGGGTTATTACCTGGAATTATGTTAAAAAATAAATCCCTACAATTTGTCTGTAAAGATGTGTATCTTTCTACGGAAAATAGGGATACAATTTTTACCAAAGATATTGGGACTGATAAGATAATAAAAGTTCCTATTGCCCATGGTGAAGGTAATTATTTTGCTGATGAAGAAACTTTGAAATCTTTGATTGACAATAACCAGATTGTTTTCAAATATTCTTCTGGTGATGGAGAAGTTTCGGAAGAATTTAATCCGAATGGATCTGTTTTAAATATTGCTGGTATAATAAACAAAAAAGGAAACATATTAGGAATGATGCCCCATCCGGAAAGATCTACCGATCCGGTCCTTAATAAAACCGATGGAAGCATTATCTTTAATTCGATTTTGAACAATTTCTTAAATTAAAAGGGTGAAAAAATGTTTGGCAACTTTGGAACGGGCGAATTAATACTTGTTTTTCTTGTGATCTTGATCCTTTTCGGTGCTAAAAAAATTCCCGATCTTGCACAAGGATTAGGTAAAGGTCTAAAATTATTTAAGAATGCAGTTAAAGATGTTGAGGATGAGGTTAAAGATTCAACTGACGATAAGAAAACTGATGATAAGGAAACTGATGAAAAACAAAAGAAATAAAGGTTTGAATTATAACACCACTTTTCAATATTATTATTATTAAGTTTTGTAATGAAATATTTTAACCTATAGGTGATAACATGTTTGATAATATGGGAATGGGCGAACTCTTAATTATTCTTCTGGTTGTTCTGGTTTTATTCGGCTCAAAAAAAATTCCCGATCTTGCACAAGGCTTAGGTAAAGGCATAAGAGAATTTAAAAAAGCTATCCGAGACGTTGAAGAAGATATTAAGGTTCCGAATAACTCTGAAAAGAAATCAGATAATAAACAATCTTAGTTAAGTTGTTTTATCGATTTCTAAGTTCTGACTTATAATTTTTTAGGTAATGAAATGTTAGAAGATTTAAGTATTGGGAAAATATTATTAATATTGCTTGTTATAGTAATTCTATTTGGAGCTAAAAAAATTCCTGATCTTGCCCAGGGATTAGGTAAAGGCATACGGGAATTTAAGAAAGCAATAAATGATGATGAAAATGATATTAATAAATCCGGAACATCAGATAAGAAAGAGGACTCAAAATAAATTAATTGATAATTAGAGCTTTTAGTTTATATTTTCACCCGCTGCTTTGTAAATAACCCAGCGGGTTTTTATTGAATAAAAAATAATTTGGAATACTATTGCTGCCTTATAAAAACCATACCGAAAAATTAAAACTTATAAAAGACGGAAAATTATCTTTGACCGATAATGTTGAATTTTTTCTGGATCAAATCGAAAAGAATAAACATTTAAACGCTTATAATTTTGTTTTTAATAAAGAAGTAAAAGAACAGGCCGGTAGTGTTGAAGGTAAAATAAAATCCGGCAAACACGGCAAACTGGCTGGAATGGTTATAGCAGTTAAGGATGTACTTTCTATAAAAGATAAACCGACCACATGCTCATCAAAAATATTAAAAGATTTTACCTCGCTTTATACCGCTACCGCAGTTAAAAAGTTGATTGATGAAGATGCAATAATAATCGGTAAAACCAATTGCGATGAATTTGCCATGGGTTCTTCAAATGAAAATTCTGCATTTGGTAATGTTTTAAATCCGGTTGATAATGCAAAAGTACCCGGCGGATCAAGCGGCGGGTCGGCAGCAGCAGTTGCTGCAGAACTTTGTGATGTTTCTTTAGGGACTGACACAGGCGGATCTATCAGGCAGCCAGCTGCATTCTGCGGTGTTTACGGACTTAAACCAACTTATGGAAGAGTCTCCAGATACGGATTGACTGCATTCGCTTCATCCTTCGATAGTATTGGGCCTTTTTCAAAAAACGTGGAAGATGCGGCACTTGTTCTTGAGGTTATGTCGGGTAATGATGAAAATGATTCGACTTCATCATCAAGTCCTATCCCGGAACTTTCCGGTAATCTTTCTTTAGGAGATAAAAAATTAAAAATCGGTATTGCAAAAGAATATTTTGGTGAAGGCCTTTCACAGGAAATTAAAACAGCAATTGAAAATATTATATTAAAATTAAAATCTGTTGGATTTGAAGTAGAAGAAATACAGCTCCCACATACTGAATATACAATAGCAACTTATTACATTTTAACAACGGCTGAAGCTTCATCAAACTTAGCCCGATACGATGGAGCAAGGTACGGTTATCGATCTGAAAATGTTTCTTCATTGATTGAGATGTATAAATCATCCCGTTCGGAAGGATTCGGCAATGAAGTGAAAAGAAGAATAATGCTCGGCACTTATGTTCTTTCAGCAGGGTATTATGATGCTTATTATCGTAAAGCTCAAAAAGTTCGCCGTTTCATAAAGAATGATTTTGATAACGCATTCAATAAAGTTGATATAATTTTAACGCCCACATCTCCTACCACTGCATTTAAGATTGGTGAAAAATCTAGCGATCCTCTTGAAATGTACTTAAGTGATATATATACAACCTCTGCTAATCTTGCTGGAATCCCGGGAATAAATGTACCAATTGCAAAAAGTTCCGAGGGTCTGCCTATTGGACTTCAATTACTTGCTAAACAATTTGATGAATTAAATCTTTTAAAGATGGCTTTTTATATACAAGAGGAAATTCTTTAACTCAAAGAGATTTTTACTCCTAAACTCTCAGCAGATATTATACTCTAATAGGTAAAATTACAAACGGTATCCCCTGCCGGTAAAATTTCTTTTGAACGGAGAATACAATATAATTATGCAGCCATCTTGTCATAAAAGATTCTTCCGGAAAAACAATTTGCCCACCGAAAAAAACAACATTAGAATATTTTGAATTAATACTGGGCACTAAACTGTTTATTTGTTCTACTACATCAGTACCAACAGAAGTAAAAGCTTCTGCATAATACCCGTGCTCATCCATATAATTAACGTATCTCTCTGCTTCAGATTTTATATAACTGCCGAGATTTTCAATTTCTGCCGCACCTTTAAAATTCCCGGCATCCACAGAACCCACCTGGACAAACACATAATTTTTATAAGTACCTCCAAAAAGGCGAAATACACTTAACAAAGTATGCAGACCTAATCCGTTAAAACCGTTTACCAAAATCACAGCTGTTTTCCCTTTCGGATCAAATACTGGTTTAGTCTTTTGTTGTTCTTCGCTTTCATCATGTATATTATATATTGAAGCTTCAACTGAATCAACAATGGTATCCAATCTTCTCAGCATATCAAAAGTTTTGGTATAATGTCTTTTTATGTATAAAGTTAAAACCACTAAACCTGTTGTTATAACAATTGTAATCCATCCTCCTTCTTCAAACTTTATAAGGAGTACTGAAATAAGAATAAATAAGGTAAGGACTAAGCCGATGCCATTGATAGAAAGTTTTCTAAACCATTTTTTCTCGCTCTTTCTTTCCTGCCACCAATGTTTTACCATTCCCAATTGAGAAAGGCTGAAAGTAATAAATACATTAATACTGTAAAGAACAATTAAAAAATCAACAGAACCTTTAGACAACAGCATCATAACTAATGAAGCGATGCCCATTAAAAGTATTCCGTTCTGTGTAACAAGCCTATCACTTAGCATTGCAAATCTTGTTGGGAACCATCTATCAATAGCCATATTTGCAAGAACTCTTGGGCCGTCTAAAAATCCTGTTTGTGCAGCGATGAATAAAAGGATAGCCTCCGAGAGTAGAGTGATTAATACAAACAAAAACCCTGTTTGATGCCCCCAGGAGGCAACCATATTCTGGAACAAGATAGCGTTTAATGTTTTACCCGGCTGATCTTGTACTTTAAAAAGAAGATAAGCAATCATTAATCCTATCACTGTAATCGAAAGAGAAAAAGCCATATAACGCATAGTTTTTTTTGCAGTTGCCACTCTTGGTTCTCTCAAGATCGGAAGGCCGTTGCTGACTGCTTCTATACCGGTAAATGTACCGGCTCCCATACTGTAAGCTCTCATTATTAAAAATAGTACGCCAAATGTACCCAGCGTATTAAATGATTTGGTAAGTTCGGTACTTGTGGCGCTATATACTTCGTGGAATTTTATTGCATGGGTAATAATAGCATATAATATTGCAAAGAGATGAGTAAAAACAAAAAGCAAAAAAACCGGCACTAACGGAATAACAGCTTCCTTAATTCCTCTTAGATTAAGGATTAGCAAAATTAAGACTCCAAAAACGGCAAACTCTAATCGATAATTAAGCCAGCTGTGTGGGAGGAAACTAAATATAGCGTCTGCACCGCTTGCAATAGAAATTGTAATAGTTAAAACGTAATCGATTAGTAGCGCACAACCGGAAATCAATCCTAGTTTTGGTGAAAGCAATTTACTGGCAACTAAATATCCTCCTCCTCCGGAAGGGAATAATTCTATAATATGTGAATAACTTGCAGCTATAATAAAGATAGTAATACCTGTACCTAATGCAACAAAAATACCCAAATAAGGATGTCCTTGTAGCGCCTTAAATGCTTCGGCTGGTCCGTAACATGAAGAAGATAAACCATCTGAACCAAGCCCGACCCAAGCTAGAAACGCAATTAACGATAGTTTGTGGAAAATACCGCTATCGTGAGGGTCACGGGCACCACCTACTATTACTTTTTTTATTTTCTTGATTCCGGTCGATGTATCCATATTTATAATTATAAATAATTAAAATTGTTTGAATACATCTAGTTGCGAAAAGAGATATCGGCTGATATCTTGGCATTAAGAAGTGCTATATGTAAAGATGTAATAATATTCATAAAAATAATGCGATAAAAATAAATAGAAATATTTGTCCTTCCAAGCATCTAAATCACTAAGTAATTCGGTTAGTTCGATTTATAAATTTAATTCAAATCACACGATTTTAGATTTAATTAAAAATAATTGTTTTATAACTCTCCATTAAATTAATTTCTTAAACTTATAAAAATTAAACTTCAAATTGTTTATCTTTGAAGTCAAGATTTTCACTAAAAGAAACATAGGACTTAGTAAAAATGAGTATTCTAGTTGATAAAAAAACACGGCTTGTAGTTCAGGGAATTACAGGCGGAGAAGGTTCATTTCATACTCAACAAATGATTGAATACGGTACTAATGTTGTTGCCGGAGTTACTCCTGGAAAAGGCGGCACCGAGTATTTAGGCGTACCCGTTTACAATACAGTTGAAGAAGCAGTAAAAAATCAAAAAGCAAACGCATCAGTAGTATTTGTTCCTCCGGCATTTGCAGCAGACGCAATTTTAGAAGCTGCAAATTCGGGTGTAAAATTAATTGTCTGCATTACCGAAGGAATACCAGCCGCTGATATGGTTAGAGTTTATAATTCAATTAAAAATAAGAATGTTGTTTTGGTAGGCCCGAACTGCCCTGGAGTTATTTCACCTGGAAAAGCTAAAATTGGAATAATGCCTGGCTTTATTCACAAAGCGGGTAAAATCGGTGTTGTTTCCCGAAGCGGTACCTTAACTTATGAGGCAGTAAAGCAATTAACCGATGTAAACCTTGGACAATCAACTTGCGTTGGAATCGGTGGTGACCCTGTAATCGGATCGAGATTTATTGACATAATCAAAATGTTTAATGAAGACCCGAATACCGATGGAGTAATAATGATAGGTGAAATCGGCGGAACAGCTGAAGAAGAAGCGGCCGCTTTCATTAAAAAGAATGTTAAGAAACCGATTGTCGGTTTTATTGCAGGTAGAACGGCACCTCCGGGAAGAAGAATGGGTCATGCCGGTGCAATAATTTCAGGCGGAAAAGGAACTGCTGCTGAAAAAATGGCAGTAATGAAAAAAGCCGGAATAAAAGTTGTAGAAAGCCCGGCAGAACTCGGCTCTACAATGTTAAAAGCCATCGAAAGTTTAAAAAAGAAAGCCGTTAGAAAGCCAAAATCTAAATCAGCTTTAAAGACAAAAAAAGTAGTTAAGAAAAAAGCTGTAAGTAAACCTAAGAAAGCATTAAAAAAATCAGCAAAAAAGAAGAAATAAAATCAGAAATCATTAATTCAATTTTTATTTTAAAAGGAGAAACTTTTGGGTAACAGAACATTAGCTATTATAAAACCTGACGGTGTAAAGAAGAATCTGATTGGTCAGGTGATTACCAAAATAACTGAAGCCGGATTTAAGGTAAAAGCATTAAAGATGGTAAAACTAACAAAAGAATCTGCCGGCGGATTTTATGAAGTACATAAACAAAGACCGTTTTTTAATGACTTAATTGAATATATGACTTCCGGTCCTTGTGTTCCAATTGCACTTGAAAAAGAAAACGCTGTTTCAGAATTCAGAAAACTAATTGGCGCTACCGATCCGGCAGAAGCCGAAGAAGGAACAATTAGAAAATTATACGCAGCAAGTAAAGCGGAAAATATAGTCCATGGTTCTGACTCTGATGAAAATGCGGCAATTGAAATAGCACATTTTTTCTCTAGAAAAGAATTGCTGGAAAACTTCGGATTATAAATTCCCTCTCTTCAACAAATAATTAATCAAAGAATGATCAAAGTAAAACTGCGATCATTCTTTTTGTTTAACTATCAACTGTAATAAAATGAAGAAACTATTAATTTTATTTTCAATACTATTCCTTTTTCCTCCAAATACATTTCCTCAAGAAAATTTAAATAGCAAAAAATTAGAAGTCGGTGCTGATCGATTAATCTCAAACTACATGAATCTTATTAAAGGAAAGCGGATAGGATTAGTAACTAATGCAAGCGGTGTTCTTTCAAACGGAACTCCTCTTGTTGATACCCTGTCCAAAATGAAAGGGATTAAAATTACAGCCTTATTTGGTCCTGAACATGGAATAAGAGGAAATGCTCCCGCCGGGAAAGCTGTCGGAAGTTCCGTTGATGCCAAAACCGGAATTCCAGTATACTCCCTTTTCGGTAAGAATAAAAAACCAACTGCTGAGATGTTAAAGAATGTTGATGTTTTAATTTATGATATTCAGGATGTTGGAGCCAGATTCTATACTTATATCTCAACGCTGTTTTATGTAGTTCAAGCCGGAGCAGAAAATCATATCCCGGTAATTGTACTTGATCGGCCGAATCCAATTGATGGAATTAATGTTGAAGGCCCTATAAGGAAGGACGATGAAGCTTCTTTTGTGGGGATTGCACCCATTCCTATTATGCACGGAATGACTGTTGGAGAACTTGCTAAACTTTATGCCGGCGAAGGCTATATCGGGAAAAATTTAAAGCCGGATATTACTGTTATTAAAATGAAAAACTGGAATAGAAAATTTTATCTCGATCATTATTCTTTACCATGGATTGATCCTTCACCCAACATACCAAATTTAGAAACAGCCATTGTTTATCCGGGTTTATGTTTAATTGAAGGAACAAATGTTTCCGAAGGAAGAGGGACACATCATCCATTCATTAATATCGGCGCACCATACATTAATTCCGATTCTTTAATAAATAAACTCAAAGAATTTAATGTAAAAGGTATTGAATTAAAGCCCATCAAATTTACACCGGTTGATATTCCTAAAATGTCAACTAATCCTAAATACAAAAATGAAAGCTGCAGTGGAATTACTATCCATGTAACAGATCGTCAACAATTTAAAGCAGTGCATTTCGGGATAAAACTTGTTTGTGCGTTACACACTCTATATCCCTCACAATTCAAATTTAGAGATGCTGGATTTGACCGGCTAAGCGGAGATAAATCAATAAGAGAAAAAATTCTAGCTGGTGAAACACCGGAAAAGATAATAAGTTCATGGCAAAAAGAATTAAAGGAATTTTTATCAATAAGGAAGAAGTATTTACTTTATTAAAAGGAAAATTTTATGAAAAAATTGTTGTTTATTTTATTAATGATAGGATTGATCTTTTCAGGCTGCGGGAAAAAATCCGGTGATGGTGATTCGAGCAATAAGGCCGGTAGCACCATTGATACAAGTTCAATAAAAACTTCACCGGTTGAAAACCAGAATCAAAAATTTGATTTGAGATATAAATTTGATAAAGGAGTTGATTATCATTACAGGATGGCTTCATTTTCCCAAAACAATCAAAGCATAATAGCAGACAGCAGTTATTATCAGAATATGAAACAGAGTACTATTTATTTAATGGATGTCAATTTAAAAAATATCGAGAAAGATAGTGTTATAAATTTAACATGTAAAATAACCTCTATAAATTTTGAAGCCGAAGTTAACGGTAAATTCTATACTTATCAATCCGGTGTTACGAAAGATTCATCGGACTTAGAAAAATTCGCCGAATACGTTTCTCTTATAAATAATCCTTTTAATGTAGCTATACATCGGACAGGCGGAATAATTAATATTTCTAATATCGATCAGATAATGAATAAATTTTTAATATTAAAAAAATTACTGAAGCAAGTTTCATTAATAGAAAGAGAACGATTGGGACAAAATATTATTGAAGGATCTTTAAAACCTTTAGTAATTAATGTTTTCCGCGAAATGACTCCAAATACAGTTGCAAAGGATTCAACATGGTCTTTTAAACAGCCGCCTGCACCATTCTTAATTTTTACTTTAAATAATACCAACACTTATAAGATCAGCAAGCTTGAGAAATATAAAAATGACTTACTTGCTTCAATTGAGGCAGGATTAAAAACAGAAGTGAAAGGAAGTACGACTTACAAGCAAGGTGGGGCAATATTCCAGTTTAAAGAACCTCAAACATCCGCGAGCGGGAATATATATTTTAACATCACAAAAGGCTGTATTCAAAAATCAAATGTTGAAACAAAAGCTAATATATTTTATACAAAAGAAATCCCAGGTAAACCGAAAGGAAGCAACAGTGAAGTTATAACAAGTTCAAATGTGGTTGAATTATTATAAAATGTATTTTGTCTGATCGGAATAACAAGTACTTGGAGATTGAAGAGATTTTAGTTCGATTTAGTCCCTAATAAGATTTTAACAATATAATCTATTCAAAAAGTAAGGCAGCTTTTTGAATAGATTTTTTTTACGGAAAATTATCCGGCAGTTTCCTCAATTACTTTTTTTACTACTACTTTTACACCTTCAACTCTAAGTACTTTAATTCTGCTTCCCTTTTCAATATACTCCCAGTCAGCCACAACATCCACCCGGTTCCCATTAAAATCTGCTGAACCGGCAGGTCTTAAAGTTGTAAGTGCTATTCCTTCGCTGCCAACCAATTCTTTTGCTGAAGGGTAGGAAACAAATCCATGTTCGGATTTTTCTTCTTCAGATAGGACTAATCGTTTAAACCTTTGACTTTTAGGTAAGAATTTTGCAAGAATAAAAATTATTACAATTGAAACTAAAAGCGAGGCGGTTAATTGAATTATAGCGACAGAAATTTTATCAAAATCTAAAACCGGCGAGCCGCCAATTAAAGCGAGGAATAATGAAACAAAAACTAGAATAATGCCTAAAATGCCTGCTACACCAAAACCTGGAAAGACAAATATTTCTAAAGCCAGAAATATCAAACCTATTATAAACAGAATTATTTCGATGCTCGAAGCCAGATCTAAAATATATGAAGATCCGAAAAATAAAAGTAATGCTAATATTCCGAGAGTTCCGGGTATTCCCCATCCTGGAGTTTTAACTTCCATAAACAAACCTACAAAACCAATCATCAATAATAGGGCAGTAACAATTGGATTATGTAAAAATGCTACCACACCTTCTGCCCAGTTTGGTTCAACGGAAATTATATTAGCACCCTTGAGGTTAAAAGCATTTAGAACACCATTTAGATTATTCGCTACGGTATCTGCAATATGATATTTCAACGCTTCATCAGTAGTAAGAGTAACTAGCTCGGTGCTGTCTACCAATCCGGGTATAACAATTCTTTCATCTACCATTCCCTGAGCAATATCTTCACGTCTTCCATTTGTTTCCGCTACCGACCTCATCTCTGATCGCATAAACGATTGGTATTTTTCACTCATTTTATGCCCCGATTGATCAACAACAGTGGCTGCTCCAATCGAGCTCCCCGGAGCCATTACAATTTTTTTGCAAGAAAGAGCAATATACGACCCGGCAGAAATTGCTCTATGATCAATAAAAGCTATAGTCAAAAGATTAGATGAAATTATCGCATCCTTAATTTGGGTTGCTGCATCTACTCTACCACCGAAAGTATTTATTCTAAATATGACTGCTTTTGCATCAGCGTCTTGAGCTTCCGAAATTACCCGGCGGACATAAGGCGCCATTGCAAGATCAATTTCACCGTTAATATCCCCTATGTATACCTTATCGCTCTGGGCATTAGAATAAACTTGAAAAGTAATTACTAAACAGATGAGATAGATTAATTTCAAAATATTACTCCGGATTAAAAAATTACTTCCATTTATAATTGAAATTAACAAAAAAGTTAATGAAAAGGATTAATAAAATTACGGCTATGTAAAAAAAAGAGACTCGCAAAGAGTCTCTTAATTTTTACTTTAATATTAAATGGCCAAGTTTATCGCGCTTTGTTTTAAGGTAACGCTCATTATTTTTATTAGGTGCAATTTCAATCGGCACCCGTTCAACTATTTCTAGTCCGTAGCCTTTCAGACCGATAACTTTTTTAGGATTGTTAGTAAGCAGCCTTATTTTTTTAACACCTAATTCAAGTAGGATTTGTGCACCGATACCGTAATCTCTTAGATCAGGTTCAAATCCGAGTGCTTCATTTGCTTCAACAGTATCTTTTCCTTCATCCTGTAATTTATAAGCACGTATCTTATTAGATAGGCCGATACCTCTTCCCTCTTGACGCATATAAACAACTACTCCGGCATCTTCTTCAGAAATCATATCCAATGCGGTATTCAGCTGATCATGGCAGTCACATCGAAGTGAATGGAAAACATCACCGGTAAGGCATTCGGAATGCATACGAACGAGAACAGGTTTTTCAGGATCAATTTTTCCTTTCGTAAGCGCCATGTGTTCTTTTTGGTCTAACCGGGAAGAAAATATCTTCACATTAAAGCTGCCATGAATTGTGGGCAGACTTGCTTCAGATACTTTTTCAATTAATCTTTCATTCCTTAATCGATATTCAATCACATCCTTAACGGTTAAGATTTTCAGATCAAACTTTTCTGCAATTTTTATTAAATCCGGAACACGCGCCATTTCACCATTATCGTGCAGAATTTCACAAAGGACACCGGCAGGTTTTAACTTAGCAAGTTTACAAATGTCTACTGCTGCTTCTGTATGGCCGGCTCTTCTTAATACACCTTCATCAAATGCACGCAGCGGAAATATATGTCCAGGACGCGCAAAATCCGAAGCTTGAGTATTTTCATCAATAATTTTCTTGATAGTTAATGCTCTATCTGCAGCAGAAATGCCAGTAGTTGTACCTTCTTTCGCATCTACAGTTACTGTAAATTGTGTACCGTGCAGCGCAGAGTTAGTATCAACCATAAGCGGGAGTCCAAGTTCATCTAACCTTTTTCCGCTTACGGCTGCGCATAACATACCTCTGCCGTATTTTGTCATAAAGTTTACAATTTCCGGAGTTACATATTCGGCAGCGCAAATAAAGTCTCCCTCATTTTCTCTGTCTTCATCATCAACAATAATTATAACTTTGCCATTCTTTATTTCATCAATAGCTTCCTCAACCGAGCAAAACATAATATTACCTATTTTTTCACAATTATATTAATAAAATTCTTCGACGGTATTAAGAGTAAATTTAATTACCTTCTTTTGAACCCGCAGATATTACATTTGATATTGCCGCACGTTCAAATTTTAATTTAACATTATCACTTACCTGAATTAGTACGGTTTTTTCTTCAATATGTATAACAGTTCCATGCATACCGCCACTGGTTACTACTTTATCTCCTTTTTGAATATTAGACAGCAATTTTGCTCTTTCTTTAGAACGTTTTTGCTGGGGCCTAATAATCATAAAATAAAAGATTAAGAAAATAGCGCCAAACATTATTATAGTGCTGACTAAACTACTTCCCCCACCGGCACCGTTTGCAGGGGGTGCCATTGCTAATAAAGCTTCCAATCAATCCTCCGATTTATTGTTTATGTTAAAAGATATATTACTAATTGTTTTTGTTTTCCAATCTCTAAAATCACCCTCTCTAATGTGTTCTCTAGCCTCTTTAACCAGATTTAAATAAAAATGTAAGTTATGTATGCTGGCAAGTTCCAAAGCTAAAATTTCACCTGCGATAAATAGATGCCGTAAATATGCCCTTGAATAATTTTGACAAGTATAACAGTCACAATTTTCATCAACAGTTCTAAAATCATTTTTATATTTTGCATTACGCATCGATAAAACACCAATCGAAGTAAAAATATTTGAATTTCTAGCATTACGTGTAGGCATAACACAATCAAACATATCTACTCCTCTTTCAATTGCTTCAAGAATATTCTCCGGCCGTCCAACGCCCATTAAATATCTTGGCCTATCTTCAGGCATCATTTCCGGTAGTGAAATCAACAAGATCATACATCACATCCGTAGGTTCACCGACAGCTAATCCGCCAATTGAATAACCGTCAAAATCTAATTTCAATAAATCATTTGCTGATTTCTCACGCAAATCTTTATATACACTGCCTTGAATAATTCCAAATTGAAATTGCTTATGACCGTAAAGAGGATTCGATTTTTCAAATGCTTCTTTATTTAATACTGCCCAATCAGATGTTAATTGTGTTGACTTTTGTGCATATTCATAATCACAGGGGAAAGGAGTACATTCATCAAGCGACATTAGAATATCCGACCCGATACTTCTCTGAATGCTAACAACTTTTTCCGGTGTGAAAAAATGTTTCGAGCCATCGAGGTGCGATCTGAATTCCACACCATCTGATTTCAGTTTTCTTAATTCTGTAAGGCTAAAAACTTGATAACCACCGCTGTCTGTTAAAATCGGCTTTGACCAGTTCATAAATTTATGAAGTCCGCCTGCTTCTTCCAAAACTTCAGTTCCGGGCCTTAAATAAAGATGATAAGTATTAGAAAGAACTATTTGTGCTTTAATATCAGACTCTAAGTAGCTTTGATTTACTGCTTTAACTGTACCCTGAGTACCGACCGGCATAAAAATAGGGGTTTCTACTTTTCCATGGTCGGTTTCAAAATAACCTGTTCTAGCCTTTGAATCTTTATCCTTACTTATTAGATTTAATTTTAACAAATTTACCTATAAAGCCCTGAGAAATCAATTTAATTATAGCATGCAAATTTACGCTTATTTTTTTTTAAGTCCCAAAAATGAGGTAATAAATAAGTTTTTTTTCAGCGATTTTGAGCTTTTTTCTAATTGCTAATAAATTATTTTTATTATTATTAGACAATTATTTTTATCTTTGCCGATAAATTTTATGGTTTTTGAAGTAACTTTTTTTATTCATTTTAATTAGAAAACAAATAACAAAGGATAAACATGGCTTTGAATAATAACCGCAGAGTTGTAGTTACCGGAATGGGCGCTTTAACTCCAATCGGTCTTTCGGTAGATGAATTTTGGAATGGAATGATGAGTAGTAAAAGCGGATGTGCTTTAATATCGAGCTTTGATACATCAAGACTTGATACAAAATTCGCATGTGAGCTAAAAGGTTTTGATGTAACAAATTATATGGATCGCAAGGCCGCAAGAAGATTGGATAAATATGCTCAGTATGCTATGGCTGCTGCATTTCAAGCCGTTGATGATAGTGAACTAAAACCGGAAAGTTTATCCGAAGAAGAAAAATCCAGGATAGGCGTGGTATTCGGCAGTGGAATCGGCGGAATTGAAACTTTTTATAACCAAGCTGTGATAAATTATACTGAAGGTCCTAAAAGAATTTCTCCATTTTTTATACCTATGCTTATACCGGACATTGCAAGCGGCTCAATATCAATTCATTATGGTTTCAGAGGGCCGAATTATTGTATAGTATCGGCTTGCGCAACAGCTAATAATAATATGATTGACGGATATTTATTAATCAAACAAGCAATAGCGGATGTTATTGTAACAGGCGGAAGTGAAGCACCGATTAATGAAATTGCAGTTGGCGGATTTAACTCAGCCAGAGCGCTTTCAACAAGAAACGATTCGCCTGAAACAGCAAGCCGCCCATTTGATGCGACTCGAGACGGATTTATAATGGGAGAAGGCGGAGGTGCTCTTATCCTTGAAGAACTTGAGCACGCAAAAAATCGCGGAGCAAAAATATATGCGGAAATTATAGGAAGCGGATTATCTGCAGATGCTTATCATATTACAGCGCCTCACCCTGAAGGAACAGGTGCAATTCTCTCCATGGAAATGGCATTAAAGGATTCGGGAATAGATAGAAATGAAATTGACTACATTAACATGCACGGTACCTCTACCCAGCTTGGGGATATTGCGGAAACAAAAGCTATTAAAAAAGTGTTCGGAGACCAAGCGTACAAGATGAATCTTTCATCAACTAAAAGTATGACAGGACACCTGCTGGGAGCGGCTGGTGCTGTTGAAGCGATTGCCTCTATTCTCGCTATAAAAAATGACATGGTTCCGCCGACAATTAATTTTGTTAACCCGGATCCTGAATGCGATTTGAATTATACTTTCAATAAGCCTCAAAAGAGAGAAGTAAATATAGCATTGAGCAATGCTTTTGGTTTCGGCGGACACAATACATCTGTACTGTTTAAGAAATATAAAGACTAAGCAGTAAGTTCATTTTTCTTTTTTGAATATATTTAAGAACTATTCTAAAAAGGAGTTATATGGATCATTCAATGGTAACCACAGCTTTTACATTGGACGGATTTAAAACCGTTAGAAGCCTGGGAGTTGTTAGAGGTATAACCGTTCGATCACGATCAATATTCGGAACTATCGGAGGATCGCTTCAGACTCTGTTTGGAGGGAACATTTCTCTTTTTACAGAACTCTGTGAAAAGACACGTGAAGAATCATTTGATTTGATGATAAAACACGCTGAACAAATCGGGGCAAATGCTATTATCGGAATAAGATATGACACTACTGATGTTCTGCAGGGCGTAAGTGAAGTATTATGTTATGGTACTGCGGTTGTGGTAGAAAAAGCTTAATATTTTTTATTAGATTTAATGAAGTACATATCTATTTTATAATAGATAAACCTCGATAAAAAAGATCAATTAAATTCTCATGAAAAATGATCCGGAAATAATCAGTATTAAAAATGCTGAACATTACTTATGGGGAATTAATTGCGACGGCTGGCATTTAGTAAATACCGACGAATTAAGTGTTATTCAGGAAAGAGTTCCGCCCGGAGCTTCGGAAGTTAAACATTACCACAAAAAGGCAAGACAGTTTTTCTTTATTCTGCAAGGACAAGCAGTAATTGAATTTGATACATTCAGAAAAATTTTGAATCCAGGTGAAGGAATACATATTCCTCCTAATACAAAACACAAATTAGTTAATGAATCTGAAGCTGATTTAATCTTCATGGTTATATCTCAGCCTAAAAGCCACGGCGATAAATTTTTGGTCTATAAATAAATTAAGCTTAAAAGATCTAATTAAAAAATTTATTTTATAAATTTATTATACCAATTTACCCATCTGGTAAAAACATTTGTTAATTGTTTTGGTGCTGAAATACCGTGCGATGCTCCCGGATACAAAACCAATTTAACTTTAACGCCAATATCGACAAGTGCCCTATATAACTCCCAGCTTTGATACATTGGTACTCTATCGTCTGCCTCTCCATGCATAATTAAAGTCGGAGTAGTACAGTTATGAAGAAAAGTTATCGGTGAAGACCGGGTAAAGTTTTCCATATTTATTACGGGAACACCTTTAAATTCCCATTGTGCAGTTTCACCATGGTTAATGTCGCTTTCAGCATACATGCTGACTGTGTTTGCGATTCCGGCAACACTTACAGCCGCTTTAAATCGATTTGTATGTCCTATTATCCAATCTGTCATATAACCGCCATAACTCCATCCGCCAACAACCATCTTACTTGAGTCTGCAATATCTTCTTTTACTAAATAATCAACGCCTGACATTATATCATCATAATCAACATAACCTAATTTTCCTCTATTAGCTTCGTAAAATTTACTTCCGTATCCTATGCTGCCTCTAAAGTTCGGCTGAAATACAATAATACCTTCTTGAGCGAAAATTTGTCCGAAGAGATCAAATCTATCCATAACAATCCCATCAGGCCCGCCGTGCGGACAAACCATTAAAGGATATTTTTTTGTTTTATCATAATCCGGAGGCAAAGTTAAAACTGCTTCAATCTTGGTTCCGTCATACGATGAATAATTAATAATTTTCGAACCACCTAATTTTTTACATTCTGCCCATGCATTAACCTCTGTTAAAGCTTTTGCACTTTTTGAATCACTGCCGACTTTATATAAATATAACTCATTCGGCAATTGACTTTTTGAACCGACAAAAGAAATTTCTTTTGAATTTGCGTTGATATCGTAGGAATTAATTACCCAGTAAGGTTCCATCAAAGCTTCAACTTTCGGTGAGACAGAAATATATTTATCCTTATTATCTGAATTCTCTGATGCATTCTTCAGCAGACCTCTTACATTAATTCTATAAATCCCGGTGTGAACATTTCTTGGCGTTTTAAAAGTTATATTGTCGTTATCAAGCCATCGGACTGACTCTATCGTCGGATCAAATTTTTCAGTTAGATTTAGAGTCGTATAATTTCTTAGATCTGTTATAAATAATGAATTATTTGAAGAAAATCCGACTGTACATCCTACAAAAGAAATTTTACTATTGTCCGGTGAAATTCCCGGGTTACTAAATACTTTCCCTTTTTGAAAAGTGAATTGAGCCTTTCCTTTTTCATCAACAAGAGTAACTTTATTTTCCACATATTGATTATAAAGATCTGAGTTTACGCAGGTTATAAGTATAAATTTCTTCCCGTCAGAACCTGCCGCCATATCACTTATATAATAACTGCCGTCGGTAATTCTAATAGCTGAGGAATCATTGTCAATCATTTGTGTCCACAATAATGATGTGACTGCTTTAGAACCGAATTCATAACCGCCTCCGGCTTTTTCCTCTGCCGCAGTCAAAGAAGAATCTCTCGGTTCGTCGGTAACAAAAGCAATCTTCGAATTATTTATCCAACGATATAAACGAACTCCTTCTTTAGCTGATGTAATTTTTCTTGCTTCGCCGCCGGATAAGTTAATAAGATAAACCTGTGTTTTTTCAGATCGGGAAGATAGAAATGCAACCATTGAACCGTCAGGCGAAAATTGAGGATACCAATCTGATTTTTCTGAATTTGTAAGCTTTATCATTTTGTTTTTATCGATATTCACCAACCAGAGGTTCATATTTCTTTTCCCGTCCCAGGCTTTTTTATCTCCCTGTACATAAACAATATATTTTCCGTCAGGTGAAAATTGCGGAGCCGAGATTGTTGTTAGTTTTAGAAAATCGTGAATTGTAAATTTATCGCTATTTGTTTGAGGATAAGCCTGGCATGAAAGTAAAATAAAAAGGAATAAATAGGTCCTTAGCTTTTTCAATTTATCACCCCATTTTAATTTTATTATGTCTCGAACATAAATTTATTTCTTTTCTTAATCAAGAAAACAATTATATTTTTTGCAACTATAATCAAATAATAATTTTCTGTTAAATATATTATCATTAATATTTTCTTATTAAGATGTGACCGATTAAGACTTACTAATCGTATTCAATGCATAATTGATTTTTTTTCTTTAAACTTAATGTATAATATTCTAGTTATGATATAAAAATTGGCGTACAGTTATGGAAATTCAAAACGACATAAAACCCGGCACAACAAAACTTTTAATTAAAAATATGGTCTGCGGAAGATGCATAAAAGTTGTTAAAGAAGAATTAGAAAAATTAGGACTTGATGTTAGAAGTATCGTCTTAGGCGAGGTTGTAATCAATAGCATTGTTGATGAAATTCAAATTGAAAAAATCAAAAAGACATTAGAAGATAATGGCTTTGAACTTATAGAAGATAAAAGAGCTAAAGTAATTGAAAAAATCAAACTGGTAATACTGGATTTAGTTAGAAATGATGAAGAAGAAAATCCCACTGAAGCAAATTTTTCGGATTACATTGTTGAGAAAATTGGGCTTGATTACCATTATCTCAGCACTCTTTTTTCATCTGTAGAAAATATTACTATCGAGCAATATATCATCCTACAAAAAATAGAGCGAGCTAAAGAACTATTAAAGTACGGAGAGTTAACATTAAGTGAAATTGCATATAAACTTGGCTACAGCAGCGTTCAGCATTTATCTAATCAATTTAAAAAAGTAACAGGTTTAACTGCCAGTCAATTTAAAAATATGACAGAGAACTTACGGAAGCCGCTGGATAAGCTAAAAGATAATTAATATCACAACAGACAATACATACTTAGAATCCCGCCACTTTTATTCTTGTTGTCACAAAGATTAACCGGTTTAAAAATTAATTTGCATTGCATCGAAGTTTTTGGTGTAGAGTTTTAATTGATAGTGTTGAAATAAAATCGGTGGCAAAAATGAAATACAATCTAGCAAAAGCAATATTCTTTATTACATTTTATTCATTAACAGTATTTCCACAAGGATTAAAATTACAAGTTCATATTCCCAAAGACACTTTGAAAATCGGCCCGGCAAAGTCGAGCAGTTTTAATAAATATAGGGTTAAACTGAGTCTGCCTGATACAATTATTGAAATTAAAAATGATACTCTTCAAGAAAAAGGGCAAGATACAAATAAAATTGAAGTTTTTAAGAATGGAAATAATTTTAATAAAAATGAATTAGAATTATTGAATTTAAGAAATTCTGAATTTGGAGGAGTGTTTTTATTAGATCCTTCAACTCAAGAAAGCTCGGGTACAAGCTGGCAGCCTGAAACTTCAAATTTTCCCGCTTTATTTTTTTCATCTGCAAACTGGAAATACAGATTAAGCGGTTCAATATTTTTGCGGTATAATCACCAGGCCGGATTAAGAGGCGGCAACAAGTTTGATGCTCCTAATTGGTTTTTGGGATCAGCACAAACCAATATTGGAATCAATAGCCAGATTATGTTCAGAACTATGCTGAGTTTTAACCGCTTAACAGAAGGAGGCGGAGGATATCCATTATTGTTTCAAAACGGGGGGACTTACAAGGGGTTACCATTAATTGATCACCAGGTTCCACAAAATCTTTTTGAGGAATTATCTGCTTCATATAGCTATAGATTTACACACCAATTTGGTGCCTACTTATATTTAGGATATCCCGGTGAACCGGCACTGGGACCACCTAATTTTCTTTTAAGACAATCTGCTATGTATTTTCCGGAGGCACCCTTAGGAAATCAAATGCAGGATGCAGTTCATACTTCCTTTGGAGTAACTACCATTGGTTTGGTGTATCATAACTTTAAAGTGGAAGGATCAATATTTAACGGTAGTGAACCTGACGAGAATAAATTTAATTTTGATAAATTACAATTTAATTCCTACAGCGGAAGAATTTCATACAATCCCACAAAATCTTTATCACTGCAGATATCTAAAGGCTTAATAAAAAATCCCGAAGGCAACGGAATAAATATAACGCGAAGTACAGCTTCTGCACTCTATACAACAAAACTCTTTAATAATGCGAACTGGGCTTCCTCTTTAATCTGGGGAGAAAATAACGGTAATGCAGCCGGACGACAAGAAAGCTTTTTATATGAATCATCTCTTAATTTCAAGACATTTGCGCTTTATACCAGGTTGGAGTTTGCTCAAAGGACTTTAGGAGAACTTGGAATAAAAATAAATTCAACCGAAAATGATTATATCGGTGCTTTTACTTTAGGAATTAATAAAGATTTATTCAAGACTACATTTTTAAATTTTTCATTGGGTATTCAAGGAACTTACTATGGCATTCCAAATACTCTAAAAAAATATTATGGATCCAGCCTTGCTTCATATGAAATTTATTTTTCTATTCGGCCTTTCGATTTGCTTTAAATCAATCTAATATAAAGAGTTAAAAAGATATAACATTTTATAATAATTTTATAACACTTCTACTTTATTCATTCTTTAACTTTGAGGTGTAAATTAAAGAATTCAAATATGAGTTTATTAAAATGAAAGGTACTCAAAATGAAAACAGCAGAATTAAAAATTGAAGGAATGTCATGCCATCATTGCGTAATGGCAGTTAAAAAAGAATTAAGTAAACTCGATAACGTAAAAGTTGAAGATGTCCAAATTGGAAGCGCTAAGGTTGAATATGATGAAAATAAAGTTGATTCAAAAGCCTTTGCTGATGCAATAGAAGAAGCAGGATATAAGTTATTAAATTAAAATAAGCAGAGTTAAAAAAACTCTGTTATAAATTTTTAGGTTAGGCAGAATGATGGAAACGAAAGAAATAAAAACATTAACATTGCCTGTAGAAGGTATGACCTGTGCAAGCTGTGTTGCAAGGGTTGAGAAGGCGTTAAAAAAAGTGGAAGGTGTCAGCAATGTAAACGTGAACTTTGCTACGGAAAAAGTTACTCTTTCATATGACGATAAAGCCACCGACTTTTCAACATTTGAAGCGGTAGTTGAAGATGCAGGATATAAATTGATTGCACCTAAAAATGAAGAAGAAACTACATCAGTTGGATCTGCGTTAACAGAACCACCTGAGGATATGGAACAGAAAAAATCTTACAAGCAGCTGAAATCGGAATTTATCTTTGCAGCTGTAATGACAGTACCCATCATGGCAGTTAGTATGATAAGCATGACTAGCTGGTTCCAAGCTTGGTCTCCAATCCCGGTTGAATATGTTGACCGTATTTTATTTCTTGCTGCAACATTAGTAATGTTTGTATCGGGTAAAAGATTCTTTACAATTACCTGGAGGTTATTAAAACATTTTTCTGCTGATATGAATACACTTGTTGCAGTCGGTACCGGTACTGCATATTTATATAGTACGATTGCGGTTTTGTTTCCGAAATTACTTTCTTTACCTAGTTCAAGCGGGCATATTTATTTTGACACTGCAACAACTATTATTGCTTTAATTTTAATGGGAAGACTTCTTGAAGCCAGAGCCAAAGATAAAACTTCATCTGCAATAAAAAAGCTTATGGGTTTGCAGCCTAAAAATGCCAGAGTTGTAAGAAACGGAAAAGAAACGGATGTCCCTTTAAGTGACCTCCAAAAGAATGATATTATAATTGTTAGACCCGGAGAAAAAATTCCAGTAGATGGTATTATTACTGAAGGCAGTACTTCGATTGATGAATCAATGATAACAGGAGAAAGTATTCCTGTTGATAAAAAAGTTGACGATAAAGTAATCGGCGGAACGATAAACAAGAACGGAAGCATTACCTTTAAAGCCACTGCAATCGGTAAAGACACCGTAATTTCTCAGATTATTAAGATGGTAGAACAAGCTCAAGGATCAAAAGCTCCGATACAAAGTCTTGCCGATAAAATTGCATCAGTATTTGTTCCGACAGTCATAGGTATAGCGCTGGTTACTTTTCTAATTTGGTACTTTGCAGCCGGAGCAGTCTTTACCTATGCAATGATTAATTTTATTGCAGTTCTTGTAATTGCATGCCCATGTGCATTGGGATTAGCGACACCAACAGCAATTATGGTAGGAACCGGAGTCGGCGCTTCAAATGGTATTTTGATTAAAAATGCTGAGAGCCTTGAAGGAGCTCATAAAATAAAGAGTGTTGTTTTGGATAAAACCGGGACAATAACTGAAGGAAAACCCTCTGTTACCGATGTTATAAAACTAAATGGATATGATGAACAAAAACTGATTCAGTTAACAGCTTCGATTGAGAATAAATCGGAACATCCGCTTGGAATGGCTATTGTTGATTATGCAAAGGGAAAAAATATTTCCTTAAGCATTGTTGAAGGATTTAATTCTTTAACCGGTTTAGGATTGACAGCAGTTGTAGATGGGCAGGCAGTTGCTATAGGAAATTTAACTATGATGAAGGAATATTCGGTTAACACTGAGCAGGCAAAGGAAGTTTCTTCAAGGCTTGCGTCTGAAGGGAAAACACCAATTTTTGTTTCTATAAACGGTGAGCTTTCAGGTATTATTGCTGTTGCTGATACAATAAAATCTACTTCAAAGGAAGCGATATTAAAATTGAAGAAGATGGGAATTGAAGTTGTAATGATTACAGGCGATAATCAGAGGACAGCAGACGCTATAGCCCAGGAAGCAGGTGTTGATAAAGTAATTGCCGGAGTTATGCCTCAGGATAAAGCGAACCATGTTAAGTTAATGCAGGCGGAAGGAAAGTTTGTTGCAATGGTGGGAGACGGTATAAACGACTCCCCCGCTCTTGCACAAGCTAATGTTGGGATTGCAATCGGTACCGGATCAGATATAGCAATTGAGTCTTCAGACATCACTTTAATAAAAGGTGATCTTAACGGAGTCGTACACGCAATAAAGTTATCAAACAAAACTTTGAGAACAATTAAGCAGAATTTATTCTGGGCATTTATTTATAATGTTATTGGCATTCCGGTTGCAGCACTCGGATTTCTAAATCCTATTTACGCTGCAGCGGCTATGGCATTCAGTTCAGTTAGCGTTGTTTCAAATTCTCTTTTGTTAAGAAGAACAAAAATAAAATAATGTGAGCGGAACAGGTAGAAAGGAAAAAGAAGAACGAAGGAAGCTAACAGGAAACCGGGAATCGTTATTTATGAATATTTTTTTGGTAAATGAAATTTAATCCATTTGTAGTGCAAAATAATGGGGATTTGCATCTCTTCACATCTTAATAAATCTTAATATTAACTTTATTTAACTATCATTTTTTATAAGTATTTTTGTACACTTTATTTTAGGATTTCATATATGATAGAACCAAAGGAATTTTATAGAAAATTAGATTCATTGCTCGTTAAGATTGGGCAGGAAAAGTCGGGCAAGGATTTTCTGTTTACAATAATTAAGGAAATTGAGATTACATTCGGAAAAGATCTTCATTTTGGTAACGGAAGAATATTCGAACAATCAGAAGACGAGTTCTTTTTAATTTTTCCGGATGGCAATTCCGATCTAATTAAAACAGCAGTAAAAATTCCACTTAACTCTCATATTGCTGAATCTATTCTGCAATCTAAAACATACATATTCGATAACCATATGGATGGAATAGACTCCTTAAGAGTTAATAAGAGAGGATATTCTATACCGGTTGCCTTTACTGTTCGCAACCAGGATTACCGCTGGATATTTGTATTTGACCTGATTGACGGATGGATAAGGGAAGAAATTGACCTTTGTTTAAATGCTGTCCGTACTGCACTCAATTACAGATTATTTTCCGAATCTGTAAAAGGTGAGCTTGAACAGGCATCTCAAATTCAGAAAAGCTTACTGCCGATTTCCGAACCTATAATCCCGGGATATCAAATAGCCGGACGCTCTCAGCCGGCGGAGCTTGTAGGAGGTGATCTGTTTGATTACTTTAAATTTGATTCAGAACAGTACGGATTTTGTATAGGTGATGCAAGCGGACACGGGATACCCGCAGCTTTAATGGTGCGTGATGTAGTGATAGGCTTAAGGGTAGGCCTTGAAAAAAATATGCAGATGGTCTATACCATTAAAAAGCTGAATTCTGTTTTATTTCAAAATAATTATTCATCGCGATTCATTTCACTTTTTTATACTGAAATGGAGAAGAACGGCAACTTGTTTTATATTAATGCCGGACATCCTTCCCCCTTACTGATCATCGGTAATGAAATAAGCGAACTGGAATCCACCGGGCTTTTATTGGGAGCTCTGCCGGAAATAGCTCTGCGCCGGTCGTATATATCGATACCTCCTAAAGGTGTTTTGGTTTTATACACAGATGGCATACTTGAAAGAGATAATAAAAAAGGAGAAGAATTTGGAGCTGCGCGTTTGAAAAAGCTTATTCTTCAGAATAAAGAGAAGAGTGCTGAGGAAATAATGAACTCTATATTTAGCGCTGCTGATGATTTCGGTAAAAGTAAAAAGTGGAAGGATGATGCTACTGTTGTAGTTGTAAAAAGACTTGAATAGAATTTACTTGCTCCCTTAAAATAGTTTTTTTGATTATTTTTATATGATCGGGAATTAGTTTATTCAAGAATAGTTTACTTTAAATCCAGTTTTAAAATCCTGAATGATAAACAGATCTATTTTTATCGATCCAGTAACCCCACGCTACGAAAAGCCACTGCGAGAGGCCTACAATACCCAGCGCTTCAACAGAAGGTGGAGCTGATCCAAATTCATTCATAATATATATAGCGAATAAAAACACAACTAACGCCCAAAAGGTTATTGCCCCAATTTTATTTTTTGCTTTGGTAACTGAGAAATATAAATATGCACCTCCTAAAAATATTATTGATTCTAATAGCATAGAAGTACCAACATCATTCCATAATCCTAGTCCGACCTTTACATTACTCCACGGGAAAATCGGCAGATCGGGAATGTGAACAATAAAGTCTAAAATCCAATGACTTAAAACCAGCAGTCCCAATAGAATTGATGCCTTCATATTCTTTTTGAAAAAATAATATACCAGCCCGAACAGCAGTCCCCAGATAACAACAAAAAACAAACTATGAGAATAAGGATAGTAAGTAAATTCCAAAGGATTAGCTGCCGTAATACCAGGAACAATTTTTACTTTTTCCCATCCGGTTAAAATAAATAACGGCCATATCAGATCAAGCCATTGCGCCGCCATGAAAAATGTACCTAGTGAAGGTTTGTTATCAAATTTCTTTCCCGCAAACCCTACACCGAAATGCCCTATAAACATATTATCCTCATTGTATTTTAATTTTAGTTGCAGCAGAATATTAGAAAAAATTTTTAATAATTCAATAAGAGAGGATTAAAAACTGATAGTTGTTTTTATAAAGAGATAATATTCTTTATTAATGTGATATTAAAATGGGAAATTAAGAAAGAATAAGAATTATGAATTTGATTTTTAGATTCTATTTTTACAATCTCCATGCTATTTACCATGTTGTCAAGCAGAAAGATTACTTATTTTGAATTATAAATTTCATTCAGTTATTGAATTTATTTTATTACCGATAATAAATTCATCCACGGACGGCTTATTAACAAAATCTTTTGGATATACTTTATCAATAATATTAGTAACATCTTTTTTCCCAAAATTCAGCCACGAACCATTATGATTATATTTTTGAAATATTCTTGAAGTTACAATCATCTTATAAATGCGTTTATTCCCCGGGTTAAAATTTAATGCGCTTTTAAAATCCTGGATTGAGCTGTCATAATCACTCATTACAAAATGCTCCATTCCTCTGAAAATATATAAATTCTCTAGTGCATCTTTATGGGTTTGGATTTTTTCCGTTATTAAAAGAATTGAACTATCTCTTTCATTCATTCGGTCATAAGTATTTGAAAGGTTAGCAAGAGTTTCTAAAGAATTTGGATTTCTTTTTAATTCAGCCTTGAAATATTCTGCAGCCTTGTTCAATTCATTTTTATCTGTTGTATTTGTTTTTAATATTTTTCTGCCTTCAGCTAAATAGTCAATCGGCTTTTGTGTACAGCCCGATAATAAAATTAAAAATATGATTATACTGTAATTAAACAACTTCATCATGAGTCCCTTATTATTTGAAATGCATAAATCAATTTGATAATCACAATTAAATTTATATTTTTTATTCTTCAAAATTTAAATTAACTGGTTTATCCGGAAGTTCTCTTTCCTTCGTCATATTAGTAACAGGAACCGAGTTATCAACTTCTTTTAACATAAAATTATCAAACCATACTTCTCCCTGCCCGTTTAATAATACACCGTAATTAATTGCTTTACTATTTGACGGAACATCTAAAACAATTTTATATTCCTTCCAGTTTGTGGTGCCCTTTATTGCCCTGGTTTGCATATTATCAAAACCCAACTCCTGATTGTTTTCCCCATCTATTCTCATCCACATACCGCTCCATCCTTTTACATCATCACTTTTTATATAGCCGGATAGCTGCATTCTTTTACCCAAATATTTTTTTGCGCTAATTGTCTGCATTAAAGTTCCGAATCCGTTTGAAGTTGTATTCTTTGATTTTATAAACGCAGATGAATGTCCGTTTTGAAAGACAGTATGATCAATGCCCATTTCATATTCTGCAGGTTTATTACCGGCTGGGAACCACCCCTTTGGTAATTGAGAATTATCTTTTGCCAATAAAACCGCTACCAATAAAAATATTACTGATAAGAAACCAATACTTAACTTTTTCATGCTTCCTCCATTTTAATTGGAAATGAAAAAAAATAAATCAAATACTACTATTAGAGAATTCGCAATAACAAATAATTAAGGTGAATTCCTTAAAAACATCTGATTGTATAATGTAAATTCGGGTCTGAAATTTATTATTTCCCTTCTATCTCAATATCATACTTATCTAAAAGTCCAGTAATTCCGATTAATGAAAACTTAGCTTTTTTTATACGATTATTTTCCGGATCTATTGAAAAATTAAAAGACGTACGCAGGTCAGCTTTTTCAATTGTTGTATTATTAAAAACCGCCCTGGTTAATTCGCAGCCGGAGAAAACGGAACTGGTCAAATCACTTTGCGTAAAGTCTGCTTCCAATAATTGTGAATTATTGAATTTAGTATTTCTAAGTTTTTTCCGGAAAAAGGAAGAATGATTAAGCATGCAATTTTCAAAATTAACAGATAATCCAAAATCATTACAGTTGTCAAAACGAATACCCAGCATTTTACAGTTATCAAAATGTACGTTGTTAAAAGTTGTTCCTCTTACTTTTACCATACTCAAATTACATGCAGTAAACTTACAATCAACGAATATCAATTCGGAAATATCCGAGTTATAAAAACTGCAATTAGTAAATTCACACTTTTCATATTCACCCTTCTCTAGCATTTCATTTTCAAAATCAATTTTATCAAAATTCTTTTCCACTACATATAAGTTGTCCATAATATTTTTTCCCTCTTAAACAGATATTTAATTTTGAATAACTATTGTAGTTGCAACTGCTCTCAATTTGAAACTATGCTTGCTTTAAAAAATTATTCAAAAGATTTAGGATTTTGATTTTCAATTCAGAATGAAAAAATTTTGCTCCATTTTATTAAATTAGTTTTCACTAAATGATGATATGTTATAGCATTCCTTTTTCAATTATTCAATCGTAAATTTTTCATATTTTCATAATCACGTGCTAAGAATAAACTTAAATAGCCTACTGAAGTTTACTTGTCAAATTATAATGCAGCCATTCCTAATTATTTAAATAAGCATTCCATACCGCTTTGGCAATATCTGCTATTATCTTATCACGGGTGATTTCATTATCCGGGGAATCTGCAATAAAAGCCACAATGGCAAATTGTCTGCCGTTGGGAAGCGTAACAACGCCTGCATCATTTGTTGCCGCAGCTATACCGTTATTAACATCGGAAGTGCCAGTCTTTTGCGCAACTATTGTCCCGGCAGGCAGCTGTCCGCTTATCCTTTTGGAACCGAAAATATTCTGTGTCATTATATTCCAAAGAAATTTTTTGCTAGGTGCTGAAAGGATACTATCACGGGAAAATTTATATAGCAAGTTCACCATAGCAAAAGGAGTGGAATAGTTTTTATATTGCACTGACCATTCTTTATGCATTTCTTCTTCAGTAGCTGCAATCGACATTCCCTTGATTCCAAGGTTTTTAATATACTGATTAACTTTGGCCGGGCCTCCCATAATTCTGAAAAGAATGTCGCAGCCATTATTGTCACTTTCTGCAACCGTATATTTCAATAGTTCGCGGAGAGTAATATCAATATTTCCTTCGGGATATTTTTTCCTCAACGGGCTCCAGGTATTTGGATGTAATTCATCCTTTGTTAAATGAATTATTTGATTGAACGAGAGAATCCCTTTGTCAATTTTGCTGAGCACGGCTAAAGCTAAAGGGAATTTGTATACGCTCTGCATCGGGTAACGGTAATTATTGTTAAATGTCAATGTATCAAGGTTTTCTAAATCCATTATAGCAACCCCGACATGACCTTTAGCCTGTGCAATAATACCAGCTATCCTGGTTCTTGTAGATCCAACTTGAGCAAGTACTACCTTAGAACATAAAAAGATAATTAAGATCCAGAGAATGTAATTTCTATTGCTTGATTTCATATTATTAACCCTAAAAAATATATTAGCATTTAAACTCTAACAGCGTTGCTGCTAAACTGCAGCCCGGCTTGTCCTTTGGTACGTGTGTCGAAGGCCTGCCTTGTCATTCAAGGCAGGTTTAACAAACCATGTATAACTTGTATTTTTTTGCACGTATGGTTTGTAATATATTAAATGAATTTACTCGCCACAAGCAGCGAGGTATCTAAGTTTACTATACCAACACTAATCCGCAACCTGTCCGACGAGAAGGTTGTTCAACTCAATCAATATTCATTCCCTTCTCTTTTAATAAAACAAAACGCTTTAAACCTGGCCTTAGTTCGCCAGATTTAGCAATCGCAAAATGTAATAAGAATGCAGTTTCGAACAATAACCGGGAAGCCAGCAGACAAATAATATATCTTGTATCCTAATGTGTTCTTAATTAATCCCATCTTTAATACTCAATTAAATCATATAATTTTATTAATTCAATCACGAGTATTTTTCTTTACATAAGTGTCAGAAATTTTTTCTAATGCTTTTACACTGCGAGTTATCAAGAGTAAAAGATATCCGACAATAACTAAAATAAATAAATAATATATGCTGACAAGAAATGGAAACATAGTAGCCATTTTTACCTCCAATTTGATTTTTATTTTTTATTGTAAAACAGTTTTATATTGAAAGGATAAATTATTAAAAGCAGAATGTTAAGAAGTTTACTTTGCTAATAGTTAGGTTGACGGAGCGAAACACTAGAGGGGCCATACAGCTATTTATATTATACATCGAATTAGAAAAAACATTTCTCTTATTTGTCCGGAATCGGCGGACTAAAGACACCATACACAATTAGACCAAATAATTACTAAACCCCATATTTATTATGTAAAGGTTCATTGATAATATCACGAAGTTTTAACTGCAGCTCATCCGTATCATCTTTAGTCAGTCCGTTTGTTGAAATTAACGGATGAATAATAACTTCCGATATACCCGGACTGGCTTTCCCTGTAAACAATCCTTTGCGCTGCAGTCTAATCCAGTTTGTTGTAAAAGTTATGGGTAAAATCGGAACCTGCTTGCGGACAGCTAATGAAACCGATCCGGTTTTAAATTCCGTCAGTTTAGGAGCGACCCTGGAAATGGTTCCTTCGGGAAGAATCACTAACGGATGTCCTTCATCAATTACATCCATCATACTTTTGAATGCTTTTATTAATCCCATTTTATTTTTTCTGTCAACTAAAATATTCATTCCTGATGTATAAAATATATGGAACAATGGCCATTTTTCTACTTCCTTTTTCCCGGTAAATACAAAGTACTGATCGAATATTGAGTATAAGCAAGGGATATCAAAATATGAACTATGGTTAGAGCAGATTAAAAAGGGCCGTCCTTTAATAATATTTTCTCTACCTTTAATTTTCATAAATACTCCCGAACAAAACAAAAACAGCCTTCCATAGAATTTCATAAACTTAAAGGCTGTAGGGAACCGCTCCTTTTTAGATAGGTAAAAGCGAAAGAACGGATAGAGCAAGATTAGCAGTAATGCAAAACATACAAGGAGATATATTTTGTAAACAAACCTGAATGGAAATAAAATAATTGATATCATTGCGAGTATTACTTTAGGTCAAAAAAATAAAATTTCTTACATCATAAAATTAAAAATTGTTTAAACCTTTCCAATTTTATTGTATAAAAACTAATACCTATATTTTTTTACTTACCTTGCCCTCTTTGACGGATTAAAGAGGCTATACACTTTTTTACAAGCAGTTAACTTTTTTCTTTATTAGGAAACGGCTCATTAAGGTCAAATAGATTTTTTAAAAATATCTCTGCTTGTCTCTTATCATGTTTAAATGATAAATACACTATTAGAACGGGAATACATAACAACAATGATATGGTTGCTAGCTTGATTAAGTTCAAGGTTATATGACCGGAGAATAAGCTTAAAAGGATTACTGCATCTATAAAAAGATAGAAAAAGGATGTACCAGGACTTGTTTTAATAGAAGCGCTGACATATGTTGTGGAATCTTGTTCAATATATTTCGCACTCAAAAAGTAATTTCCAATTGTATTAAAACGATTTCTAAATCTGAATCCGGTATTGTCGAATTTGCCGATATAATTAGGCTGAACTTTTTTCATATATAGATGCTTGCCGATAGTAATGTTCTCCAATTTTTTTACTATTTCATCTATTTTCATATTAGTAGAAAACTCATATTTTTTTGCAAACATTTTATAAACCAGTTGAAGTGTATAATGAGCTGCTAATAATCCGTCTGGCTCGCTTTCGCCTTTGGCAGGATCGAGTTTAGCCGTTTGAGATATACTTTTCTTACTTTTTTAATTTAAAATTTTCTCCTGCGAACCACTATTAACCAAACTTGCGTATGAAAATTTAGTAAAATTCTGTAACCTATATTATCAGACTATTTCTTTGCCGAAAGGAACAAGCGCCAGGCTTGCAAGTTTTATGTGTTGTTTTGCAAATGGTATCCCAATGATTGTTATTGCACATAAAATTGCAAAAACAATGTGTGTTAAAGAAATCCAAATTCCGCCAATGAGTATCCAGATAATATTCATAACTGTAGATAAGCATCCGGAAGCTTTTTCTGAACTCCTGATTTCTCTCCCAAAGGGCAAGAGCGCTAAAATTGATATTTTAATACACTGAATTCCAAAAGGTATTCCGATAATAGTAATACAGAGAAATAATCCTGAGATAAGATATTCAAGAAAGAGAATAATACCGCCGCCAAATAAGATCCAAAGAATATTACCTAACAGACTCATTTTATGTCCTATTTATTTAAAGTTTTTTTTACATATTTTTTTATAATTGAATAATTTTATCCATCTGCCATCTGGCACTATCCCTGGAGGGTCTTTTTGCTTATTAAAGTGTTTATAAACATTTTATTTTATAGTGTGTTTATTTTGATTGGGATATTATTTGTTAACTTTAAAAAGTATTTCGTATTCAATGTTAAAATTTCATCTGCTTTTGAAATCAATGCACATTCAACTATTATTGCATCATAAACAAGTCCACCAGAAAAATTAGAGACACTCATTCTTTCTATAATTTTAAAGTAATCCTTATCGGTAAGGTAAATGATTTTTGCAATATTCTTAATATTATTATCTATTAATTGTTTCGCTATCTTTGGGGTAATTCTAGGTTTGAACGGGGCACTTGCTAATACACTGTATATCCCTAATACCGTATGTGAAGATACTAACAACTCAAAGTCTTTGTCTTTGCTTTCAACAAGAATGATAATGCAGATTTATGTTTAGGATGTGATTCAACAAATGCAGCGATTAAAACGGAGCTATCAAATAGAATTTTCAAATTTCTTACTCATTTGTTAATAATTTTTTCATTCGTTTATTTCTATCAGATTTGATTAGTTCACTTTTCTTGTCTTCTAATTTTCCAGTAAATACAAGAATCCCATCTCTATCAACAACTGGTGCCTTTTCTTTTATTAACTCTATAATAATTCTTTTACCATCTTCTGAAATATTCAGAGATGACTTGGTGTCTATTCCCAGATGTTCGCGAACTTTTTTGGGAATTATTACACGACCATATTTATCAAGCGTAGTTACCATTTCTTTCTCTCTTTTATTGAGATTGGCAATTAATTGAAATTATTTGCCAATAACAATTTTAAGATTTATAACCTATAATTAAGCCGAATCAGCGGTTTCCAATCCGACGTTAAATAATAAATTTTTCTTTATTGTTATATTTATCGCACACTGTAATGATTCAGCTTTGGCGAATTAAAAACTTTATATGCTTTTCTAAATGCAATAAGCTTTGCAGGTTAATTTATAGTTTATTTTATTTTTGAGTTCATTCTTATGATTCGTTTAATACAGTCCAGCTAATTAGAGCCCAAATAAACCCTACAAGTATTAAAAGGAATTGGAATCCTAAATAAATCGTAAAAAAGCTTTGACTTAAATTTGAAATTAAAACAGCAATTATAATTGAAATTATTACACTTCCGGACAGTACTATTTTAATAAGTATGTTTTTTAGGTTATTAATATTTTTTATAACAAACCACATTATTGGTGCGTTAATAATTATTGCTCCGATATAGAATATTGGCAAATAAATTAAAGTAATTGCTAATCCCTTAAGCCCACTGTCATCTACAGGATTATAACTTGGTAAATTTTCCGTAATAATTTCAGATATAATTCCTAAAACAGCAAGAACTATTATTAATACTAAAGGGACTAATAAATATGATGATATTTTTATTTTTTTATCTATCAAGATATTAGTACTTACTTTTTTCTTAAGACTTATTGGAGGCTTTTCCACTTTGAGAGTGTCCACACAATGACAGAGTTAAACTTTTTTTACAAATTATTTTTGAACTGGAATTATAATATTCTCTTGGCTGCCCGCCTCTGGAGAAATTGTTTACTTACCTGCCTGCCTCGCACTGGTATGGTCCGGCTTTGACGGATTAAAGATGTTAATTACTCTCGCTACCTAATATAATAGAACGCACTTACACTTAAATAAAATTGAGGATAGTTGTATTCTTTTTTACTGGAGTTTTCTCTTAATATTGATTGAGAATAATTCCAAAATGAATATCCTAATTCTAAATGAACACCAAAATGTCTAAATATACCATTATTTGCTTGCAATAACATCGAACCTATATAAAGTGAGAAAGAAGTAATTGATCCATTGCCTGTATAGTTAAGGACTTTATTCTTTTCTGAAACAAAAGTATAGCCAGTACCCAAATAAATAGGCCAAAAACTTACATCATTTTCCATATCTCCAAATGCATAAGCCAATTGAATATAATATGTTCTTTTAAATATTTCTATAGAATTGTTTGACGTACTTGAACTTGGTATACCATAAGCTAAAGAAAATATCCAATGATTATTGTAATACATTATGTATGGGCCGGAGGTAACTCCAGCACCCTCAAATCCGATACCAATTCTTTGTTGCTGATATTTAACTTCTAAAGAATCTTGAGCATTTGTAAGTGAGTATGAAAAAATTATTATTAAAACTATTGTAATTATTTTCATGTTATTTATTCTATATTTTTTAATTTTTTATTTTCCAATTCATCAAATCTGGTTTTATCAAAATTTTTATTGAGTTTTATTATTTCAAATTTAGTTTTATCAAGCGAATCAAAATCAACTAATGCCAAATAATCATTTAATACTTCTTCATCAATTAATATTTTGCCACTTCCTGCCCAATGCCTGTCTTGGCCATTTTTCTTAACATTAGAAACCCAATATTCTTCACCGGTTTCGATATCAAAATGATTCCCATAAACACTAGATCCTTTTAATTTTTTTAGTGCCATATTGTTAAAATATATTGTGTTTCCACTTTTTGATAATTCTATTTCTGAAATCCAAGCTGGTCCATTATCCGAATAACCGGATTTTAGTTCTATATATTTTATTTCTTTTTTCATATCTCATTAAAAAAATTAGCATTTAACTTATAATTAACTCGAATCGGCGGTTTTCAATCCGGCTGTTATTTAATAAATTTTACCATGCATTTAACGGATCTATAAACCGCATTTAATTACTCCAAATTCTTTTAGGTTCTTCTTAAAAAACTTTAACTCTGCAAAAATTCAATGCTTATCTCAAAAGATTTCATTTCTACCGACACCGGGAGTGCTTCTACCACAATCAACTCACCTCTTACGCGGAGTCATTTTTCATAAACCAAATCTGCGGCCTTAACACAGCTTCGCCATCGTCAGTCACAAAGAATATTTTACTATTTACTTGACAAGAAACTAAATCAGACTAAAATCTAAAAGCGTACGCTAAGGACTTAAGTCAGCAATAAGGAAAAGACTATTCTCGTTACATAAAGCATTAGCGATTTTAGTAATTACCAATAAAATAAAATTATTATTACGCGGCTTACTCCGCCTAAACATTTTTTTCTTAAATGAAATTAATAGATCTGATGTATAACGATTCGGCGTCGCATCGAATGACCATACCCCAATCTCATGGGAAAATTTATAGCGAGCAGTGCAAAGAAAGGTTCCGGGTGAATGGATTAGAAAGTCGACGGTTTGATTAAATCGTTGGCAGAATCCCTTTTTATTTACTAAGAGCTTCAACGTAACAGCGCCCCCGGAAATTTATTTTGAAACCATTTTAAGGAAACTTAATCGAAAAATTTCCCTTTAACTTTTCTCAACTTAAATAAATTCATGGAAATAATCCAAAAGTTTTTCAATTATTTCAAATAAACTAATGAGACGATAATTTTTAATTAATACTTTTTTGTTAAAACAATTTTATTTTATTTAAATTATATTTAGAATTAATAATTACTGCCGGCAGTACATATTAAAGGGAGATACAATGCAGTTAGAATGTGCCAAATTTTTATTCACCCCGATTTTTATAATCATATCCCTTTCTATTTCCTACAGCCAGCAGAACATATCAAAAACTGAAAATGATTCTATTATTGCCAAGGGAAAAACTGAAGTAATTAATAAGGAATGGGGCGATGTTATTGATACCTTCGGTGACCTGCTGGATAAAGATCCGGACAATATTATCGCTAACTATTATTACGCCATCGCCCAGCGCGAAGACGGCGTTGCTAAAAATCCCGTCGAACGCATTATAAGATGGAATGCCGCCGAAAGACATTTCAAAAAAGTTATCGCCTTAGATTCTACATTCTTAGATACTTTTTACCAGTTTGCGGTTCTGCAGTCATACCGGGATAATTATATTGAGGCTGCCGAACTTGCACGCCATCAGATGAAAATTAATAATTTACAGGAACAGGCGGCACTCGGCATATTTCATATTTACGATGTAATGCTTGCAAATGAAAACAGCGATGATGCAGAAAATTTTCTTAAACATGAAAAGTCTGATTACGATAAATATTTTTTAGGCGAATTTTATCGAAGAAAAGACGAGCTTGGAAAAGCTGAGGCAATATTCAATCAGCTTATTTCTGAAAAACCTAATATGCCATTAATTCCGGTTTATTTGTCTTTGGTAAAACTATACATTCAGCAAAACCGTTTTGAAGAAGCCAATAAAACATATTGGACTGCTGTTGATGCAGTTACGCACAAAGTCGAAGCCGCTCTTCTTTTAAAAGATTTTGAGCTAATCCTAAATGAAAGACAATATAAAATACTCAGCTCTTCGCTGCCGCTAACTCAGTTGAAAAAAGTAATGAGAATATTTTGGCTGGAGAAGAATCCCCTTCCTTCCCTTCCTTATAACATTCGCCTTATTGAGCATTACCAGAGATTAATGTACGCAGAAAAGAATTATAGATTCGACGGCTTTAGGCTGAGTATTTATGATGCAAACAAACTGGATTTAATACGACATCCGCCCTGGTATTATTTAAATGATGATTTTAACGATATGGGATACATTTATATTCGTTTCGGCAAACCAGATGAAGTATCTACTACGCTGCAGGGATTATCAAACACGCCTCCGGATATTTCAGGCGTGCTGCCGTCTATCGGACAACCGAACATGGCATGGCTTTATCGCCAAACCCAAAGGCATCCACGTATGGTTTTTTACTTTATGATTGATAAGGACGCACCTCCCGGTTATTGGACGCTTGTACCGATGATTCTTGATCCTTATGTTCTAAATGACCTGGTTACCTGGGATCCGAGATATCATAATGTTAATCCTCTTTATAGGGATACCTGGAATAAGCTTGTTACCGAGGGTGTTAAAACTGCCGAGTTAGGGCTTGCAACTGACAACTTTAAATGGCCCAAAGAAATTAAACCTCTTGATGCAAAAATTGTTGTAAATCAATTTAGAGCGGATGAACACTCAAATTTATTTTCGCTGGATTACGCTGTACCTCTTGATGAGCTTTCAGCCGGACTTAATGATAAGGACAGCCTGTCTTTAAAAGTTGATGTCTCTGTATATGACAGTACAATGAATCTTTTAATGAAGAAAGATGACAATTTTAAGCTTACTAGTTCTAATAAGCATATTTATAAATCTCTGTTTATAAACGGTAATAAATTATTTTTAAAGAGACAGAAATATATTATCTCCATGGACATTCGTGTTCCTTCAGAGAATAGGCTGTTCGGTTATTATTTTAATTATGACCTTTCCAACTTTAATGATAGTTTATCCTGCAGCAGCCTTGAACAAGCTTTTAAGATAACTCCTAATAATAATCCGGATGAACGGGATAGAGATAATATTACAATTCTTCCGAATCCCACTTTAAAATTTGATAAATCTGAAAACGTTTATACTTATTACGAAATTTACAACTTATCTTATGATAACAACGGCCGCACAAATTATTCGGTAAATTTTGATATTCGCCGAAAGGATAATTCAAAAAGCATCTGGGATTTTTTTACAGGACTGTTTGGGAAAAGTGATGTTTATAATATTTCAATCATGAATAACTACAACGGCAACACAAAAAATGTTTCAAACTATCTTGCTTTTAATATTAGTGAATTGAAAAGCGGCAATTATGAAATGATTCTTACAATTAAGGATAATGTAAGCAATAAAAACACATCAACTTCTTCGGATCTAATTGTCAAATAGATTTTATAGTATTCGGATATGTAGATATGGCCTGAATTCTTTGTGAATCCGGAACAGCAGCTATCAACTGCTGCTCCGGTATCTAATTTTTATTGAATAGCTTTAAGAACTGTTTCTGCTGAACTCTTATATACAGGGTCGCTTTTAGCTTTGTTCAAATATTCCTTCGCTTTTTTCATTTCATTTTTTTGACTGTAAGAAACTCCGATATAATAATCCGGTCCAGCTTCGCTTATATCCTTTTTATATTTTAATGCTTTTAACCCTGCACTAATAGCACTATTATATTGATTATCCTGAACGTAATTTCTAGCTAATGCAAGGTAAGCAACATCATAATTATCATATTTTAATGCTTGTTTCAACTCGCTTATTGCTTTCTTAAAGTTCTTATCGTTTTCCGCTGTTGATGCTAAACCTGTATATGAAAGAGCAAGATTAAATTTAACAACTTTATTTGTGGCTTCATTTTTAGAAAGATCCAGCACTTTTTGAAAATTGTCAATCGCATCCTGGTATTTGCCAAGACTGTAATATACATTTCCTAAATCATTATAAGCTGCATCAAATTTTGGGTTTGCTTTAATTGTATTGTCAAAATTTTTAATTGCTTCATCCGTATTTTTCAGTTTCATTTCTGCAAAGCCGATCTGATAATAAATTCTATAATCTTTATCAAATTTTATGGCTTTTTCAAAATCAGCAAGTGCATCCTTATAATCACCCTTTTTTGACTTCGCCAATCCATCATTAAAGGGTTTAACAGCATCCTTATTCATAGTTTGTGCAGAAGCATAACCGGTAATAAACATTATGAGTAGAAGGCTGCATAATAGATAAGTCACTTTTTTCATTAGAATCTCCGTCTTTAATTTTGATAATTTAATTTGCGCGGAAGAAGGGACTATTACCCTAATGCCCAAAATTGGTGCAGTATCAAAAAACCGTGGCAACGATTAAATGTTTCCGCAAATTTTTTCCAAAAATAATTTGGTTTGCTAAAATAATCAATGTGTCATATAATAGATTGATATCAGGATCACATCAAGTTTTTATCTCTAAATTGCCTTAATAATTGATATTATTTACTAATTATTAGGAATTGAGTTTATCAATGGCTGAGATCTATGCCTATCTTAAATAGATTTGATATTTCTAATAAAGACAATTAATCACATTTTCTATAAAAATTAGAAATTTCATAATTTTTTAACCCTTAATTTTCTTGACAAACTTCACCTGGAATTGTATATTAGCACTCTCTTTTTATGAGTGCTAATATCCTTAATATAATTAAACTAAAAATGGAGGTAAGTATATGGCTAAAATAAACTTAAAGCCTTTGGCAGATAGAGTAATTATAAAGCCAAGTGAAGCTGAAGAAACAACAAAAGGCGGCATCATATTACCTGATACAGCAAAGGAAAAACCTATTGAAGGTACTGTTGTAGCTGCGGGTCCTGGTAAAATAGCTGATGACGGTAAGACTGTAAAACCTGAAGTTAAGGTTGGAGATAAAGTTCTTTATGGTAAATACAGCGGAACGGAAGTTACAGTTGAAGGTGAAGAGTATTTAATTATGCGTGAGAGCGATATCTTCGCAATAATTGGTTAAAAAAATTTTAGAAAAAATAAATTGGAGGAAATAATATGGCTTCAAAATTAATAGAATATGATAGTGAAGCACGTACAAAGTTAAAAAGCGGTGTTGACAAATTAGCCAATGCTGTAAAAGTAACATTAGGCCCTAAAGGACGTAATGTTATTCTTGAAAAAAAATTCGGTGCACCTACGGTTACTAAAGACGGTGTATCCGTTGCAAAAGAAATAGAATTAGAAGATAACGTTGAAAATATGGGCGCTCAAATGGTTCGAGAAGTCGCTTCAAAAACCAGTGATGTTGCCGGTGACGGAACAACCACAGCAACTGTTCTAGCTCAGGCTATTTATAGAGAAGGGCTGAAAAACGTTACTGCCGGTGCTAATCCAATGGATCTGAAAAGAGGAATTGATATAGCTGTTGCTAAAGTTGTTGAACATTTAAGAAAAGTCAGCCGTGATGTTGAAGGAAGAAATGAAATCGCTCAGGTTGGTTCAATATCTGCTAATAATGATAAAACAATCGGTGAGTTAATTGCAGATGCAATGGAAAAAGTCGGTAAAGACGGAGTAATTACTGTTGAAGAAGCAAAAGGTACCGAAACAGGTTTAGACGTTGTCGAAGGTATGCAGTTCGACCGCGGATATCTTTCACCTTACTTTGTTACCAACACCGAAACAATGGAAGCAATTCTTGAAGATCCTTTCATTTTAATTCATGACAAAAAAATCTCTGCTATGAAAGATCTTTTGCCAGTACTTGAAAAAGTTGCTCAGCAGGGTAAATCGATGTTAATTATCACTGAAGATCTTGAAGGAGAAGCATTAGCTACTTTAGTAGTTAACAAAATTCGCGGAACCTTAAGAGTAGCTGCAGTAAAAGCTCCTGGATTTGGTGACAGAAGAAAAGCAATGTTAGAAGATATCGCTGTTTTAACCGGCGGTACAGTTATCTCTGAAGAACGCGGTTTTAAATTGGAAAATGCTACAGTTTCTTACTTAGGTACTGCAAAAAAAGTTGTTATCGATAAAGATAATACTACTATCGTTGAAGGCGCCGGTAAGACAGATGACATCAAAAAAAGAATTAATGAAATTAAAGCACAGATAGATAAAACTACCTCTGATTATGACAAAGAAAAACTTCAGGAAAGATTAGCTAAGCTTTCCGGCGGTGTTGCAGTATTAAAAATAGGCGCTTCCACAGAAGTTGAAATGAAAGAAAAGAAAGCTCGCGTTGAAGATGCATTACATGCTACACGTGCAGCAGTTGAAGAAGGTATTGTTGCCGGCGGCGGTGTTGCTTTAGTAAGAGCAATTTCTGTTCTAGATAAAGTTAAAGGTGAAAACCTGGATCAAACAACCGGTATTAAGATAGTTCAAAAATCTCTTGAAGAACCTTTAAGACAGATTGTTAATAACGCCGGTCTGGAAGGTTCTGTTGTCCTTCAAAAAGTAAAAGAAGGAAAAGACGATTTCGGATTTAATGCAGCTACAGAAGTCTACGAAAACCTAATCAAATCTGGTGTAATTGACCCGACTAAGGTTACAAGAACAGCTTTGGAAAATGCAGCATCGGTTGCATCATTATTGATTACTACCGAAGCAGTTGTTTACGAGAAAAAAGAAAAAGAACCTCCTATGCCTCCTATGCCAGGCGGCGGCGGAATGGGTGATATGTATTAATCATATCTTAGTATTATTAAGAGAGGCAAGTATAAAACTTGCCTCTTTTTTTATATATTTTTAAAGCTTCCATTTCCTACACTTCACTTTTATTACATCTTATTTTAAATTCCTTTTCAGAGAAATTATTATATTGCATAATAGTTCATAAAAGTACTTACACAAACACGTATATTTATGGGAGATTTTAATTGACTCCGGAAGAGCTAGACGAACTTTTAGATGAAGCTTTTGAACATTTAAGACAAGGCCGTTATAGGATGGCTTTAACTGCTGCAAAACAAGTTTATGATCAAAGACAAAACGATTTTAATGCCGCAACATGTTTAGCATGGTCTCTCCTTGAAAATGGTTATCCGTCTCAGGCACTTGAGATGGCAAACCTAGCTGTTCAGGTTAGCAATGATGATGTAAGCTCAAGATTGTACCGTGGTTTTCTTTTAATGCGTATGAGCATTTTTGAAGGTGCGCTTTCCGATTTGGATTATGCTATTTCTAAAAAAACGGATATGCCGGTTTGGGCGCATTTAAATAAGGCGCGATCACTCGGAGGATTAGGAAGATATTTTGAAGGACTCGAGGAAATTGAAAAGGCTATTGAAAACGATGAAGAAGATAATACAAAGCTTTTAAAGGTTAGGGAGTGGTTTAAAAAAACGCTTGGCTATGAAGATGGCTTTTTTAATGACATTTTCACTAAAAAAATGTCTTTAATCAAAGAAGCCGAAGATGCTTTTAAAGAAAAAGAATTCTGGTTTTCGTTATGGGCAGCTAGAGAAATATTAAATACACCTTCTCTCAAAACCGATCATTATAAAGCACATATACTGGAGTTAGAATCTTTATCATCAATGTTTCAAATAAAAAATGCTTATAAAAAAGCGGAAACAATTAAAGATTTGTACAGGGATGACTCCAAGTTTGTAAGTATCTATCAAAGAATATTGAAATATAGTACTAAGGAAGAAACTATAAACCAGAATGAAATCCAGCTGAGCATTACTAAACAATCCAATTTTGAATTTTATGAAAATAAACTCTTTCATGTTTATAATGCTAAGACATATGACTTAATAGAAAATCTTCGAGCAGGAAAGAGAACGCATTTATTACAATTTAACGAAGATACTATAAGGTATATCGGTGTAGAGGTTATACTTGATAATCCTTTCTACGGAAACAAAAGAATGGATATTGAAGGAAGTGCTGTTTGGTTCTTGAATAATGTTGAGGTTGGAAGCCACCACTTTAATCTGGCAATAGAAAAGGATTGGAGAATAGTGGAGTTTGTACAAAGCTGGGGAACTGATGCACCCGGCTTCTGGAAAGAAGGACAGGGCCGTGTTGAAATATATTTAGACAATTATTTAATATGTGCGCGATGGTTTTTAGTTGGCCAGTCTGAAGTTGTAAACTTTGAGGAAACAAAAATTCCTTTAGGAGAAGCTGAACCCCTGGAAAAACAAATGACCGATCAACCCCGGGAGGTTGAGTCATCTACATTGAGGGTTCAAGAACAAGAATCTCTTGAAGAATTATTGAAGGATCTTAACAATTATATAGGACTTCAATTTGTTAAACAATCTATGCGGGATTTTGTTGATTACCTGAATTTTATAAATGAAAGAAAAAAGCTAGGTTTAAAAACACAAGAGAATTTATCAGTTCATTCGGTATTTGTCGGAAATCCGGGAACCGGAAAGACCACAATTGCCAGACTGCTTGGCAAAATATTTAAAGCTATGGGGTTATTGAAAAATGGCCATGTAATAGAGGTTGACCGCTCCGGACTGGTTGGACAATACATTGGTGAAACTGCACAAAAAACTAATAAAGTTATAAATGAAGCATTAGGCGGAGTACTTTTTATTGATGAAGCTTATTCTCTAAAAAAATCCGACAACCAGCAGGACTTTGGCCAGGAAGCTATTGATATTTTAATTAAGAGAATGGAGGATAACGAAAACGAATTTGTTGTAATTGCAGCAGGTTATCCCCAGGAAATGAATGCATTTATTAATTCGAATCCTGGATTAAAATCCCGCTTTACACACTTCTTTAATTTTGATGATTACACACCGGATGAGCTATTGGATATTTTCAAACTAATTTCGAGTAAAGAAGAATATACTATAAAAGATGGAGCTCTTGATCAGTTAAAAAAACAATTTATTAATCTTTACCGTAAAAGAGATAAATCCTTTGGCAATGCCCGACTGGTAAAAAATTATTTTAATGAAGCGAAGATTCACTTAAGCAAACGCTACTTAAAAATGCCGGTTGTAAAGCGGACCAAAGAGGCAATGACAACAATTTATGAGGAAGATATTAGTTCAATTCTTGAAGAAAGTTCGACAAAAGATGTTCGATTAAGTATAGACGAAGAAGCTTTGAAAAAAGCACTGGATAAATTAAACGAACTTACCGGCTTGCAGTCTGTAAAAAAAGAAATAAATGAAATCATAAAACTCGCAAGGTTTTATTCTGAGCAGGGTGAAAATATTCAGGATAAATTTTCCTCACACATCATTTTTCTTGGTAATCCGGGAACCGGGAAAACAACTGTAGCAAGGCTTTTTAGTGAGATATATTCGGCTCTTGGAATTTTGCCCAAAGGCCATTTAGTTGAGGTTGACAGGCAAGGGTTAGTTGCAAGTTTCGTAGGCCAAACAGCCGAGAAAACTAAGGAAGCTGTTGACAAAGCAATCGGCGGGACATTATTTATTGATGAAGCTTATACACTTATAAAACCAGGGTGACTCAAGCGGATCTGATTTTGGTAAAGAAGCTCTTGATACTTTCTTGAAAACGAATGGAAGATGACAGAGGGAAATTTATTGTTATTGCCGCAGGGTATACTGACGAAATGAATAACTTTATAACCAGCAATCCGGGCCTTCAATCACGTTTTACAAAAAATATTATTTTTGAAGACTATTCGCCTGAGGAATTATTTGAAATTACAAATAAACTGCTTGCAATTAAGGATCATGTACTAGATGAAGAAGCCAAAGAACCTTTAAAAAAATATTTTAATAAAATTTATCGAAACAGAGATAAAACATTCGGCAATGCTAGGCTGGTAAGAGATCTAACCGAAAGCGCTTTGAAAAATCTTTTATTGAGGGTAGCCGATATTCCCTATGAAGAAAGACATGAAGAAGTTCTTAAATATGTGCTGTTGGAAGATATTGCAGAACTAATTGCACATAAAAAAGAGAGAGAATCTGTTAAAGTTGAAGGTGACCCTGTATTGTTGGATAAATATCTACAGGAGCTTGCAGACTTAACAGGATTAGATTTAGTTAAAAAATCAGTAACGAAATTAATCAGCAGTTTAAAAGTAGCTAAACTTAGGAAACAAAGAGGTCTAAAAGTAATTCCTAAAAATCTCAATTCTGTTTTTATGGGAAATCCTGGTACAGGCAAAACTACGGTTGCAAGATTATTAAGCAAAATATATAAAGAAATGGGAATTTTAGAAAAGGGCCATTTAATAGAAGTCGACCGCTCAGGGTTAGTTGCAGGGTATCAAGGCCAAACAGCATCAAAGACAAATGAAGTAATAGACAAAGCTCTCGGCGGAACATTATTTATTGATGAAGCCTATGCTCTCGCCAGAGGCCAAAATGATTTTGGCCGGGAAGTAATAGATACATTATTGAAACGTATGGAGGATGACCACGGAAAGTTTATTGTTATTGTTGCTGGTTATACAGAAGAAATGAAAAATTTCCTGGAATCTAACCCTGGAGTACATTCGCGTTTTCCAAATTATTTTATCTTTGATGATTTTACCCCAAGGCAAATGCTGGAAATTACTCATTTAATCAGCGAAAAAAATGGTTACAAACTTGATGAAGGAGCATGGCAGCTTCTACTTGATATTTTCACTAAACAATATAAAGAAAGAGATAAAAATTTCGGTAATGCCAGATCAGTAAAAAACATTTTATACAAAGCTATCAGCAATCAAGAGGAAAGAATTTTAACCTTATTAGAGCCAGATGATAATGATTTAACGATGATAACATTCGATGATGTAGATAAAATCGAATTGACAGAAATTTAAATAAATAATCTGAACTTTCTACTCTTAATTTTATAACTTATCAGCTTTAAAAGCTTTTCTAATTATGCTTCAATTAAAAAATCTCATAAAGAAATTCGGATCATTTACTGCTGTAAATTCTATAAATCTTCAAATAAACAGCGGAGAAATATACGGCTTTCTAGGTCCAAACGGAGCTGGAAAAACTACAACGATTAAAATGATTGCGGGTCTGTACTCCCCCACTGAGGGTACAATTACTATCAATGGAATAGATATTAATAAGAACCCGATTGAGGCAAAATCAATAATCGGCTATATTCCTGATCAGCCTTTTCTTTACGATAAATTGACTGGAAGAGAATTCCTTTATTTCAGCGGAGGCTTGTATAAACTCGATAAACAATTTCTTCACACTAAAATCGATGAACTGATTGCACAACTTAATATAAAAGATTGGATTGATAAAAGGACTGAAGAATATTCACTCGGCATGCGCCAAAGAATAACGTTCGCTTCTGCATTTTTACATTCGCCTAAACTTATACTAGTTGATGAGCCGATGGTCGGGCTTGATCCTCAAAGCGCAGTTATTGTAAAGAAAATACTAAGAGATAAAGCAGGAGAAGGCGCAGCTATATTTATGTCAACGCATAGTTTGTCAGTCGCTGAGGAAATATGTGATAAAACTGCAATCATAAAAGAAGGACAAATTATTTATGACGGTAAAAAGGCGGAAATTGAAAAATTTAAATCAGAACTAAAAGTAAATTTTGAATCATTTTTTCTAGATTTAACCAAATGATTTTTCCGGTTATTGGACCTCAATTCAATTATTAAAGATGTATACAGCGTGCAAGAATTAATTCATATAGTAAAGTATAAGCTATTAATTTTCTTAAAGAATAATTCAAACTTTAATATAAGAGGTTTGATAAAAAATTTAGGTTCGTTTTTGGTTTATGCTGCATTTGCTATCGGTGCATTTTTATTTACAAAAAGTATTTTATCCTTTTTATTAGTACACATAAAAATAGGTTCTTTTCTTCTTCACAGATTCATTTCCATTATACTTTTTATTTTCTTCTTAGCCGTGAATGTCGGCAATATTGTAGTGTCTTATTCAACACTATACAAATCAAAGGAAGTATACTATCTGTTAACAAAACCTTTAGCTTATTCAAAGATTTTTACTATAAAATTTTTAGATAATTTTTTCTATAGCTCTACAACATTACTACTGATGATTTGTTCCGTAATTGCCGGTTACGGTATTTTTTTTAATATGGATTTATGGTTTTACCCGGTCTCAATTGTCCTGATCATATTACCGTTCATGTTGACAGCCGCTTCGATAGGTGTAATATTTTTAATGTTAATACTAAAGTTATCGGCTAAAGTAGGAGCAAGAAATGTTTTATTCACGTTCTTCATCCTATATATAATATCTTTAATATTATTTTTTAATATAAGCGATCCGATAAATATGGTTAGCCGTGTAATGGTATATTATCCAAACACTAATGGATATTTCGGATTTCTGGATAATCCTTTTCTAAAATTCTTACCTAATTATTGGGCTGCCGATGCATTGTACTGGATATCAGCATGGTCAATTCTCCAAATCAATATTAGATATAGTTTTACAAGTAATTACTGCAATTTCATTTTTCTCATTTGCGCTTTTTTTATCCTCTAAATGGTATTATCAAACTTGGAAGTATTCACTTCAATTTTCTTTTAAGAAGAATAATTCAACAAAGGATAAAAAATATTTTACTTCATTCTCCAGCAAATCTTCGTTAAAACCACAAACGGAAGTATTGTTAAAAAAGGAATTTTTGCAATTCTTCAGAGAGCCAAGCCAATGGATTCATCTTTCGGTTATGCTGCTATTAATTATTATTTTTATTTTCAGTTTAGGCGGAATTGATTTTAAGCAATTATCAACTTTTAATACCACACTTAAAACCATCATATATTTGATAATATTTTTGTTTAACGTTTTCCTGATATCTTCACTTGCTTTAAGATTTGTTTTCCCGATTGTAAGCATTGAGGGGGAAGCATTCTGGAAAATTAGAAGTTCGCCGATGAATCCTAACAAAATTATTTTTATAAAATTTTCAAGTTATTTCCTGATTATTTTTTTAATAAGCCAGGTGTTAAATTTATTTTCGCAGCTTAACTTTCCGGAAGAATTATTTCGTATCTCAATAATAAATATTCTTTTTATTTGCTTGACGGTTGTATCGTTAAACTTTGGGATGGGAAGTTTTTTTGCGGATTTTAAAGAAAAGAACCCCATCAGAATTGCATCTTCTCAAGGTGCAACAATTACATTCCTACTGACACTTCTCTATTTAGTTTTTCTTGTGGTTGTTTTATTTGTACCGCTTTATAATTTTTTTGATCCTAAGAAAACTCATTTAACAGCGACAACCCATTATTTGCAACTTACCAATATAATTATTGCAGCTGTTTCAATCGTAATTACTATTATTTCATTCAGCATTAGTTCAAAATCTCTTAAAAGGGACTTATAAAAAAACCTCCCGAAATTGGTTCGGGAGGTTACCTCCTTAAATATTTTTAGGAGGACGTCGGCCTTGCTTGAGGGAATGCTTTTTGCTCAACGCAATTTTAACCGAAATTTACTTTACTATCACTAACATATTTTATTATTGACCCATAATAGATTTATTCAATTTCGTGTAAGTATTTCAACCTTTATAATTGGGAACCTACTTTTTAAGACCGAATATTTTGATTGTATTTACGTAAAACCAATAAGTGTGCCTTAGTGGTGAATAATAAAATGTTGAATGAACTAAGTTTTTCGGCTTTTTATTTTAGGTGTGATACAGATTTGGTGCGAAAATTATTCACCTTTTGAAAATTATGCATGTCGATATTTATTCGGTTGAAATAGAAAATATCCCGATTAAGTTGTTAAAAAAATCAATTAAAAATTAAAAGGATAAGCTAAAATTCAACTGAAATTGATTCATGAAATTTGTCTTCAATTGTGTTAATGGCAGGCTGTTGTTTTGTGAAAAGAATAAAATATCTATTTGGCTGTATACCCAAACTGCAATAAACGATATGATGGAAATATTTTTAAGTTTATATGAAGTATTATACTCATTATAATTATTTTGAATAGTTGATAGATTTACATCATTTAAATATTTTTTCTGCTTATTGTTACTATCAATTATAAAATATACTGCCGAGCTAATTGTTATAGCCCCAAGCGAAGTCAATATCCATCCCTTTAATTTATTATTATTATAAAGCTGCCCCCAACCGGGAAATATTAATGAACGGATTATCACGGGCTTGATACCTGTACTTGTTTCCAAAGGCTGCGAGTTCTTTGAGTAAACCGTATCAAGCTTTTTCCCCAAAGACTTGTTCTGAACTATTTGATGATTATATTCTTCTTTAATTTGATTAAAAAAAGAAATGATTTTAGGAGATGTTTTTGCCGAATCTAATGCATATGAAGAATCAATTTTTAGTATTTGTATAAAACTTTTTTTCGCAGCAGTATCGTCCAGTAAAGAGAATTCGGAAATTCCAACAAGCCTATAAATTTCAGTTAACTGGCTGTTATTATAATTATATTTATGATTAAGCATGGCTGCAGCACCCTTTATCACTTCTCTATACTGAAATGCTTCAAACCTTGCCCTTAAATTTGAAAGTAAATCTAAATTTTGCTGTGCAAAGGATTGTGAAGTAATCGTAATTAGAAATAAAAGTAATAGTATTTTTTTGATCATTTTTATTTCAATAAAACCATCTTTTTTGATTCGGAAAAATAATTTGATGAGAGCCGGTATATATATATACCGCTTGAAACATGTTCACCTTGTGTGTCAGTCCCGTTCCATGTTAAAGAATACTCCCCCGGATCATACATTTTTGAAGTTAAATTTTTAATATGCTTGCCTAAAATAGAAAAAATATCAATTGAAATCCTGCTCTGCTTTGATACTTCAAACCTTATTTGAGTTGATGGATTGAAAGGATTTGGATAATTATTATCTAATATAAATTGAGTAGGTGTTGTTATATCCTCTTTATTAACTAATGTGGTTGCTGCGTTCGAATACATTTCAACAGGAACTACATTATGGCCGTTTGCATCGATTCCGCCAAACACATAAATTGAATCCATATAATTAACCGCGATAGGATCTCTTCTGGCATAATTAAGTCCTGGGCCGTCCTCTATCTCAGAACTTCCACTTCCAACTCTTAAATATAATACTGAAGAAAGTGCACTATTAGTTTCATCAAAGCCTCCGATAATAAAAATTTTATCTTTTAATAAAACAGCTGCACCTCCGGCTCTCGGCCTTTCTAATCCGTTAGAAAGTAAAACCATTGTATTATTGCTTATATCATATTTATAAATTGTTTTCAGCAGTACGCCTCTGGCTCCACCAAATAAATAAATATAATTATTATACACTGCGGACATCTGTTGAGTCGGATATGTCAAAGTAAACAATGTGTCGTTGGAATGTGTTATATTCTCTGTTGATAAATCGTATGCGTACATGTAAGGATAATTTGTATCAATAGCTGTTCCGCCGAAAACATAAATATTATTTCCGATAATTTGACCCGTTGAATAGAGCCTATTAAAATAATCATTTGTTTTTAATACAAACGGAGAAGAAGAAAAATTCCAGGATTCCAGTGAACTAGCTTGCGGTGATTGAGATGATATTCCCCCCATATAAACAATGCTGTCCGCATAGTTGCCTGCAACAAAATCGACACGGGGATATTGCATTTTTCCAGCCACTTTCCAGGTGTTTGTCCGCGGGTTGTAAGTTTGTATAATATCAAGATTAGAATTTTGTGACTCGGAGAATCCGCCTAAAATATAAATTAAAGAATCATGAACAACTGCTTGTCCCCCTGAAACAGGAATGGGCATTTGGCCTACAACTTGCCATGACTGGCTAAAAATATTAATGCGGAATGCTATTAAGAAAATAGTTATAAACTTCATAATTTTACTAAACGTTACTTCAAATATCTGAATATTTAACAACTATAGTGCCATAAAGTTAATTATCTGATTTGGCGAAATTATAGTTAAAATTTATAGTATCTTCTGCACTTATTGTAACCTGCCTGGAAATAGATTCATACTGAGAATTTTTTACGGTAAGATCATATTTTCCGGATAATAAGGCAATTGGTTTCCTGAGAGGAGTTATACCAACAGATTTGCCATCTATAAAAATTTCACCCCAAGGATAAATATTGCATGATAAATAACCCACAACTTCCTGGAAATTTACTTTTATTGTTTTGGTCTTTTGAGAAACTATCTCCAAGTTTCTAACTATTGGAGGATAATCCGGATGAACTAATTTTACTTCATGCAAACCGGGAGTCAACATAATTTCATTTTGAAGAGGAGTTCTATCAACTTTTTTATTATCTATGTAAACTTCTGCCCATGGAAAGCAATCGACATACAACATGCCAGGTAACTGTGCATCGGTAAGGTCTAATTTCTTTTTCGAATTCGTGTTTATCCTGGCTGCTGCAAGCTTAGATTTATCCAAATTATTTTTAATATCTTGAGATAATTTTTTGGAATTTTCCTTTTTGAAATCCTTTTTAGTCAAGTTTTCTAAGATGGGCTTGCTTACGGTATTTTGATTTTTCAATTGATTAGATTTATATCCTTTTCCAAAAAGAAAAACTAACAATAAAATTATTACTGTAAAAAACGCTGCTATGTAAGGTTTACGGTTTTTTAATATATTCTTTTTTTCAATCTTGATTCCGTTATCAACGTGTTGATAATTCAAATAATTAAAGATTTCGTCAACACTTTTAGCTCTATCTTCAACTCTCTTTTGCAGCATTATTTTGATAACAGGCCGTAATTCAAGCGGTAATTTTTCAATAGCATCGTTAAGTTTTTCATCATTAAAATTAATAATATTATTTATTGTAATTGTTATTTCATCACCAAGAATTGGATTGATACCTGTAAAAAGTTCATAAGCTACAAGACCGGTGGAAAAGATATCAGTCTGAAATGTTTTTTCCCCATTAATTTGTTCCGGTGCCATATAAGTTGGTGTGCCGAGTATAGAAGTATTATTAGTAAGCGAATTTTCATTTATTACTAGAGCTAATCCAAAATCTGCAATCTTCAATTCCAAATTAGAATTTACAAGAATATTTTCCGGTTTAATATCCCGGTGTATTATTTGATTTTTATGAGCTGCTTTTAAAGCATTCAGTAATTGTACTAGAAGATTTATCTTATCATTAACTGAAAGATTATTTTTATTTATTAAATCTCTAAGATTATTACTATCAAAGTGTTCAAATGAAATGTAAAAGAATTCATTATATGTACCGAAATCCAAAACTTTAATAATATTCGGATGACTTAGACTTGCTAATATTTTAGCCTCTCTTTTAAATCTTTCTAATATTGAATTATCGGATAGCTTATTTGTATCAAGGGTTTTTAAAATAATTTTTTTACCTAGATAAATATGATTAGCCAGGTATACTCCGGTTTGAGCATCTTTTTTCAGACAATCAATTATTTCGAACTTATCAAACAATATTTCAGTTGATTTTGTATCCATCAAGATTTTTATAAATCATCACCAAGTTCTTTAATTTTTAATTGTACCCACCTTACAGAAACACCCAGCGATTTCGCAGCTAAAGTTCTATTCCCCTCATATTCAATAAGACGTTTCTTCAAAATAATTCTTTCAAAATCCTTCAGCGTACCGGCAAAATTGTCATCGTCCGAGTCTTCCTCTATTACAATATGTTCAGGCATTAGTTTGTCGCTTTCACAAAGTATTAGAGCACGCTGAATAACATTTTCAAGCTGCCTGACATTTCCCGGCCAGCTATAGTTTTCCAACATTTTTAATGCTTTTACATCTATATGAATTTCTTTATCGGAAAACTTTTTTAAAAAATGTTCAACTAAAAGCGGAATGTCACCTTTTCTTTCTCTTAACGGAGGAATTTTTATGGGGAAAACATTTAGGCGATAAAAAAGATCTTCCCTAAACTTTCCTTCTTTCGAAAGCTGTTTAAGATCCTTATTAGTTGCAGTTATTACTCGAACATCGACTTTTATTACCTGGGTATCACCCAGCCTTATTATTTCTTTATTCTGCAGCACTCTTAATAATTTTGCCTGAAGAGCAACAGAAACATCAGCTATTTCATCTAGAAAAAAAGTACCGTTATGAGCAACTTCAAATAGTCCTTTTTTATCTGTATTAGCTCCTGTAAAAGCGCCTCTCTTATACCCGAATAATTCACTTTCCAATAAAGTATCAGGAATCGATCCGCAGAACTGGGCTAGATATGGAAGTTCTTTCCTGTTGCTTATGTTGTGTATTGCTTTAGCTATTAACTCTTTTCCCGTACCGCTTTCCCCTAACAGCAATACCGATGCATCAGTTGCGGCAACCTTATGAATTAGTACGGCAAGCCTCTGCATCGCCGGGCTTTTACCTACGAGTTCCGGAATTGTTTTAATTGATTGAAGCTGATTTCTTAAAATTAAATTTTCATTCTGAAGTTCCTGTAATTTAATTATCTTATCGAGTGCGAGTGACACAAGGTTGGAAAAAAAGCTTAAGAATACAAGGTTGCTCTCATTAAACTCTTTTCTGTTTGCCCTGCTGTCGACCAAAATTACTCCCCAAATCTTTCCATATCTTTTGATTGGCACTCCCAGAATAGATTTTATATTATGTATCTGGATACTTTTAAATTGTGAAACATTCGGATCACTCTGGACATCATGATAAAGACATGGTTCTGCTTTTTCAATTACCTTTTGAAGAACTCCTGATGAAAAAAAAGAAAGATCTTCAATATCTTCTTTCTGTACATTTCTAGCACTGATTATAGTAAAATTATTATCAGCCTCCTGATATTTTACAAATAAACCATGTTCAGCATTAAGTACTTTAATAATTAAATCCAGGGTTTCGCTTATAAGAGTATCCTCGTAAACAACTGAATTTAAAGTCTGGCTTATTTGATATAGAGTTTCAAATTGTTCTTTACTAATTAAGCGAATTGATTCTGTATTAAATATATTCATTTAAATTTCTAAATAATTAAGGAATACTAAAAGTAGCAGGTAATGATCTTGATCTATTTTGAAATTGATCCACAACCCAAATTACCCAATAATAATTGTTAGTGCTTAAAGGTGTATTTACAAATAATGATGTAGAATCAGATGAAATATTATTCTTACTGAAAACTAACTGTGAATTTGCAAAATTGTTTGTATAAATTTCTACCATAAAAGTAAACGGATATCCTGTTTTATATCGCTGCCATTTAAGAGTTGGAGTTGAAGAAACCGTTGTATCATTTGCGGGGTATTGTATAGACGCACCTGCTTTAATAACTCTCGTTACTTTATCGCTTCCGATATTATATAGTCTGTTGGAACTATCCTTAACAATAATATTAAAATTCAATCCGATTGTTTGTTCGATATCGGTTACATTCAGATCTTGAGTAGTTAAAGTTACCTCATAATCTTTACTTGTAACATTAAAGCTCAAAGATTTTTTTAAATTCAATTGCGAGTTTTCAACAAATACCGAATTAATGTTGTTGTCATTATTAGATATTTTTGAATTTATTCCTAATTGATAAGTTTGTCCTGGTGGTGAAAATTGATTTAGAACTACAGAATAAATAGATATACTGTCTAATTGTGGTATTTTATTAAGACTAACAATGTAATTTAAAAACTTAGAATTTCTCCAGACAACATTGATTGTATCTGATACATAGCCTGACTTTTGAAAAATCAATTTGCCATCCACAGGAAAAATGCTGCTAAATTTAAACTTACCGTTGATATCAGTATTAACTGAAATATTTGCAGAACTCCAATAAACTGAAACGTTCGAAATTCCTGAAAAAGGAGGGCTGAACGTTTGAGTACTACCTTGCAAAGTTACAAACGAATATTCCGGATTATTTGGATCAAGCGGATTATTTCTTGGAGCATTGCAAGAAATATAAATTAATAAACTACTAACCATAAACAACTTTAGTAGAATATGAAGTATTCTTAAATTTTTAGAGAAAATATTCTTAAAATACATTATATAAAATTAATAATAAGAATTATACAACTTTGGCCCTGTTAAGGTAAACACTTAAAAATAGGTAGAAATTATTTAACTACAATTCAAAAGTCCGCATTTATAATAGCTCAAATATAATTAATTTTTTATTGTAACATGTGAGAATACGGCTATATTCATCTCTCTAAATTTTCCGACCAGTTTTTTGCCCTTTAACACATTTAAATTCTTTAACAGATTAATTAAAACTAAAATGAATACTTTTTAAGAGAATACTTTGAATTGGATGAAGAGGAATTATGAGGAATAAAAATCCGGAAATTCGAAAAACTATGATTACCCTAAGATAAGTCTGATAATTTTTCAATTAGAAAATAGTTAAAATCAGCCGAGATCTATTTTAACTGTAGGAGTTGATATGGTATCAACAATTTTATTTTGATTAACTATAATGGCACTCAACTTATTGCCGGCGTAAATTGAAGTATCAATATAAACTACATTATTTGATTTTTGATATTTTACATCATCTTTTCGAGTATGACCAACAACTTGTAATTTACCAATATCCAGCAATTCACCCCTTGTCCATAATATTCCATCCGGACTGGTAATATCATTGTGTACAATGTCATTGATTACTTCAAGGTTATCCCGGAAATTTTTTGGCAGTTTTGATTCGTAATATTTCGATATACCCGCATGAGAAATGAAACAATCTGTCAAGTTCAAAAAAAGAGGCGCATTAATTATCAATTCCAGATGTTCGGCAATTTTTTCAAAACGATTTTCATATGATGCGATAGTGTTTTCATAACCGTTATAAAGCCATGAAGATCCCATTTGACTTAAGGGATAATTAACAAAATAATAGAACATATAATCATGATTTCCGGGCGTAAAAATTATTTTCTCTGATTTTATAAGTTCAATAACTTCAAAACTATATTTCCCTCTATCAACCAAGTCACCAACGCTATAAATCTGGACTGATGGATATTTCTCTTTAATCTTTTCTATTAGATTTTTTAAAGTATTATAACAGCCGTGTATATCACCAATAATCGCAATCATTTTTACATCGAATTAATTAAAAATTTTATGGCGGCATTTGAGATGGTATAATCAGTCTTCAAAGCACCTTAAATGTTCTATTCCTGCATTAAAAAAACGCGGTATATGTTTAATCTTGAGAATTTATTCTTAAACAGATTATTTGAAATTATAAATTATAAAAACTTTTATACGTACTTGTTATCATGAGCGTATTTATACAGTTCATCTCTAAACTTGGGATGCGCAATATTTATGAGCGCTTTTACTCTTTCACGAATTGGTTTTCCGAATAATTGAGCATGGCCATATTCTGTAACTACATAATGAACGTCTCCACGCGTAGTAACTACACCGGCTCCGGGTTTTAGAAACGGAACAATACGAGAGATTTTAAAATCTTTAGTAACAGAAGGTAAGGCTATAATAGGTTTACCTCCATCTGAATGAGCCGCTCCTCTTATAAAATCCAGCTGGCCTCCGAATCCGCTATACAGTTTTGGCCCTATTGAATCGGAACATACCTGGCCTGTTAGATCAATTTCTATTGCGGAATTTATTGCAACCATCTTATAATTTTTAGCTATAACAAAGGGGTCGTTAACATATTCCTGCCGATGGAATTCAATCATTGGATTATTATTAATAAAATTATACAGTTTTTTAGTTCCCAAAACAAAACCTGCCACAATTTTTCCGGGATGCAATGTTTTCATTTCATTTGTAATTACGCCTTTTTCAACTAAATCGATAGTGCCGTCAGAAAACATTTCAGAATGGATTCCCAAACCTTTTCTGTCTGAAAGATAACTTAATACATAATCCGGGATAGCTCCAATCCCCATTTGTAAAGTAGACCCATCTTCAATTAGATCTGCAATATTACTAGCTATCTTTTTATTAATTTCTGTAATTTCAGGGCTTGCATTTTTATCGCCCTGGGGCAATTCAGCAATTTCCTCATTCACTTCGACAATATAATTTATTTTACTAACATGAATAAAACTATCACCTAAGGTTCTAGGCATATTTTTATTTACTTGAGCAATTACAATTTTAGCTTTTTCTGCACCCGTTTTAGTTAACCCGACTTCAACTCCAAAACTGCAAAATCCATGTTCATCTGGCGGAGAAACATGTATTAATGCCACGTCAAGTTTTATATAACCTTTCGCAAAAAGGAGAGGAGTTTCATACAAAAATATTGGTGTAAAATCCGCACGGCCATCCCTTACAGCCTCACGGCTGTTTGCACCGATAAAAAATGCATTGTGCCTAAAATGTTTTTCAAGACCGGGATTTAAATATGAAACATTACCAACAGCTAAGGCATGCATTATCTGAATATTTTCTAATTCATCTTTCCTTCTAACCATTGCATCCACAAGAATATTCGGGAAAGCACAATTTGAGTGTGCTAGAATATTATCACCAGATTTGATTACCTTAACAGCATCATCCGCAGATACAATTTTTTGAGTATATGCTTTAAGTATATTGAAAGGTATTGAATTCATTGATTTTATATCTTCTAGAGCGACCATAATTTTCCAATTCTATTTTATAAGCTCTTTTAGAGCATTTAACAATATTTATGATGACCTATTTTGTAGGTCAAATCAAAAATCATTCTTAATTTATGGAAAAAACCCTAAGCTTTCTAAATTCAAGGTTAAAAATATTTGCGATAGCTTCATTAGAACACTGTCCTCTGTATGTACATACGCCTTTGCTCAAACCTGCGTCACCAAGAAGAGCATTTGCCAGACCGTTATCTGCTATGTTCTGTATATAACCGATTGAAGCATTATTTAATCCATAGCTTGCTGTTTTTGCAACAAGAGCAGGCATATTTGGAACGCAATAATGAATAACGTTATGCATGTTGTAAACGGGATCGGAGAGAGTTGTTACATGGCTTGTTTCAATGCACCCTCCTTGATCAATTGAAACATCAATTATTACCGCTCCCTTTTTCATATTCATTACCATTTCTTCAGTTACCAGGTGAGGAGTTTTTTCTCCTTTTATTAAAACGGCACCAATTAATACATCCGCAAATTTAACACCACGTGAAATGGTATAAGGATTTGCCATTACGGTTGTAATCTTCTGACGAAATGCAGAATCCATTTTTCTTAATCTGCTTAAATCTTTATCGATTACAATAACCTGAGCCCCCCTTCCCAAGGCAGCTCTAGCTGCCGTAATACCAACCACACCTGCGCCTAAAATTACAACAGCTGCGGGTGCAACACCTGTAATACCTCCAAGAAGAATTCCCCTCCCTCCTTTCACATAACTTTCTAAATATCTTTCAGCAATTTGAATAGAGAGCTGCCCGGCAATTTCGCTCATAGAATGTAATACCGGTAATCCGTTTTCATTTTCAATGAGTTCATATCCAATTGCTGTTACATTTTTTTCCAATAATTTTTCTAAAGTTACTTTGTTTCCGACAGCAAGATGCAGGAATGAAAAAAGTATCTGATTTTCTTGAAGAAGTTCGGTTTCTTCATCCGAAAGAGGTGTAACCTTTGCAATCAGTTCGGATCTACGATAAACTTCTTCTGCACTATAAACAATTGTTGCTCCGGTTTGTGCATAATCTTCATCACTAAAATTGCTTCCCTCACCGGCTCCGCTCTGGATATAAATTGTATGACCAGCACGCATTAAAGAATCAACACCAGCTGGAGCTATAGCAACACGCTTTTCTTCAAAAATGTTTTCTTTTGGTATTCCGATACGCATTTAGTTAATTCTTTTTTTTATTTATTTAAAACTACCCATAATGGCTTTAATATTCAATAATTATACATTTTATATACTACTTATTCAGTTTTAAAAAGGATACACAAATTTTATCTATCAGATCAATTAATAATATTAAATAATTTTTACGATACCGGGGTAACTGGTTTTTGACCCGACAAAACGGCTATTACATTCCGTGCTGCAAGAAGTGCCATTTTAGTTCTTGCTTCTTCAGTGGCGCTGCCTATGTGGGGCAATAATACTACATTATTTAGTTTGAAAAATTCTGGATTTAGATTTGGCTCATTTTCAAAAACGTCTAAACCTGCACAACGTATTTTTTTCTGTTTTAAAATTCTGATCAATTCTTTTTCATCAATTATTTCACCCCTTGCCGTGTTAACCAAAATTGCACTACGTTTTAATAGACTAAGATTTTCCTTATTTAAGAGATGATAAGTTTTTTCTGTCAGTGGTAAATTCACAGATATAAAATCAGATTTCTTTAGAAGAGATTTTAGACTTAATTTTTTTGCACCTGTTTTTTGCTCAAGGAATTCATTTTTTTTATTTGAGAAATAAACAATATTAGTTCCAAAAGCTTTTGCCCTTATAGCAACAGCCGTTCCGATTCTACCAGCACCTAAAATCCCAAAAGTTTTATCTTTTAATTCAACTCCCAACAATAATTTTGGTTTCCATCCTTTATATTTTTTTGCCATTAAGAATTTTTCCCCTTCAACAATTCTTCTAGCACAGGCAAGTACTAAAGACACAGTTAAATCTGCGGTAGTATCTGTAAGAACATCTGGCGTATTAGAAACAATTATACTTTTCTTTTTTGCATATTCTATATCAATATTATTAAATCCTACTGCATAGTTTGCTATTATTTTACAATTCCGCATTTCATCTATAACTGAAGAGTCGAACTTATCGGTTAGTAATGAGATTACTGCGTCAACATTCTGTATATTTTTTATTAGTTCCTTCTCGGGAATTGGATGATCTTCTTTATATACTTTTACATTAATCTTTTTCTTTTTTAATAGATTTATAGCAGCTTCCGGTATTTGCCTTGTTATAAATACCGAAGGATATTTCTTATTAGTTGTCATAAATTAGATTTATTTTACTCGTTAATTCTTTTCAGATGATATGCTAACCAAACAACATTCTAACAATAAATACAGCTCCCAAAACTCCGGCAATATCCGCAATTAATCCGGCAGCTAAAGAATGTCGGATATTTCTGATATTTACTGCTCCGAAATAAACAGCCAGCACATAAAAAGTAGTTTCAGAGCTACCATAGAATGTTGATGTAAGAATGCCAATGAAAGAGTCCGGTCCATGGACAGAAATAATTTCGGCCATTACTCCGAGTGATCCGCTGCCTGATAAAGGCCGCATTAAAGCCATTGGCATAGCTTCGGCAGGCATACCGATTAAATTAGTAATAGGATGCAATATGTAGATAAGCCAATCCATCGCTCCCCCGGCCCTAAAAATTCCAATAGCTACTAACATTGCCACTAAATAAGGAATAATTCTAACAGCAATATTAAATCCGTCCTTTGCACCTTCAACAAATTTTTCATAGACTTTAACTTTTTTAATTACTCCAAAACCTATAAAGACAACAATCAAAAGCGGAATAGCAATTGTAGAGAACACCTGAATAATATTTTTAAATAATTCCGGCGTTAAAAAACCAAAAGCTGATCCTACTACTTTACCCAGGCCTGAATAAATAATTAAAGCAACAAGTGCAATAAGGCTGAAAAAAATTAAAAAACCTTTAGTGTTATTTTTAAGCCAGCTGCTAAACTGTCCGCTCTTAATCGGAAATTTCTCTAAAGTTTTTGCAGCAGTAATACCTGCAACAGTCGCACAAAACGAACCAAACAAAGAGGTGCCGATTATAATAGCGGGTTCGGTACTTCCTGCAGCTGCTCTAACAGCAATTGCGGTAGCCGGTATTAAAGTCATTCCCGCAGTGTTAATAGCAAGGAAAGTACACATTGCATTTGTGGCTACGCCTTTGTTTGGGTTTAACTGATCTAGTTCCTCCATTGCTTTTAAACCAAAAGGGGTTGCAGCATTTCCCAGGCCTAGCATATTTGCGGACATATTCATTATCATAGATCCCATTGCTGGATGGTCTGACGGTACATCCGGGAACAATTTTTTTGTAACCGGTTTAAGAGCTCTAGCTATAATTGCAATTAAACCGGCTTCTTCGGCTACTTTCATTACTCCAAGCCAGAGCGCCATTATCCCGATTAAACCCAATGCAATGGTAACTGCTGTGCTTGCATAATCAAGCGCAGAATTTGTAACGTCTTTTAATTTTAGAAAAGAAACATCTTCTAATATAATGTGGGCAGCTACTGTTGTCGGTGAAATTAGACTATCAACCTTTAATTTACCGGTTAAGTCATCCTTTTCACCGGATGAAGTAGCCATTTCCTGCCAGACTTTGGGATCTGATTTATCAACTTTAAAATAAATTGTACTTTTAGCAGGATCCTGATGTAACGTTACTTTAGCAGGAATACTTAAATTTGACTTTACTTTTTCTTTATAAAATTTATCGAATGATGAAGCATTAACATTTAAAGTCGATTGATATGTTTCCTGTTTATTCTTTTGGAACGGACTTGCTAATTCAATTGTAACAGGAAGAGGGTCATTATTTTTAAATTTGTTTTGGCTTTGGTCAATTAAATCAGTGGATAAGGCGGCGCCTATCCCCAAAAATAATAATGCAAGCCAGACATAATTTAGCATTAGGCAGCTCCGTTTTTAAGATTATTCTGTTATGACATTTATCTTTTTATAGAATGGAAATGAATGATTTCCATTTTTATTCGCTACAACAACTTTTATAATATGTTCCCCGCTTTTAATATCCTGAAGATTTACATTAAGAATACCGGATTTAGTATTTAAAGAATTTCCTGAGATTAAGTTAGTATCTAAACTAACAGCCACTGATTCCGAATCTATTCCAGTAGAATCAATCAACTGAAAGGAAAGATTTATATTCCCGTGATCAAAAGTTGAGTCTTGAGTTAAAGATATTATTTTAGGAACACCTTCACTAAAATATTTGCATAGTCCCTGGAAAATTCCCCAGGCTTCAATCCGGTTAAACTCTTTTTGAACTAAACGCTTCGCTTCAAAATAGCTAGTATTAAAACTACATTCTACCAAAACGGCCGGTAACTTTGTTAATCTTAATACCGAAAATCCCATCCCAGGATAAATATCATAATCCGAGTAAGTTCCATCAAAAGAACCTAAGCCGCCAGAGTTACGCATTGCATACGCCAAATCCCTTTGTATATATTTAGCTATATCATGATTACAAGGCTCATATTCATAATCACCTTTATTTGCATGGTAAAATGTAGAAGTGAAATCGGTTGAATAGTCTCCCGAAATTCCAGGTGCATTATGATGTATACTAATAAACAGATCAGCCCCGCTGTTATTAGCTAATGTTGATCGGTCTTTTAACATGACAGTAGAGTCAGATTCACGAGACATGACTACTTCGGCACCGGCCTCAGTTAAAAAGTTTTTCAAAGCTAATGCAACATTCAGATTCAGATCCGCTTCGACTGCTAAACCTTCATATCCTTTATTGCGCCTATCTTCCCCTCCATGTCCGGGATCTATAAAGAATTTTTTCCCGGCAATAAAACGACTGTATTCATCGTAAAATTTTGCTTTATTTTCCGGTGTTCGAAGTGCATAGGGTGTTACATAAAAATAGTTTTTGCTTGCAGAACAACCGGCTAAAATCAATGAGGTAAGTAATAGAGCTATAAAGAATTTCAAGCTATCCACCTGTTTCTTCAACGGCTTGAATTTCTTCAGTATCAATTAATATTACCTTAGACAGAATTGAATAATCAATTTTACCCTCATTTGATTTTTGATATTTATTGATATAATTCTTCCTAAGATCTTCAATTAACTTTAGCTCTTCAACCTTTTTAACAATCCCTTTAATTGAAATTGAAAATAAATTGTAAGTCGGATCAAAATCTACATTTTTTGATTTATTGGTATTACCATACCTCAATATTGTAAAAGTAACTCCGGCATCAAACTGAATGCTGTCATAAAATTCATCTTCTTCATTAAAAAAAATGTAAATGTTTTTATCTAAATAAAGGAATGTAGTTGCAACCTGTGCAACTTTTTCATCTTCTAATCCTAAAGCAAACACTCCGGCAGGATTGCTTTTAAGTTCATCTTCAATTAAATCTAGGTCTCTTACTTGCAGAACAAATTTTCGCATAACATAACTCACATATAAATAATTACGAAAGTAACATACGATAAATCATAACAATTTATATTAAAATTTCATTTAAAATTATTTCAAATTATTTTTGATTTATCCCATCAACAATGAACAATATTTTTCATTATTAACTTCTAAAAGATAAAAGGACTGCATTAATATTGCAATGAAATTCCTAAAACTTTTTATTTTAATTTTTAATACACCTATTATTGCCAATTGAATAATAACAATCCGGGCAATGCTGCAACTTTTTAATATAATTTTGATTCCGCATATTGTTAACAATTGATTCAATTTCTTGCTTAAATAATTCAAAATCTCTAATGTTTATTTTAACAACTTGCGGGTGCTGAGGCAGTTTAATAAATATTAATCTCAGCTCATAAGAAGTAATATCATCAAATAACCGGTTTACAATATAGGAATAAAAACGTAACTGGTTGAAGTAACTTTTTGATTTTTCCTCCAATTCTTCTTCAGCAACCAAATCGGTTTTATAATCAACAATAATTGCTTTGTTGTCCTCTATAATTAATTTATCAATTATGCCGTATAAGAAATAATCATTCTCTTTAGAATACACCTCATATTCATTATAATAATTTTTATAATTCTTTAAATCCGAGTATTCTTTGGAAGCATAAAAATTTATTAAATCCGCAAGGACATCATTTTTTAGTACGGTTTTTTGTTTCTCGTCAACTATGAAAGAACTTAGTTCATTAATAATTGATTCTTCTATAAAGCTTTCTAATTGATTCTGATTTATTTCTTTTTGAAGCACCGAGTGGATTACTCTTCCTTTTACATCCGAAAATTCCTTAATAATTTTATAGTCAGTTAATTCATGAAAATCGAATAATGCTTCATCCTCTCTTTCATTAAATTCATATCGTTTTTGCAAGTTGGTCTGCATTGTCCATTTTTTATATTTTTGAAAGAACGGAGTATAACCAAGATCATAAGTTAAGTAATATTTTAGCGGACACTGTTTATAGACGGAAATTTTTGTCGCCGATATTATTTCACCTTTCGGATTATCTTTAATTTTTCCAATTTTATACAGTTTTTTAACATGAACTTTTTCACCCTCATTCTGATATTGAGAACTATATTCAATAGTATTAAGGATTTTTATTTCTGTGCTTACTTCCTTTTCAACAGTGCCGTATTTATTATCCTGAAAAAGCAAAAATTTTAGATCAGATTTTATATTAAATGATTGAGAGTTTAAATCAACTCCAAAGCTCTTTTGTAAAAGAGCCAGAAAAGAATTTGTATTAGACTCATCATCTTTATTCAACGCTGCTGATATAAATAAATTATTTTTAGCTCTTGTTACTCCTACGTAAAACAACCTCTTAAACTCTGCAATATTTTTCTTTTCGGAAATCAGATTACTAATACCGATAATAGGCGCTGAGCTATATTCTGATGAATAGTTTGAATTGAGAGGAATTTTTGTCAGGAGACCGAATTTTTTATTTACGTTTATAGATTTTGACCTAATTGATTCTTTCTTTATCGATTCATTGCAGCCGTAAAGAAAAACGTTATCAAACTCCAATCCTTTTGATTGATGAAAGGTCATAATTTTTACAGAATTAGATTCATCTGCAACAGCTGCCTGTGCTTCATCTTCAAATTGTTCTATCGAATCTCTTAAAAAATTAACATAATCGTAAAGGGTTTTAAAACCTTGAGTGAAATAATTGATAGTCAACTTAATAAGCTTTTCAACATTGGCTAATTCCTGATTGCCATTTTGCTTTGATGCTAAAACAGCTAACAAATCCGTTTCATTTAATATTTTCCTCAGAAGTGCAGTTATATCGTAGTTCTGTGCGAGCGACAAATTTTCTTTCAACACCAACGCAATATTTTTGAACTCATTATTCTCCTCAATATAATGCTGCAACTTTTCCCAATAATTTTTTCCGGGTTTTAAGGATATTTCGAAAATTTGCGAATCTGACATAGAAAAAAATGTAGATCGTAAGATTCCGATTAATGCCGTATCATTTTGTTTATCCGCTAAAAATGAAAAGTAATTATAAATATCGTAAACAGTTTGTTTTTGATAAAATCCCTTTCCTCCTAAAATAACAAAAGGGATATTATATTTTACAAAAGTTTTTTCCAATTCATTAAAATATTTCCTTTTCCTGCATAAAACAGCAATATCATTCCATATTATTTTTCCTTGTACATTATCAGAATAAATTAATTTCAGAATTCTTTTGGCAACTATTTCGGCTTCGAAGTTAAAAATGTTAGTATTTTTTTCTACAGATTCGATTTCATTATTATTTTTAGTTAATAAGATTTCTATTTTACCTGGATTATCGTCGGTGCGTGCGCAAACTAAGTCAGAATGTTCAACTTCATTAAAAAGTAAATTCGGTTCTGCAAATAATTTCTTAAAAAGCAGATTTGCAAAAAGACATACAGCAGGCGCCATTCTAAAACTATCCGGCAGAGTTAGAAGATATTCAGGGCCGGAAGCAGATTTGATATCGTTTTTTGTAACATCAAATACTTCAAGTTCAGCATCTCGGAACATATAGATACTTTGTTTCTCGTCTCCTACTACAAATAAATTTCCGGTTTTTAGTTTTTCTAAAATCGGTAAGAAGATATTATACTGAATTTCATTAGTATCCTGATATTCATCAATCATTATATATTTATATTTTTCCGATAAATCTTTTCTTACATTTTCCAGCTCTAAAATATTTTTAGTGTGAAGTAGAATATCCTCATAATCCAAATAACCATTGTCCTTTTTCTTTTTACCATATATTTCAATCGCCTTACTGAAGAAATAAATAATATCCTTGCCGAAACGGGCCAGTTCATTTTCCACCTCGGGAAAGTTATCCTGATAATCCAGTTTTGAAAAGCCTTCAAAGAATTGTTCTGTCAGATCAATTTCTTTTTGCAGGCCACCTCTCAAATCACTCTTAAGATAACCTCTGCTTTTTACTTTATTATCTTTTGTCAGCGCCTGATTTTTAGTGTCCAGCAAAATCTTTATAATATTTTCATTATCAGATTCTGTACTTAATCTATTAATTAAACTCCGGATTTCGACAGCATATTGGTTATTATTATTTACTTCAAATACGACTTCATTAATTTTATTTAGCGAAGAAATAGCTGCATCAATTTTTACTTGAAATATTTTTTCGAAATAGCTTAAAAATGATTGATGGAAGAATAATGCTATTTCAGCTTCCGGTTTAGAATATATTTTATCCGCAACCGTCAACACATTTTTACGATTCTTAACCAATGTAATTAGTTCTTTTGCCAGAAGATTTTTTGAAGAATATATCCTAATTAAATTTTTTAATTTATCTTCGTCACTTTTATTCTTCAATGAATCCTTAATCATTTCTTCCACAGAAAGTTCAATTAATTCTTCGGAAGTACTTTCATCAACAGGAGAAAAATTTGCGTCAAGCTCTGCCTCAACTGGATGTTCGCGCAGAATATCGATACAAAAAGAATGTATTGTCGAAATATTAGCAGAAACTAACTGCCTGCGTATACTCTCTAGCTTTCTTATTTCCTTTTCATCAGAAGTGGCTTTGATTTCTTCCTCAATTTGAATAGCAATTTTTTTATACAGCTCACTTGCGGCTTTATCAGTAAATGTTATTGCGGCAATATTTCTAAGTGAAATATTTTCTTCAGTAATAATTTTTAAGAATCTTTTAGAGAGCACAAAGGTTTTCCCGGATCCAGCGTTAGCCGTTAGCGAGATATGATTTTTATAATTTAAGGCTTTTTCTTGATGCGGTGTTAAATAAGCCATTATACCTGGAATTTTTCTTTAGTAGGTTTGTTTAATTTTGGAATTAATATTTTAAATTCAGCACCGGTTTTGAAGTCATCAGAAAGTGATATTGATCCGTTTATTCCTTCGATGAATCTTTTAGCAAGTTTTAATCCGATTCCCATTCCTTTTGATTTAGTAGTAAAATTAGACTCGAAAATTTTATCTTTTATATCGTCGGGAATTCCTTTCCCATTATCCTTAAAATTAATTTGATAATTGCTATTTTCCGAAAACACTTCAATTCCAACTCTTTTTGCTTCGGCTTGAATTGAATTCCTGATAAGATTAATAAAAAGCCTTCTTATTTGAGACTCATCTGCTTCAATATTTGCTTCCATCAAATCAGTTTTGATTTCAATTTTAATTTGTTCATCCACAAAGAGATTCACTGTTTCATTTATACTTTTTAATAAATCTATTTCTTCCAGCTTAAAATTCGGCATTCTTGCAAACCTGGAAAATTCAGAAGCAATTAAATTTAGACTTTCTATTTGATTCAATATAGTAGCCGATACTTTTTCAAAAATTGAATCGAAATTTTTATTCTTATCCTTATAAGAGACAATTAATTGTTGTACAGCAAGTTTCATGGGAGTTAAAGGGTTTTTAATTTCGTGAGCAACCTGTTTTGCCATTTCTTTCCATGCATTTTCTCTTTCTAGTTCCGCTAACTCATTCTGATTTTTTTGCAATTCTTTAGTCATGGAATTAAATCCGCTAAGTAAATCTTTTAATTCTCCTTTTGCGCTATTCTTTAATTCAACATTCAAATCACCCTGTGCTACGGCTTCTGTTGCCTTAGTTAATTTCCTTATCGGTAGAGAAATTCTATTTGCAAGTAAAGCACTAAGAATTATCATCATTAGAGTGGTTAGAGAAAATACTCCGAATAAGAAAACATCAATGTTAAGTACCGAAAAAGACAATCTTACTTTATTGAATGCATCATTTACACCAATGATGAGAGGCCTGTTTTCAATTGTAATTTTCTTGTAAAATGAATCATAATAAAAATTATCGATTTTATCTTCTGTTAAATATTCTCTATAGCTTAAATAATTAACTTCATAATAAATTTCAGGATTTAGTTTATCAGTAAATAGACCGATATCATAATATTGCTCTTTTGAATTATAAATCTGATTTGTCCCCTCATAAATAGCAAACGAAATTCCCAGGTCCCTTCCAACATTATTAAATGCTTTTGTAAAATCGTGATAACCTGACTCTTTTAATTCCTCGCGAATTCCACGTTCAACATAATTCGCACGTTCATTAAGCTCATTAAAAATTGCCGTCTGACTTCTCTGCTGCACAATCTGCCTATTATAAACAGCAAGTATGACAATCGGAATTATTGAAACTAATAAAAATGCAATTAACAATTGAAGTCGAAAACTATACTTTAATTGTTTGAACTTATATACCAGTAAAATTAACATAAGAGAAACAATAAAAATGCTGTACACCAGAAAAATCTTAAAGAAATTGAATAGGTCCCAAGTCAGCCGTTTTTCCCTGGTTAAAACTGCAGTAATTACAGGTATGTTATCTTGAAATGATTTCAATAAGTATGTATAATAACTTACACCGTTCAATGATAATTCGGTCCAGGCTTCATTATCTTGTGAAAATTTTGTTTGTAGAATTGGTTTTATTTGATCCCTTGACGGATAAATATCTCCATAAACATGAGTAAGTTTCGAATCAGAAAACTCGAATATTTTTAACCGTCTTATATCAAGGACAGAGTTGATAATATTCTTTTTCGATTCTAGAAAATCCGGAATATTGTTGGAACCTAGATTTTGGATGTCAAATCCAATCGAAGCAGAAACATAACCAAGCTTTATTCCTCTATCAAAAATCGGAACTATACCAGTAAATACTTTCTCGGACGAGTCATTAAGTTGAAATGTTTCAATAACCTTTGGTTTTTCTCCGGAATAATTGGCAAATTGTTTTAGCATTTTATTCCCCAACTCAATACCGGCGTTAAATTCTCCAATCTTATCCTGGTTTTTATCCCATATTCTGACGGACGAGTTTAACGATTCTCTTTGCAAAGAGCTGTTAGCCCATAATTTAAAAGCTTCAGCTTCATAATTCGAGTTATAATTATAAAAATTTGTAATAACTTCAGTGTTCTCGGCTGCATTTTGCAATGTTTCGTTCAAAAGAAATTGCAGAAGATTATCATTTGGCCTATTAATTTCCAAAGCAGTTGTTTTAAGTGATTCTTTTTCAAGCTGAAGGTTAAAATAGTTTAAAAGCGAAATTGATATTACCGAAGCTATTAAAGAGATATAAACGTAATTGAATTCGCTCTTTATTTTACCGAAATAAATTTGGTATATGAGTATAAATATTAGACTGATGAATATAATACTTAAAACCGGCGTAATTAAAGATTCATTTTGGAAATGAATAAATAACAGTCCGATAATTTGAAAGCCGACAAATAAACCGATAAAGATAAATTTTAGCCTTTTATTATTCTCTTTCGGCAAGAAAGAAATCAGAAGTAAAATTAATCCGCACAAAAATAAAAGCACAGACATTCCGAGCATCAATAAATTCAAATTCATTACTAATGCGGGTAGATTCGGTATTAAATTTGGTTCTTTAAAATACCTTAAAGTTGAATCAAAAATAATGCTTTTAACAGAGGCACCAAATCCCCTAAGAGTTAGCAAAAATAAAAATGTTACTGGTAAAAATAGAATTGCAAATAGAGCTATATTTTTTGATTTCTTTTCAGAAGATTCATGCACATAATTAATTAAATATTGGAAACCTTTAATAGATATTATCAAAACAAAAATTGCAGTTACAAAAAATTCAATGGGGGACTTAACAATTCCATACCCGAAAGTCGATGAAAAATATGCGGGATCAACTAATGCGCCTTGAACAAAATTTGATGGTAATCCAATGTAGTATAAAAGAAGTCGAAATAAAATGCAGTACAGAGCAAAGACTGCAAATTTTAATGTCTTCCTTTTTAGCGCTGTAAATTCTTTTTTAAAACCAAATGCAATAAGGAAATATGCTAAGAATGCTAAAACCGCCTGAACTTCGGATATAGTCTTATAAATAGAATCGATCGCAACATTCAAGGTAGGTTTGAAGAATGTTATCAATCCTATTTTGCTCCCTTTCTCATTTAAAAGTTCAAAAGAATATTTTCTACCGTCTCTGGATTGTTCTGCAAAAGGAGTATACGAAACCTCGAACTGAGTGAGAAACATATCAGAAATTTCTTTTGTAAAATTAACTTCTTCGAAATAAGAATTCTGAAGTGAATAATGCTTTTCAAAAGGGATACTAATAACATAATAAAATATATCATTCTCAGAACGCACTGTATCGGAAACGGTTAAATAAGTAATCAATGGTGAGTTGTAAAAATGAATTTGACCGGCAGGAAAAGCTAACGGTAAAATATCATTTTGTGGAATTGCGATTTTCGGACTCCATGCAATTAATCTTCCATTCGGAGCTAATACTTCAACAGAATATCCTTCAAAGTCTTCATTATTCACTACTTTTATTAGGGAGCCATAAGAACTGTTTCTGGGATTTAATACTTTCCTAAGCCTGTTTTTTAAAACCACCGCAGTTGATTGAAGATCGTTCTCCCTGCTTTTAAAAGAGAAGTTACTGAATTCTGAATATTTAATATTCGTTCAGATAGCTCATTATTCCAATTGTTTTCTTCGTACTGCACCCAAATCGGGGTTATTATACCCGATAAAAAAATTAAGAGTAAAATAAAAAAGACGATAGCAAAATATTTCCTATCGCCTTTCAGTTTTTTCAATATTTTTGAAAACATTAATTAATTGTTAATTGAGTTATTTTCCATTCTTTACCAGTAAGCTTGATGGAGACATAAACTTGTGCTGATTCCCTTTTTTCCTTGAAAATAAAATTATACAACCCAGTGGCATATACGTTGCCTTCATCATCTTTAATATTGTCGAATCTGAAATCAATAACATGATATATTTTGAAGAAATCTTGCAGCACATAATATGCTTGGTTCGAACTGTAATAACCGCTTATTCCATTTGACAGGCTTAAGTACATTTGAGAACTAAAATAACCTGAAAGACCTTCTACATTGCCAGCTGAAATACTGCCTTCAATTTTTTCAAATGCAGTTCTAGCTGTAATAGTATTGCCCTGATTATTAGTGTCTTTGTATTGTTGTGTTTCTTGACTGAAACTTGACATACTAAAAAAAACAAACAACAAAAAAAGAAACAATATTTTCGAAAACTTTTTCATTTAATATGTAGAACTAATTTAATTAATAATTAAGCATAAATCTATTATTTTAACTCACTTTAATTATTTTTAGCCAAACTATAATTTACTTTTAAATCAATTCTTCCTTGCAGTATTTTTATCAAACTTAGTCCTTACATTCGGTGCGTTTGATATTTTAAGTTGAGTATTTCCTTTATCAGTTTGAAATGCCCAATCAAATATCATTCTTCCGTTTGTTATGCTGTAAACTCTAATCTTAGCGTAATAATTATCCCAGGTCCATATTACATACGTATGTCCTGGGATTGCAATGGCATCTTTTGTAGGTGACCAGCCGTAACTCGGAGCATAAGGTATATCATAAATATCGGAAGTAGCACCCATATCTTCGATATCGGCATTTGAATTAACGTCTATATAACTAGTGCCGTTATAAATTTCAAAAAAGAAGTCAGCAGATGGATCATCATAAGGCACAACAGTGTATGTTAGAAAAGAAAAACCTGAGATATTAGGATTCTGCCTGTAATTAAAAATATTTTCATTATATCCTTCAGGCCTAGGAGTTGCGTTTGCATTATCGTAGCTTAAGTCACTCTCATTGCCGTTGTAATCATAAGCTGTAACGGCGTAATAATAGGTAATTCCATTAGTCGCACCAAAATCGGTAAAATAAGTATTGACGGTGGAACTGAGTAATGTGTATTTACCATCATAAGTGTAAGCATAATAAACATTATAACCGGCTACATCTCTTTCAGGATTAGCATTCCAGGATAAATCTACTCTATTATCACCATTTACAATATTCAGACCTGTTGGCGGGGACGGCGCTTGAGTATCAATTTTAGTTAAATCATTTTTATTGCAGGATACAAATAAAAATATTGTTGATAATATAGTTATGTAAAATATTTTTTTCATTTTAAACACCTAATAGAAATTTGATTAATAGTATAAGCCCAAATAAAATGCCAAAAAAAGAATTGGATTTTGGTTATAAAATCAATGAATTGAGAAGTTTTATGTACTAATTAGTAGACAAGCCCCACTATTATTGTAGATAATAAATATTATAAATTTACAAATTTTTCTTGATAAAACATTTTCTTTTTGTTGATTACCGCAACTGATCTTCCGGTTAATAGTCTTTTGTCAAATGGTGAGTTTTTTGATTTGCTTTTGGAACGGCTTAAATCCACTGTCCAGATTTCATTTAAATCTAGAATTGTAAAATTTGCTTCTGCACCTTCCGCGAAAATGGGAATCGGAAGATTTAATATTTTTCTAGGATTAATTGACATTTTTTCAATGAGTTCTTCAATTGTTAATATTTTTTTATGAAATAATTCTGATAAAGCTAATCCAATTTGGGTTTCAAGCCCTATAATTCCATTTGGTGCATGCTCGAATTCAGCCTCTTTTTCTTCTAGTGAATGAGGTGCATGATCACTTGCTATACAATCAATGGTCCCGTCCTTTAATCCTTTTAATATTTCTTCAACATCTTTATTTGTTCTAAGAGGCGGATTCATTTTTGTATTAGTATCGTATGATTTAACTGCATCATCGGTTAAGCTGAAATGATGAGGCGTTACCTCTGCCGTTACTTTTAACCCCTTCTTTTTGGCTTCTCTAACCATATCAACAGAATTTTTTGTGCTTATATGAGCAATGTGAATTTTCCCGCCTGTATATTCAGATATAATTATATCCCGCATTACTATCAAATCTTCCGCGATTGAAGGAACAGGCGGCAAGCCCAGCATTGTAGAATTTATTCCTTCATTCATTGCTCCGCCGGCGAGTGATTCATCTTCACAATGTTCGATGACCGGGAGATTAAACATTTTAGAATATTCTAATGTCCTTTTTAATATCCCCGCAGTTCTAATTGCTACACCATCGTCAGAAAAGCCAACAACACCTGCTTCTTGAAGCTCTGCCATTGGCGAAATTACTTCACCCTTCCTTCCTAAAGTTGCAGCAGCAATAACCTGTACTTCTACCAGATGTTCTACAGCTTGGTTACGTATAAACTCAACTACTTCAGCTGAATCAATCGCCGGCTCCGTATTCGGCATACATGCAATTCCGGTAAATCCTCCGTTAGCTGCCGCATTGCATCCCGAGATAACAGTTTCTTCATCTTCTCTACCAGGCTCTCTTAAATGAACATGCATATCAAAAAAACCAGGAACAACAATTTTATCTGTCAAATCAAATTCTTCGGCACCATTAATTTCATCTTTTTTAAGTTTCCCAATATTTGTTATTATCCCATCGGTTAAAAGGATATCAACATTTTTTTCGTTTATTTTTTGTTCGGGATGAATAATATTTACATTTTTTAATAAAATTTTCATAATCTATCCTAATTATTTAAGAGTTCCCAAAAGATAGAGAACAGCCATTCTTATTGCTACGCCATTTGTAACTTGCTGTAAAATAATTTGATTCAAACCATCTGCAACTCCGGAGGAAAGTTCTACACCTCTGTTTATTGGCCCGGGGTGCAGTATGAGAATATCTTTACCATTTTTTTCAAGTCTCTCTTCAGTTATCCCAAAATATTTTGCATATTCTCTTATTGATGGAAAATATTCTCTGGCTTTTCTTTCCAATTGAATTCGAAGTACATTTAAGACGTCATTCTCCTGAATTGCTTCATCAATATTATGAATTACTTTTACGCCCAAATCCTCAATATATCTAGGAATCATTGTAAGCGGGCCGCACACTGACACTTCTGCACCCATGGTTAATAAACCATAAATATTTGATAATGCAACTCTGCTATGGGCGATATCGCCAACAATACAAACTTTAAGTCCTTCTAATTTATGCAGTTTTTCTCTAATTGAATACATATCGAGCAAACCTTGGGTAGGATGTTCATGAATACCATCGCCGGCATTAATTATGTTTGCATCACAAATTTGGGTTAAGAAGAGCGGTGCTCCTGCTGCCGAATGGCGGACTACAACCATATCTATTTTCATTGCTTCAATATTTCTAATTGTGTCCTTGAAAGACTCACCCTTACTTACACTGCTGGCTGATACAGAAAAGTTTACTGAATCGGCAGATAATCTTTTTTCGGCAAGTTCAAAAGATATTCTTGTTCGGGTTGAGTTTTCATAAAATAAGTTAACTACTGTTGTACCTTGCAGCGTTGGAACTTTTTTAATTGGTCTTTCCAAAACTTCTCTAAAAGTGGTTGCGGTATCTAAGATAAGTTGAATGTCTTCTTTATTTACTCCCTGTAATCCTAATAAGTGTCTACTTTTTAATGGCATATTTAAATCTCAAAAGATAATTTATTCTTTAACATCAACTAAATAGATGGCGTCCTCGCCATCTATTTCATTCATTTTAACTTTAATTTCTTCATCAATAGAAGTGGGAATATTTTTTCCGACATAATCTGCCCTTATGGGTAATTCACGATGGCCGCGATCCACTAAAACAAATAATTGTATTGTATTTGGCCGGCCTAAATCCATAATAGCATTTAATGCAGAACGAACGGTTCTTCCGGTGTATAAAACATCGTCAATAAGTATAATGTTTTTCTCATTTACATCGAATGTAATATTGGAAACAGAAACTTCCGGCTGCTTTAATCGTGTGCGGAAGTCATCTCGGTATAGAGTAACATCCAGTACACCCTAAAGGAAGTTCGATATTTTCAATTTCCTTAATCTTTGAGAATATTCGATTTGCCAGAAACTCCCCTCTGGTTCTCATTCCCATTAAGATTAAGTTCTGCGTACCCTTTGTTTCGTTCCAAAATTTCATGGGCAATTCTGGTAATAATTCTATTAAGCCCGTCGTTGTCGATTATTTTTGATTTTATTTGCATATACAAAAAATCCTCCTTGGCTTTATGCCGCAGAGGTTCGTTTATTTTGATTTAATAATTATTTTGTTCATCCTTTTCCATCTCACCGGATAGAGTTAAAGGTTATCGTTAATTATGCAAACTTAAAACAAACTTTGTAAAAAGTAAAGAGAGTAATAAGATATTAATTTTGTGAAAGCCTTTTTAGAAGAAAGATTCGCATTTCTTGTAAGTTAAACACAAAGAGTTTATTTTTACCGACAGAAATTAAGAATAAATTTTTATACAAAAATTTAATTTTTAACAATTCGGGGTGTAGCGCAGCCCGGTTAGCGCGCTTCGTTCGGGACGAAGAGGTCCCCGGTTCGAATCCGGGCACCCCGACATAAGTTTTTTAATATATTAAATTTTTAAGACGATTCGTAGAACATAATTCAAAGCAATGATCTTTAACAAGGTCTAAATATTGCGCAAACAAGTTTATCTTTGATAATTTTACAGAATATTTTTATTGAAAATAGATAATATTTGTTCAATTGACAGGATTCGTTCGGGACGAAGAGGCCCACGGTTCCTCCGAAGGAGTTCTTTCGGAAGAATCCGGGCACCCCGACTTTAAACAAATAATATTTTATTATGGCACAAAATCATTCTTTTGATATAGTTTCCGACATAGATTTACAAGAAGCAGATAATGCTGTAAATCAAGCCTTAAAAGAAATTCAACAGAGATATGATTTAAAAGATTCTCATACTGAAATTGAATTGAATAAGAAAGAAAAAACTATTTCAATTAATACCAAGGATGATTATTCATTAAAAGCCAGCATTGATATTCTTCAAACAAAATTTTTCAGAAGAGGCATTTCGGTAAAAGCATTAAAAATACTTGAACCTGAACCGGCATCAGGAGGAAGAATTAAACAAAAAATTGATCTTCAAAGTGGAATTTCTAAAGAGAATGCTAAAATAATTACTAAAATGATTAAAGATTCAAAGCTAAAAGTAAATGCCCAAATTCAAGATGAACAGGTTCGTGTACAAGCACCTAAAATAGATGATCTGCAAGAAATAATAAAATTAATAAAAGATGCCGATCTTGATTTTCCTACTCAGTATGTTAATATGAAATAAACCACTATGGACTGCAAGTCCATAGTTTTCTTTTTGACTAAAAGCCAATCTTCTATTATAAAATTTGAATCATTTGCTGCATACGGTTTCCTATGATGTTCCAGATATTCATTTAACATTTCATCTGTTATGTTTCCCGTACTCCAAAATCCATATCCTATTGACCAAAAGTGACGACCCAATATTTATTTTTTTAACTCTGGAAATTCTTGTTGCAATTTCCTTGATGTTCTGCCCTTTAACTTTTTTACCAGATTACTTAGATTTAATGATGGGAGATAATTTATATGTATGTGTATATGGTCGCTTGAGACTACTCCCTTCAGTATCTCTACATCTTCTGATTCACATATTTGTCTTATTATTTTCCTACAGCGTAAATTCTTGTCTACTTCTAATACTTTATATCTGTATTTCGTCGCCCTTACTATATGGGCTATCAATCGTGATACCGTATGACCTGAGGTTCGTTGATATTCCATACCATTAATTTATACATTTTTTGATGCTAAAGCGACATGCACTCATGTGCATTGTTTTAACTCTTTCTGTGAACAATAAATCTTTATTAATATAATAAAGCGTTACCCGGAAAAGGTAACGCTAATTTTTAAAAATTAAGTGATTAAGAATTTTCCGGATAAAGAACAACCTTCACATAATTTTTCATGTTGAAATATTTTTTTGCGGTATTCATTACATCTTCTTTTGAAAAATTATTAATTCTTTCGTCATCTTTATTAAACTCTGTAAAATCCATATCGTAAAAGTTATATTTATATAAAGTATTCAGCCAAAAATTATTTTCCTTTAATTCAACTTCTTTTTGTCGTCGTTCTGTTTCTTTAACTTTTGTAATATAAATATCACCAACGGGTATATTTTTTAAGCTATCTATAGTTTGAAAAACAGCATCAACAAGCTCGTTTACACGAGCAGGCGAACAGCCGAAAGTAATTGAAATATTGTATTCCTGGTCGGGATATTTTTGACCGGATGAATTTACTCTAACTCCGTAAGTGCCTCCTTTTTCTTCCCTTATATTTTCTCTTAACTTAATATCCAGCACATTCTGCATTGAGTACAAATCATAATTATTTTGATAACCCCAATCATATGGACCGGTAAACGTAATATTTACCATACTTTTGGGTTCAATACCTTTTTTCACTTCTTTTGTTATTATGCCTGCAGGGGGATTGATTTTTAAATTTTTCCAGTTTTCTTTTCTATTTATTGACGGCAACCCGCCAAGATAAGTTTCAACTAAAGGTTTAATTTTTTCTTTACCAAAATTACCGACAAAGACAAATGTAAAATCTGAAGCATCGGCAAATCGGTTTTTATAGATGTCGAATGATTCTTTTAGATTCATATCATTTACCATATCCGCCGTCCAGGGTTTTCTTCTTAAATTATGCTGGGCGAGTGTAACAGTAATTGTATCCTGAAAAGCTGTTTCTGGACTCAGATTTCTATTAACTAATATATTTTTTACTCTTGATTGATAAACCTGGTAAGCCGAACTGTCAATTCTCGGTGAAGTAAAGTACATATAAATTAGCTGGAACATAGTTTCAATATCTTTCGGAGAGGCTGATCCTTCCAGTCCTTCCGAAAGTTCACCTACAAATGGATTTACTCTGACAATTTTTCCCGAAAGCATTTTTTGGAGTGTTATCAAATCGAATTTACCAACACCGCTAAGCTGAACCAATTCGCTTGCAGTTACCGAAGGGATATATTCATTATCAGGTACAAGTGAATTACCTCCAGGACTAAACGCCCTAAATAATACTTCATCATTTTTGAAGTCCGTAGGTTTTAAAATTACTTTTACTCCATTAGCAAGTTTCCACTCAGTAAAGTTCATATCCGTATTTTCAGTTTCACTGATTACTTTAGAACCTTCAGGAATTTTTTCCACTAAAGGAAGATTTGATGTTTTATCTTCATAGGCGGTTAATTTTTCATTTTCGACTTTTTTAATAACTTCATTTAATTCGCTTTCCTTTGGAACTTCTACATCTTTCTTCTCCGGTGCTCCAACCATTATTACACGGTTTTCGCCTGTTATGTAATGTGCTGCTAAACTATTTACTTCGTTCAAAGAAATGCCAGGCAGTAATTGTTTTACCATTGAGTATTCATACTCTATTCCGGGTATCGGTTCCCCGGTTAAATAATTACTCACATATTCTCTAATTAAACCGGATGATTCAGTTTTATCTCTCTCATTAAATGCTTTTTCATAATTTCTAATCATATTTTCTTTTTCGCGGTCAAATTCAGTTTGTGTAAAACCGAATTGTTTAACTCTTTCAGCCTCTGTAAGCATTGCTTCCAAACCCTTAGCTGAACCGCCGTTTTTTACCATTCCGCCTAGGTAATAGACTTCTTTACTACGGACGAATCTTCCTTTTCCGGACCTGGCCATTATGAATGGCGGATTAGGCTTTTGTGCAATTTCATTCAGCCTTTGGTTCATCATAGAATTATAAAGATTATCAACTAAAGATTCTCTGTAATCCTTTAATGTCTTTTCTTCCTTTACGGGCAGCTTATAATAAACACTTATGCTGGTGTAAGGCATCTCCGGATCTGTAGCAATTGCGTAAAGTGTATTTTTATTATCCGGAACGGGAAAGGTTTTTCTTTCCATTTCATTCTTTGGCTGAGGGATTTGAGAAAATTGTTCCTTAATGATTTTCTCCATCCATTTAGTATCAAAGTCCCCAACTGCAACAACAGCCATTAAATCAGGACGATACCAATCATGATAAAATTTTCTCAATACATTATGTTTGAAATTTTCAATTATGTCTTTCTTGCCGATAGGTAATCTTACTGCATATTGAGAATTTTCGAAAAGTATAGGAAATTGTTTGTCGCGAATCCTTGCAAACGCACCTCTGCCCAATCTCCACTCCTCAACAATTACCCCTCTTTCTTTGTCAATCTCATCATCTTCAAAGCTGACATTATGAGCCCAATCCTTTAATATTTGAATTCCTTTTTCAACAACCTCAGCACTGTCTGTGGGAACTTCTATCATATAAACTGTTTCATCAAAACTTGTGTAGGCATTTACTTCAGGGCCAAACTTCATTCCGATCGATTCGAGGTAATCGATTAGTTCATGCTTCTTGAAATTCTTTGTACCGTTAAAGCCCATATGTTCTACAAAATGTGCAAGACCTTGCTGGTTTTCATCTTCCAGGATTGAGCCTGCATTTACCACGAGTCTTAAAGAAGCTCTTTGCTCAGGCTTTTTGTTTGCACGAACGTAATAAGACATTCCGTTATCCAATTTACCATGTATTACCCTCTGATCAATTGGAATTTGTTCATCAAGGTTTAAAGTTTGTTGCGCTGCTGAAAAAACAGAAAAGAAAAGGATAAAAAAAGTTACTGCGAGATATTGAATAGTTTTCATTTTACAACCCCTATTAATATTGTAAAAATTAATGGTTCAAAATTATTATACCAGAATTAAGCTACAGAAACTGGGTTTTAATTTAATGAAATTTTATATTTAATAGAAAATAAAATTGAGTCAAATTTTAATTCAATTAATTTTTATAACCCGACAACTATTCTTCCGGTAATTTTCCCTTCAAGTATTAAGTTTATCTTTTTATTCAATTCCGCAAGAGAACATTCACTATAAATAATTTGCATATTCTCCGGTTTCCATTCATTAGCAAGCAGATTCCAGATTCTTACTCTTAAATCCATTGGACAATGAAGCGAATCAATCCCCAATAAATTTACGCCTCTTAATATAAACGGATAAACAGTAGTGTTAAAATTCGGCGACTGTGTTAAACCGCAGGTAGTCACACTACAGTTATATTTTGTTGACTTAATAGCCGTTGCTAAAATATTTCCGCCGACTGAATCAATTACTCCTCCCCATCTTGTTTGAATAAAGCACGGTTAGTAGTATCGTCAACTTCTTCTCTTTTAAAACTGTTCGTGCACCAAGTTTTTTCAAATATTCATGCTGTTCAATTTTACCGGTTGCAGCTGCAACATTGTAACCGGCTTTTTTAAGAATCGCAACGGCAAGCGAACCTACTCCGCCTGTAGCACCGGTAACTAAAATTTCATCTTCGGAAGGGGTAAGTCCTTTTTCTTCTAATCTTATTAAAGAAAGTCCTGCAGTAAACCCGGCTGTTCCGAAAATCATACTTTCTTTTAGAGTCATTCCTTCAGGCAATTTTACAATCCAATCCGATGGAACACGAATATATTCGCCGAATCCGCCGGAAGTATTCATTCCTAAATCAAAGCTGGTTACAATTACTTCTTCACCTACATTAAAATTTTCACTTGAAGACTCTTCTATAATCCCGGAAGCATCAATACCAGGGGTGTGAGGGTAATGTCTTGTTACTCCTTTATTACCAATCGCAGATAATGCATCCTTATAATTTAATGAGGAATATTTTACTTTAATTAAAACTTCTCCTTCAGGAAGATCGTCAATTGACTTTTCTCCGATTTCACGAATAAATTTTCCATTCTTTTCTTTAATTATCATTGCTTTAAAATTTTTATTTTTCACCATAATTTTTCCCGTTTAATTTTTCACTAAAAATAAATGAAATCCATTTAACAAATTAGTCTAAAATTAAATAAATATAGATGTTAATATTCAAAGTGTTCAATTAATTTTTTGTTTTTATATAGAATAAAATTATTTGCAGCCAATTTTGAGCAACTAAATAAGAAGTTTGAAAGTCCAAAACATATTTTTTGTCTTTCAATA
>CAVQBN010000014.1:0-49553 GCA_963710735.1 uncultured Bacteroidota bacterium | reverse complement strand
TAAGAAACGGAGCATTCCCTTATACATCGCTCTTGCTACATCAAACTTAAATCGAGGGTCCTGCGCAAACTTCTATCCAGAAAATTCTGATGAGATAACAACTCTACTAATAAGGAAGGAACATTTGGATTCCGCGATTCACTATAACCTGCATTTTCAAGTGCCCTTCGATTCCATGCAGGATCATATTTTTTTCTTATATCATTCACAATTTGTGTTTGAACAATATCACCTAAATCTCTATTTGCTAAACGCGACATACTATCCGGAAAAACAGTTTTAAAATGCGCATCACGAATACTGTAAGCTACAAAAGTACCGACTGTAGTATCATTGTGTGTAATGCCTGCATCTGTATGAAATGCCATAGAAAGATCAATCGGGATTCCTAAACCTTTTACATCTCTATCCCGGTTTGGTCCGAATGGTTTACCGTAAAGATAATTAACATATTCAGGCCGGCTTTGATAATCATCATTATAATCATTTTCACCCTTGTTTAAATCATAAACCAAGGTATCAGGCATTCCTGCATACTGCAGATAATAACGGGCGCCTTCATACAATTTTTCTCGTCCGCTTGCCCTGCCGCCTCTGGCAATTACACCTAATCCTCCGCCGAACCTTACTGCATCTGCTGATATTATTTTTCCCGCTTCTTCACTTTGATTTACTAATTCTACTTTATCTGTTTTAGGATGATATCCTTCTTGAAATTTAAATTCCCCAAGATAAATCCAGGTACTGCCCCCAATCTGCTGATTAATTTTGAATTCGGTTTTACTTCCATCATGATAAACTATATAATTAGCATCACTAACATTTGTGTCTGATGCATTATAGGAAATATATACCGAGTAATATCCTGTAGAAGGAATATTTGGAATCCAGCTTACAATGGCTGAAACAGAAGTATCTGATTTTATAGTTCTGTATGTACCTTTGGTAAAGGGATTATAATCATTTGGATAGGGTGGATTTCCAACTGCGAAGCCTTCTCCGTGACCTGTCTGCCATTTATTCTTTCTCGATTTACTGCTTTCAACATAGAACTTGGATTTTAAATCCTGCTTCGAATCATTATCAACAACTACTGCATATTTTTGGATATCTCTTTCACGCGGATCGAATACAACTGCACCAGCATTTTCCAGCATTGGAATTAAATAAGGAACCACAAAAGAAAGTGGTAATTTGTCTTCCACTGTTTGGAATAATCTAGGACGCTGCCATTCCCAGCGGTCTTTTTTATTATTATAGTACCATCCATGACTCGGCCAAACAACAATATTTCTATCATACAATCCATTGGTAGGGATAAAACTTTTACTAACATCTCTCACGACAGGCAAAGGCCTTTGCTTAACTCCTTTTGGTAAACGGCTGTAATCATAATCAGCCGTATCTTTTCTAAAATAGTTCGGAACTAAAGTTTCAATAGGATAATGTAATGTTCTTATCGAATATTTATAATCATTAAAAGAGGGGCCAAAAATATTTTTTACTGTTTTGTATATTAAAGCAACATTGCTGTCTCTGAACGGAATGTATGAGAAATTTCTGTTAAAATCTATTATTACAGTCTTTGCTGCCGTATCGATTAATATTGTGTCAACCTTTGAACCGGCTGGTATTTTAAATGCAAGGTTATTCGCCTTAAAATCAATTTCAAATTCATTTGCTTTATCAAAAACAGTCATCTTTGCTTTTACAGGAAAAACGTCTTTAATAATCGGTTCCGAACTGCAACTATAAAATATTATTGCGATTGTAAAAAAGATAATTGGTTGTATAAGGTATTGCTTCATAATTTTTCTCGATAAGTATATTAGAAATATTATAATAAATATAGTAGCACTAAAAATAAAAAAATTAATAGTCTATCACATCTTTATATCAAATAATTCTTTTATACGAATGTTAAATACTAATGCACGCTAAATTGTTTTGATCACAATAATTATTGCATGCTTCAGGTCACTTCAAGTCAAAATTGGCATTATGTTTAATCATTTATATATTTGGAATACAGTGGATATTAGAATTATATAAAAATTCTTTTAAATGCTTCTTTAATTAAGACTCTATCGTTGTTTTAAACTATCTATCAGAAAATTATTATGAATAAAAAATCTTTAAATCTACTTGAAAATACGGATCAAGACGAACCTCTTAAGAAAGACATTCGTGAGCTTGGAATTATCTTGGGTAATGTTCTTAAAGAACAGGCCGGAAATAACATTTATGAAATGGTAGAAAAACTTCGACATCTAACAAAGCAGCTACGCACTGAGTTTAATGAACGAACCAGAAAAGAAATACTAGCATTAATCGACTCTCTAGGTATAGAGGATGCATACAAAGTTGTAAGAGCTTTCTCAATTTATTTTATTCTTGTAAACGCAGCTGACGAAGTTCATAAAATTAGAGTTCAAAGGAATGATTTGATTAGGCAGGCTAAACCGCTCAAAGGTTCGGTTCAGGATGCTTTAACAGAACTTAACAAGGAAAAACTGAGCAAAGATGAAATAAAAAATATTCTCGGTAAAATTGAAATTATTCCGGTATTTACTGCTCATCCAACGGAAGCAACCCGGCAAACAATATTGAGAAAGATATTGAAGATAAGCAAATTGCTTTTACAAAGAGAATTATCAATAAACACCTTGGAAGAAAGTGAATCAATAAATCTAAATCTTCAATCTGAAATTACTTTATTATGGCAGTCGAATGAAATAAGATTTCAAAAAGTTACAGTTAACGATGAAATTCAACACGGCCTTTTCTTTTTTAAGGAAGTTATTTATGATGTTATACCTAAATTTTACATAAAGCTGAATTCAAATCTTAAATCATTATTTAAAATGGAAGATCCTTCCCCTGTTATCATTAAATTCGGATCATGGATTGGAGGTGATAGAGACGGTCATCCTTTCGTAACTGTTGATTTAACTAAAGACACTATGCTAAATAATAAAAAGCAGATAATAAATTTATATCAAAGAGATTTAGAACAGCTCTATACCGAATTGAGCTCTTCATTAAAAATTGCAAAGGTTAATCCGGATCTTTTTAAATCCACCAAATATGATAACTCGCTTTTAGGTATGCAGAATACCGGCGGAATTCTTCGCGATCCATCGGAAATTTATCGTGCTAAAATTCTATTAATTTCTTTAAAACTGGAGGAAGCAAAACAAAATTCTAATTTAGGTTATAAAAAATCCAAAGACTTTATAGATGACCTGTACTTAATATTCAATAGTCTAAATGATAATAACGGGAAAATTATTGCCGAAACAATAGTATTGCCTTTAATATATAAAGCGCAAACATTCGGTTTCCGTTTAGCGGCGCTGGACATAAGGCAGAACGCTTCTTTAATAAATGAAGCAATCATTGACATATTAAAGTACTCTGAAGTTTGTGATAATTTCAAATCATTCCCGGAGGAAGAAAAGATTAGAATACTAACAACAGAAATACTAACATCCAGGCCGCTTAAAAATTCTTTCAGCAAATTAAGCGAATCAACACAACAGGTTTTAGGTGAACTTGGAATTATTAAATGGGGAAAGGAAAACATAGCCTTTAATGCATGCAACGATTATATAATTAGCAATTGTTCTTCTGTGAGTGATGTATTGAGTGCAATTCTTCTAGCAAAAGAAGCCGGCTTAATTTCTGTTTTAAATAAAAAAATTACTTTCTCTAATTTTGATGTACTTCCCCTTTTTGAAACAATCAGCGATCTTCGGCGAGCCGACCAAATAATTAAAGAACTTTTTGAAAATAAAGCATATTCACAGCACTTAAAACTCAGAGGAAAAGTACAAAAAATAATGATAGGATATTCCGACAGCAATAAGGACGGCGGAATTGTAACTTCCAATTACGAATTGTATAAAGCTCAAAGAAATTTAAAACGCTTGTGCGATAACAAAGTGATTGAATTAATTCTTTTTCACGGAAGAGGCGGAAGCATTTCAAGAGGCGGCGGGCCTGTTAATACTTCAATTTTAGCGCAGCCGCTTGGTACAATAGAAGGAAAAATTAAGATAACCGAACAGGGTGAAATGATCTCCTCAAAATATCTTTTACCGGAGATTGCTGAAACAAGCCTGGAGCTTATGGCTTCTGCTGTTTTGATGACTACGGCAAAATCAAAAGAAGAGAATGAATCGAATAAATTTGAACATTACAATTCTATCTTTGATAAAATTTCTGAAAACGCATTAACTTCATATAGAGACTTAGTAACCAATCCTAATTTTTTAGAATATTTTAGAACTGTAACACCGATTGATATAATAGAACAAATTGAAATTGGTTCAAGACCATCTTCACGAAAAAAAAGCGATGATCTTCGATTTTTAAGGGCTATTCCCTGGGTTTTTTCATGGACTCAAAACAGACAGACAATTTCTGGCTGGTACGGATTCGGAAGTTCAATAAATAAGTGTATAAAGGACAAACAAACTTCGTGGGAAGAACTAATCAGGCTGCATAATGAGTGGGAATTTTTTCAGGTTTTAGTATCCAACATTGAAATGGTTTTGCTTAAAACAGATATGATAATAGGTGAAGAGTATTTAAAATTAGCTCATAACAAAAATACTTTTACAACTATTTTCAAAATGATTAACAACGAATATGAACTTTCGTGTAAAACTCTCTTAAAAATAACAGGTGAAGAAAATCTGCTTGATAAAAATAAATCACTTCAAAGATCATTGTTGTTACGTAACCCTTATATAGATCCTATAAGTTTTATTCAGGTAAAGTTCATCGATCAATTCAGGCATAAAAAACTTCCTAAAGCTCAAAAGAATTTATTACTTCTGCTTTTAAGATCAACTGTAAATGGAATTGCGGCTGGTGTTAGAAATACCGGATAATTAATATTAAAAAAAAAGCCCCAATCCACGGGCGATGGAATTGGGACTTATGAAAAATACTCCTCAAAAATAGCTCCGTGCGGCTTACCGTCACCGCACGGAACAGGAGAGAGAGATATGAGGAGTATAAGTTCTTTAGGATTAGAACCCTAAGGAAACTGAGAAAATATTATTTCCGGTAAAGTATTTTACAGATCTGTAAGCATAATCGATTTTCAAATCAACGCTGCCTAAATTGTAATTAATACCTGCACCGGCAGTAAATCCATAAATATAATTAGGATCTTGGCTTTTGGGCGACATGGAATAACCGGCACGTAAAAAGAATAAATTGTTATAACCATATTCCGCACCAACATTATAAAGGTCACCTTGATAGTTATTGTTTTCAAATAATGCTGAAAGCTTCAATGTATTCATATCATTAATAACAGGCGTATAACCAAAGCCTATATCAAATTGAGAAGGTAAATCAAATGAAGCAGCATTTATTGAATAAAAACCTGGCGAACGGTCAAACGGTAGAGAAGGTGTTGGAGTTGATCCCGTTGGGGATGCTGTTACCAACAATCCAGGGCCGCCGTATGTCATCTGCGGGCCAATATTTTTTACAACAACACCAAAGTTTAATCCATTTATATCGCCTAAATCTTTATACTGTATGCCGGCATTAAAACCAAATCCTGAACTGCTAACCTGAGCTATTGTCTCAGATATGTAGTTGAATGTTACTCCAATAGCTATACGATCAGTCAGCAGTTTAGAATAAGTAGCACCGGCAGTAAGAAATTCAGGTGTAAATGTCATGCCGGTTCCATCAGGCTGCTGGTCTGTTGTAACAGGGATTGAACCAATATTCAGAGATTTAACATCTAGGGATACAACACCAAAATCCTGGAAATTAACTGCAACAGCTCCGTATTCTACTCCAATATCAGCAATATAATTCATATGAGAGAATGAAGCTGATACAGAATTATTCATTATTGCAACGCCTGCAGGGTTCCAGAATAAAGCATCAAGGCCTGTTTCAATTGCAATATCGGAACCGCCTAATGCTATTCCTCTTGTTCCCACCGGGATTAATAATTCGGTTGCGCCGCCGGTACCGGTTCTAGTTCCTCCGCCGGCAAATGCACTATCAACCCCTATCAGGAAGATAGCCATTATAACTAAAAATCTTATTGTAATTTTCATTTTTACTCCTTGAGTTTTTATCTTCATTAAAAGTGATCAGGGAATTGTTGTTCCTGAATAATTGCCAGCTTGAGGATTCTAGTCATACCTATACCAGGCATATCTATATACGCTATGTACAAGCCGCTAGCTACCGGTAAGTTGGAATCATTCGTCAAATCCCATGTCTGAAATTGTGTGCCGTTTGTATGCTGTATAGTTTTTACCATTACGCCTGCAAGATTGAATATATGAATAGTTGTTGCAGTTGACGGTAAATGACTAAAAGTCACAAAACGAGCATACTTAGTTGTCTCTAGGGAGTTCACTCCATAATAGGGGTTAGGGAATACATTTATTTTGCTTACGTCTTCTTTAGCCAAAGCTGTTGAATAAGATGACTTTGGTACTGTGAACGTATATGTATCTTTACCAATTTGGAGAGGATTATTATAAGTTATCATAATATCATCTCCAGTTTTATATGTCGATTTGAAGAATACCCAGTTCCACGTTGCGCTATCAGAAACCACTTGAGAGGTAGGATCTATTACCGCTGCATTATATTTTGTATTAACCGTCCAGGTATACATTCTGTTATTAATATTCCATACATAAAATGAATCTACAGAAATATCACCTAGTCTGTCCCAAACTAAAAGATTTACCTGTTCATTCTTAGTAGTGTTCCAAACTTCGAAAGGTATTCTAATTAAGAAAGGTTTCTTTGTTCCCGGATTTGGATTTAAAGGATGATCTGCTATACTGTATCCGCTTGCTCCAAATAAGGTTGCCATAGAACCACCGGATTTTACAATTTCAACATGTTTACCATTTATAACCGTATCACCCATGACACCGGTCCATTTTAGTTCATAATCCTGCTGTAACTGGCTAATATCAGTTGTACCGCCTGCTCCTCCATAAAGAGGTAACGTATTTGCAGCAGTCCCATCATATCCGAATGCCGTAAAATCGGTTAAATCAAACCTAGAATTACTTGCATCAATACCAAGAGGATCACCATTTAGAGTAAGACTTCCAATTGTTGTCGGTGCAGTAAAGTTGCCATTAACGGATAACTGAATTCCATCAAATATTGCATTTGCTCCAACGCCTACATTAGGTACTTGGCTGCCTGAGGATCCGCCTGGGCCATTGAGTCCAGTTTCTGAATTATATAATTTAGGTGCATAAATATCGACCCCATTATATATTGTCTGATTTTTGAGGACGATATTCCCGGTAGTTGCATCGGTTACGTTCCACTGGTGTTGAGTAATAATCTGATTGGATATTTGTGTTAAAGTATCTTTTCCAGATACATCAACAAAACCTCCATAATAACCGTTATTATCACCCCAGTTGTCATCATACATTGTATAATTAGTTATTATCGGTAAATTGGAAGGGTGAACTACAACTTGTATATCTTCACCGCCGGCAAATACACCGTTAGTACTTCGATGGGTTGAATCACCTGACATTAATGAATCCGGATTGATTGTACTGTAAAACAATGTATTTGTGGATCTATCAAGTGTATAAGGAATGGGGTTCCCATCATTATTACTTATTGGTTGATATGCTGTATCTATTACAATACCAGCAGGCAGTTGAATCTTAACCCCATCGCAGTAATCATAATTAGGTGAAACTACATTTACTATATAATGAATTACGAAGGCACCTTTTGTTTCACTCCATGCTGCTGAAGAAGATAAGCTTGATCCTGTTAGGTCAGTATTTTTATTTAATTTTTTACTTGCTGCAGTAATATCAGTCCATTTCCCGTCAGAACCGAGTGAAAATGTTTCATTATGGAATGATACTTTATATTGATCTCCGGTAACATCATTCGGATTTACAACATGTACCTTAACTGATGCATCAGCAGTTCCGTTGTGTGTTACATTTGACATTGGACCAACAGGCTGTGAAGTAACACCAGGAGGTGACATCTGAGGAGTTACAGTAATTAAAGAAATCGGATTTTCAATTGCGTGAGGAATTCCAGTTGCATTATAGCCGTAAGCAGTTACTGCAAAATAATATTTTACGCCATTAATAAGAGATTTTCCGGAATTAAATACATCTGTGGAATCTACAAATGATCTTTGGATGCCGGTATCATTTCCAAATTCTGATACATGCTCTAAAACGACTCCACTATTTGCATCAAAATATTGATCTTCAATTTTCAGCACACCATCTACTTTATCAAATGTAGCTAAACGTTTACCCTCAGCAATTGTAGCAGATGCTCTGGGTAATTGATAAACATTGTAGCCTTCAAAGGTATACCCTAAACTGTTATAATTTTCAGTAGCAGATACTTTAGAAGCGTCTTCGCCCCAATCAAGTACTATTTTATTTTGGGATTGTACTACAGATACTGATGGCGGCGGCGGCGGAACAGCTATCTGAAAGAAGTGATTATATGATTCCTGAGCCGTTACATCATAAAATTTAACCAGGCTAATTGCCGATAAACGATCCACGCCTGGAATTGCTCCGCCAAACATTTCAGCAACAACAACTTCCTGAGTATCTCCAGGGGCTAAATTAAACGGACCCGAAGCCATACCTTCTCTTCTGTCTCCAGGCGGCAGAGTAACACCATCCAGCCATCCCTGGCCGGTTAATGGGTCACCGGTAAAAGCAAACTTGGTTGGTTGTTTAGTAATCGGATTGATAAATGGCTTACCAGATAAGCCATAATTCCCATTAAAGAAATTATAAAACTGAGTTGATCCGTCAGGTGTTCCTTGAGGCGGATCTCCAAAATTTGCATCGCCGTTTACGAAGAAATAAGCGGCTGTCATAGGAAGATTTTTCTTTCCGTGTATATATGTAAAATTAAACGGAGGTTCAATAAAAATTGCTGAATCCGTTGGAACGCTTGGTACAGCCGGGCCCTGGAAAAAATCAAAGCCATCTGCCGGTGGAGGAAGCGGGGCATAAGTTGCATCAGTTGCAGAACCATTATAAACATATTGCAAACTTAAAGTAGTATCATTTCCGTCCAAATCGTCTCCGGCATAACCAAGATCAACATCTGTCCAGAAAGAAACGAACATGCTGTCTATAGTATATTTCTGATAACCTTTGTTTATTATATCCCATTTTTTAAAGTACATATTACCAAGAGCGCCTTGCTGTGCATAAGCCCAATATGTAACGTGCAGTTCTATTCCAAGCGGCTGTGTACCATACAAGCCGTTTGTAAGGCTTGGATCTTCATCATTAGCTACAAAGTAATTAGTCTGATTTGATCCGGGAACACCTGGAATATCAATATTTGGTTCATACTTACCATCATGGTTTACATCTTGAAATGGAGCACCAAGGTCGTTTGCAGTTCCGGCAGCAGGCCAGTTTGTCCAATCAGATTCATATTGCGATCTTAATGATGATGCTGTGACAGTTTGCCCGCCTTCAGCATACGCATTTACTTCGCTGGTAAGATCTACTGTTGGGCCGCCAGGATAAACATCGCTACGAACCGTATAAATTGACCATTTGGAATCAGTAGGATCAGCAGGATGGCCATCAGACATAATTGGTCCAGGTTCCAGGCCTGATATGTAAGCGGACCCGCCGACTCTTACTTGATTATCACCTGTAACATAGCCGCCCCATAAAAATCCGGCTTCAAACACTGCGTTTTTGCCGCTGCCTCTCGGGAATTCAAGTCCTTCAAGGTTAGAATTTAAATTGTAATCGCTGAAGCCAATATTAGATTCCAGAGCATTAAGATTGTTTATATCAATCCTCGCATTTGCTATCTGCGAATCAGATGTTTTGGCCAGCCTGGGCTTTTCATTTTTATTACCTTTTGCATTTACAATTTTAGGCATTAGAAACAGCATGCCTAAAATTATAATCAGTAAATATTTATTTTTCGTATAACTCATTTTAAACTCCTATTTATTTAATATTTGCTGCCAAATTTACCTTTAGTATTCCAATCGAATTCCTAGTCTAATTTGACGCGGAGGAGAATACAATCCTGCATAGTCTATAGACAATGCTTGATAGACATTGGCATATTCAGGGCCGTATGTTGCTATCTGTTTATATCCGGTTAAATCTGGATTGGTTAAGTAACCATTTGTTTCTGCAGAACCGGTATTAGAAAATACATCCTGGACATTCTTTGCATTAAATAGATTGAGAACCTGCACAAAAATATCTGCAGATAATTGACCAAATACAGGAAATGCTTTGTCAACCATAAGATCGGCTCTGAATGTTGAAGGAGTAACTGATGAGTTAAGTGCCTCAATAGCGTACCTATTTCTTGTATCAACTTGTTGGCTTGCGTTTGGATTACTCGTTCCAGGAGTTAGAGGTGTTCCTAGAGTATAAGGATGTCCGCTTGCAAATGTTAATAGGAGTGATGCGCCGAATTGATGAAGTATATCCGGTCCGTCATCTTTACCATAATGATAATCTATATCAATGTTACCGCTTATAGCATGATTAAAACTAAGCGGTACTATATACTGAGGAATGTAAAGATTGTTAGCAACAGGTGATCCAAATTCTCCGGCATTGGAGTATGGGTTATCGCCAGTTCCCTGTGCATTTTGGAATGTAACCGAACCGTTGACTAAAAATCTATGTGTTCTTCTCATGTTAAAAGAAATCTCAAGACCTTCCGTAGTAGCATAATCACCATTTGTAAGAACTTCATATGGCCTCCAGCCAGTGCCTGAAGTTACATTCTGGGTTCCGAAAACAACCTGATTTAAGATATCTTTATAATAAGCAGTAATATCAAACGAGGCTACAGAACCGACTTGTTGAGTAAATCCGATTTCGTAACTGGTAGTTCTTGTAGGCCTTAAATCCTGCCCTACCGGATCGGAAATAAAGAATCCGTTATTTGGATTTATTATCCAGCCGGTTTCATATATACCTTGATATAAGTAGGCTAAACTAGGCTGCTGAACAAATTTTCCGTATTGAGCATGGAAAACTGTTTCATCTGTAATAGGGAATGAGAATCCAAGCCTTGGGCTTAAAGAGCTGTAAGAAGGAACCTTTACAATTTGGCTGGGATCTTTTACAAGAAATGTGCTTGAATTAAAAACTTTTTGAGGATTAGACGGGTCTGCAAATGTATAATTATCAGTATTAATATAATCGAATCTCAGACCCGCATTAACAATCAAGTTTTTGTATTCCAATCGGTCTTGTACATAAGCACCAGCAAAGATTGGTCTGTGCGGTGCAATCTGGCCGGCCGGATAATTACTTGTACCATTGTAAACATTACCAAGTACATCATAACCGTAATTGTTTACACCAGCTCTAAGTAAAAGTTCTTTTTGAGATAAAGTTGGATTACCAATTTCAGATGCAGCTAAATTTACTAAATTAGTTGTTGGGGTATAATTTCTAACAGTCATCATCTGAAATTCGCCGCCGATTTTTAATGAATTATCTTTATTTAAATTATAAGATAATGCGGCAGTTAGGTCTAAATTGTCGTTCTCAAATTTGTTATAATTAGTAATAGCACCATCTGTTCCTATTAATGGCTGGTTGGGTGATGCAAATGTATAAGTTGAGAATAGTTCATACGGACGGGGAACTTGATATGCTGCTGCTCTTAAGCCTGGCTGCCAGGGAACTCCAGCGGCTGCATTAGCAGCACTGTCTCCGTATGCCCAAAAATTGCTGCCTAATTGGGGATCGTAAGTTGTACCTTTATTAAAGATATAACTTGCATTAATATCAACGTAAGCATTGGAGCTTAAAATTTGGGTAAGTTTAATTCCGAAATCGCCATTATAATTGTCCTGGATTGGCAAGCGGTTATTATCGAAAATTGTAAATGTACCTCCTCCTATACGCTGCCTTTGAAATGTATATGTGCCGATAAGTCTTATTATCGTCGGGTTATAATCTAAATTAATTGTAGCAACTCCGCTGTATCTGTTGGAACCATTTCCGGGCTGAGGTCCGCCGGGATATTTAAGATCAATTACATCACCGGTAACTGGGTCAGTGAGCTTCCCAAAATTAAATCCATTAACAGGCTGAGGAGCTCCATCCAATTGCGATAAATTATCGAATAATCCGTATAATTTAACATGATTGCCGGCAATAGGTCCGCTGATAGAAGCGGTTAGGTCATTGTAGCCGTAAGAATATGCCCCAAGATGTTCAACACCGTTATATCTTTGACTGCGGTTTTTAAATGTCCAGTTATCTGTTAAGTACTGGACACTTGCTTTAAGCTGAGATCCTCCGGATTTCAAATCAGCTTTAACAATACCTGCGTTCGCACCGCCGTATTCGGCTGTATAGCCACCGGCTTGTACCTGAACTTCATCAAGTGCATCCTGAGGAATTGTAACCTGCTGAGCCGAATGATGAATTCCGCCAGCAAGGCTTACCAGGGGGTTGGTAATGTTTGTGCCTTCCAAATAGTAGCCGACTTCATCTTGTCTTCCGCCTCTTACATAAATATTTCCTTCTTGCAGAGTAACACCTGGTGTAAGTGCAATTATATTATCTACACCTCTAACCGGCAGTGCTTGAATTTCTTCATTGGTTGTAGTGCGAATTGCATTAGTGTTACTTTTGTTAATAAGAGGCCGTTGAGCAACAATAGTTACTTCACCAACCGAAACACCGGTTGCCGGTAATTTGAAATTTAATTCCGTTGTCAGTTCGGCATTTACACGAACATTGGTAATAGTAACGGTCTTATAACCTAAGTACGAAGCTTTAACTTCATACACACCAGCGTCTAGGTTGCTGATAGTATATTCTCCGGAAACGTCTGTAGCAGCACCGAATGATGATCCAACAACTATAATGTTGGCACCAATCAATGGCTCGCCCGTCTGGAGATCTGTAACTTTACCACTAATTCTTCCCGTCGTACCTGCGAGTAAAAAGGTGGGTAAAAACAATAGTAAAGAAACGACGGTAATTATTCGCTTCATATCGCTTCTCCTTATTAAATGGATAATATGTTAGTGATTGTATTATTAGTTATAACTAATGGGCAAAAAAATAGATAGTAACTCAGTAAGCAGTGTCATCGAATTGTAAAGAATTGTAAAAAATTGTCACAGGAAAGGGCAAATTTGATATAAATATCATTCTTTTTATTAATATTTTATAGTGTAAATAAATTTAAGTTAAAATTTAAAGTGAATTTTAAATCCAGATTTTGGTAAAATTTTTGTTTCGAATTGTTAAATATTATTATGAAAAGATTGCAACTAACCAGACAAAAATTACAAGAATATACAGATGCAATTCAATAAATTAATTTATATCCGATACCGTGAACAGTTAAAATAGTTTTTGGCCTGTTCGGGTTGTGCTCAATCTTCTGACGGAGTTTAACAATAAAATTATCAATTGTTCTTGTAGTCGGGCTTTCATCAAATCCCCAAATAATTCTCAGAATATCATCGCGGCTTACGGTTTTATTACGGTTGCTCCAAAGTAAGTTTAATATCTCATATTCTTTATGAGACATTTGAACTTCCCCATTTTTATTGTATGCATTGTATGTTGAAAAATTTACTTCCAAATTTCCAATAATAATGTTTTCCTGTTTACTGTTAGAACCAACATTACTCTCCCGCCTTCGTAATACTGCTTTAACACGTGCAATTAGTTCTCTAACGCTAAAAGGTTTGGTTATATAATCGTCCGCACCTAATTCAAGTCCCAAAACTTTGTCAATTTCCTCACTTCGTGCAGTTAACAATATTATCGGTGTATCGTTTTCTTTTTTCCTAACGGCCTTGCAAACATCAAACCCTGAAAGCTTGGGAAGCATAACATCCAAGACAATAAGGTCATATTTATTTTGAAGAATTTTTTCTAAGCCAGATTCTCCATCCCTGGCTGTATCAACGTTAAAGCCTTCCACTTCAAAATTATCCTTCAAACCGACAATCATATTCGGCTCATCTTCCACAATAAGTATATAAGCCATTACACCTCCTCATAAAAGTTGGCTTTATTTTAATCTCTCTCTAAATTACTCTCTCTACTATATCCTTATTCAATCCCCAACACACAACTGCAAAGATAAATTGTTCTAATCAAAATAATAAGTTAGACTTTATTATTTATTGGAAAATTAAGCGTAAAGCTGCTCCCTTTTCCCTCACTGCTTTCAACTGTAATTTCTCCGTTATGGGCATTCATAATACTTTTAACTATTGTTAAACCTAGCCCAGTACCTTTAATACCGCTTACTAATCCATCATGGACACGATAAAATTTATCAAATATTTTTTTCTGGTTATCCATAGAAATACCGATACCGGAATCTCGAACTTTTATATAAACGTAATTTTTATTTTTGCCCGTAATTATCTGTAATTCTTTTCTGTCGTCGCAGTATTTCATGGAATTATCAATTAAGTTTATAACCGCTTCTGCCACTGCCTCTTCATCTATATTTACCGGGGGCAGACTATCATCTTTTTCAAATGAAAAACTAAAACCGGAATTTCTAAGGTGATAGCTGTAATTATCCAAAACGTTTTCAATAATATTATTTAAATCAGCTCTTTTAAAGCTGTAAATTTTTTTATCTTCCTGAATTTTATAAAAGTTTAGTATCTTGCTGACTATCCGGCTAAGCCTATTGCTTTCATGCTGAATAATTGAAAAGTATTCTTTTTGTTTCTCCTTTGAAGTAACTCTATCAAGTGCTAATGTTTCTGCAAACATGCTTATTAGAGAAAGAGGTGTTCTAAGCTCATGAGATACATTTGAAACAAAATCGGCCCTAATCTTAGAAAGCTCAATTTCTTTTCGCAGGTTTTTTAATAAAAACCAAATACCGGCAAAAAGTATTATATCAATAAAGAAAATAGTCACAAGATTTCTTTTAGCTCTTTCACTTACAAGTGAAGCAATTGTTCTATTTTTCAAATAAATGGCGGCGGCAAAATTAGGAAATAATGTTAGGCTTTTTTTTTGTTGTATCGCACCTAATTTTTTACCGTTAGTTAAAAAGATTTCCCTGTTTGTATTTCTATCTGTTATTGAAACAGTAAATTCGTTTTGCGATAAAGCTTTAATTTTGGGAGCGAGAACTTGCTTAATAAAAATACGCGTGTTTATAATTACTCCGCAAAAGTCATTTGTATCATCAGTATAGTCCAGTGGGAAGAAAAATATTTCTTCTTTGTCCTCATTATCCAGCAATACTGGTTTAATTCTTCTTATACTGTCTTGATGCAATGAAATAACTTCTTTTATAACCCGGTTATTTGAGCGAATAATATCATGCCTGGAGATATTTAATTGAGTTAAAACAGAATCCTCTAAAATAGAATAATATTCTGATTCATTAGGATGACTAAGATCGGAAAATATTATCATTTGCACTGTTGGATTCCGTCTCAAAAAATCTTTTATTTTCTCATCAAACTTACGGGGCTCCCTATGTTTCGAATCAACAACCAGCAAATTAATTTTTCTTGTCCAGCCATTCACCACATCGTATGAATATTGATCTACAGAGCTTAGAATAGAATTTAACTGATCGCGGTAAACTTTGTCAATTACTTTTTCAGTTGCATTTAATGAGCTTATTTCATCAATTGAAAAAATAATAGCCGGGATTGATACCAGCACAGCAAAAATTATTATGATTTTATTTATTGATTCTTTGAACATTTTAAATTTTGCCGGTAAAAAGATTTATAAAAAACAGTGTGAAGTTAAGAGTGGGATAAATTATATTCAAGATTAATAAAAAATACCATGCAGAATTTTAATCTGCATGGTATTTAATTTTCCGGCATTCTACTTTTTCTCATCAAATCAAAATGATTTGAGAAATTAAGTAGATGATTAGAATCCTAAGGAAACAGAAAATATATGATTAGCATCAAAATATTTTACTGATCTATATGCATAGTCAACCATTAAATCAACAGTACCTAAATTATAATGAATGCCTGCGCCGGCAGTAAATCCATAAATATAATTCGGATCTTGATCCTTTGGCGAATAAGCATAACCTGCTCTAACAAAAAAGGTTTTATTATAACCATATTCGGCACCTATATTATATAGATCGCCTGAAAAGTTATTATTCTCAAATGTTAGAGAAGTCTGAAGCATATTCATATCGTCAATTACAGGCCTATAGCCGAAACCGATATCAAATGATGATGGTAAATCAAACGGCGCACCATTTATAGAATAAAAACTCGGACCACGTCTAAATGCAACCGTCGGATCGGATGTAGAACCGGTCGGAGCAGCTTGTACTAACATACCGGGTCCGTCGAAAGTCATCTGGGGGCCAATATTTTTTATTACTAATCCAAAATTTAAGCCGTTGATATCTCCAAGGTCGTTGTATTGAATGCCGGCATTAAATGCTACACCGCTTGCACTTACCTGAGCAATAGTTTCTGATATGTATTTGAATGTTACACCTATTGCGATACGATCGGTTAATGCACGGGAATATGTAACTCCAGCTGTTAAGAACTGGGGCGTATATGTCTGTCCGGTTCCATCGGGTTGTTCATTTGTGGTAATAGGGATAGAGCCAACATTTAAAGGTTTAAATTTAGAGAAAGGACCCCAAAACCCTCAAAGTTGGCTGCAACTGCACCATATTCTACACCGATATTTGCAATATAATTCATATGCGAAAATGTTGCTGTTGCCGAGTTTGTCATGTGCGCAACACCAGCCGGGTTCCAATACAAAGCATCTAATCCTGTTGCTGTTGCGATATTTGAACCTGCTAATGCAATACCTGGCGCTCCAACAGGAATTAATAGCTCGGTTGCACCGCCGGTTCCATTTCTGGAACCGCCGCCTGCAAAAGCGCTACTTACCCCAAAAAGGATAATAACTATTGATACTAAAATTTTTTTTGCGATTTTCATTGTTACTCCTTGAGTTTTAAACTTCATTAAAAATGATCGGGTATTTGCTGTTCTTGTATAATAGAGAACTTAAGTATTTTAGTCGCGCCTAAATCTGGCATATCTATATATGCTATATAAAGTCCACTCGCTGCAGGTAGACCCGATTCATTATTTAAATCCCATCTTTCGAATGTACCGCCGGTATGAGTAATACTTCTAACCATAAAACCAGCCAGGTTAAAGATTCTTATTGTTGCATTAGTTGGTAAATGACTAAAAGTTACAAACCGATTATACTTAGTGGTCTCAAGATAGTTGACACCATAATATGGATTAGGAAATACATTTATTTTATTTATATCTTGCTTAGCTAAAGCAAGTGATGTATCTGCTTTAGGAATTGTAAATGTAAATTTATCCTGCCCGGTTTGGAGAGGATTGGCATAACTAATTTTTATAACATCACCGGTTGTAAAAGCAGACTTAAAAAATACCCAATTCCACGTTGCGCTATCGGCAACAATTGATGAATTAGGATCTATTAAAGCAGTGCTATATTTTGTGTTTAATGTCCATGTATACATTCTATCCCTGGTATTCCATACTTGGAAGGTATCAGCAACAACGCCCGGCTTATTTAATGACGCGGCATTCCTGTCATAAACCAGCAGATTAACTTGTTCGTTTTTATCGATATTCCAAACCTCAAAAGGAATCCTTATAGTAAAAGGTGCTTTAACACCCGGGGTTGGATTTAATGGATGATCAGCAATTGAATAATTGCTAGCGCCAGTGAGAGTGGCTATAGAGCCGCCGGACTTGGTTATAACGACAGTTTGACCGTTTATGGTAGTATCAGCAGTTACACCTGTCCATCTAAGCTCATAATCCTGTTGTAAAGCATTGATAGAGGATGTACCTCCAACACCGCCATATAAAGGCAATGTATTTGCTGCATTAGCCGGATCATATCCAAATGCCGTAAAATCTGTTATATCATACGGTCCGCTCTGTGCATCGATTGCTAATCGATTACCATTTAAGGTCATACTAGCTATAGTTGTAGGCGCAGCATAACTTCCGTTGACACTAACTTGTAATCCATCAAATATTACATTTGCACCAGTCCCAACGTTTTCTGTTGGACTTCCTGAGGATCCTCCGGGACCATAAATATTATTTTGGGAGAAGTAATACTGCGGGGCATAAATATCGTTACCTTCTAATATTGTCTGGTTTTTAACTACCGTATTTCCGGTTGTCATATCCTTAACATCCCATTGCTTTTGAGTAACAACTTGATTTGCAATAGATATTAAGTGTATCGACCCCAGACGCATCAATAAAACCTCCGTAATAGCCATTCATGTCACCCCAGTTATCATCATACATTGTATAATTAGTTATTAAGGGTAAACTAACTGAATGAACCTGGATTTGTATATCTTCACCACCTGCAAAATCACCATTTGTAGTACGATAAGTTGAATCTCCAGACATTAACGAATCTGGATTAACTGTGCTAAAAATTATAGTGTTTGTCGATTTATCAAGCGTATAAGGAATTGGATCACCGCTATTGTTACTGATTGGTTCAAATACTTCATCTATTATAACTCCTGCAGGTAATTGAATCTTAACTCCATCGCAATAGTCATAATTAGGTGATTGCACATCAACCAAATAATGAATAACGACAGAACCCTTTGTTTCACTCCAGCCTGCTGTTGAAGTTAAACTAGATCCAGTTAGATCTTTAGTCTTATGTAATTTTTTACCAGCGGCAGTTACATCAGTCCAAACTCCATCCCCGCCAAGTGAATAAGTTTCATTATGGAAACCAACCTGATATTGATGGCCTGTTACTGCAAGAGGATCAATAACTTTAACATCAACCGTAGCATTAGCTGTTCCGCTATGGTTAATATTTGAACTTGAAAAGGCCCCTTGCTTCTCAGATGTTACTCCCGGCGGATTTGATTGAGGAGTTATTGTAATTATAGAAATAGGAGTTTCGAGTGCTTGTGGAACACCTTTGGGATTATAACTGTAAGCCGTAACTCCATAATAATATGTTGATCCATTATTAAGCGGTTTATTTCCGTTAAACACATCAACCGAATCTACAAAATATCTTTTAATTCCGGAATCTGTTCCGTTTTGAATCGTTATACTAGGTTCAACTGTTCTAGTCACAGGATCTGTATATGGAATCGAAGCAACGCCGTTGATAAGGTCATAAGTGGCAATAAGCTTTGCTTGTGACTGGGACGCTCCGTAATACGGAAGCTGGTAAACATTATATCCTTCAAATTTATAATCACCACCGCCTGAAGCGTCAACGCTGTCTATCACATCATGATAAACTGGCACTTCGGTAGCTGCAACATTGGCTGCATTTCCGCCCCAATTAAGAATTACCTTGTTACCTTGGGCAATTGCGGCCACTACCGGAGGCTTAGGTGCTTTCGGCAAATTGAAGAAATTATCATACGCGTTTTGTGCTGTTTTATCATATACTTTAAGTAAAGTTATAGCTTGTAAATAATTTACGCTTGGAACTGCACCGGCAATAATTTCAGCAACTACAACTTGCTGTGTATCTCCTGGTGCCATGGTAATCGGTCCGGAAGCCATCCCCGATCTAACGTCTCTGGGTGGAAATTCATTACCGTCAATCCATCCTGTCCGAGCTACAGGGTCTCCGGGGAAAATAAATTTTGTAGCTTTATTGGTTTGCGGATCTATGAAAGACTGTCCAATATTATTTTGGCCGTTAAAAAAATGATAAAACTGGGTAGAACCTATCGGTTCCCCCTGTGAGGGGTCATTAAAAGTTGCATCACTTCCAGTCCCGGGATTTGTAAACATATAAGCAGCCGTCATCGGGAGATTTCTTTTACCGTGAACAATTTTTCCCATATAAATTGCAGAATCCGTAGGTGAACCGTTTACGATAGGTCCCTGGAAAAAGTCCGCTCCAACTGCCGGCGGCGGAAGAGGGGTATAAGTTGCATCGGTAGGCTGACCATTATATACATATGTCATACTCAATGTAGTATCGTTACCTACAAGATCATCAGAGGAACTTCCAAGGTCTACATCTGACCACCATGAAACAAACATGCTGTCAATTGTATATTTCTGACTTCCTTTATTGATTATGTCAAATTTCTTAAAGTACATGTTCCCCAGTGCACCTTGCTGTGCATACGCCCACATCGTAACATGAAGTTCAATCCCTAAAGGATCAGTTCCATATAAATATTGAGTAGCATCTTTATTCATATCATTTGCGACATAGAAAATAGTCTGATCAGCACCCGGGAAACCCGGAATATCAACGCTGGGATCATATATTCCATCGTTATTAACATCTTTAAAGGGTGCGCCCAAATCCAAGTCAGCTGCATTATTAGGATTTCCATGAGCAGGCCAGTAAGTCCAATCATGTTCATATTGTAGTCTTACCTGATCTGCCGTAACTGGATTAGCCGGATCCCAGTATGATTCGGATGCAGCATCTCCGCTAAGATCTACTGCAGGGCCGCCTGGATAAACATCCGGACGGACACGATAGATAGACCATCTTGGATCGGTAGGATCGGAAGCAGTACCATTCGACAAAATAGGCCCGGGCTTCAAACCCGAACGATATGCTGAACCGCCAACGTATACTTGTGAGGTATCGCCGTTTGGATATCCTCCCCACAAAAAGCCTGACTCGAAGATTGCATTCTTAGATGTACCTTTGGGAAATTCTGTACCCTCTAAATTAGAATTCGGATTATAATCACTAAAACCGACATTAGACTGCAAAGCGTTTATGTTATTGATATTCATAGCGGCAGTACCAATTTGTCCGGCGGCTGTTTTAGTCAATTGACGCTTTCCATTTCCTTTGCCATTGTCTTTTGCACTAATAACTGCAGGCAGAAGGAACAAGATGCCGATAATTATTATAAAAAAATATTTCAACTCTTTGTACTTCATATTAAACTCCTAAATTATAATGTTTATTGTCAAATTAATTATTAGTATTCTAAACGAATCCCAAGCCTAATTTGACGCGGAGTTCCGTATAAACCCGCATAATTAATGTTTGACTCCTGATAAGCTGTAGCATAATCTTGCCCATATCTTTGAACATTCTGATATCCAGTAAGATTAGGATTTGTTAAAAATCCATTTGTTGAAGCTGAACCGGTATTAGAATATACATCAGTTACATTCTTTGTGTTTAAAAGATTAATTACCTGGATAAAAATATTAGCGGAAAAACTATCGAAAAATTCAACCGTCTTGTCGACGCGAAAATCTAATTGAAAATTCGATGGAGTAACTGATGAGTTAAGCGGTTCAATAGCATATCTATTTCTTGTATCAGTTATGGCAATTGCATTTGGGTCGCTCGTACCAGGGGTTTTAATTGTTCCTAGAGTATAGGGGTGGCCGCTGGAAAACGTTAATAAAATAGAAGCGCCAAATTCATGGAGAATAGCCGGTCCGTCATCTTTACCAAATCTATAATCTATATTAAGATTTCCATTAATAGCATGATTGAAAGCAAGCGGAACAACGTATTTAGGAGTATATAAAATATTTTGAATAGCTGCTCCATATTCGCCGGAGTTGGTATATGGATTATCTCCGGTACCCCTTCCATTTTGAAATGAAACTGAACCATTGACCAAGAACCTCGCTGTCCTTCTCATATTAAAATCAATTTCAATTCCTTGTGTAGTTGCATAATCACCGTTCGTTAATATTTGATAAGGCCGCCATCCTGTACTAGTAAGAACAGATTGATCACCGAAAGTAACTTGATCGGCAATGTCTTTATAGTATGCAGTTATATCAAATGAAGCAAAATTTGCAATTTGTTGTGTGAATCCGATTTCATATTGTGTGGTCCGGGTCGGTCTTAAATCCAACCCCCAGGGGGCTTGATTAAATAGGCCTGCGTTCGGGTTTATTAAATATGCAACTTGCATAGGGGCTTACATAAATATCACTCAAGCTTGGCTGCTGAACAAATTTTCCATACTGGGCATGGAAAACCGTCGCATCGGTAATAGGAAATGAGAAGCCGAGTCTTGGGCTTAAGGAACTAAAGCTCGGAGCCTTTACGTAATTTTCAGGATAAATTACATTAAGTGTGGTAGGATCAAAAACCTGATCAGGTCGAGTAGGATCAGCAAAAATATAATTATCAGTACTAATGTAATCATATCTCAATCCAGCGTTGACGATCAAATTTTTATATTCCAACCTATCTTCAATATAAGCAGCAGCAAAAATCGGTTTATGCGGTGCGATAGACCCTGTACTAAAATTTGAGCTTCCGCTATATGAATTTCCTAATACATCATAGCCATAATTATTTATACCATCTTGAATTAAAATACTCTGTATGCTTTTTTCCGGATTTTGAGCTATCTGCTGGGCATAATTTATTCTTGCACTAGTTCTATAGCTACTAATTGTCATCATCTGGAATTCGCCGCCTACTTTTAATGAATTTTGCTTATTAATATTATTCGAATATGAGGCGCTAATATCTATATTAGTATGCGAAAATTTACTAAACCTCGAAATACTATTATCGGAGTTTCCAACTAGAGGCATATTGGGCACTGCAAAGCTAAATGTTGAATAAATTGTATAGGGCGACGGAACATCATACGGTCCTTTTGATGTCTGGTTCACAGGATATGTCCACGGTACGCCGGCTGCATCATTTGCAGCTTTATCACCGTAGGCAAGGAAATTGTCACCCATCTGAGGATCGTAAGTTTTACCATTATTTAAAGTATAACTTCCGCTTACCTCTAAATAAGACGAAGGAGTTAATATTTGGGTGAGTTTAAGACCGAAAACACCATTATAGTTATCTCGTATAGGTAAGCGGTTTAAATCAAACATTGTATAAGGGCCGCCTGTAAGCCTATCTCTTCCAAAACTAAATGTACCATACAGCCGAACAATGGTAGGATTATAATCAAAAGTAAAAGTAGCAGCACCGCTATATTGATTAGATGTATTACCAGGGATAGGTCCACCAGGGTATACTAAATTGACTGTGTCACTAGTATTATCGGCAAATTGACCGATATTAAATCCTGGTGTAAATGTAGGATTTCGATCAGCCCGGGAGCTATTTTCAAACAATCCGAAAAATTTTACATGTTCTGTAAATAAGGGCCCGCTAATCGTTCCGGTTACATCGTTGAAACCATATGAATAGGTTCCAAGATTTTGAGCTCCATTATATCTTTCGCTGCTATTCTTAAATGTCCAATTATCCGTAATATATTGTAAAGTCGCTTTAAATCTCTGGGTTCCTGTTTTTAGTTGTGTTTGAATTATGCCTGCATTGGCTCCACCGTAAGCTGCGGTATAACCACCGGCTTGAACTGAAATTTCTTCCACAGCATCCTGCGGTATTGTAACTTGTGATGCACTATACTGAGGTCCACCACGAAGACCATCGACTACCGGGTTTGTAATATTTGCTCCTTCCAAATAATAACCTACTTCATCCTGACGCCCTCCTCTTATATATAAATTCCCTTCCTGTTGAATAACACCTGGCGTTAGAGCAGCAATATTTTCAATTCCTCTAATAGGTAATGCTTGAATTTCCTCGTTTGTCGTAACTCTAATGGCATTAGTATTACTTTTATTTACTAAAGGCCTTTGGGCAATTATCGTTACCTCTCCGACGGAAACTCCGGTTGAAGGCAATTGGAAATTTAATTCTGTAGTTAAATCGGCATTAACACGAACATTGGATGTTGTTACTGTCTGATATCCTAAGTATGAAGCTTTAACTTCGTATACACCAGGATCAAGATAGCTGATTTGATATTCTCCCCTAACATCGGTAGCGGCACCAAAAGAAGTACCCACTACAATAATATTAGCTCCAATAAGTGGTTCACCTGTTTGGAGATCTACTACTTTACCATTTATTTTTCCGGTTGTCCCCGCTCCATAAACAAACAGGGGAAGAAACAACAAGAAAAAGAAGGCGGTAATATTGCGTATCATATACTCTCTCTCCTATAGATTAGTAATTTGTTAAAATTGCCCAAATAAAATGCACTACGGTAATAAATGCATTACGGTAATATCTGGGGATAATTAAAAACTTAAGAAATGAATGTTATTTAGGATAGTATAAATTTACCATATCTCTCTCTCCTAATATTTTAGGAATGAACTTTTATTACCCATGCCAATTTAATGTTATCATCTCTATTGAAAACATTTCGGTAAAAACTGGGGGTAATATGTGAATTATTGATTTGAAAAAAACCTCACGGAAGATAGTATAATTTTATCAAATTTTATTTCTCGCCCTACTTATTCAAATTTGTAGCATTAACGTCCTAAAAAACTGATTTAAAGTCAATAACTAAATCAAAAAAATCTCCCAAAATTTACAAATTTTAGAATATTAAACTACATAAAATGTTGTATTACATAATTACTTGCTAAAAGTTAATAAAATTTTATTACCCATAAAAGGATTTTTATAAATTATTTAAATTTAATTCAATTTAGTTTTTTAACTACTTTTTAATACAATACTAAACAAATCGTGAAAAAAATAATCTATTATTAAAGATAATTACTTTGTTTCTGCCTTTACTTTTGCATTTTCAATCATAACAGGATAAGTGTAGCCGGCACCAAAATCTTTATCTATTGCTACTATGCCCTGAACAACAATTGTTTGGCCGACTGCAGCTTCATCTTTGCTGGTAACAAGCAAATCATAATTTTTGCCAGACTCCGTTCCGTCTTGAATATGAATCCAATTTCGTCCCATAATATTTGGATTATACTTTGTAACTTTACCACGAATTTTAACCGTTTTACCCGCGAGGGATGATTTATCAGAAAATATTTGAGCAACTGTTTTTCCGCCCTTTAATGGCTGGACTGATATTTGTTCTTTTGAATTTGTATATGCCTGTTGATGAGCTTGCGTAAGAACTTCCTTTTGAGGTGATGTTGTTATACCCTGAACAAAGAAAATAGAATCAAAAGTTTTATTTATCGTCTGGCTATGAAAATTTTTCATCTCCATACCCTGAGAGTAATATACGGTTTCACCTTTTTCAACCTTAGTCGTAGGAGCGGCCAGCCAATATTCTTTACCGTTCTCAGATACTTTGACATAAGTATAATTCGGAACATCCATAAAATCCAACACTTTTACAGCATGAGTACCTGAAGGGAGATTAGCAGCCGGTGTTTTAGGCTGTTCTTTCTTTTGGCAAGCAGATAATCCTATTATTACTAACAGTACTAAAATAAATTTAATGCTTCTCATAAAATTCCTAATTTCAATAATTATTAAAACTTTTCTTTACTGGTTCGAAATATATAAAAGCTATTCTTACTAAAAAAGTATAATTAAAAGTAATTGCAATTCTTTTCTAAGCAGAAAATATAAACCGTTATAAAAATTATTTATCCAAAGTGAATTTTTTCTATCTTTACATTCATTATGATTTCCAATATAAGATTTTAAACAAAACACTTATTAATAGTTATTTATATGGATACTTTGTTAATCTGGATTTCTCATTATGGTTACTTCGGGATTTTTTCTTTACTTGTATTGGGAATAGTAGGCCTGCCAATTCCGGATGAAACATTATTAACTTTATCGGGATATTTAATTTATAAGGGAACTCTGCATTGGATTCCGACTTTTATTGCGGCCTACATGGGAAGTATAGCAGGTATATCAATCAGCTATGCAATTGGAAGCACCTTTGGACATCATATTATATTAAAGTATGGACACTATGTTCACATCAATGAAGAAAGACTTAAGAAAGCACATAATTGGTTTGAGAAGATTGGGCGCTGGGCTTTGCTGTTTGGTTATTTTATACCAGGTATTAGGCACGTGGTAGCTATTTTAGCGGGAACTTCGGAATTGCAGCTATGGGAATTTGCTCTGTTTGCTTATACCGGAGGATTAATTTGGACAGCTACTTTTATTTCTGTTGGATACTTCTTTGGCGAGAAGTGGTCAATAGTTTTAGAAACTATCAATCATCATATAATTATAGTTTCTATAGTTGCGCTTGTTGCCCTTCTATTATTTTTCATATATAAAAAAATTAAAGGGAAGAAAAAAAGTGATACTACTATCTCCTAATTTTTCTTTAATATATTATTTAAGAGTCTGATCCTTCAGCAGTACCGTGAGTATTTACCAAATGCCTTTTTATTTTTTGCGTAGTGGTCTTTTCAAATTCTTTTTCACGAACGTAAAACTTTTTTATCTGTTTGTATAAAGGAAGCTCTTTATTTATATTTTTAATAATGTCCTTAACAATGTTATTAATTAATTCATTTGTAATTTTCACATTATTAAGCTCAGAATATTCAATAAATGCTTCTGCATCTGTAACTATCTGCACCGCAATTACCTCATCATGTTTATCATCTTTTTGGCCATATACAAAAGATTCAAGAATGTAAGGGCTTCTATTCAATAGGTCTTCAATTTCTTCCGGGAAAACATTTTCACCATTTTTAGAAATGATGACATTCTTTTTGCGTCCGCTGATATGTAGAAATCCATCTGAATCAAAACAGCCTAGATCGCCGGTTTTAAACCAATTGTTTTCAAAAGTATCACTTGACATTTTTTCATTATTATAATAACCGAGCATAACATTAGACCCTTTAACAAAAACCTCTCCCACTCCGTCCGGAGAAGGATCATTTATCCTAACCTCCACACCCGGCAGAGGAATTCCCGCAGCATTATCTTTAAAATTATTTAATTGATTTAGAGCCACTATCGGAGAAGTTTCAGTTAATCCGTAGCCTTGTATAAAATTGAAGCCGAATTCTCTTAATCCTTTAGCAACTTTTGGGTCAGGAGCGGCACCGCCAGCAATAAATATCCTAATCGATCCTCCGAATTTTTCATGAAGCTCTTTAAATACTTTTTTCTTTAAACTCTTCCAGCCTGCTCTTTCGATAAGATTAGTTGCTTTAACCAAAGGGGGTACAACTTTTGATTTAATTTTATCTTCTTTAATCGATTTGTAAATTGCTTTAAACATTTTATCAAACAGCAGCGGGACACCTAAAAAAATAGTTGCCTTTACTTTTTGAAGATCTTCTACTATCGTTTTTAATGACCGTGCATAATGGACTGATGAACCCATATATAAAGGACACATAAAACCGCATGTACATTCATAAGTATGATGGATGGGAAGTACCGAAAGGAATCTGTCGTCGGAAATAATTCTTACCATGCTTGTCATTGCAGTTAAGTTTGAGGCCAGATTACCCTGGGAAAGCATTACGCCTTTAGCTCTTCCCAATGAACCGGAAGTGAAGATTATTTCCGCCAAATCAGATGAATTAATCTTAGGCAATTCATTAATACTTATTATACCGGCATTATTAATCATCTCAAGCATTGAATAAAATCCATCTTTCTCGGAAAGCAAATCCATCCCGATATAATATTTCATTTTTTTCAATGCGTGTTTTTTTTCTCTCAACATCGAATCGAAATTTTCCGAATAGACAATTACTTCTGCATCCGATTCATGTATAATATTTAAGATTTCATTTGTAGGAAGGTTCTTATCGATTGGAACGATAACGAAATTAAACAGCATTGCAGTAAGATATGTTATACCCCATTGAACTCTATTTTCGCCGATCACTGCAATATGAGTTCTTTCATTTAATTCGAGTTTTTTTAATGCATTACCAAACTTTAAAACATTTTCAAGCAGCTGAGTATACGTCACCCTGGGTATTGGATTATTAGCTAAATCTTCCAGAGCCAATTTATTTTGAAAACTTGCAGCTGATTTAATCAGCATATCTTGTATGGAAGATATTTCAGGTACATCGAAATATTGTATTTTTTTCATGGAGGCTGACACCCTCACCCTTTATATATTCTGAAAATAGTTTTAACCATTTCAATATTAATTGGAACTAAATTTACTAAAAGATATTACTGAAAGGCAATTTAATTTTAATTTTTGGTTAACAGTGAATCCGGCAATTAAACTCTTAGTGTATCGGGATAATACCAATGAGGATTTGTATTTAAATTGTATTCGGGATTTACGGAATTATCACATCCTGCTAATAATAAAATTATTGCCAAAAAAATAATTTTTCCCATTTTAAATGCCCTATAAAATAAATGAAATTTTCTTTAAGTCTTTTATTTCACCAGCATCATTTTTTTTACAGAGGTATAATTTCCGGCTCTTAATTGATAAAAATATACGCCGCTGGGCAATGAAGTTGCGTTAAATTCTGTTTCATATTTGCCCGCCTGCTTATATTCATCAACAAGCGTTGCTACTTCATTCCCAAGCACATCAAATACTTTCAAGGTTTGCCTGCTGCCTGTTGGGGCTTGCCAGCTAATTCTGGTTGTTGGATTAAACGGATTAGGATAGTTTTGTTCCAGTTTGAATGTCAGCGGTATATTCCTTTTATCATATATTCCAACCGGATCAATTAATACTTGAATTGAGTCTGTCCAGTATGCCCAGCCGTCGCTCATTATTCCAAACATAAGATTACAATACCCTGGGAATAAAGAATCAATTATACCAACACTGCTCCAGGTTGAAGATCCCGCCATATTACCCGGTGCAATATCATTAATTATTATTTCGTTTGGATTAATTAATTTAACCCAAGGATCTCTCGAAGATATCTTTACAGTAACATTCTTTACAGCCATTTTACTCCCTAGGTTTAAAAAGAATGGCCGTATGCTTATATAGTTACTTGAGCTTTTTACAAATTTAATACTGTCAACTAATACTGGTCCCGCAGTTGTATACCTGGAAACATTTCTGCTTTTAAAAACTTTTGAATCACTTATATCATAAACTCCAATTGAAAGGCTGTAAAAATCTTCCGAATCCGGTACTAATAAATTACCACCCCACATTTCCGATTTGCCGGATACTCCAATTCTATTAAGTAAAAGTGAATCAACTAAATTTCCTGCTGAATTATTTACATATAATGTTGAAGACGTCTGATGTAAATTCGGATTTTCAACCAGTGCCGATATTTTTAGCGTATCAACCCCAGGATGATAAAATAAATTATTCTCAGCAACGCCGTGAATATAAACCAAGTTATTTATCCAATCCAAAGCCCTTTCCACAACAGCATCTTTACCTTGTACCACATCTTCGCGATTGTGCCAAACGGGAAAATCAATCGGAAATTCTCTTCTATTTAAATAAACGCCCGGACTATTAACATGAAAAGCATCCGCAATGGAATATCTAAGAAACCAGCCGGGAAAATCATTAATAAATACGTTAGCCCCGAGGGAAGCATCAGAACTTTTGCCGAAAAATTTAACCATAGGGTGATACCTTAAACGCTGCGCAGTTAAATCTCCCATACTAACGCAAGTAGGGCCCAATAAAACAGCTACCGGTCTGTCATAAAATTTCGGCGGCCTTCCTTCAATAAAAAAACTAAGATAATTATTAGCCGAACATAAATCATATGTATTACTGCTGCAGCGATAAGATTCTTCCAGAGTGTTTAAAGATTCATTAAAAAGAATTTGAAAAGCATCATAAAACTGTGCCCAGCCGCCGTAATTTAATCTCATATCAATAATCAGTGCATCGGTATTCTTTAATGCATTCACTGCTTCATAAAATTGAACATCCGCATTAATAGTGGGATACTCCTGTCCGAGGAATATATAACCTATGTTAGTATTTTCCAGTACACCGTACGTTGCACATCCATCGTTTATAACATCAGGAAAAGGGATATTCGGAATTTCCAATTGTTCATTGTTTGCCATAGGTGGAACATTTAAATCCAGTAACGGCATTACAGAAAAATGCATGGTATCGCCTATGGAATATTTAAGAATATCTATAGTATCAAACAAATGCCAATTCATACCTGCGCCGGATAGATTAAGATAAGTATCTGCTGTTTTGCATCCCCCTGTACTTGCAGCCATTGGTAAATTTGCGTTCAAAAGCTCTTTAACCAGATCCTTCCACGGTTTTCCTTCATAACCTAATATGATATCTCCGGGTTGAAGCCCTAATGGATGGTTTGGTACGACTCTTAGAACTAGAGTTGTACTGTCAGGAAGTACTGTGGTAACAGCTCCGAAATGTTCCACCGAAAAATAGCTGCCTAACAATAAAACCGGAACTCCCGGATTTAAAGGTGTTCGGACAACAGTTGAGTCGTAGGCTTTTGTATGAATATCCTTCAGATCATATGCAAATCGACTCATGATAGCAGAAAATGCGCCTTTGCTTGTTGAATCATTTATTTTATTCAGGTAAAAATTATAAAGAGAATCCCAGTTCAAATTAAGTGAATTGAATCCGTCAAATTCATCATGGATAGCTTTGGCATATGTATTAAATATTAATAATTTTTGCGACAGTAGATCACCAGGACCCCAAGTTGAATCTATAATATGCTGCCATTTCGATTTTGATTTGTAAAATGATTTTGCATTCGCTTTTTTAAGACCTTTAAAATTTTGCTGATGATTTTTAGGAATAAATAAAACTGGTTTATCCCTGTCTACATTATTGCCGGTAATTTCTTGTGAAAATATACTGGAACAAAAGCCGCCCGAAAAAAATATTATGATTATTAAAATTTTTTTCATTTTACTTATCTATTAAAATTCTTAAATAAAACTTGTTTATGACTACAGATAAGTATGGAGTAATTTGGGCTTCCTCATGCCCAATTACTCCACAATTTCGTCCTGTAATCCGGTTTTTACTTCATCAGCACCATCTTTTTAACAGATGAAAAACTGCCGGCTTTTATTCTATAAAAGTATACTCCACTGGGCATAGATGAGGCATTAAAATTAATTTGGTATTCTCCAGGTGCCTTTTCTTCATTTAATAAAATTGCTACTTCCTGGCCGAGTGAATTAAATATTTTAATATTTACATTAACCCTATTTTTAATACTGTATTGAATAGTGGTAACCGGATTAAAGGGATTGGGATAGTTTTGCTGTAATTTAAATGAAATAATTTGTCCGTTTTCTTCTCCCTGAACGGATGTTATATGGTCGTATTTGTAAATAGTATCCGAATCCCAACTGGAACTCCATCCCAGTGAATCCGAATAAAAGCATGGTGCTATATGATTTTTGTTGTCTGATTAATTTCCATGTAACTCCCTCATCAGTCGTATAAGCCGAGCCGCCTGGCCCGCCGGCAAAGTTTCCATCGTTTGCTACTAAATAACTTGATACAGTCCCCGGAAAATGTACAATAAAATTAGGCTTTAAGCTGTCTGGACTGCTTATTTCAGTCCAGGTTTCACCGCCGTTACTTGTCTTCAAAATCTTACCTTCGTTATAAGTAAATTCTACCATCATTCCTTTATTTTCATCTTGAAAAGCGAGACTAATTAGATAATCATTAGTTAAACCCGAAGGTTCAGTTGCTGTCCAATGATAACCTTTATCGCTTGTCTTAAATATTCTAGGTCCATGGTTCGGTCCAGGAAGAGTAGTCAGCCAAATATTATCCTTATATACACCCATTGGTGTAGTCTGGATATATTCATCCGCATATGCCGGAGGTATATTTGTCTGCGGTACTAAATTCCAATTTAAACCTCCGTTAGTAGTAGTATAGATTTCAAATCCCGCTCCTTTATTTTTTTCCCCAACAACAACGCCGTTATTTTTGTCAAAGAAATGAATATAACCGGCTCCGGTTGGAGAGCTTGCATAAGCTAATTTGTTCCTGCTCCAAGTATTCCCTCCATTAGTTGTTTTATAAATCCCCTGTCGCCCGGTTCCGGCCCAATTTTCAACTACCAAAAATGCCGTATCAGCATTTAGCGCATCTATCCACATACCAATGCCCGTTTCAGTTTCAAGAATTTCTCCGCCTGACCATGTCTCACCGCCGTCGGTAGTTCTTATAACACCGTTTTTGAATTGCGTATTGCTGATATAACTTGTGGACCACATAGCCCAGGTAACATTTTTATTAACAATTGAAAAAGGACCAACCAGAACGTTAGAAGGTACACTGATGGTTTTTGCCTGCCACGTCTGTGAGTAAATTATTGCTGAAGCAAAAAACAAAAAGGCTAAAATTGTAAGTAATTTTTTCATGAGTTCATCCTTTGAGTTATGATTATTAATCGTAATTAATTCACTTTTGTACTATCATTTTTTTTGTTTGCCTATATTTACCTGCAGTTAATCTGTAGAAATAATACCCTTCTTTAAGGTCGTGTTTGCTGTATTCTATTTCATACGTACCGGCTTCCTTTTTTTCATCAAGTATCCTTTTGATAATGTCCCCTTCGGGGTTTAGGATTTCAATTAAAATTTCTGTTTTATAAGGGACACAGTATTTTATTCTAGTCTTTTCTTTTAAAGGGATTTGGATAGTTTTGGCTTAAATAAAACTTAAGAGGAATCATTTCATCATGATTCGGGGAATGTTTAATCTGTTCCATAAAATTTTCCGGTTGTTCGCTGAATTAATAAAGCCATAAACGGTAATTTTTTTCTTATGCATAAGTAAAACTAAAGCGGGAATTATTCTTTAAGGATTCTGTAAAAAACCATTAAAATTGTGTTTTCCGTATACCTTTTAAACTAAACTGGAAAGCCCGGGCATCGCGACCCAGGCGGACTAATTTTATGCTTTCTTAAACATTTAATCCTCTATTTTGAAATAGATTATTTTACAGTTACATTTCCTTTATCGCAGTCTAAAATCCCCAAATTCAGAATTAGATCGTCAGAACTCATAGCATAAAAATCTAAAATTGTCATTCCTGTCCATGGGGTTCCCCATTCTGCAGGTATTTGAAAATCTAAAGACGGAAAATATAAAAGCATTTCATTTACTTGATCCGGTGCGGTAGCCTGTCCAGGTTTTCCATTGTCAATTGCAAAAAAGATATCATAGGTTCCGACATAAGTTCCTTTTTCTTGACCCAGGAACACAGCCATTTTACCGCCGTGTTCTCCGGCATTTTCATATATTTTAAAAGAAAGAATTTTGCCGTTTATTTTAAATGTCGGATCGCCTGTAGCATTTGCGCTATTGATTTCATATTCACCGTCAAAAGAGCCGTCAACATATTCATGGGCAGCATATCTAACACCTAAATTCTTACCCCATGTAAGTAACCCCGAACCAACCACACTATGAACAACCGGACCTTTTTTATCAAGGCTTATAGTAGAGCTTTGATCAACAGGCCCCACTGGCGATTGAGATTTTTCAGAACATCCGGAAATAAACAGAACAACAAAGACCAAAAGACTTAAATACTTTAATGTCTTCATAGTTTTATTACTCCTTAATTATTGTTATTAATAATTCTCTAATTGGTTAGAGAGTTGGTTTTATTTACTTGTTTATTTTGTTGGAGCATTCTAATTCATTAATAGTTTTTAATTTTTATTTTAACACTATCATTTCCTTTAGGCATACAAAATTTCCGGTTGTTCGCTGAATTAATAATGCGATAAACGGTAATTTTTTTCTTACGTATAAGTAAAACTTAAGCTGGAGTTATTCCTTAAGGATTGTGTAAAAAACCATTAAAATTGTGTTTGATGAATTACATGTCGGCGGACTGAGATTTACTCACGAGTGAATATTAAGGCGTGAATCAGTACTAATTATCAAATTTATTCTGATGATACTGCGAAGGCGAGATTCCGAACTGTTTTTTGAAACATACTGCAAAATATGAAGGATCATTAAACCCGACTTCGAAAGCAATTTCCGTAATGTTGCCGAATTTATTCTCTAATAATTTTACTGCTTTGTTCAGCCGGAATATTTTAATAAATTCACCCGGCGGCTCACCTGTTAAAACGGTAAATTTTTTGTGAAGCAGAGACCTGCTTACTGCTAATTCCCCCGCGAAAATTTCCAAATTAAAAGAAGTGTCTGCTATGTGCTCATTAATTATTTCCGCAGCTTTCTGCAAGAACTTTTTATCGACAGGTGTTACGCAGCTTTCTTCAATTTCGAACAATCCGTGCTTCTGAAAATATTCGTGTATTCTTTTTCTTTGTTCCAATAAATTCTTTACTCTCGCAGTTAATTCCTTCGCTTCAAACGGTTTGGTTATATAATCGTCTGCACCGTTTTCCAGACCTTCAATCTTATCTTTTACATCAGTCTTAGCTGTTAATAAAATTAGTGGAATGTGACTTGTTCTTGTATCTGTTTTTAAGTTTGGTGCATAGTTGAAACCCGTCAAGCTTCGGCATCATAATATCGCTGATTATAAGATCGGGGATTAATTTGAATGATTTTTTAAGTCCCTCTTCCCCGTCTGCAGCCTCGGCAATTTTAAATTGCCCCTTCAAAATATCAATTACATAATTTCTCACATCTCTATTGTCTTCTATTATAAGTAATAGCCGCCTGTCATCTTCTTGTAATGAATCAAGTTCAGGAAGGTTTGTATTTAACTCATGTAAAGCAATTGATTCATTGGAATCAACTTCCGGATAATTATTACCGAACATAATTTGTTTTACGGACAAAGCTTCACCGGAAATTTCGTCAGGAAATAAATGATCTTTCCCCAATGGTAGTATCACGCTGAACGTAGAACCTTTACCTTCTTCACTAACAACTGAAATTTTACCTTTATGCAGATCAACTAATTCTTTTGTAAGAGACAGGCCAATGCCTGTTCCTTCATATTCTTTATAAGTATTGCTGTCAATCTGATAAAACCTTTCAAAAATTTCATTCAATTGTCTATGCGGTATGCCTATTCCATTGTCTGCAACCGATATCTCAACTTCTTTTCCTGATAAAAGTATCTCGACTTTAACGTGTCCGTTTTGCGGTGTAAATTTTAAGGCATTAGACAGAAGATTACTAATTATCTTATCTACTTTATCTTTATCAAAGTAAACATGAATTTTTTCTTGCTGAGAATAAAAGGTCAGCAATATTTTTTTACTTTCGGCAAACGATTGAAACGACAAAGTAATTTCTTTAATGCAAGCAACCATGTTTTGTAATTCCGTCTTCAGTTTCATTTGTCCTGCTTCAATCCTGGCTAAATCGAGGAGTTGGTTTGCAAGACGATTAAGTTTCTTCGCATTTCTTTGAATAAGTTTTGCTTCGTCTTTTATTTGAGCGTTTTCAGTTTGTTCGAATATTTGTTGTGCAGGTCCAAGAATCAATGTCAACGGTGTTTTGAATTCATGAGATATATTTGTAAAAAAATTTGTTTTCAGCTTATCCAGTTCCTGTAGTTTTTCAGATTCTTTTATTTTTTGGAAATAATCTCTCTGCAATTGAAGGTTTTTAATAAGCTGACCGGCTTGAACTGAAATAATTGTAAAAAGAGTTAGATCATTCTGTGAGAAATGCTTTTGAAATTTTTTATTAATCAGCATCATAATTCCTATTATAGCACCCTCAAACCAAATAGGTACACACAATACCGAACGTATGTCTCTTTTCTCTTCTTCGGACGGATCAAATCTTTTATCTTTAGAAAGATTTTCTATTATAAGAGGTTCTTTATACAATAAGACCCAGCCGGTTATATTTGAACCGATATGATAGCTGTGTTTTAAATTGCTTGAATCGTCCTTACGGACAATTGTTTTAAACGGTTCTATTTCATTTTCAGTAACCAGGTGAATAGAACCTTGCTCGGCTTCAATTACACTCACGCATTTTTGAACAATCAAATTTAGAATCTGATCAATGTCCGTTGCCTTGCCGGTGGTTAATGCAATATCGTTTAATATCTTTAATTCGTTAACGGAAGATTTTAAATTCGCTACTTCGGCTTCCAGTTTTTTTATTTTTTGGAAATTGTTCAGCATTTAAAAATCCACCTCCATCCCTAATCTTATTGACATCGGAGGCTGAAATTGAACCGGCATCATATAATCCTGGTTCACACCGGTTTCATCGGGCGTATTATAATGGTACTGATCATAATCAATAATTGCTCTTTGACTTGCAACATGTAAAACATCAAGCATTAAATTTGCCGATGATCCGAAGGAGAAAAATCTCGATACATCGTACATGAAACGGAAATTTAAGTCCCATATTGAAGGAGTCCTTCCAACCGAACCGCGCTGCCGTAAAAAGGTTGATGAATAAAACATAGGAATTCTTCCAAACTCATTAAGAGGCGTTCCACTCATCCATTGGAAAATAATTCCGGCAGTCAAACCAAAATCGAAAACATACGAGCCGGATAATTTAAAAACATGAGTTCTATCGTTTGGAAGCAACCCGTCAATATTTGCCATTCTTTCCGGCAACTCAAACTGACCGGAAATATTTGCCCCTATCGATGAGCCGCCGGTTACATCAGAAGTTTCTGCAAGGCCATCGTAATTACCCCAATTTCTTGACAGTACATAAGAACATAAAAAATTGAAGCTTTTAGCAGAGAATCTCTCTAGTGTTAATTCTAATGCGGTAAATTCACGCTTCATCTTTGGTAGACTGCTTAGCATTCCGCTGCCTGGATTTCCATAAACATCCCGGCTTCCGTATTTTGCCTGGTTTTCTAACGAGACGGCACCATCTTCAATGCCCTGTCCCAATGAACGATAAATCCCCTGGATTCCGATTTTAAATTCCGAAAAAATTATATGTTCATAACCTAGGGAATATTCGTCATAATATTGGCCTTCCACCCCCGGAATATTTTTAATAAACGGGTTTAAGTTAGGTACATGAAAAGCGCCGCCGGTATCAACCCGTGGGTCATTCGGATAGCTGCTTATGTTGAAGTAGGAATCTTTTATATGATAAGCAATTGATAAAGCTTGCATAACCGGCTGATAAAACCGACCAAATGAAGCAGTAATTTTTTGACTCCCAAGTACGCCCGGCTGATAAATTAGACCTAATCTCGGCTGTACCTGGTCGGTAATTTTTTGTGCAAAAGATCCGTCCGAAGCAATAAACCACTGCGGATCCCACCTGACGCCAGCGTTGAAACATAACCTGGGAAAAATTTGCCATGAATCCTGAATAAAAGTCGAAAAATTATTTTGTTTTACGGTTCCCTGCGTAAATAATTCATAAACTATATAACCATTCGCATTATGTTCTATTCCATTTTGTTTTGAATCTCTTGTCGTAGAATTAATAGAATATTCCAATCCGGCTTTAATAGTATGATTCTTTATTGTCAATTCGCCTTTTATGCCCGCGCTGAATTGATTTATCGAAGGTTTGTTTTGATAAAAACCTAATCCCCCGGAAGAAATACCCGAAGTGTAATCATCGAACCACGGCTCGCTTCCTTTTGCAGAAATAGGTTTTATTGTCTCTTCCAGCATTCGCATTGAAAGAGATGATTCAAGCAGTAAAACATTGCTGATAGTATGTATACCTTTCAAAAATGAACTAGCGGAAAACACCGATACGTCGGCACTGCTGTATTCCGGGTTTACTACCGAAAGGCTGCCGCCGCTGAAAACATCTCTTCCTTTGTAAGGATCACCGCAGATTGAAAAAGCAAAAAGATTATTTTTATTCAGGCTCCATGTAAGCTTTCCGGCAAATTTATGTTCAGCAAAATAACTCTTCTGCATCCCCAGGCCATTTACATAAACATCTTCTGAAATTGAATTGGGATCATACGCAGCAAAGAACCAAAGTTTGTTTTTAATAATCGCACCGCCGAACCCAAAGCCGAAATCAAAATTTAAATAGCTACCATTCGGCGGTTGACCTAAGGACATTCTTGGCGCCCTGCTGAAATTATTGTTGGTAAAATAACCGAATATTTTTCCGTGAAATTCGTTACTGCCAGAAAAAGTTACAGCATTAATAATTCCGCCTAAGGAACTTTGAAATTCTGCCTGGTATCCCCCGGTTTTAACTTCAACTTCACGAATAAAATTATTAGGCAGTTCAAATAAAGTTCCGCCGAAAGTAGGTGAAGTAACTTCTGCGCCATCAATAAAAAATCTGTTTTCAATTCCCGTCGAGCCGGCAAAGTTGGTTCCTCCATCTCCTTTATAACTGTGGTTTGCATACGGCAGAAGTTCCGCCATCTGGAAATAATTTCTTTCTAACGGCAATTTGTTGAATTGTCCTGCGGATAAAATTTTACCGTTTGCTGCAGAACGAGTATTAATCGAAAACTTTTCGCCGGATACAATTACCGGTTCGGTTTCATATGTTTTTAACGTAAGGTGAATTTCACCCAGGGAAATTGTCTGCCCGAGAATAAGGTGAATATTATTTATGTTAACTTGCTGATAAGCAACGTGGTTAATCTTAACAGAATAAATTCCAACCGGCAAAGCTTTAATAAAGAAATATCCGTGGTCATCTGTGTCTGTCCCTCTATTACCTTGAAGGCTGCCGGAAATAAAAAGCACATTTGCACCTCTTATGGGCTGATATTTTTCATTATATATCCAACCTTCAAGATTTCCTGTTGTTGATTGCCCCGATAAATTTTGTACCGAAAAGAATAAGAATAAAAAAAGTAAGTTTTTCCCCATTTGTGTATCTCCTTTTAAACTAAATTTACCGAATCTTATAGGCTAACTAAAAATTTGTTAAATATCGGCAGAATATTTTTCAATAATATTTTTATACCCGGGAAGATTTCTTAAAGGATCGTAAATAGGATCCAGTTTAAGCTTGTTTAAGGTCATGTCACCCGGTATTGAAAGCAAATAATCAATCTGATGAAGAGCCTTTTCATAATCGCCTAAGAGAATATAGACCCGCGCCAGGTCCCATTGACTGCCGTAATCCGATAATATTCCTGAAACTTCCGCCCCATTATTTTCAGGCTGGTGTAATTCTATACTTTTTTTACATTCTTCAAGTGCTTTTTCTTTATTGCCTAGACCGGCATAAGCTATACCCAACTTTCCAAGTAATCTATTGTCATTAGGGTTTGCTCTGTACATTTTTTCAATTTGTATTCTTGTCGAATCAAAGTACGCCGTTGATAGTTTTTCATCATTTTTAAATTTATATATCAAACCAAGTTCAAGTTTTTTAAGTGTATATCCCATTAGTTCATTAACGGTATCCTTATTTAACGGCATTAATTTGTTAATTGCGCCGTCATAATTTCTATTAAGTACATCTATATATACCGAAACGGCATAAACATAGTTATAGTAATCTTCATCGATAGCTTTAAGATTATTAATAATTTGATAAGCTGTTTTAGTATCGCCTTTCCAGTCAATATCATTCATCGCAAGCTGCGCTTTGGAAAAAGGTAATTCGGGATTTAATTCAATTGCCCTTTTATAATACTTATCCGCATTTATGTAATCTCTCATTATTCTATATGTTTCAGCAAGATTAAACAATAACATAATTGAGAGCGGATCTAAAGTACTTGCCTTCTTCATATTTTGTATTGCTAATTGATAATTTCCCTTTACACTGTATAGTCCTCCCAATTTAGAATAAGTATCAGCGTTATTCGGATTAACTTTTAAAACTATATTATATTCATTTATTGCTTTTTCGAAATTTTGCTCACAGTTTCCATAATAATAACCAAGGGCAAAATGAACATCTGCAAGATTAGGATTCAGTCGAAATGCTTTTTGTGCATAATAAGATGCTTCATTCTGAGTTTTTTCACTGTGGTCGAAGTACAACCCGTACATCCCGGATTTGGCTATTGAAAGGTGTGCATATGCCTGTGTGAATTTCGGATCCAGCTCAATTGCTTTTTCAAATAAATTAACTCTTTTCAGAAAATCTTCTTTGAATACATACCAGCGGTTTTCATAATCAATACCTTTTAAGTAATAGGTATATGCGCCCATATTATCTGTCGGATTTGCGGTTTCCAAAATATTTGGTGAAATAAATTTCCCGCTTATTTTTTCCGCGACATTTTGAGTTATTTCATTCTGAACCGAAAAAATATCATCAACAACTTTATTATAAGTATAAGACCATGTTACAGTATTATCCGAAACAAGAATAAGTTCAGGTATTATTTTTACCCGGCTTTCGCTTTTATCTTTTCTTGCCCATCTTATCGTTCCCACTAAAACATAATCAGCCCCAAGTTCACCGCCTATATCTTTTATACTTTTTTTCGAATTCGAAAATCGTTTGGCGCTCTTCGATGAAATAACGCTGATTTCACCTATGGATGAAAGCCTGCTTGTTAATTCATCGGCAATTCCTTCTGCAAAATAATTATCATCGGGTGAACCGAGATTTTCAAACGGCAATACAACAATCATATTTTTTTTAGGAACCCTTGGCATATTTACTTCAGCTCTATTTATTTTCAGATAAATAAATGAGGCAGCAATAAAAATTAGGACAATCGCCGCAACTAGTTTTGTTCTAAAACTAACCTTTACTTGCGCCGGAAAGCGGAACAGGAAAAAGTGTTTAATTTCCAACCCGCTTTTTAATAATCTTAAATCTTTTAATGCTTCCTCAATACTGAGGTATCTTTCATTTTTAATTTTAGCTAAAGTCTTTTTTAAGAAAGGGACAAATTCTTTCGGGACGGTACTTAAATCGGGTTTTCTGTTTAAAATTGAATAAATTATTGCCTGGTCATAATCCGCATTAAACGGTAAAACTCCGGTCAGCATTTCAAACATTACAACTCCGAGCGACCAGATATCGGTTCTATTATCCGCCTCCTCACCTCTGGCTTGTTCGGGCGACATATAAGCGACTGTTCCAACAGTAGTTCCTTCTTTGGTTAGCTGTAATCCGCCTTTAACTTTTGCCAAACCGAAATCCAGTATCTTTACAATACCGTCTTTTGTGACAAATATATTTGCCGGTTTTATATCTCGATGAATTATTCCGCTCTGGTGAGCCTTGTTTAGACCTTCGCAAATTTGAATTGCAATATTTATAACCTGTTCTTTATTTAGTCGTCCTTTTTTTATTTTATCTTTTAAATTTTCTCCTTCATAGTGCGTCATTGAAATGAATAATTTCCCGTCTTCCGTTTCACCTATTTCATGTATAGTGTAAATATTCGGATGGTCAAGTGCAGAAGCAGATTGAGCCTCATGGATGAATCTTTTCTTTGCATCAGCATCAAGCGCATAAGAATACGATAGAAACTTTAATGCAACTGTTCGCTTTAATTTTAAGTCCTCGGCTCTATAAACTACTCCGTTTCCGCCTTCGCCTAACTTCTCTAATATATGATAGTGTAATATAGTTTTGCCAATCATATTAATATCCTTTGGCTGCAAACTCACTTTAGAGCATTTTTATTTTTAAAAAATGTCTAAACAAAGCAGATCTTTGTTAATCATTTCTACAACTTTATTGTGTAAAAATATTTAGCATTCAAAAGTCAAATTCTATTCATAGGTAATTCTCGATAGGTCGTAAAACGAATACTTATTAATGAATTTATGGTTCATCCCAATTTTCATAAACCTTAAGTTATTTATGAACTCCCATTTGATTCCGGAGAAGCTTGTGGATATCAGAGAAGTTCTCCCTTTACATAAATAATATAAAAAAAAATTTCCCCCAATCAAATATTTTTTTAATGTTTAGTAATGAGAGTAATTGAAATGACATTGATGCCGGATATAACTTAGATTTTATAGGAAAAAATAATCCAATAATTTGAAGAGTATTTCTTAAATGAACTAAAATATTTATCAGTTAACGGTAATATTATATCTTCCTGACATTGGAAGATTTTCCAGCTTCGCCGGGGAATAAACATAGTGAGCACTGAAAAAAAGCTGTTTAACTCAATCTCTATTATATCTACCAACCATCGAGAGATTTTCCAATTTCAAAACACCTCTTGGACAGACAGCCGCACAAACTCCGCAGCCGACACATGATGAACGGATAATATTCTGTCCGCGCTGTGCATACCATCTTACATCAATTCCCATTTCGCAGTAAGTTGAACAATTGCCGCATGAAATGCATTGGTCGCCGTTAGTGGTAATTCTGAAACGTGAAAATTTCTTTTGAAGTGTTCCGAGTATTGCAGCCATAGGACAGCCGAACCGGCACCAAACTCTGCTTCCGAAAATAGGATAAAATCCTACTCCTATTATTCCGGAAAATACCGCACCGATAATAAATCCGTATACTTCTGAAAATCCGTTTGACAACGAGCCAAGTAATTCCCCTTTAAATGCAGAGTTAAGCCATAAAAGTCCAGTGGTTAAAACAATAAAAACTAATACCGAATGAATCGACCATCTTTCAAACTTCCATGCTTTGAGCGACTTATCAGAATTTTGTCTAAAAGGATCGCCGGCTGTTTCTGCAAGTGCGCCGCATCCGCAAACCCAGGAGCAGTACCAACGCTTACCGAAAAAGTACGTAAGTATAGGAGTGGCAATTAGAATCATAAAGGCTCCCCAGAAAACCATAAAATATCCTAATGCTGCACCGTTCGATGTCAGGTAGCTGATCTCACTTGGGAAAAGATATTGATACTTTAACGGCCAAAAGTAATTAAAATAAAATTCGGGTTTGTTTAATCTTACAAGCAAAGCAGGTATTAGGAAAGAAAATCCTAATTGAAAAAAGCTCACTGATAAAGTTCTGATTATTTGATACCTGTTATGCCTGTATTTAATCATCATTCTTATACCCATAACAATTACGGCCGTAGTATAAAATGATCCGTATAAAAACCATCTGTCGGCTTCTTTTCCTCGCAACCAATGACTTAAGGGATTAACCAGCGCAACCCAGTTTTCGATATAAGAGGGATACCAGTATAGTACAATGTAAAAGGCAGTAAATATTATTCCCAATATCCACGCAGGTGCACCGCGATAAGTAACTTTGCTGAAAAATATATTATTGTTTTTTATCCCTGCAGGCGCTTCTTTAATTTGTGGTAAGAAATATATCAACGAACCAAGAATCGTTAAACCAAAACTTAAAAAGAAAAATAACAATGGTTTGTTATTAGAAACTCCAGTTAAACTAATTAAGAAAAAGAATAAGCCGATACTTAGCACAGTCAGCCCTAATTTTTTTATTGCATCAATATTCTTTTTTTCAGTATAAATCTGAAAAGGTTCAATTTGAATAGGTGTCATAATATTTATGAAAATATTTTTAAATGTTTTTGCTATTTAAGTACAAGATTCTTCTTAGAATTTTCTTTGTTGAATTTGCTTATTACCTCTTCTTCATGATGAGTATAAAACTCGGGATCAAAATTTGCATCACGTAAATTTTCCATTACATACTCAATGGACCTTTTTTCTTTAATCCATCTTTCACAAACTTTGTGCCTCAACCTAATTCCGAATACATTAAATCCGGTAACATTTCTTTCATTTAGTTGAATAAATAATGCGCAGACACTTTTTACCGGAATGATGTTCCCAATAAAATGATTCTTCACCTTCCCGCGGTCCATTTGCTACAAAGCCGTAAGTTTGATATTCGATGTCAAAAAACTTTGCCGAATTAAACCAGACGCCTCTATCATATTTTACTTTTTTACCTAAAATATTCTGTGCTAAAACTTCTGCCTGCATCTTACCGGTGTACCATAGCTGTTCAACTCTGTTTCGCTGACCATCAATAGAAGATTTTATCTCTGCACAGTCTCCTGCAGAATAAACATCCGGAATGTTTGTTTCCAAATATTCATTTACAAGTACGCCTCTCCCGGTTTCAATTTTGGTATTCTTCACAATATCAATATTGGGATGGACGCCCGGAGTTAATCCTACTAATTGGCAAGGAATTTCTTCACCCTTGTCAGTAATTATCGCTCTAACTCTTCCATTTTCATCTGGTAGAATTTCTTTTAATTGAGTGTTTAATTTCAGATCCATGCCGTGTTCAATAATATGCCGGCTTACAATTGAAGCTTCTTCCGGGGGCAGAATATTTCCCCAATAAAAATTTTCTCTAACAAGAAATGTAACTTGGATATTCCTGGTATGAAGCATCTCTCCTAATTCAATTCCTATTAAACCGCCGCCGACAATTACTGCATGATTAATGTCCTTCGTATTTTCTTCAAGCAGTTCAACATCCTGCATCGAATAAAGTCCTTGCACACCTTGAAGTTCTTGACCAGGCCATCCGAATTTATTTGTCTGAGAACCTGTAGCAATTACTAACTTATCATATGATATTGTGGAACCGTTTTCTAATTTTACATTTTTATTATCTGTATCAACAGAAGTTACAAAAGCATGGACAAGTTCAATTTTGTTTTTCTTCCAGAACCAATCTTCGTAAGGCTTTAAGTTTTCCCACTTCATGTGTCCCATGTAAACATACATTAAAGCAGTTCTGGAAAAGAAATGCTCGCTCTCGCCGGAGATTATTGTAATTTTCATATCACTATTTTTACGAACATGACGAGCACAAGTAACACCGGTTATGCCGTTCCCGATAATAACAAGATGTTCCATCTTATACCTTTAATAAATTGACTGGTTTAAAATAAAATTGATAATCAGCAAAAAGTGTCGTGCAGTTTACAAAATCATTTTTTTCAATCACCATTGAAAAATAGAATTTAAAAATCCTAATGTGATAACGAAATTATCACAAAATTTTAAAATTTACCTTTTACTCTTTCTTTAGCTGGAAGAACTTCAAGGCAAGTAGTCCACCAGCCGGTAAGAATTGTTTCAACAAACTTTTCGGGTAATTTTTCTTTTCGCATTTCTTCTGCGAGTTTTTTATAATCATACTCAACCGGGATATATTCAACATTAACTTTGCCGTCTTTTAATTCTAACAAAGTATATCCGACAAAAGTATTTCCGTCATTCTCCGGCCTGCCGATTACCCCGACATTTATAAAATATTTATCATCCGTTAATTTTCTATTCCAATGAATGCCTGTATGAGTTGTGCAAATTATATCCGCATTATAATCATTGCATAATTTTTCTAGGAAGTGATTAGGCGATGTAGTTTCCCAAAGAAACTCATTCATTTGTCTAGGCGAACCATGGCATAATAAAACTTCATAATTTCCTAATTCAAATCGTATCTCGTTGGGAAGAGTTTTCATCCACTTCTTGAATTCATCGTTTGTGTTTTTATAAGTGTAATCATAACTAAGGCGGGCATAATAATTATCTCTTGGATCTGTATAGCCGCATTGGCAATCGTCTTTATCGTTTCCGATTGAATTATCATAATTACCCTGAACGACCGGTATATTATTTTCTTGAAGAATTGGAAAAATTTTATCCGGGTGGGGACCAAAAGCTCCAAGATCGCCTAAGCAATAAATTGCATCAACTTTCCGTTTGTTCGCATCTTTTATTACCTCTTCTAAAGAAAGATAATTACTGTAAACGCCACCAAACAAGGCAACCTTTTTAAGCATCGCGTCCCACCGAGGTAAAATTTGAACAGATGGCACCGAATAAATAACAAGTGTAACATGCCTGGTGTTTCAATTCATACGGCTTTACAGATTCTTCAAGGGTGTCTCCTAATTTTGCATCAGGCGAATCGATTAAGATGGGACAGACATAAACTCCCTTTGAAGTTGCAACCCGGCTGTTTGCACAAATTAAATTGCTTACTTCATAATCAATCAGCATTTCGTTTGTTATATATTCATATTCATCATATCCTTTTGTACGAACAGCTTCTTTACCTATTTTAATTGATGGTAAAATTTTAATACGAGGTCTAGGATAACCATAAGCTTTTAGCGTATTCATAAAGCCATTTAATACTTTATCATCATCTTTATCTTCCCAAGTTTTTGTAATTGTAATAATTGGAAGGAACCCGGAGTCGACAAGTAATTTAACTCCTGCCATTGCTTTTTTGAAAACGCCTTTACCGCGGATTTTATCATTCATCTGTTCGGTGTAACCGTCGATGCTTACTCTAAGCTCAAGAGAGTATATTGATTTATCCGAAATTTTTTTTAAACTTTCTGCATGATGCTGCTTTATCAGCATACCATTTGTTAAAACTGTGGCGGGACCATATTCCAGAGTCTTTTTCAAAATTTTAATGATGTCTTTGTTCATAAACGGCTCGCCGCCGGTAAAGTAATATTCCTTCACTCCTATCTTTATAGATTCCTGCAGATAAGAGTTAACTTGATCGTAAGTCATAAATTCAAAATTATGATTTGTTGGGCTGCAGCTTATAAAGCAATGTTCGCAAATGATATTGCAAAGTGTGCCGCTAACCTGGAACCATAAGTTATCTAATGCATCAAGATATATTTCTGGATTTTTCATTATTTAGATTTTTAATTATTACTTAATAGAGTCAGATAATAGAACACAGATGATACTGATAATACGGATTATCACGGATTTAAATTTTTTCTATCATTGGTGAAAATTACTCTTTTGAATTCCGGTTTTTTACCAAAATTCAATTATAGTCCGACTTCTTTATTCGTAGCTTTTAAATAATTTATTAATTGTTCCTTATGTTCACTACAAATAGCTTCTGCTGTTTTTAATTCCAAAATTATAATATCGTTTACAATAATATCTGCAAAATAGTCACCGACTTCATATCCTAAATAATGCACTTTTATATTTTTTTGTTTATCAATTTCAAATCCAGCCTTTTTTAATTCAATTCCCAATGCATTCTCATAAACCTTTTCCAGAAAGCCAAAACCAAGAGTATTATAAACGTTATAAAAGCATCCAATTATTACATCAGTTAATTCAGAATACAACATGATATTCTCCTTTTAATTTTATATCTGTGTAGATCTGTATAATCCGTGTTATCCGTGTTCTATTGCTTGCATATTAAGATCACTTACTTTATTCATTACAAGAACCGGGACAAAATAAACAATTAATATTAATAACATTGCGTAAACATTAACTGCAAGAAGCTCTGCATAAGTACCATGAGTTAAATAAAATGATTTCGGAAGCCAGCCGAAAATTAAAACTGCACCCGCAGCTACGCCTGTCCAAAGTGCAAGATGAAACGATATTTTAGGAGCCGGTATTTTCCAGAAAATAAAAACCGGCGCCAGTCCAAGCACCATTGTTCCGCTAATTGTAGTTGCAGATAAAATTGTCGGAGAAAAAATTAAAGGAATCGTCCCACCAATTGCCGTAATAATCATTGTCCATCTACCTTTTGAAATTAAAGAAGACTTGAATTTCCCCAAATCCACAACGATCAATTTTGAAACTGACGCAAAAGTTGAATCAACCGTTGAAGAAGCTGAAGTTACCATAATAAAATTCATAATTATCATCGAGAAAACACCAAGTGTTTTGGAAACCTGCACGGCAGCCTGACCCCGCAGTCCGAGAAACTTTGCATAAATTCCTACAAAGCTAAAAAGAAGTATACAAAGAAATCCTCCTATTGTTGCCAAAATATAACTGAGCAAGGTTGTCTTTTCGTCAGCTATAAATCCGCGGTCTGTAAGAACCGGATCGTGAAACGGGTAACTGAAAATCTGAATGAATGCAACTAGTATTAAATCAACACCGCCAGAAAGTGTCCAGTGTCCGCTTGTTAAAAACGGAGTAATTGAACCTTCCTTCGGTAAAATCATTCCAAGGACAAGAACAAGCAATACTACAAATAATCCCATCTGAAGTAAATCTGTTATAAGTGAACTTCTTAATCCTCCCTTTAATGCATAGGCAAGGGTTAATGCTGTAAATACAATTATTGAAATTATGTATTGCGGTGATCCATTATGGCCAAAATATGTTCCTATTACTTCGGTGTTTGACCAGACTTCATTTAAAAGTCTTACTGCAATAATTATAGTAAAAAATCTCAGTGCACCGATTCCAAATTTCTTTTCTAAAAATTGATGAAGACTTTGAACATTTAATTTTGTTCTGATTTTATAAATAACTATACCGGCGACTAAAAAAGAAAGATAATATGTAGCATAAGCCATTCCGCCGACAATACCGAAACTTAATCCTAAGATTTGCAGCATTTGTAACAGACTTTGCAAAAATCCAGGATATGACAAGACTAAAAGTTAACATAACTAATCCCGGCTTTTTTGCTTCTTTGGAAGTCCCTCTATAAAAGCTTTCCTTCGTTTTTACAAAAGGAGTCATGAAAATGAGTATTAATGAAAACGAGATTAGAACAATCCATTGCCAGGTAAGAACGTGACTCATTTAATATCTTTCTATGAAAATAAAATTAATAGTTTTGCATCCGCAAAAGTGGTAATGTTTTATTTCAAATATACTTAGAAGATTTAAATATAAATGTAAAATACTTTACAATTTTTGTCATTTCATCACAATTTTATAACAAAAGTGAAAATTATTCTTGTCATCATAATAAAAAGACATTATATATTTGTAAAAATTGTTATTTTAAAAAAATAATTGAAGCTTAGTGGGAATCGAAATAAAATATCAATCAATAATTACTTGTCCGGAATGCGGCTATTCAAAAGAAGAAACTATGCCGGCAGATGCCTGTCAATTTTTTTATAAATGCGAAGCCTGCGGAAATATTTTAAAACCTAAAAAAGGCGATTGCTGCGTTTTTTGTTCATATGGCACTGTTCCATGTCCTCCGGTTCAAAAAGAAAGAAATCAAGATATATCTTATAATTAGATTAGAAAAACATGCTTTTTCTTCATAAATGCTCCAATTTGATTTAAATCATACTTATGAATTTTATCTTGACTCTTTTGTCCAGATTAAATAAGTTGAGTCTGGGCTTAAAGAAGAGACACGATGAATATGAATCGGAAATATTCCAAAACAGATCATAACAGCATGCGGATGCTGTTGCGTTTGTATGTTGTTTTAATTCATAAAACGACAGTGGAATATAATCCGGTTTTACTATACGTATATTTAATAAGATTTAGATCGATGATTTAACCCGCTGCCGGCGAAAGTTGACAGCGGGTTTTTATTTTTAAATAATTTTAGGTTTTGTTATGAAAAACGGAATAATGAAATTGGATAAAAGTGCAATTAAATTTAATCAAGGTTCGATTGTTGTTCTTATTGCAGCAGCTTATCTTTTAAACCTTCCGCTGCTTGTTGCGTTTGTTATGACTGTAATGATAAGCGGGACTATTTTTCCAAACGCAGGCTTATTTAAATTATTGTACAAACACATTGCGAAACCTCTTGGAATAATTAAACCGGATATTGTTGAAGAAGATAATTCGCCGCACCAATTTGCTCAAGGACTCGGAGGAGTTTTCCTTGCCGTTTCTTTTATCGCTTTAACTGCAAAGATGTTTGTATTAGGATGGACACTTGCTTTGTTTGTTCTTGTTCTTGCCTTCATAAATTTAACTGTAAACTTTTGTGCCGGATGTTTTATTTATTTTCAGCTTTACAAGCTTGGAATATTGAAATCAAAGAATGAAATAAGGAACGAACATGCTTGAAAGAATTTTAGTGCTTGGAATAGTGCTAATAGCAATAACTATTCTACAAAGGAAATTCAAAACGGGTAAGGTAACCGATACATTACAATTGCCGGATAATATAAAATTAGAAAATACGTCTCTTCCTACCGTGCTTTATTTTTGGACGGAACAATGTGTGCAGTGTAAAACTTCTCAAAAACCGGTTTTGAATAATTTAAA
>CAVQBN010000013.1:110000-281686 GCA_963710735.1 uncultured Bacteroidota bacterium | reverse complement strand
ACGATGAAGCCGAGTCTGCATTTAGAAAAGCTGTAAAATCAAAACCGGATAATAATGACGCAATAAGCAATCTTTCTAATATAACTATCGAAAAAGACAGTTCGCCCGAAAGCTTTAAGATTTTCGAATTAATACAGAAAGAAAATTATCTTGACGCAGAAAAGCAGATTCTAAACCTTATCGAAAAAGGACCTGAAAATACGGGCTTACTAAAATATTTGGGTACAATATATTTCAAGTTAAAAAAATATGATAAGGCGAGGGAATGTTTTAAAAAGATTATTTCATTTAATACAATAGATGTTGAATCCTTTTATAATCTAGGATTATGTTGTCAATATTTGGACGACAACGAAAATGCTTTAAAGTATTATAAAAAAACGATTGAGATTAAACCTGATAATGTAAAAGCACTTAATAACTTAGGATTAATGTACGCTGGCCTTAAGAATTACGCCGAAGCTGAGAAATATTATAAACTAGTGCTTAAAAATGATCCGGAGTATACGGACACTTTACTTAATCTCGGCGGAATAAAAATTAACAACGATGAATTCGATGAAGCGATGGAATATTTCAGCAAAGTACTTTCACTATATAAGAAAGGTAATATAAATGCTGAAAAGATGTCTAGAGTTTATACTAACATCGGAGTAGTACACTTTAGAATGAAGAATATAAATGAAGCACTAAAATATTTTAACTTGGCAATTGAAAAGGATCCTGATAATATTATCGTTCATTATAATAAGGCAGAAGCTCTTTTAATTACAGGGCGGTATGAAGAAGGATGGAAAGAATATGAATGGAGAATTTATAGAAAAGAATTCGGTAAAAGAAAGTTTAATAAGGAATTTAATCCGGAGTATAATTTGTCGGGTAAAAGAGTACTTGTTTACGCAGAACAGGGATTGGGTGATTCAATACAATTTTTAAGGTACCTGCCCATGCTTAAAGAAAGAGGCTGCTATATAATATTTGAGTGCCCAAAAGAAATGCACTCCTTATTACAAGGTTTTGAAGTTATTGACGATGTAATTGATAGAAATATTGAGAAGGCACCGGATATTGAGTATGATTTTGAAGTGCCTCTTTTAAGTCTCCCTTTATATTTTAATACAGGTATGAACAATATTCCTGGAAAAGTTCCTTATCTAAAAGCTACTGAAGGAATAAAGAAAAATTGGTCAGCAATTATAAATGATAAAGATAAATTGAAGATAGGGGTTGTATGGGCGGGAAGTGCAACCCATGCAAACGATAGGCACCGCTCTATAAGGCTGCAACAATTTATGTCGTTATTATCCATAGAAGGAACTCATTTCTACAGTATCCAAAAAGGCATCCCGGTAATTCAGGCGAGAGATTACCAACTGCTGTTAACCGATCTGGATGAACATATAAATTCTTTTATCGATACTATGGCAATAATTGAAAATTTGGATTTGGTTATTACGGTTGATACTTCCGTAGCACATCTTGCCGGTGCTCTCGCAAAAGAAACCTGGCTTTTGCTTGCTTATATGCCGGATTGGAGATGGGGAGAGGAAGGAAAAAAGACAGAATGGTATCCCTCAATAAAGTTATTTAGACAGCCTAAATTCAGAGATTGGGATTCAGTTTTTCTGAATTTAAAAAAAGAACTAATAGATTTTGTTAAAAGTAAAAAATCGAAAAATCCAATTTCTGAAAATTCTATCCTTAACAATAATGGCCAAAAAATTTATTTAGGTTTAACTTCCGGAGAAAACTTCGGATGGGGTGTTTGCAGTAAATATCTTAAAAAAGAGCTTTCTAAAAAACTTAATGTTATCAATTTAGATGAACATGAAGATGTGATAAAAACCGGTAAAGTGAACGGTACAATGTTTCATGCTTTAAATAATAATGATTTTAGCGGGCTTTTTCCTGTTAGAGGAATAAAAAATATCGGGTATACTTTTTTTGAATATGAACTGAGTGAGAACGCTGTTAAGAACGCCATTAATTATGATGTCATTTTAGGAGGTTCAACCTGGAATGCAGACAAACTTAAAGAAAGAGGTGTAAATAATTCTGATGTATTAATACAAGGAGTAGATCCAGAACTTTTTTATCCGGGAGACAAAATAAAAACCAACGATCTTTTTGTAATTTTTTCAGGCGGAAAATTTGAACTTAGAAAGGGGCAGGATCTTGTCCTTAAAGCTATAAAAATACTTCAGCAGAAATATGCGGACATAATATTAATTAATGCCTGGTACAATATCTGGCCGGCAACCATGAACTCCATGAGCATATCGAAGCATATAAAATATGAATATAAAGGAGATACCTGGAAAAATTTTATGGTTAATTTATGTACAATAAACAGTATCGACGGAAATAAAGTAATTACATTACCGATTACACCTAATAACAAACTTAGAGAACTATACCTAAATTCTGATATCGGATTGTTCCCTAATCGTTCTGAAGGAGGTACAAACCTTGTCTTGATGGAATACATGGCCTGTGGGAAACCAGTTATTGCATCATATAATAGCGGGCACAAAGACATTTTGACTGATAAAAATTCATTCAAATTAGAAAAAATGCATGAGCTCAAATTGTACGATAAAGATAAAAACCTAACAGCAGACTGGCAAGAACCAGATATAGATGAGATAATTTCTAAGCTTGAATATGCCTATTTTCATCGTGATGAAATTAAGAAAATCGGAAAAAATGCCGGCGAGTTTATGAAAAGATATACCTGGAAAAATTCTGCGGATTCACTGATGAAATTTCTTTCAATTTAATTATTAACAATCCGAGATTTTTATTTAAATAAGACAATCATACATGCCTTCTTTCTTTGATCTAAAATTCTAACTAGAATCAGTATAAAAGAAGAAAAAACTGATAAAATATTATATAAAAATAGAAAATTGCTTTGGATAAGATGGAATGGGATAAATTGTTTTGAAGATAAAGATTCAAAATTGTTAGAAAGTAATTTAAAGGATTTCATTTTTTCATTAACAAAAGGAATGAGAAAAACAAACATGGTGAAGGAAGCTGAAAATCTATATAAATTATTTTTAAATATTTTCCAAATGACAAAGAAATTCTTGGGGAATTAGGACGATTGTATTATTTAACAAACCAACTCGAAAAAGCTCTTGAGATTTTTGAAAAAGTGGAGAAAATAGACCCTGACTTTCAAATTTAAATTAGTGCCAGTTTAATGGAATTGTAAACGATTTTAATTTTACAATAAGACTAAACTAATGGAACTAGATGCCGATAATAAACTTGAGAATAAAAAATTCTCAGTAAATAACAAAACACGGATAAGGATATCCGTAAACAACAAAACAAAATAAACATGGAGGTTTATTATGGGTGGTTTTTCAATTAACACCAATATCGATGCACTTAATGGCATACAATGCTTTAGCTCAAATTAACACAAATACCGAAAAAGCTCAGTTAAGACTGGCTACCGGAAAAAGAATCAACTCAGTTGCTGATGATACTTCCGGTTATGCAGTAGGAAAATCACTTGATCAGAAAGTTACTTTGATGAAGGCTGCACAGTCTAACGTTGGATCTGCACAAGATATGCTTGCAACAGCTGAATCTTCTCTAAGTAACGTTAAAGATCTTATTACTACAGATCAAGGGCAAAATTGCAACTGCTACAAACCCGGCAACAGATAATACCAACACTTCCAATGATATTAAAGCTTTAGGCAAGTGAAATTGGAAATATTTTTGCAACAACCAAATATAACAATACTACTTATTGTCTTCTGTTGCAACGGCGGTTCTTTCTCATTCCAGACCGGCGCAGACTGCAACCGATACGCTGAATATTGATTATGCACAGCTTTGACCGGTACTCTATCCGGTAACAGTGCGTTGTGAGTGAGTCTACTTTGTCCAATGTGGGCACTGACTGTTTCAACATGCTTTGAATAGTTTGATTAATGTAGGTACAACTGCTGCTGCTATTGGAAGTATAAGTGATGCTCTGAATACTTTTGAAGCACTGTTAACAACTGCATTAGGATGCAATTGGTAACTTCGATCAAAGGTTAAGTGTAAAGAACGACTTCTTAACATGCAGCTATTTCAAATTCACACAGCTTCTGTATCAAGATTGTTCGATGCTAACATTGCTCAAGAGCAATTGAATGCAACTAAAGGTCAAATTCAACAGCAAGTTGCTACTTCTATGTTATCTCAATTGAACTCTGCTCCGCAGAATCTGCTTCGTCTCTTTCAATAATGGGTAATTATTAGATTATCCCTCTCCTTCCAAAAAGCTGGAGAGGGATTTCTTAAATTAAAATGAATTAAAGGTAAAATAATGTATAATACAACTCTGGCAAAACAAAACTCAAATAGGATTAATCATTATCTTGTTAAAGAAATATTGGAAGCTACTCCTCAGCAGCTTTTAATTAAGATTTATGATTTTGCAATCCTTAATTGTCAGAGAAAAAACCTTGCTAAAACAAACAGCGCATTACAGGAATTAATTAATTCTATTAAGATGGGATGGCGAAGGTGTTGCCGAAATTTCTGCAGGATTGCAAAGTCTATATCAATATTGCCAGGATGAAATGAGAAATAAGAATTATGATATTGTATATAAAATTTTAACCGAATTAAGAGAATCTTGGTTAACCGCATTTAATATGCAAAGGTGATTATTATGTCAGGAACAATTTTAACAACATCTGGAATCAATTCTTTAATTAGTGCATACCAGTCTCAGCAAAGCAGTTTATACGTTACACCTTTACAATTAGCACAAAGTAAATATCAAACTTTATCTTCGTCATATTCAACTATAATTTCCAAACTAAATACTCTTGTTTCCGGGCTTTCAGGTTTTACAGCAACTGACAGCAGTTCTGTATTTGCAGCAATAGCAGCAAGTTCATCTAATACAAGTTTTGTTTCTGCAACTGCCGGAAATACAGCTTCTGTTGGTAATTATGGTATTCGTGTTGAACAACTAGCAAAAAGTGATATAGCAATATCTCAAAGCTTAGCCTCGGGTACGGCAAATGCAATTACCGGAACTCATACTTTTCAGATTACCACAGGAAGCCCAACCGGCGATTTAGTCAGTAACATAAGCGTAAATTTCGGCACCGGTGAAACTAATCAAACGGTTATGCAAAAAATTTCCGATGCAATTAATAAAAATCAGGCTGTCGTTACTTCTCAATCTGAAACTGCTGCAAATTCTTATAACGGTGCTGCAAGTACACTGTCATTTAACGTCGGTGGGACCACAACTACTATTAGTGTAAATTCCGGAGGAAGCGGAAGCGAAACATACGACCAAATATTAAACGATCTGGTTCAAAATATTAACTCAAATGTTTCGGGAGTAACCGCACAAAAAGTAACAGATCCAAATAACTCTGCAAATGAAATGCTTCAAATTACCGTTAACGATCCTACAAAAAGCATTAGCGTTTCGGATTCTAGCGGAACTCTTGCTGCAGATTTTGGAATTACAACCTCAAATTTAATTGCTGCTTCCGGTGTTGTTACTTCTTCTGCATTTACTCCATCAACTAATTTATCCCAGCTTTCTATAACTTCTAAGAATACAGGTCTTGATAATATTATTAAAAATATTTCCGATACCAGCGGCAGTTCAGCACTTAGCTCAATAAATTTTAATCTAGGAACCTCTAGAACTACTTTTGATCAGAGTTCCAATACTGCCGGCTTTGTTTACTCTGATACTTCTTTAACAGGAAATCAGCTAAATGCTAAATTAAATTTTAATGGTTTGGAAATTCAAAGAGATTCGAATACCGTAAGCGATCTTGCAAATGGCGTTACTTTCAACCTTAACTCTGTAATGCAATCGTCCGATCCAACAGCAACTGTGGCTGTAAATAGTGATACGTCCTCAATAACTTCGCAGATAAATACATTTATTACTAATTTCAATTCTCTTTATACATATTTAAAAACAAATTCCGCCGTATCAAGTACTTCTGGAAGAGGACCTTTATCCGGTGATTCAAATGCATCATCAATTTTAAATTTAATGGCCCAGACTTCTATCTCGCAGGTTTCAGGATTATCGCAAAATGCTCTTAATATGCTTTCTTCAATTGGAATTTCTTTTGATTCTACAAATGGTTTAAGCATTTCGAATAGTGCTCTATTGAACCAGAGTCTTACAAACAATTTATCCCAGGTTAAGGATTTATTTGGTTCTAAAAATGGAATTGCATCATGCACTTTATAATTCATTGAATCCTTATGTTGGAGCTACCGGTTATCTTACTTCGCAACAGTCTTCATATGATAACAATGTCCAAAATTATAGTGATAGAATTACAGCAGCACAAGCGAGTATAACAAAAAGCTCGGATAGTTTAAGAACTCAATATGAAACATTGCAGGCGCAGCTTGTAGATTTGACAAATACCGCACAAACTTATTTTGGTGTTAACATAACTGATTATTTTAACTCTTAAATTAGTATGAAAGATAAAATAGAAAGAATAAAGTCCCTTTTAAACGAAGCTAATAAAAGTATAAATAGTATTGCGAACAATAATTTCGATCAGAATTTTTCGTATGTAAAAAAGCTGTTAAACGAGTCACAAAAGGACAAATCATTTCTTTTGGCTAATTATTCCAAAGAAGAATTGATGATTTTTGAGCCTGAATTAACTAAGTTAACTAAACAATTAAAAAAATCTTTCGATAATATAATTGAGAATAAAAAACTTGAATTGGATAGAATAAAAGGTCAGATGAGACATAAATTAAATCAAAAAAAATTGGTCAACTATATCAGGTGAAAAAATGCAAATAAAACCTCTTTCAAATAATAATTTTTATTCCGGCGCAAAATCTACTCAAAAACCCGAAAGTGAAACTAACAGCAATGGCAAAGCAGTTAAGGATAAACTTGAATTATCGAAAGAAGCTTTGAACATTCAAAAGTCCAATGATCAAGAAACAAAAATGGATAAAATAAAAGACAGGGTTCAGAATAATTTTTATGATAAAGATGAAGTTGTTAATAAAGTAGCCGATAAAATCTTAAAACAAATAAAGAAAAATTAAAAAAAATAGCTTTCCCATCTTATAAGCATAAAAACTAATTCAACTTTTCTAAGAATTAGTTTGCTAATGACCTTCTAAATTTTTATTATAGTCCCCTATAATTATTAGTTATAACTGTCTAATATATATTGAATTGCTAATGTCCGAGATTGATACCGTTCAGGACGACAAATTAAAACTATTAGGGAAACTATCAGCCAGCCTGGTTCATGATCTTCGTAACCCCCTGTCTGCAGTTAAACTGAATCTTGATTATTTAAAAATGATTGAAAACGAACTTCCTAATGAAGCTGTTGAATCGGTGGATGTTTGTTTGGATGCATTAACAAGAGTTCAGTACTTGATTGATGATATTCTAACCTTTACCCGCAAAAATTTTAATGGTAAAAAAGTTTGCTCAATAAACGGGATAACAAAAAGTGCCTTTGATATCATGCGTACAAATGCAGAAAGAAAAAACATCAATTTAATTCTTGACTTAGATCCTTCCTTACCCGGCGTGTACATTGATAAAAGTAAGCTCTTACAGGTTTTTATAAATTTAATAACCAATGCTATTGAATCTTGTGATTCCACAGGAGAAATTCTTATAAAAACATCTTTGAAAGATAATGAATATATATTGTGGGAAATTAAAGATAACGGCATGGGGATAAGTGAGGAGGATAAAGGGAAGGTATTTCAAGATTTTTATACGAGTAAGGAAAAAGGTACGGGCTTGGGTTTAAGCGTGTGTAAAATGCTGTTAGAGGAATGTCAGGCTAAAATAGATTTTGAAAGTACAACGGGAACTGGCTCTAGATTTTTTATTAAGTTTAACTTAGAACTAAAACAAGAAAATGTTGAAATTCAAAATACTAATCATCGATGATGACGATCTTATTTGCATCTCATTAAAAAAACTTCTGGTAAAATTAGGTTACGATGTTGAAACATGCCAGGAAGCCGGGGAGGCATTTGAAAAAATTGAAGAATTTGAACCAGATGTTATTCTGCTTGATATTTATTTAACGACACACAACGGACTTGAACTACTTAAGCAATTTCAGAAAAAATATTTTCATATTCCCGTAATAATGATTACCGGATATTCTGATGTTAAAATGGCTGTAACAGCTATTAAATCCGGTGCATATGATTTTTTGTTGAAGCCTATAGATATTGAACAATTACAGCTTGTGCTTAAAAAAGCCATGGATACTTTAACTCTTAAATCAGAGGTAGAAAAACTTCAGCAGATTGTTAAAGAAGATGAGCTTTCCCGTGAGTTTTTCGGTAAGAGTGCAAAAATAAAAAGGCTTCTCTCTTCCGTTGAAAAATTAGCTGGCAGTGGCGATACAACAATTCTGCTTGAAGGTGAAAGCGGAACAGGTAAGGAAGTGTTTGCAAGATATATCCATCAGCACAGCCCAAGAAAAGATGCAACCTTTATTCAAATTAATTGTTCGGCAATTCCAAAGGAATTAGCTGAAAGTGAATTGTTCGGGCATGAAAAAGGAGCTTTTACGGGTGCTATGCAGAAGACTAAGCTAGGCAAATTTGAATTGGCACACAAAGGAACAATTCTCTTAGACGAAATAGGTGAGCTTTCACTTGATCTTCAGGTAAAGCTTTTAAGAATATTGCAAGAGAAAAAATTTTATAGACTCGGCGGAGAAAGAGAAATTTCCGTTGATGTTCGTGTTTTAGCAGCCACTAATAGAAATCTTGAAGACGAAGTAAAAAACGGTAATTTTAGAGAGGACCTATTCTATCGGCTGAATGTTGCCAATGTTTTTATTCCTCCTTTAAGAGAACGAAAAGAAGACATCCCTATTCTGGCGTATTTTTTCTTAAAAGAATTCTCAAATAAATTTAGTAAGAAAATAAAAGGGATAGATTCCAAAGCAATGGAACTTCTTACTTCATATCCATGGAAAGGTAATATCCGTGAATTGCGTAATGTAATGGAGCGTGCCATTATACTTTTAGATGGCGATGAATTGAAAGAAAATCATTTTAGCTTTCTGCTGGAGATAGGGAAGGGAAATTTTATTGACGATGAAAAATTTGTTTTAAAAATTCCTTCAACCGGTATTAAAATCGATCAAGTATTAAAAACTCTTTTACAAAAAACATTAAAAATTACTAATGGCAACCAGGTAAAAGCTGCAAAAATTTTAGGCTTATCAAGATCAAAACTCAGATACCGGATGGAACAGTTAGGAATAGAAGTAACAAAAAACATTAAGTAATTTCATCTTTTGCGGCTGGTGTAAAAGTAACATTAAATGTGCTTCCTTTTCCTTTATCGCTAACAACACTTATTTCGGCATTATTAATATCAATATATTTTTCTGCCAGAGCCAAACCCAAACCCGTACCTTCAATGTTTCTGTGTCTGCCTGAATCTTCCTGCATAAAAGGTTCAAATATTTTTGGCAGAAATTCTTTTGAAATGCCAATACCTGTATCGCTAACACTTACGATAATCTTATTATCTTTTTCGTGTATTGTTATTTTTATTTCACCTTTATCAGTATACTTAATTGCGTTGTCGATTAGATTTACAAAAATTTGTCCTAAAGAATATTGATCGCCTTTAATGAGAGTATTATTTGCAATATTTTCATAAATGAAAGAAAGATTTTTAAAATTAGCCCGAGAGTAAAACTCCAGAGTTAAATCTTCCAGCAAATCTTTATCAAGATCTAATACCTTAAAATCAGCGTCAAAATTTCCTGTTTGAATTCTAGATAAGTTTAAAATTAATTCTATTGTCCTTATCAAACGCTTAGAACTGCTATTGATAACATTAAATGCAGATTCCATTCCGACCGGCAATTTATCTTCAAATTCTTCTCTCAGAAGGGATGTATAAGTTAAAATATTGTTTAAAGGCGTCCTTACTTCATGGGACATTTGAGATAAAAATTCTGTTTTCAATCTGTCAGACTTTTCCGCTTTTTCTTTTTCAATTATAAGCTGTTCTTCCTGCATTTTTCTTTCTGTTATATCCTGGAAAATTGCAAGATAATGTGTAGTATTACCCTCTTCATTAATAATTGGAGATACTGATGCAGATTCCCAAATTAATTTATTATCCTTACTATTATGTTGAAATTCGCCTTTCCATTCGTGGCCGGATATGATAGTATCCCATATTACTCTTTTTTCAGGTAGAGACAACATTTGGGTCAGCAATAAATTTGGCCTGGAAGTTTTTATTTCTTCGGAAGAGTAGCCTGTAACCTGTGAAAATTTAGAATTAATATATTCAACATTTCCGCGGACATCGAGTATTATGATGGAAACCGGGCTTTGCTGAACAGCACGTGATAATTTTAGTATTTGTTCTTCGCTCTTTTTAGGTTTAGTAATGTCTCTAACGAATCCTTCAAAATACAAAGAGTGATCTTTGCTATCCTTTATTGAATGAAAATTTAATTGGACCCAAATAAGTTCTCCATTCCGTTTCCTCCATTGGACATCTACATCCGCAACAGATCCGGTATTTTCAAAATTTTTAATTAATTTAGCCCGAATTTCTTTATCAAAGTAAATATCTTCCAATAAGTTTAAATTAAGCGATTCCTCTATTGAACTACAACCGAGTATTTCTGCAAAAGCTGAATTTGCCGATAGAATTTTCCCTTCAAAATCAGATGTATAAATTCCAACCGGTGCATATTCGAAAAAATTTTTATATTTCTGTTCCGAAATTCTGACTGATTCTTCTGCTCTCTTTTGAGTATCTATATTATGCCCGATAGTTGAAATTGCTGTAATATTGCCTTCAGCATTTTTTATAGGCGATAAGGTTAAAGAAACATAAATTTTCTCTTTGTTCTTTTTAATTCTGATAGTTTCAAAATTGCTGACAGATTCACCATCCTTTAATTTTATCATTAACCCTGAAAGTTCTTCCAGTTTGTCCGGTGGAACAAGTATCGAGATATGTTTTCCGATTATTTCTTCAGATGAATAACCATACATTAACCTGGCGCTGTTGTTCCATGAAATAATATTTCCTTCAAGTGTTTTACTAAAAATAGAATCCGTTGAAGATTCAACAATAGCCGCAAGATGGGAAGCAATATTTTCGTTTTTTTTCTTTTCGGAAATATCTAAGAAAATATTTATGGAGCCTATAACTTTTCCGTAATCGTCAGAAGTTGATGAACTGCTAACTTCCACCCATAATTTTGATTCGTTTTTTTTCTTTAATTCAAGATCATATCTGTCAGATTTTATTTTATTTCTTCCACTATTTTTTTCTGTTAGAAAATCTTTCTTTGAATCGAATAAAAGAATTTCATTAAATTTGTTCCCGATCAATTCCTGATTGGAATAGCCTGTCATTTCACAAAATCGTTCATTTACAAAAAGTATTACCGTATCATTATCCATCTGGACTACACCTTCATTCATTCTTTCGATCAATGTGCGGTATTTTATTTCGCTTTGTCTCAATCTTTTTTCTGATTGAGATTTGTATATCGCCATTTCTATTGCGGTTTTAAGTTCCTTTTTGTCAAATGGTTTTACGATGTAGCCATATGGATCTGAAATTATTGAACGCTGTAAGGTTTTCTCATCACTAATAGCAGTAACAAAAATGATAGGAATATTCGTAGTTTTTTTTATAATTGCAGCAGCTTCAATTCCGTCTAACTTTCCATGCAGTTTTATGTCCATCAATATTAAATCGGGATTTTGACTTACTGCCAATTCTATTGCTGCTTCACCGGAAGCTACCGGCCCCAATACTTTATGGTGAAGATGCTCAAGAATTTTCTTAATATTTAAAGCTACAATACTTTCGTCTTCAACTACTAGAATAGTATAATTACTCATTTAGGAAATTCAGCTGTTTAATTCATATTGGTTTGAAACGAACAACATTTCAAAGTTTAAAAAAATGTATTCTAAAAACAATAAACAATTTACATAATTTTATTAGTTTATATATTTTGGATTTTCCAAATCATTCATTGAAAAAATTATTATAAATAATGAATTATAAATTTAATTATGAAGATTTATTGTTTATTCGGTTCTTAATTTAAGAAAAAGTTAAATAATTGTTTCAATCAATTATTTCCTAAATATTGTAGTGATACGGTGAATTCAGTTCCCTCGCCTAATTTGCTTTTAACCCCAATTGTACCCCCTTGTATCTCAATTAACTCCTTGCAAATAATTAATCCTAATCCAGTACCCATTTCCTTCTCTGTGCCTGGTGTTGAGTGCCTTTGCTCAATCCTAAATAAATTACCCAGATCCTCTCCAGAGATTCCAACTCCAGTGTCTTTCACAATTAATTCTACAATATTATTCTTTTTAACTGAAGAAATTGTAACCTTTCCAAAAGGTTTTGTAAATTTAATTGCGTTTGAGATTAAGTTCTGTAAGGTTGAATTTAGAATATTTGCATCTGAATTAACAAAAATTCCTTTATCTGTATCATTTATGATTTGAATATTCTTATTTGTTGCATTATTTTGTAAAAGGCTTATACTGTATTCAATCTCATCATGCAGTTCAAGCTTAGTGAGGTTCATTTCTATGTTGCTTTTTTGAGCTCTTGACCATTGTAATAAATTTTCAATTAGATTATATAGATTTTTAGCCGTAATATTTATACTGTCCATAAACAAATGGATTTCATCTTCACTTAAATTCTCATATTCATTTACAAGAGCGCTAGAAAGACCCAATAATCCCTGGAATGGACTTCTTAAATCATGCGATATAATTGAGAAAAATTTATCTTTATTTGAATTCAGTTCTTCGAGTTCTTTTGTATATTTTTTAATAGCTTCTTCTGCATCTATTTGTTCGGTAATATCAAACCCGAGGCCGATTAAACCGAATACATTGCCATTCTCATCTTTAAGCGGAACTTTTCTAGTCCCTATTGTTATATATTTATTATCAATTAAAGTTTTTTCTTCGAGAATATATTCCATTTTTCCGGAGTTGATGACTTTTAAATCATGCAGATGATAATATTCAGCTCGTTCTTTGCTTAAAAAATCATAATCTGTTTTCCCTACCAGTTGTTTTTTTGAAACACCCATTACATTGCAAAATTTTCGGTTTGCAATTATATACCGGCCGTTGATATCTTTTAAAAATGCGAAACCTGGCAAATTATCTATTAAGGTTGTAACCTCACTCTGTCGTTTTCTCAGCTCTTCTTCTATTTGTTTTCTTTCGGAAATATCACGTGCGATGCAGTGGAAGCCTTTGAAAATATTATTTTCCAAGATCAAAGTTGAGTTCTGGCCGAACCACTTTGTTTTGCCTGTTTTTGTAAGAAAAGGATACTCAATATATGACGAGGTTTTTTTTGACTCAGATTGTTCCTTGTAATAATTTTGAACTTTATTTTTATATTCGGGCAGAATAAGGTCCAGGTAATTTAATTTTAGCAATTCATCTTTTCTATAGCCGGTATTCCGCAAACCGGCATTATTTACAAATGTAAAATAACCGTTTTGATTAGCTGTAAATATTATATCGGTTGCGTTTTCAATTACCATTCGATATTTCGCCTCGGATCTTGCGAGTATTTCTTCAATATTTTTGTTCTTACTTTTTATTTCAATACTGTGAAGTGAAAATGCTATATCTGCAGCGATGGTTTTAAATATTGCTTTTTCTTCACTAGATACTTTGCGTTTCTTGAAAATAACAGATAAAAATCCAAAAGTTTTTTTAGCTGATTCGAGCCTAATATTTAAAGACTGCTCATTACTTTTCAGGAAAGGGAAATTCAAATTGTCTGAATTATTAATTTCAAAAATATCTTCATTTAATAAAATCTTATTTATCCAAGCAGGCAGCTCATTATTCTTTAATAAATCAGTTATAACTCTGGTGTTTTTTAAACCAGATTGAGCAGCATAAAATAAATTGGTTGATTGTTCAATAAGAACTATAAATGCAGCTTGAAATCCGGATGTAGATACGAAGCTGCGGCAAATCTCTTTAACCAATTTTTTACTCTCATCCGTAACATTTATAATTCGATCAATCTTCCTTGCTGCATTTAAGAGTGAATGAATATCTGCCTTACATTTTTCCGCTTGAGCTTTGAACAAAGCTAATTCAATTGTAATCTGAAGCTCACGCTTATTATATGGTTTAGTTAAATAAGATAAAAACTCCGAGCCATTTATAGAATTATGAATTTTTTTGTTTAATGTGTCTGTGAGTAAAATTATCGGTAGTTTAAATTGCGACCAGATATATTTTAAAGCTTTATCAACTTGATTCTTTTTATTTTGTCCGATATTAATAAGGATAACATCAACGTCGATTTCTTTTATCAGAAGGAAAGCTTCATCTATTTTTGAAACTGATGCGGTGACCTCAAAGTCCAGTTTTTCTAATGTCGTTGTAAGAGACTCATCAAATTTGGATTTCTCTTCAACAACTAGAATTCTAGCCGTTACCAAGAATCGCTCCTAAATCCCTTGTTTAAGACAAAAGTTAAGCATATAGCTATTCCATCTAAACATTTATTATCTCATAAAAAGTTAATCCAAATCTAAATATATAATCGATAATAAATTCCAATTATTTAATCAACTTATTGAGTATTTATGACTTTGTAGTTAAGCCGAAATTTTACTCATCGAGACTGCTCACCCCTTTTAATACTTATCATCATTTCCAGTGTTTTATTCATCTGAATAAAAACCAGGTTTTATTCTAAAGAATTTGAGTATTTATACGATAATTAAGGCAGAGTGTTAAAAATAATCCAATAAAAAATTCTATGATTTAGGAGCAGATAATGTCCAGCACAGAAGATCAAAAGAAAGAATCGTCCGAATTACTTCAGCTAGTAAGTTTTATGATCGGAGATGAGGAATTCGGCATAAGCATTTTATTTGTCCAGGAAATTAACCGGATGTTTCAGATAACCAAAGTACCCAATGCACCATTCTTTGTGGACGGAGTTGTAAACCTAAGAGGAAGAGTAATACCGGTAATTGATTTAAGAGCAAAACTAGGTATTGAAAGAAAAGAACATGATAAGAATACCCGAATTGTAGTTGTGGAGGTAGGAGGAAAAACTGTAGGATTTATAGTTGATGCAGTAAAAGAAGTTTTAAGGATTCCTAAGAATATTACGGAAGCACCGCCTGAAATTGTAACAGGTACAAATTCGGAGTTTATAATGGCAGTTGCCAAACTGGAGGACCGGTTAATTACTTTAATAGACCTTGAAAAAATTTTAACAAGCAGTGAAAAACGAAAATTAAAAGATGTTGCATAACCATGGATAACAGAATAATAAACTGGCATAAAAGTAAAAAAAGACCCTAACAACTTTAATCCATCAAAGCCTGATAAATAGGTAAATAATCAATATGTAATTAAAATCTTTAAGAGCATTATTTTTTAAAAAAAGTTCTTAAAAAAAATATTTAAAGACTCTTTATATAGTCGTTGAGTGCGTATTAAAGGATTTAAGCATTAAGGAGAAAGATTATATCCGTAGCAAAAGATGCTAGTATTAAAAATTAGCACCTAACATTTCCAAAATTCAATAAGTAATGATTACCAATATTGCGATTTAGCTTGCAGTGTATGTATATTTACATGCCTCATTTTGACCATGGCACCAAAGGCAGCCGGTTGAAAACCCGCCTTTCCCTAGTAAGGAGCAACTATGTTATAAACTATTTTTTTAATTAAATGATTATATTATTATTAAATGAAATTTTAGTATTTTTTTTCTGAAATGGATTTGAAATATTTGGACGAATATGAAAAAGAATAGATTGATGTTAGTAATATCCGGTGTATTGTTTCTGTCGGTTATCTTCTTTATTTACAGCATATACAAATCTTCTGAAAAACAAATTTTTACCGAGTTTAATAACCATCAGCAATATCTTGCAAATGATATAAGTAATAATTTTACGAATAAGATTAATGTAATAGTAAACTTTGCAAAGTATATTTATAAAACTGAAGATATTAATGATTTTAAAGAACTTACAAGGGACGACGAAATTTTTAGGAAATCCTTCCAGCCTTTTATAGAATCAATAGCATATTATAGTGAGCAGGGGAATTTGATCAAATCCAGCCTTAAATATGATAATCCCTCAAAATTAGATCCGGAAATATTAAAAAAATGTTTGAAACAGGGTTTGTCTTATTTTATTGAAGACGACCAAAAAGTAAACAATAAAACCGGAAGTATTAGCAGCTTTACAATTTATGTCCATGTACATATGAAACCTTCCAGGGCCGCTAATCAGAAAAAGACCAGCTCTATATTTGTTGCTTACAAAATTGATGCGGATAATTTTTTCACTTTAAATAGAGTAGAACGTCATTTAAAGGATAATATCTATTCATTGTGGGTTATTGATATTGAAGGGAATGTACTTTACCAGTCAGACCATCCCAATATGGAAATGAGGAATGTAAAGGACATTACCGGAAATTGTATGAACTGCCATTCCGATAATTCTTATTTAAAAACAATACAGGCAGAAAATGATGGTACTGTGCAGTACGTATTAAAAAATCACAAAGGGAAAACAGCTTCATTCAGTACAATAAAATTAGGAAATGAAGAATGGAAAGTCGTCGTTTCTACACCAAATGAAAGCATACTAACTTATCTTAATACGGCCGGTTATAATACAATTTTATTACTTGCTGCAGTTATAATTTTATTATTCATTATTACATTTTATTTGATAAAATTTTATAGAACTCAGGTAAAAATTAAGGAAGAATTAAAGTATTCAAATGAAAAGAAAAACCTACTTGAAAAAATAGTAGAAAGTGAAAAGAATTATAAGTCAATCTTTGAAGAAGCACTTACCGGGGTTCTAGTTACTAAGCCCGATGGAGAAATTATAACCTGCAATCCGGCTTTTCTTAAAATGTTTCATTTTAATTCTATATCAGAAGCCCGAAATTTCAATATTGCTAATCTTTATCCCACAATTGAAAGCAGAGATGACTTTTTAAATTTAGTTAAAGAACAAAAGAAGCTCGTTAATTTTGAAAAAGAAATGCGGACAAAGGACGGCAATCCGATTTATGTAATTGAAAATGTTACGGGTACATTTAATGAAAATGATGAATTAGTAGAATTGAAAGGATATATAATTGATAATACAGAGCGGGAAAAAGCTCTTGATGCATTATATGACAGCGAAGAAATATTCAGGCATTTTATGGAAAACAGCCCGATATATGTTTTCTTCAAGGATGAAAATATAAAATCAGTTAGATTAAGCAGAAATTATGAAAAAATGCTTGGCAAACCTATGGAAGACCTTCTGGGAAAAACTATGGACGATCTTTTCCCATCCGAACTGGCCAAAAGTATGATTGCCGATGATAAAAAAGTTTTATATGAAGGATTACCGGTTACAGTTGACGAGGAATTGAACGATAGATATTATACTACAATTAAATTCCCCATTTTTATAGATGGTATACCAAGGTATCTTGCCGGTTATTCTATAGACATTACGGAACGCAAAAAGGCTGAGAATTTGCTGCGTGATAGTGAAGAACGTTTTAGAATGTTTTCCGAAAATTCAGCTATCGGGATTTTTATCATTCAGGATAATCGATTTATGTATGTTAATTTGATAATGATGGAAATTACAGGTTATGCCCGCGAAGAATTACTGGGTATGTATTTCTGGGAATTTATTCACCCGGATGATCGTGAGATGGTAAAGGAACGCGGTATGCAGAGATTAAAAGGAAACAATCCGCCGCAGCAATATGAGTTTAGACTTATTTCGAAAAGCGGTGAAACTGTAAATGTTGAGTATAGAGGAAACATAGTAAATTATGAAGGTAAACCGGCTATTCTTGGAAACGCCTTAGATATTACAGTAAAGAAAAAAGCTGAAGAATCATTATTCCTTTTTAATGCACTCCTAAATCAATTAAATGATGCCATTGAAATTATTGATCCGGAAACAGGTAAGATAATCGATGTTAATGAATATGCCTGGAAAAACCTTGGTTACAATAAAGAGGAGCTTTTAACAAAATCTATTTTTGAGATAGATAGGGATCTTGATCCTAATAGTTTTTTCAATATTATTTCAGTATTAAGACAAACCGAAACTATGGTGGTGCAGCGTTTTCATTATAGAAAGGATGGTTCAAAGTTTCCTGTAGAAACAAATATAAAACTGATAAATTTTGAACGTGATTACATAGTTGCGGTTTCCCGTGATGTTACCGAACGAAATAAAACATTGGAAGAAATTAATAAATTGTCGCAGGCAGTTGAACAAAGCCCGGCTTCAATTATAATTACTGATACTAAGGGAGAAATTGAATATGTCAATCCAAGGTTTTGTGAATTAACAGGTTATGGAAAAGAAGAAATAATCGGTAAGAATCCGAGAATTTTAAAATCCGGACATACAAGCACAGAAGATTATAAAAGGATGTGGGAAACAATTTCTTCAGGAATTGATTGGCGCGGAGAATTTTTAGATAAAATGAAAGACGGTACTTTGATTTGGGAATCAGCTACGATTTCGCCCATTTTAAATTCTGACGGTAAAATTACCCACTATCTTGCGGTGAAAGAGGATATAACCGATAGGAAAAATTCGATTGAACTTTTAAAGAAGAGCGAATCAAAGTTCCGGTACCTTGCAGAGCAATCACCTAACATGATTTTTATTAGTTACGAGGGTAAAGTTGTCTATGTTAATCAAAAATGTATTGAGTTGTTGGGTTACAGCCGGGATGAATTTTATGACCCAAATTTTGATTTTCTAAGTTTAATAGATGTAGAATATAAAAGCCAAATAATTGAAAATTATAAATCGCATAAGATTGGCGATAATGTATCCCATTTAGAATATATTATAAAAACCAAATCCGGTAATAAAATGGATGCTTTGCTGTTTACCGAATTTATAGATTATGAAACCGGTAAAGCTATAATGGGTACGGCCATCGATATTACCGAACGGAAAAAGACAGAGCAATTAATTTTAAAATCGGAGATTGAATTTCGTTCCGTGTGGGAGAGCTCAAAAGATGCTATGAGGTTATGCACTGATGATGGAGTTATAGTAAGAGTTAATAAAGCATTTTGCGATTTATTTGAAAGAACAGAGAGTGAATTTTTAGGACAAATTTATCAAGTCGCCTATAAGCCACATTCAAATGCTTCCAAAATTTTTAAAGAAAACATTAGGAATAAAAATTATATTGCAAAGCAGGAAGCAGAATTTGTACTTTGGAATGATAAAAAACTTTGGCTGGATGTTTCAAATAGCATGATAGAGATAAATGATTCCATCCTAGTTCTTAGTATTTTTAGAGATATCTCAGAGAGGAAAGCTTATGAGATAGAATTGCAGAATGCCAAAGAAAAAGCTGAAGAAATGAATAGGCTAAAATCTAATTTCCTTGCTAATATGAGTCATGAACTAAGAACACCTATGATAGGGATCCTCGGTTTTTCCGAATTATTAAAAAATGATATTGCAAATCCATATCATAAAGATATGGCAAGTACAATTTATTCAAGCGGCAAAAGGCTTCTTGATACTCTTAATCTTTTATTGGATTTAGCAAGGCTGGAGTCAAATAAGCATGAGATTAAATACAAAAAAATTAATATTGGCCAGTTAGTTAAAGAAGCATTAAAGAATTTTGATGGATTCGCAACGTCTAAAAATCTTTATCTAAAAACAGTGGTTAAAAATGACGTCTATTCAAATTTAGATGAGAGAATATTTATTCAAATATTAAATAACTTAATTAATAATGCCCTTAAATTCACAGAACATGGGGGAATTACTATTGAAGTTGAATCAGTCAAAATTGAAAATTCATACTGGTCAGTAATAAAAGTTATTGATACCGGAATCGGTATACCTAAAGAGAGTTTGGATATTATATTTGAAGAATTTCGCCAGGTGAGTGAGGGGTATAATAGACATTTTGAAGGTACAGGCCTGGGCCTTACCCTGACAAAAAAATCTGTTGAATTAATGAATGGTTTAATATCGGTAGAAAGTGAGTTAGGGAAAGGTTCTGCTTTTACTATGAAATTTCCATCAACACAGTCTGATGATTCAATAAAAGCTGCTAAAAAAGAAAATCAACACACAGTCCTATTTGAAAATCATACATCAATGAAAATTCTAGTAGTTGACAATGATGAGGTTAGCGTTAATTATTTGAAATATGTTTTGAGCAAATATTTTTCGGTTGATACAGCATCGGATGGTGCCGGCGCGATTAGATCAGCCCAGGATAATAATTACGATTTAATATTGATGGATATTGGTCTTGGTGTAGGAATAAATGGAATGGAAGCTACTCAAGAAATCAGAAAGATATCGGGATATGAAAAAATCCCGGTAATAGCAGTTACGGGATTTGCAATGAAAAATGACAAAAAAGAATTTTTATCCCAAGGTTTAACCCACTATATATCAAAGCCATTTACTAAAAATGAATTATTAAAATTGATTAAAGAAATTCTGGATGAGAAAAATTAGTTGTTAAACATTCATTTTGGTAACTATTATTAAATCTTTTAAAAAACTCCAACGGATATTATTATAAATAATTTTTCAAGTTTTGTTATTTTATTGTTTTAGTGAAAAGTAAAACCACACATGAATCCTTAGTAAAGAGATAACTTTAAAGAAATACCAGTCTAATTAATATTTTCCTCTCGTTTTAATATCAACTTATTTAAACAATTTACGATAATAATCCTGTAAGAATTAATGAAAAAAATTAAAATTTATAGGATAGCAATGAAATTGTTCCATTTTGTCTTCATCTCAATAATTTTTATAGCGGTAATTCTGTTATCAAATGAAACATTTGCCCAGCAGCAGGATCCATATTTACCATTTGCTGAAGTAATGCCTCAACCTGTTGGCGGAATTGGTTCCATATATAAAAATATCACTTATCCAGAAATGGCTAGAAAAGCCGGGATTGAAGGAAAAGTTTATGCGCTAATTTATATCAATGAAAACGGCGGCGTAGAAGATGTGAAGATTCTTAAAGGTTTAGGTGCCGGATGTGATGAAGCTGCAATTGCCGGAATAAAAGCAGTGAAATTTATTCCAGGTAAAAACAAAGGCGTGCCGGTTAAAGTAAAGCTCTCTCTGGCAATTACTTTTAAGATTCAGCAATAATTTTATTTAATAGTTATTGTAAATAGTGAGTGTTAATAATTTATATTCATTTAAATAATGGTAGTATAATGAATTGGTTTTCAAATATAAAGTTTGTCCGGAAAATACAGGGCGGTTTTGCATTTTTGGCTGCTATTTGCGTTGTAATAGCTTTAATAAGTTATTTACAACTCAATAGAATGCTTAAAGTAAAAGATCAAATTTTTAACGAATATATTACACCGCAAGAGCAAATAAGCAATGTATATTCAAATTATCAACAAATACAATATATAATGATGCAGTTTTCTATGCCTGCATTTGCAAATAAGTTTAATGAAAATGCAAAAGAATATAATAATTTGAAGGCTTCAATCGATACAAGTATTGCACTTCTATTGGAAACAAAAATTGATACAAGCATAAATCCTGAAATTAAAAAGGTTAAAAGTGTATGGAGCCAATATAAAAGTTTAGTAGCTGATGCCATTTTAAGTGCGTCAGCAACAAAGAGCTATGATATGGCTGCAGACATTGCAACTTCCTCCGGGGAAGAGGTTGGTGTTAAACTTTTAAATAAGTTTGAGGATATTCATAAAAGATTAACCGAAAAAGGGGACGAATTAAATTTAACAGTGAAAAGTTCGGTAGATAATTCTGTGATGTATTTGTTTATTTTTTCCATTTTTGGAACTCTAATTTTTATACTAGCCGTATTTTATTTAGCCCCTGCAATTGCCAAACCGCTTGAACGACTAAAACAAGTTGTAAAAGAATTTGCATTAGGAAATTATGATGTTGTCATAAACTATAATACTAAAGATGAAGTGGGCGAACTTGCCGAATCCTTAAAAGTTCTTCAAAGTGCACAGGTGGATAAAATTTATGCTGCGCAGCAAATTGCCGCCGGAAAAATCAGCAAAGTGCCCCTTGCTTCAGACAAGGATACGCTTGCAATCGCGTTTAATAAAGAGGCCGAAACTATTGAAGAATTAATTGTTGAAGCCGATAAACTAATAAAGGCAAACAAAGAAGGCAATCTAACTCTCCGCGGTAATGCTTCTAAATTTGAAGGTGAATGGGGAAAACTGATTGAAGGAATTAATTCAATTCTAGATGCTGTGCTGGCTCCGATTTATGCTTCTGCCGATGTGCTTAAAGTAATGGCAAACGGTAACTTCACAAAAAAAATTGAAGGTAATTTTAAAGGTGATCATCAGCTTATTAAAGATAATATTAACACCGTTATTTCTTCACTTTCTGATGCATTAAGAAAGGTAAGCCAGACAGTGCTTTCCACAGCAAGCGCATCTAATCAAATTTCCGCGAGTGTTGAAGAAATGGCTGCCGGTGCAAGTGAACAAACCCAGCAAATTTCAGAAATAGCCAGTTCTATTGAACAAATGACCAAAACTATTTTAGATAATACTAAGAATGCTTCTCTCGCCGCTGAGACAGCTAAAGGATCTGGAGAAAAGGCTCAGCAGGGCGGTCAAGTTGTTGAGGATACAATCAAAGGAATGATGCGGATTGCAGATGTTGTTAAAAAATCTGCTGAGACTGTTGAAGCTCTTGGTAAAAGCAGTGATGCTATCGGAGAAATTATTCAGGTAATTGACGACATAGCTGACCAAACCAATTTATTGGCATTAAATGCTGCTATTGAAGCTGCAAGAGCCGGTGAACAAGGCAGAGGTTTTGCCGTAGTTGCCGATGAAGTTAGAAAATTAGCCGAACGTACCACAAAAGCCACAAAAGAAATAGCCGGTATGATAAAGCATATTCAACAGGATACTATCGAAGCTGTTTCTGCTATGAAAAAAGGAAAACTGGAAGTGGACGCAGGAAAAGAATTAGCCAATAAAGCCGGCGAGGTGTTAAACGATATTATTGAGGGAGCCCAAAAAGTTTCCGATGTTGCTGTACTAGTTGCAGCCGCAAGCGAAGAACAATCAGCAACCGCTGAAGAAATCAGTCAAAATATTGAATCAATAAGTAATGTTACCAGTCAAAGCGCTTCAGGATCTCAACAAATAGCTCGTTCAGCTGAAGAACTGAGTAATCTAACTCAAAGTCTGGAAAGATTGATCTCACATTTTAAAATTGATGAAGTTAAAGTAACGGACGGAAAAAATGGGAAAGCCCTGGTCGGTTACGAAGTAAATTGATATTTAATTGGAAGATAATTTAAATTGAAAATTAAAGATCATATAAGGATATCAAGGGGAAGATAATAACTAAATATTTAATATAAGTAGAAAGATATTTCTTAAATAATAATAAAATAATCATTGTTGAATTAAATGCGCTGATCAATTGGGACAATGAATATATCGTAAGTGTTAAAGTTATAGATAATCAGCATATTAAATTAGTAGATTTAATTAATGATCTACATTCTTCTATGAAAGAAAGAAAAGGGAGAGAAATACTTTGCAGAATTATTGGAGAACTTATTTCATATACAAAATATCATTTCCCTTTTGAAGAAAAACTAATAAAAGTTATAGCTCTTTTTTAAAGAATTATGGTGTAAAATAAACAGAAGTATATAGCAATTTATTTTAATACATCTTTGGTTAATAGAGTCTGTATAAATTTAAATACAAATATGAGGGTGTTCCAAAATTTTGACTTCTAATATGGAAATTATTTTTCTAATTCCGGATTTTCTATAATCAGATATTTTTGATGGGGCACCCTCTAACGATATAAATTCCTAATAAAAAATCTGCTTGATAATATTACCAGATATTTTTGCTATTTAATAAACAAAAATAGCGTTATTGCGATGACCAGCCCCGATTATTTTCTGATCAATTATTTCCAAGTGGTTAATATTCTACACTTATATAATCAATTAATGTTGAATTAAAAAGAATTTAAAATAATTTCGTTCGGCATCAATTTTGATTAAAAACATCAAAAATCCGCTAAAAATATTGGCGAAAAGTTCGATAATAATTTAAGAGAATCATTTATACAAAATAATTTAAAGAGGAAAATCATTTGGGAGTATTTTGAAATGACCCGAAATGATAGTTTAAGAGTAAGCGCCTTAAAACAATTGAAATCTGGAGACCCCACAGAAAGATGTTCGGCCGTAGAATCATTACTAAATGAGAACCTGACCGATGCCTTAGTTGAGGATATTTGTAAGATGCTCGAAGATAATGATAAAGGTGTAAGGAATTCAGTTGACTTAATGTTATCAGTGAATCCAAGCCCGCAAATACCAGAATATCTTGTTAAATATGTTTCTTCTCCGAATATTTCTACGCGGAATTTAGCCGGAGAAATACTGTTAAAGATAGGTAGAAGCTCAGTTAAGACTATGCTCGATTACATTTATTTAGGCAGCAATGATGATAAAAAATTTCTCGTTGATATTTTGGGTTTGATCGGCGATCCCAAAGCGGCACCCGATATCTTAGAACTGTTAAGAATAAATAAAAATGATAATGTAATAATGGCCTGTATTGAAGCATTAGGTAATCTGGGATACGAAGATGCTTTGGATTTTATGATTCTTTTATACGACAAAAATGACCTTTATAAACCTACAATAATTGAGTCACTTGGAAAAATCGGAACATCGAAAGCCTTGGATTTTATTTTATTAAAATATCACGGCGAAGATAACTTAACTAAGTTTTCAATGATTGAAAGTTTAGGCTTAATAGGTGATCAGGAATCTTTTTATTTCCTTATTGCTGAATTAAATAATGCTGAAGGACCTTTGATGTGGCCTATAATCGAGTCTATTTTCCTTTTGAAGACAAAATATAATCTCGATATTCCTTTTGATGAAAAGATGAAAAACTTAATTCTTCAAACAATTGAAGAAGCGGATTCCAAATACAGAAAAACAGCTGTAAGATTAATTGTAGACTTTGAAGGCATAGATATTACTCAAGCCTGCATGAATGTATTTGGAGAAGATTATGAAACCGATGAAATAATTAGCCACAGAATGTCTGAAAACCCCAAAAGATTTTTCGAAATAATGATAGACCTTTTGAAGAATGGATGCGAAAATTTAAAAAGCCTTCTTGAATTTTCTCTAAGATTAATCCATGAGGATGAATTTAAATACCATGATTGTCTAACAGAATTACAGATTAGAAGTTTGACCGATTCTTTGATTAACTGTTTAAATAACCCTTATGAAGAGGTGAGAAGTTTATCAATAGAATTATTGTTTATCCTCGACACTGAAAATGCGTTATTGTTTATAGACAAAATGATTGAAGATGACAATTTATGGAATAAACTTAAATTACTTGAAATATTAAGCGGCATTAATAATAATGCAGCTGAAGAAGCAATTGTAAAGCTAGCCGGCGATAAGGAAGAAATGATAAGCGAATGTGCTAATTTTTATCTAGGTCAAAGACCGGATGTCCAACTTGAATCGAAACCAGAAGATATTATATGACAGAATTACCGAACACTATTATTGCTCCTTCCAATAATTACCAGTTTAAAACAGAAAATAATTTAAAATTGTCAGACTTTGTGTTCGATGATTTTCGAAAACTAATTTACGATAACTGCGGTATTTACTTTCAGGATAATAAAAAGTACTTGCTGGCAAACAGGCTGCTGAAAAGAATAAATTTTCTGGGGATAAATTCTTATGAAGAATATTATGAGTATTTAAAATTTAAATCATCAGGAAGCCAGGAAAAAAAATATTTATTTGAAGCAATAACTATTAATGAAACTTATTTCTTTAGAAATCAGGCTCAACTTGATGCACTCGTTATAAATATCATTCCCGAATTAATGAAGTCAAAAGCAAAATCTGGAAAACAGAAGCTGCGAATTTGGAGTGCAGCTTCTTCATCTGGTGAAGAAGCTTATTCAATTGCAATAATAATAAATGATCTGTTAAAACCTAAATATCCTATGCTTGAAGTTGAAATAATAGGAACTGATATAGACCATTCAGTTATTGAAACAGCAAAGTCTGGTATTTATAAAGAATATTCTATTAGAAATATTCCCGCTTATTACTTGAAAAAATATTTTAAGAATTACGATAACAATTATGAACTAATTCCGTCTATTAAAGACATGGCCGTTTTCAAAAATTTAAATTTAATTAATGATTCTGAAATGAGAGCCATGTCGAATTTTGATATAATTTTCTGTGCAAATGTGTTAATATATTTTGATTTGAAAGCAAAAATCAAAGTTATCAATCATTTATATAATTCTCTTAGTAAAGGCGGTTATTTATTTATTGGTTATGCAGAAACCCTTCACATGATATCTAAAGCATTTAGTATTATCAATTATCCTAAGACTATTGTTTATAAGAAGGAGTAAAAAATCAAAATGAAGAAAATAATTCTTGTGGCCGACGATTCACCATCGATAAGAAAATTCGTTACGTTTTCGCTGGCCATGAAAGGTTATGAAATAATTTCGGCAGTAGACGGAATGGAAGCGCTTGAAAAACTACCAAACAAACAGGTAAGTCTTGTTATAACAGATCTGAATATGCCAAACCTTGACGGATTTGAATTAATAAAATCGATAAGAAGTAATGAACAATTTAAAGATATTCCTATAATAATTTTATCTTCGCTGGCGGGTAGTGATGAAATTCAAAGAGGAATGGAAATAGGAGCGAATTCATATCTAATCAAACCATTTGATCCTAAAAGAATAGTATATGAAGTATCTAAATATTTAAACTGAGGATGGTATTATGGACATTAAATTTCTTGTTGTAGATGATTCGGTAACAATGCGCAGAATAGTTATAAATTCTTTAAAAAATCTTGGTTACAATAATTATGTGGAAGCCGGAGATGGCAAAGAGGCACTTGAAAAGCTTGGAGCTGACAGCGGCATAAATTTCGTTATAACAGATTGGAACATGCCGGTACTTTCCGGTCTTGATTTAGTTAAAACAATCAGAAGCGATGATAAAATTTCTTCAATGCCCATATTAATGGTAACTACGCGAGGTGTTAAAGAAGATATTATCGAAGCTCTGCAGGCAAGGGTGAACAACTATGTTGTTAAACCATTTACTCCGCAGATTCTTAAAGAAAAAATTGACCAAGTTTTACAAGCAGCATAGAAAGAAAATATTATGAAACAAGTTTCAACTATGTCCGATTTATTCGAAAGATTGAATGACTTAAAAACTGTTTTCAAGTATGGGCAAAAACTTATTCCAATCATACAAAGTATAATAGATTTTATGAAAGAGACTGTTCCTTTGTTGGAAGATATAAATACTTCAATAGCGGACAGTACAAGTAAAATTCCGAGAGCTAAAGATCAAATTGATAATATTTCCAACGCCACAGAATTAGCTACTACTGAGATTTTAGATATTGCAGATTCAATCTCCAACGATTTAGACAAAATTAAACAGGAGTTTAAATTACTGGAGCAAAAGGAAATAAAGAGACAAGAAATTTGGTGTGGAATTAAGAACTTGTTGAAAAATGAAAAGAATGCACAGGAATTAATAAAAGAATATGAACAACTAGATAATTTTCTTCCATTAGTGAAAAATTTCGGGAAAGTATTTGACAAAATTAATAATGACGTATATAATATTACTTTATCTCTTCAAGTTCAGGATATTACATCCCAGCAGTTAGCTGCTGTTAACCATTTAATAGAATCTGTTCGGCAAAGATTATCTTCACTTATTATTCATCTTGATGAAACCGAATTAAATAACATTGACTCTGTCCAAATAGATTCGAATAATGACTCAGCATTTAATCCTGAAGCAAAATATACAAAATCACAGGAAAATCAGGATTTGGCAGATATTCTTGTAAATCAAAGTTTAAATAAAACTTCCCAAGACGAAATTGATAAATTATTTTCTTAATTATGGATTCAAATAATACATATTCAATGCTCTCCGATCCGGAAATGAAAGAGATTGTTGACAGCTTTTTAGTAGAAACAAAAGAAATTTTAGAGAAGCTTGATTTAAATCTGATCGAACTTGAAAACAGACCCGACGATAATGAACTCTTAAATGATATATTCAGGTCTTTCCATACAATAAAAGGTACATCCGGTTTTTTAGGTCTGAATAAACTAACTCAAGTTACACACAGAAGTGAAGATATTCTTAATAAGCTTAGAAAGGGAGAAGCGGTTCTTTCTGCTGAGTTAGTGGATGGTATTTTTCTAGCCTACGATAAAATAAAGGAATTACTTGTTTCTATTGAAACAAAATTAAATGAAGATGTGTCAGTTGAAGAAACCGTAGGTGTTTTAACAAATTTGATTAACAATCTTGAACAAAATAAATCTGGCAATAAAGTTATACCAGGTCAAAAAACAGAAAAGCCGCCTGAGAAAAAAAGTACTTCAACCAAAATAAAAAATTCAATCAAGAAAAAACCAGTTGTAAAAAAGAAGAAGATTAATACAAAAAAAAGTAAAAAATCATCAACCGTTAAAGAAGAAACTCAGACCATTTCTATACCGGATGATATAGAAGTTTCTGAAATACCCAATGAAAAGATAATTAAGCAGAATCAATCTCCGGAGTCTGTTGGTAAAGAAACAGCTGTTAACACAGTTGCTAAAAAGGTTGAAAATACAATAAGGGTTGATGTTGAACGATTAGATGAATTATTGAATATTGCCTCTGAATTAGTTTTGGGCAGAAACAGACTTGCACAGGTAAATTCGGAATTTGGCCTTGAATATGAAGGTTCGGAATTTTCAAGGGACTTGGCCGATGCAACAAAACAGATTGACCTGATGACCAACGAGCTTCAACTTGTTGTTATGAAAACAAGAATGGTTAAAATAGGAAAAGTATTCAACCGTTTTCCCAGGCTTGTTAGAGATCTTGCACGTGAAACAAATAAACAAATAAATCTGGTAATAAAAGGTGAAGATACAGAACTGGACAAAACATTAATCGAAGAAATAAATGATCCTCTTGTTCATTTAATTCGAAATTCTGTTGACCATGGCATTGAATCACCTGTTAAAAGAAGTGAATTGGGTAAAGAACCTTCCGGTACAATTATTTTATCGGCGGAACAGGAAGGTAACCAGATTATAATAACAATAGAGGATGACGGTAAAGGTATTGACCCGGAAATAATTAGAGAGAAAGCTATTTCAAAAGGATTAATATCAAGAGAAAAAACAAAAGAGTTTTCCAAACAGGATCTTTATAATTTAATATTTCTACCGGGTTTTTCTACTGCCGAAGTTGTTACAAATGTTTCCGGCAGAGGAGTAGGAATGGATGTTGTGAAGACAAATGTAACAAAGCTGCGAGGTATAATAAGTATTGAATCTGCTGTGGGTAAAGGGACAAAAATTATTGTGAAATTGCCGCTGACGTTGGCAATTATTCCGGGGATGTTGGTTAAAGTAAATTCCGAAATAATTGTTATTCCACTTAATTCCGTAATAGAAGCATTTAGGATACACATTGAAGATATTCATACGATAAACGGTAATGAAGTAATTAAAAAACGTGATAGTGTTATACCATTAGTCGCTATTGATGATATGCTTTACGGGGACTCGCAAAATGAGATTAATAAAATCTGGCAGTATGTTGTAGTTGTAGGATTAGCCGAAAAGAGATTTGGGATAAAGGTGGATCAATTACTTGGGCAAAAAGAAGTAGTTATTAAATCTTTAGGCAGCTATCTTGGTAACATTAATGGTATAGCAGGTTCCACAATAATGGGAGACGGAACTGTTGTTATGATAATTGATATTAGTGAATTAATAAATAAAATTGTTGAATAATACATTAAATAATAAAATAAAAGCTTTGGTAGTAGATGATTCGGCATTCATGCGGAAATCAATTTCTATAATGCTCGAAAGTGATCCTGAAATTAAAGTAATAGGGACGGCTAGAGACGGTGAAGAAGGTTACAATCTTGTTAAGTCTCTTAAACCGGATATTGTAACTCTTGATATTGAGATGCCTAAAATGGACGGCCTTACTGCTCTGAAAAAAATTATGAAAGACTGTCCTACATCTGTTATGATGGTAAGTTCATTAACCACTGAAGGTGCTGATGAAACAATAAAGGCATTTGAATACGGAGCAGTTGATTTCATTCCCAAAGAATTATCATATGTTAACGTAAATATCATAAAAATAAAAGAGGACCTAGTTAATAAGGTTAAAGAAATTGTCAAACAGAAAATTCTAAGGGACCGTTTAAAAAGAGTTCAGAAATTAAATCATCACATTTCACCCATTCAAAGTAGTTCAACTCAACCTAATAATATACCTTCAATCGGATTTAAAGCTATTGGAATTGGTATTTCAACAGGCGGACCATTTTCTCTTCAAAAAGTTATCCCGCTTCTTTCTAAAAAAATTAACTGCCCTATATTTATTGTTCAACATATGCCGCCGAAGTTTACCAAATCTCTCGCTGAAAGACTGAATGGTTTGAGTGAGCTTGAAGTTAAAGAAGCAGAAGATAATGAAATAGTGCGAAATGGAATTGTATATATTGCTCAAGGCGGTCTGCATATGACTTTGGCAAGGAATACGAATGATTCCATAGTTATAAAAATTTCCGATGAACCTTCCGAAACCTTGCACCATCCTAGTGTAGACGTAATGCTTAAATCCGTTATTAATATTTACGGCAAATATGCTCTTGGTGTTATTATGACGGGAATGGGGAAAGATGGATTAGAAGGAATAAGAAAATTAAAAGAACTTGGTGGTTACTGTGTTGCTCAGGATGAAAGTACTTGTGTTGTTTATGGTATGCCAAAGGCTATTGCAGATGCTGGATTTGCCGATGCAATTGTTCCTGTAGAAAAAATTCCGGAAATAATTAATAAGGTAATAACAAATGAAAAATAATTTTGAAGAACCGTTATTCAGAGAATTTAATTATGATTTACATGAATCTTCAGGTAATTTTATTAAAAGCTCTGAAGCCGAACTTGTAGGCAAGACTAAAATCTCGGTAGAAGAAGAAAGCCATGAAGGAGTAAAAATCATTCTAAAAAAAGACGGGAATGATTCAATTAAAGAAATAAAATTTGTTTGTTCTTGCGGTCAGACTAAATCAGTTATACTTGATTATTCTGATTAATAGTTTACAAGTGTACATATATAGCCAACTTTAATCTTCAATCAATAAATAAAATGTAAAAACATCCAATCTTTTAATGGCATCTAATTTGAAACCTAACAACGAAATTAAATTTAGGTGTTTAGATGTCCCAGTCAACAATAAAACTTTTAGAAAACTTTGCCGATTTTTGTGCGCTTAAGAATAAAGTAATTGCACAAAACATAGCGAATGTCGGAACGGAAAATTACCACACTCAGGATGTAGTTTTTAAAGATGTGTTGAACGATAATATGACAGCTTTACTGAAGACTGATGATAACCGACAAATAGGTGCAAATGAATCTGATGCTGTTCCCGGTTATAATGTTGTTACTGATAAAAGTAATGATGATAGTTCCGGAATTAACAATGTTGATATAGATAAACAAATGTCGGAATTGGCTGTCAACAATCTTAATTTTCAATTCACCTCAAAGAAAATCGGCGACTATTTCAAAAATATTCAGATGGTAATAAAAGGAGGCGTAAGTTAATGAAAATTGGAATTAACTTTCCCGGTTTTAATATAAGCGCAAAGGGATTAAGTATCCAGCGCAAGCGTATGAATCTTATTGCCGAAAATATTGCAAATGCCGACGTAACAAGAATGGCTAACGGACAGCCTTATCAAAGAAAATTCCTTGAAATTAAAGACAATCAAAATCAGTTTGTTAATAATCTAACGGTTGAACAAAGTGTTCTCCCTTTAAATGTCAGCGACCAGGCACACATTTCAGTTCCGGCATCAAGTCTTGATATTAATGGTAATCCGTCAGGCACCGGTTTAACAACCCAAGTAGAAACCGATCAGAAACAAGGCGCATTGGTTTATGATCCGCATAATCCTAATGCGGATGCCAAGGGATATGTTCAGGAGTCCAATGTAAATATAATAACTGAAATGGTTGATATGATTTCGGCAACCAGGAGTTATGAGTCAAATCTGACTGCTTTAAATGCATCCAAACAAATGGTAAAAGATTCTTTGGATATATAAAAAATGAAAATAACGACAAATGTAATAGGGAATTATTCTCCCCAGTTAGTAAACAATGCGGCTAAGTTTTCAAAGCAAAATGAAGTACTCGGAAAATCTGAAACTAAACCGGCAGTTAAAGCTAATCGGGAAAATCTGACAACGGATGAAAAAAAATATTTTATGGGCCTTTATCCTGAAAACAAATCGGAAATTAATGATTATCATTTCTATAAAAAAAGCGGGGAAATGTCAGGTGTAAAAATCGGTTCATTATTTGATAAACGAGGTTAAGTATGAAAATAGATGCATTACAAAGTTTCATTCCTAAAATGGATAGTCTGAATGCCTCAGATAAAAGCAAAGGCGATGATTTTAAAAATGTATTAACGGAATTTTTAGGTAAGGTCAATCAAAGCCAGCTTAATGCTGATGATGTAACAAATCAATTTGTTCAGGGCGGCAATGTTCAAATCCAGGATGTTATGATAGCCGGCGAACAGGCTAAAACCAGCCTGGAGCTACTGATGGAGATTAGAAACAAAGCATTAGATATGTATAACCAATTAACCAATATACCGGTTTAATTATAATGAAGGAAAATTCTCTTACTCAGGTAACAAATATATTTAACAAGCTTTCTCTTCAACAGAAGCTTGTACTGGGAGGAACGGTTGGGGTAACCGTGGCTATGCTTATTACTCTTCTGTTTTTTCTAAATCAACCTGATTATGTTCCCCTTTATACAAATTTAGCGCAGGACGATGCTGCAAAAGTTGTGGATCAATTAAATGCACAAAAAATTCCATATGTAATTGACGATAACGGGAAGGTAATTAAGGTTCCTAAAGATAAAGTTTATGAAGAAAGATTATCTCTTGCTGGTAAAGGAATTCCAAGTTCTGGAGTAGTCGGCTATGAAATTTTTGATAAGTCAACTATGGGAATGTCTGAGTTTATGGAGAAGTTAAATTATCAGAGAGCACTGGAAGGCGAGCTTGCAAAAACGATAATGGAAATAGATGGAGTACAAGGAGCAAGAGTGCATATTGTGATTCCGCATAAATCGGTTTTTAAAGATGAACAAAAATTGCCGACAGCAGCCGTTGTTTTAAAATTAAGAAACGGATATTATTTAACAAGAAACAATATAGCCGCAATATTAAATTTAGTTTCCAGCAGTGTTGAAGGTTTACAGCCCGGCAAAGTAACACTTATAGATACTGAAGGTAAGCTTTTATCCAAAGAAGAAGATTCTGATCCGCTTGCAGTTTCTAGTTCTAAGCAGTACGAGATAAAAAAATCGGTGGAAAATTATCTGGCACAAAAAGCACAAAGTATGCTTGATAATGTTTTGGGGTATGGTAATTCCATGGTTGAAGTAAATGCAGATTTGAATTTTGATCAGGTACAAAAAACAATGGAAACCTATGATCCAAATTCTCAAGTAGCAATAAGTGAACAAACGATAAAATCTACAAATAACGGAAAAAATCTTAGTGACTCTACTGCTCAGCTTAGTCAGAATAATATTACTAATTATGACATAAATAAAACTATCGAAAAAGTAATACAGGGAAGTGGTAACATTCAACGGTTGAGTGTAGCCGCAGTAATAAATGACGTACCTAAAGAAGTTAAACAGGGGGATAAAACAAAAACCGAATATGGTCCACGTTCAACGGATCAGATGAATAAGCTTCAAGAGATTATTAAGAATGCGGTTGGTGTTGACCCTTCAAGAAAAGATCAATTTTCTATTGTTAATATACCTTTTGAAACTAAGGAATTGGATAATGTACAAGTTGCTGAACCAGGCGGCGTAGTTGATAATGTTAATAAGTGGATAAATCCTTTAATAATGATTATGGCTATAGTCGCTTCGATCTTTTTACTTAAAGGATTAATGAAACGATTAAAAAATCAGAAAATAGTAATCGGTACATTCGCTGGAAACAATGATGTTCAGCTAGATGGCTATTCTCCATCGGAATTAGCCGGCGGGAAAAAAACACCTCAAATTAACGGGCCGCCGAAAAGGAAAAATTTACTCCCGCTTGGAGACTTGGAAGATGAAATATCTGATGAAGCTGAACATAAAAGAGTCCAGCACGATAAAATTGTCAACTATGTTTCTAAAAATCCTGTAGATGCGGCAAAATTAATTAACGTTTGGTTACACGAAGATGAATTATAAAGTGGGAATATGCCAAGAGAATTAAAAATAGTTGACCTTCCAGGAATACAAAAAGCAGCTTTGCTGATGATTGCCTTAAATGTTGAAAATGCTGCAGAAGTATTTAAACATCTTGATGGATCGGAAGTCGAAATGATTTCTACCGAGATATCAAAAGTGAAAAATATTCCTTCACAAACAGTTGATGCCGTGCTTGAAGAATTCTATACAATGGTTACGGCACGTGAATATGTTTTGGAAGGCGGACTGGAATTTGCGCAAGCTGTTTTGGAAAAATCATTTGGATTTAACAGGGCAGTAGAAATTATTGAGAAAGTAAAAAATCTTACAACTTTAAAAGGCTTTGATGTTTTAAAGAAAGCTGATTCAGCCCAGCTCATAAGTTTTTTGAATAAGGAACATCCGCAGACAATAGCATTAATCCTTTCTCATCTTCATCCGGATCAGACTGCCGATGCTTTAAAAGAATTAGGTGAACCTTTAAGAACAGATGTAGCATATAGAATTGCGACTTTGGGAAAAATATCCCCGCAAACTCTAAAACAAATTGAAAAAGTTGTTGATGAAATGGCGGGATTAAATATGAGTCAATCCTTAAGTAAAATTGGAGGCTCAAAAAGTCTTGCTGCAGTTTTAAATAGAACCAGCGTAGGTTTAAGTAAAGAAATACTTACCGGCATAGAACAAAAAGACCCCGATGTGGCCGGTGAGATAAAAAGATTGATGTTTATGTTCGAGGATATAATAAATATTCAGGATAAAGATATTCAGAAAATATTGCGGGATATTGACAGAAAAGATCTGGCACTTTCATTGAAAATTGCCGATGAAAAATTGAAACAAAAGATATTCTCCAATATGTCGGAGCGCGCCTCAGATTTGTTAAAAGAAGAATTGCAATATATGGGGAAAGTAAAATTAAAAGAAGTTGAATCCGCTCAAGCCAGAATAATCGATGCAATAAAATCTTTAGAAGAGAGCGGTGAAATAGCCCTCAATATAAGGGGAGGCAACGAAGAAATGTATGTCTAGCGTTATTAAGCTGAATGCAAAATCCAGGAAATTAAGTGTTTCGTTAAAAAATCCTTTAGAAAATAATAATTATGCATGTGGAAACTAAAGAGGATGTATTTAAGCGGCAATTAGATCAACAATTTGAAAAAGGATTTAGTGATGGGCAAAAATCAGTTAAAGATTCTTACGAAAAAGAGTATACCGAAAAAATATCTGAAAAATATGATAGTGTTAACGATATAATTTTACAATTGGATAAAAAGATAATCGAATATGAGTCTGTCTTTGAAAAGGTTGTTATAGACCTTTCAGTTTCAATTGCCGAAAAAATAATTAAAAAAGAAGTTAAGCGGGAAACTATAATTAATGATGTTTTAAAAGAATCAATTAAAAAAGTTATAGGCTCAAATAAAATATTTGTAAAACTAAACCCAAACGACTTTGAAATTATAAATCAAGAAAGCCAGGCTCAATTTAACAACGATTCATATAATAAAATAAAATTTGAATCGGATGAACGTATTGAAAAAGGCGGCTGCCTTGTTGAAACGGAAATAGGTAATGTCGATGCCAGAATCTCGTCTCAATTAAATGAAATAAGTAAACAATTGGAAGCAAATATTTAATGGAAGTAGCTGAAAGGATTTCCTCTAAATACAAAAGAGTTATCGAGAGATTTGATCCGATAATTGTAAACGGAAAAGTTTCTGATGTGATAGGACTGGTAATAGTTTCTATTGGTCCCAATGTTTCACTTGGAGAAATTTGCACTATAATCGATAGGGATGGAAACGAAGTTTGCAAATCGGAGGTAGTAGGTTTTAAAGAAGGCAAAGTGCTTTCAATTGCTCTAGGAGAAGTACAAAATATTTCTCCGTCTTGTGAAATTAAGGCAACCGGAAAAAGCTTTACTGTTAATGTGGGAATGGGATTGTTGGGTAGAGTAATAGATGGGTTGGGAAATCCCATTGATGGAAAAGGAATGTTAAACTGTTCGAATTATACTACGATATATAAAAATCCTCCTAACCCATTGGAAAGGATGAGAATAAATTCTCCTTTACAAACCGGTATTAGAGCCATAGACGGTTTGCTTACAGTTGGTAAAGGACAAAGGCTTGGAATATTTGCCGGCAGCGGCGTTGGTAAAAGCGTTACAATGGGAATGATAGCCCGCAATACAAATGCTGATGTAAACGTAATAACATTAATCGGTGAAAGAGGAAGAGAAGTCAGAGAATTTATTGAAAAAGATCTTGGTGAAGAAGGATTAAAAAAATCAGTGGTAATTGTTGCTACGAGTGATAAAAGTGCTCTTGTAAGAATGAAAGGCGCTTTTATTGGTACCACCATAGCAGAATATTTTCGCGAACAGGGAATGGATGTAGTTTTAATGATGGATTCTGTAACGAGATTTGCAATGGCTCAAAGAGAAATTGGTTTAACAGTTGGTGAGCCCCCGACTACCAAAGGATATCCGCCATCAGTATTTGCAATTTTACCTAAGCTTCTTGAACGAGCAGGTTCAACATCTAAAGGATCAATTACCGGATTTTATACCGTTCTTGTTGATGGTGACGATATGACAGAACCGATTGCCGATGCAGTTCGATCTATTCTTGACGGCCATGTTGTGCTTTCCCGAAAACTTGCTAATAAAGGACAGTTCCCGGCTGTGGATCCTCTCCAAAGTGTAAGTCGTGTAATGCCGGACGTCGTTAGTTTAGAACATAGGAAACGAGCTATAGTATTTAATGAAATACTTGCCACTTATAAAGAAGCAGAAGATTTGATTAATATCGGTGCATATGTAAAAGGAAGTAATCCCCAGATTGATCATGCTTTATCAAAAATAAACTTATTAAGGGGATTTTTAAAACAGGATATGATGGAAAAAACCTTATATGAAGAAACGATTTCAAGATTGAATCAAATAATAGAAAAACCCTTATAGGTAAATTATGTCAAAGTTCGTTTATAAATTCGAATCGATTAAAAAGGTAAAAGAAGCACTTGAAAAAAAAGTACAAAAAGAAGTTGCTGTAATTGAAATTCAGATTGATAAAGTGATGACAGAATATGACAGGCTGACCAGTGAAGTTATGGAGAGCAGAAACAAACCAATTCACAAAAACATTACCGTTGGTGAATTAAAATTTAAAAAAGGATATGAATTCTGTTTAGAGAAGGAAAGAATTTCCATCCTTGACCAGATTAATAAATTAAAAGAAAAAAGAAAAATTAAAATGTCTGAATTGGTTCAAAAAAGTAAGGAGCACACGATTTTTGAAACGCTGGAAGAAAATTATAGTGAAAATTTTAGGAATGAACAAAATCATCTTGAGATGCAAGTGATTGATGAGCTGGCATCTCAAAAGTTTGTAAGGCAAAATAAGTGAAAGCTAAAATAATATATATTGTTTCATTTGTTGCAGCGTTTCTGATTGTTACAGGTGGTATTATTTATTTCAACTCTATTTACAAGAATATATTCCAATTCGATTTTTCTCCGGTGAAAAAAGTGACGAATAAAAATTTACCCAAAAATTCCAAAAGCATACAAATAGCTGACCTAAAGAATTTATTTCAGGACGAATTTAAAAAAGAAATTTTTGATTCTCTAAAAGTGCTTATTTCTAATAAAAATACCGACACTGTTTATGCAAACGAAAAAAATAATTCGGTGCTAATGGACAGTTTAAAAAACCTGGAATTTGCATTAGCACAGACAAATCAAGAATTAAGAAAGCAAAAAGAAGATAAAAAACTGTCTGCTGATGAGGTAAAATCCAAAACCGATAGTACTTACAATGCCTGGGTTCAAAAAACCTCAAAATTGTACGAATCAATGGATCCGGGTAGAGCAGCTAAAATAATTGAAAGTTATTCCGATAATGTAGCAAGAGATATTATCTATTCTATGAGGAAGAAAAGTGCAGCAGAAATATTATCTCTATTTAATCCTGAAACAGCAAACAGAATAACCATGGCAAAATGATATGCTATTAAATTCACTCTTAACAAATTCAAACAGCAAATCAAATATTTTAGATTTGCCGAATCAAATTAAGAATAATAAGCCGACGTATTTATTTTCGGACATTATCCGAATGATTAGCTCAAATCAATCCGAATCAGGCAATTCTAATTTCAATACCGTTTCTTCGAATACAAGCACAACAAATTTTACCGATATGTTAGGTGAAAATACATCCGTTTCAAATTCTAATAAAGACGCAGCCACTTTAAATGATTTGTTTCCAAATAATCCCGGCGCACCAAACACTGTTTCAGCTGCTAATCTTCAAAATTTCTTAAATGATCTTTTTAATCGCCTAAGCAGTTTGGGATTTTCACTTAAAAACATAAAAGGTATTCAATCTCAAACCATTAATGCCAATAATACAAATTTATCTCAGGGGCAGGATCAAACATGCATTAATAATTTGCAAACGGAGTTAAATAAAGAAGTTCCTTTACTTTTAAATATAAGTGTTCAAAATGATGGGAATGAATCGAAAAATGGATTAAATATTGACAGCAAAAAAAATAATCAAGTAAGTAAAACAGATTCACAAGGCAATGTAAATCTCAACCAGGTTATTTTTAATATACTTCAATCTAATAGGCCAGTCATATTAAATTTCAATTTCGCAAACCAGCCGGTGCAAATTGAAATTTCTAAATCAGGAAATGAAACAGTTTCGGGTACTAAATCAAATATTGAAAATAACAACCCGGAAAAATTTATAAGTAATTTATTAGATCAAATTTCCAATGGAAGCTTGCAATATCAAAACATTTCCTCAATCTCAAATACTGAAAATCATGTTTTATTAGCGGGACCTTTTACTAATAAGGATATCAGTTCAACCAAATTGAATGATACGGAAAATTTATCTCTAGATATAGCTAATGCTGCTAATATTCAACCTGACACTTTTAAAGAAGCAATTAATAAAGAAGCTATTCCTGCTGGTGCTGAAAACCAGACTGTGAGTGAAAGTTCATCGGGAAATAATACGTCAAAAAATCTTAACAATAATCAATTTAAAATTACGGCTGCATCCGGAAATAAAAACTCTTCGTTAACAGGTATTCAAGATTTAGAACAATTCTTAGCGAAGCTCAGCATATCTAATAATTCTGATTCAAAACTATGTTAATCCTCAAATAAAATTATTTTATGATTTAAATAATTGGAAAATAAAAAACGTTTCTCAAAATATTGATAATTCTTCGGCCGATTCAGGTTCGTTGATAAAAAATCATACTACACAGAATAATGTGTCCGCGGTTGAAGATTCATTTCCAAAATATATTCCCGATTTATTTCAAGCTAAAAGCCCGACAGCTGATAAAAATTCATTCCTAAATGAAATTAAAAAAGATATATTAGATTCTAAAAAAATCAGTTTAACATCAGCCCCTCAGAAAGATTCATCAGAAAAAATTTTACAGAAAGATGGAAATTTAAGGAATAGTTCTGATGAAGAACTTATCGCGAATTCTGTTAATTTGAATAAAAAAGAAGTCATAGCTGAAAATAAAATAGCAAACCAAACTCAATCAAATGATATCTCTAATTTACAATCTAAACCTGTAGATAAATTAGCTGGCGCAGTACAAACTTCAAAACAAACATCCAATGACGGGTCTGAAAATAAGCCAATAAGTGATGGTAAAATAACTACTAATATTTCAGCGACTGACAAATCAAATCAAATAATCAGCACAAGCACTGATACCTCAAGCGGAGATAATGGAAAAAGATCTGATACAGGTAAAAGACAAAATGACGATGCATTAATTTCTTCTGCACAGGTGTTAAATACAGACAAACAGTCTATTGGAAAAAATAATTTTGATCAGAACGTAAAGCAGTTTAATGATATTTATAAGACCGTGCAGGCATCTGATCTTATTACCGAAATATCTCATTTTATAGGACAAGGTCAATCAAAAAGTATAGAGTTAAAGTTAAAACCGGAAGATCTTGGAAAAGTTAAAATAGCTTTAGAAGTAGTAGATAAGGTTGTTCACGCAAATATAGAAGTTGAAAATGAGTCTGTAAAACAAATGGTGCAGACCAATATCAACAATTTGAAACAATCACTCAGTCAGAATGGCCTACAACTAAGCAATTTATCTGTTTCAATTTCAGGAGGTGAAGCAAAATCAAATAAGTCATTTGTTCAAAAGAAAAGAACAAATCAAACTTTATATAACAAAAAAATCGATACTGCAAGTGATTTAGTATCTTCAAAAAGTATGGGTTATAATACCTACGAATATTTAATATAGGAGAATTTATATGGTAAATGCAGTAAATAATACAACAGCTTCCACAACTCAATCAAGCGCGGCACCAACAGCCACACAGGCTAACGATACGCTAGGAAAGAATGACTTCATGACACTGCTGATTGCGCAAATGAAAAACCAGGATCCGCTGAAGCCGATGGATGGTACACAGTTTGCTTCCCAACTGGCACAATTCAGTTCGCTACAGCAATTGCAGAACTTAAATGATTCCATGACTCAAAGTATCAACGCAAACTATTCATTGGCACAATCAATTAATAACACTATGTCTGCTACTCTAATCGGAAAAGATGTAAAAATCAGCGGGCAGGGTATTACTTATAACGGACAGAATTCCATTCAACTAGGCTACAATCTAGCTTCAGACGCATCTTCAGTTTCAATCAATATTTACGATGCCAATGGAACCCTAGTAAAAACTTTGGGTAATTTACCAACAGGTTCAGGCGACAATAAACTTAATTGGGATTTTACCGATAACAGCGGTAATAAAGTACCTGCAGGCAATTATACTTTTGAGGTAAACGCTAAAACTTCAACCGGAGCTGATATGGCACCGGATGTCTTTAAATATGGAACAATTACCGGAGTCGAGTACACAACCTCAGGCACTAAACTTTTGGTAGATAATACCGAATATAACTTATCGGATATTTCCGAAATTGTAAATGCACCAAATCAAGGAGGTAATTAATGGCTGAAGTAAATGGTATAAACGTTCCGTTTATTCCAATCACTCAGCAGCAGGATTTTGGCCCGGCTAAGGTTAAGGGAAATACCGAAAACTTTAGCACAATTTTTCAGCAGGAGCTGGACAAAGTAAAGTTTTCAAATCATGCTCTAAAAAGATTGGAAAACAGGAACATTCAATTAAGTGATAGTGAGATCAACAAAATTCAGAATGCAGTACAAAAAGCCGAATCTAAGGGTTCAAAAGATTCACTGGTTATGATGAACAATACGGCATTCGTAGTAAATATTCCCAACCGAACGGTGGTTACTGCACTTCCGGTTGGAGACAGCAATGAAAATATCTTTACAAATATAGACAGTGTAGTATTTGCTCAATAAAAATTAATTAAATAATCAGAGCGGGACCTTTTAGGACGCTCTGCTGATTCGACCGACTGACTGAAGTTGAATCAACTAACAATAAAAATCTTAGGAGGTTAAAATGGCACTTCTTAATTCACTTTTCGACGGCGTATCCGGAATGCGCAATCTTCAATCCATGATGGACGTTATCGGTAACAATATTGCTAACGTTGATACAATCGGGTTTAAAGGTTCAAGAGTTACTTTCAGCGATACGTTTAATCAATTTATTCAAGCTGGTACCAATCCAACCGCAACAACAGGCGGTACAAACAGTTTCCAAATTGGGCTGGGTTCAAAAATAAATTCGATCGATAAAAATTGGAACCAGGGTACATTTGAACAAACCGGTAATACTACCGATTTAGCACTTCAGGGTCCTGGCTTATTTATTTTGAAGAGTAACGGCCAAAATTTTTACACAAGAGCCGGATCATTTATTTTCGATGCAGACGGTAAATTAGTTAATCCGCAAAATGGTGCGGTAGTTCAGGGCAAAGTTGCAGTTGACGGAGTAATACCTTCCGGTAATACTATTCAGGATATTAAGATTGATAAAAATTTAAAAATTCCTGCTATTAAAACTTCAGATACTACGTGGGGTGGAAACTTACAGAGTAGTTCGACAAATACTCAAACGCAAAACATAGTTCAGAGCGGTACAATAATTCCTGCTGCTACCTATCCAACTGATTCAACAAAGGACTGTACAATTTACGATAAAAACGGGAACCCTCTTACACTTACAGTAAAATATTCCGAGACTGCAGCTAATACGTATAATATAGATTATAAAATCAGCAGCGGCAGTACGGTTATTCGCGATTTTACGCCGGCTTCTCCACTTGCTACTGGCGTTACAATCAATAGCACTAACGGACCAGGTTCATACACCATTCCTGCAATTACAACAACTTCAGGCGGCTTAAGTATTGATACCGGAGATATTTCCTTAGATGCAACAGCAGTAAGAACCGGTTCGGATAATACATTAAGTTATATTGTTGATGATAATAGAACTCCTACTATAGTAAATGGCTCCGTTTCGGTTTATGATTCTCTCGGTAATCCTCATACATTGTCGGTACAATTTACAAAAACAGACTTAAATACCTGGAGATGGAACGCAGCTATACCTGCTACCGACGGAACTTTATCTAATAACACAGGAACAATAACATTTGATGCGAACGGACAAATTCAAACAATGTCTCCAAATCCGGCGATTCTTTCATATGCCCCTTCCGGTGGAGCAGAAAGCCAAACTATACAGTTAGACTTTGGTTCAGGCACATCGGGAATTACTCAGAACTCATTAAGCTCCCAGGTTTCTGCACTAACCCAGAACGGTTCAGCTTCAGCTTCTCTTTCCAATATAAATATTGATCAGTATGGAAATATTGAAGGAATTTTCTCGAACGGACAATCGCAAGATTTAGCCCAGGTTATGGTAGCAACTTTTGCAAATAATAATGGTCTTGTAAGCGTTGGCGATAATATGTACACAGTTGCAGCAAACTCCGGAGATCCGATAGTAGGCGATCCTGGTGAATCAACGGCAACTACAATGCAGTCGGGTGCATTAGAACAATCGAATGTAGACTTAGCCAAAGAATTTACAAATATGATTGTAGCTCAAAGAGGTTTTGAAGCTAATGCACATGTAATAACAACATCAGATACTTTATTACAGGACATTACGAATCTTATAAGATAACTCACTAATCTCCTTCCGAAAAAAAGGAGTACTTTTAAAAGGTACTCCTTTTTCTTCATTTTAACGTCTGAAATTTTACAAATTCAACCAAGTGTAGAATAATAACCACTTTTACGTAACTGCATTCCTTAATTTCATTTGTATAGATAAAGATTTGATTGGCATATCAATTGAACCACAAATCGAAAAATTATAATACATATGCCGATACCAGAAGAAACATTAGAAGAAAAAAAAATTGAAGAGATGAAGCCGCCCGCGGCAAAATCTAAATTCAATACCAAGATATTATTGTTCGGTATTCCAATTTTTATCCTTCAGCTTATCTTAGTTTATTTTGTTACTGCAAATATTCTTATCAAGAAGATTGAAAGCCAGGACGGGCTTCCTTCAAGTAAAAATTCAAAAGGTACAGAAGTAAAAAATAATAAAGAGAAATCTCCAATCGTTTTAGGTAAATATATTTATTCCATAAGTGATTTAATTGTTAATCCTGCCGATACCGACGGAAAGAGACTTTTATTGACTACTGTGGGTTTTGATATTCCTAATTCCGACATGGAAACGGAATTGAAAACGAGAGAAGCAATGGTTAAAGATGTTGTAATTACAACTTTATCAAGCAAGGATATTACTGAATTAGCAAACACTTCTTACAGAGACACTTTAAAAACGGAAATTACCGGGAGATTAAAGAAACTGATTCCCGACGTAAGAATAAATAATGTTTATTTCAGCAAATATATAATTCAATAAAACTATGGCTGAAGTACTTTCACAACAAGAAATAGATCTTCTTCTTAACAAAGTAAAAAGCGGAGAAGAACAAAGTCCGGTTCAAAATTCTGAAAAGGAAGCTGTACTTTTTGATTTTCGTTTACCTAATAGAATTTCGAAGAACCAGTTAAGAACTATTAGAAATATTCATGAAAATTTTGCCGAGAGTTTTGCTTCTTTTTTAGTATCAAAACTTCAATGTATTGTAAATATAAATGTTACTTCAATCGATCAGATTTACTATTCTGAATTTATATTATCAGTTTCAAACCCGGCCTGTCTATATACCTTTGATATAAAGAATACCGATATAAAGGGTATTCTTGAACTTAATGTTGATCTCTCCTTAACGTTAGTTGATAGACTTCTTGGCGGTAATGGTACGGGAGCAAAACAAACCAATATTATAACTCCGATAGAACAGAAAGTTTTAACTGTAATTTCCGAAAGAGTAATGCTCGATCTTAGAAAAGCATGGCAGATGGTAGATAATTATGAATTCAAAGTTGAAAGGTTTGAATCGGACATTGACTTTGCCCAGATTACCTCGCAGAGTGAATCGGTATTATTAATCTCCTTCGAGATTATGATAGGTGAAAAATCTTATATGATGAATATTTGCTTTGCAACTTTTGCATTCGACACAATATTATCGAAGCTTTCTTCTCAAAAATTGTCATCAATTAGGCCGACAAAATATTCGGGAACAACTTCAAATGAAATTTTAGCAAGTCATCTATATAAAACTTTTTTAAATGTGGCTGTAGAATTCGGTACCACTAAGATTACAGTAAAAGAATTATTTGAATTGGAAAAGGGAGATATTATTAAACTTGATACTTTGATAAGCGATGAACATTTAATTAAAGTTGGTAACAAAACTCTTTTTTACGGTCGTGCAGGTGTGGTTAATAAGCACAAAGCAATAAAAATTACTAGAAAAGCAGAAACGAACAATAAAATATAATAGGTAGAATAATGGGCAATACTACAGAAAAAGAAAACCAAATGCCTCTGGAAAATGATGACGCAGAAGAGGAAGTTTTCTCTAATTCTCAAGGCAAACCAATAGGTTCAAAGGTAACTGCCGGAGTAGCAGACTTTGAGGAATTTGATGATTCTAAAATTAAAGGAACTTCCTCGTCTGATAAATTAAACTTTCTTCAAGATCTTCAGTTAAATGTTTTTATCGAACTTGGCCGGACTCAAATGCAGATTAAAGAAATTCTTGAACTTGAAAGAGGATATGTTATAGAACTGGACAAATTGGCCAGCGAACCAGTAGATATTTATGTTAATAATAAAAAGATAGCTGAAGGTGAGGTAGTTGTTATTGATAAACACTTCGGTATTAGGATTACAAATCTTAATGAAGCAGGAAACAGATTAAAGGGATTGTACTAATGACTTTTCTCGATATAGTAAAAGCAATTATTCCGTTAGTACTAATAGTTGGAATGTTATATGGAGTCCTCTTTTTTATAAGAAAGTATGGAGTCTCATTCAAAGGGAAAAAAAACGGCTCAATTGCTATAAACGTTTTAAGCTCACACATGATAATGCCGAAAAAATATATTTCCGTTGTAAAGGTAGATGATAAGCTGCTAGTCCTGGGTGTGAGTGATCATTCTATTTCGCTTTTAAAGGAATTAGATCAGCCTGAGGAAATAAATAAATCATACGAAACTAATGATGATAAAAATAATTTTTTGGATTTATTAAAGAAGAATATCGGATTGAAATGAAGAAGGCATTTTTTTTAATTATATTTTTATTTATTGTCTTTAACCCGATTTTACTGCATGCCCAGCAAGCAACATCAGTACCATTTCCTCATATAGGAATAAACGTCGGAACTTCGAGCAAACCGGGAGATATTTCAGTCACTTTACAATTACTTCTGCTTTTAACCGTGCTTTCGTTAGCTCCCTCGCTGATGATTATGACAACTTCTTATTTAAGGATAATTATTGTATTTCATTTTTTAAAGACGGCATTAGGTACTCCTCAAATGCCTCCGAGCCAGCTGATCGCGGGTATTTCCTTATTCATTACTTTTTTTGTTATGGCTCCGACCTGGAGTAAAGTAAACGATACGGCTCTTAAACCTTTAATGGATGGGAAAATTACAGCCGAACAGGCTTACGATAAAGGAATAGAACCGGTACGCGAATTTATGTTTCGTAATGTTAGAAATGATGATCTTGAACTATTTATAGGTTTAGCACATCTCAACAGGCCAAACGATAGGAAGGACCTTCCCACTTATATAGTAATTCCTGCATTTGTGCTCAGCGAATTAAGAGCGGGATTTGTAATCGGTTTTTTCCTATTCATACCATTTGTAATGATTGATATGATAATTGCGAGTATCCTAATGTCGATGGGAATGATGATGCTTCCGCCTACACTAATATCGCTGCCATTTAAAATTTTATTATTCATACTCGTTGATGGATGGCATTTAATAATCGGATCAGTAGTAAGGAGCTTTTCGTAAATGACTGAAGAATTAATTATTGAAATTCTAAAAGAAGCATTTTACACAACCTTTATAATTTTATTACCAATACTGGGTGTTTCCCTGGTGGTGGGTATTATAATTTCAATCTTCCAGGCTGCCACATCTATACAGGAGATGACCTTAACATTTGTTCCTAAAATTCTTGTTACCGGTATAACAATAATTCTTATGCTGCCTTGGATGCTTGATAAGGTGATAGCCTTTACCAACAAAATGTTAACAATATTTATTACAGTAGTAAAATGATTAATATTCCGGTCGGCGATTTTGTAATTGTGCTGCTTATCTTTTTAAGAATAGCTGCCGCATTTTTTGCCTCACCTATATACAATCATAAATCAATTCCTGTACTTGTAAAAGTATTCTTATCACTTGTAATTGCATACATAGTTTTTTTAACAATCGATAAATCATCAATTGTTGTGGAATTCACGCTCGGTTGGTTATTTGCAAATGCCATAAAGGAAATAATTACAGGATTAATTTTAGGTTTTATGTTGAACTTTGTTTTTTATGGAGTTCAGTATGCAGGTTCAATTATCAGTTTAAATATGGAATTATCTATGGCTGAAACCTTAAACCCCATTGACGGAACAAGCTCTGATGAAATCGGCCAGGTTTTATTTATGGGTTCACTGCTGTTATTCTTTTTAATTAATGGCCATCATTATATAATAAGTGCATTAGTTTATTCATTCTCAATAGTTCATCTTGGAGTGTTTACAATAAATGAATCCGTTTATCAATTACTCATTAAGTATTCCGCAGATGTATTTATAATTGCTGTAAAAATAGCATCGCCAATAATGGTTTCATATTTTTTAATTTATTTAGCAGAAGGTATAATAGCAAAAGTTATTCCTCAAATGCAGGTTTTCTTTGTTGTTCAGCCTTTAGTAGTTGGGATTGGTTTCATTTTATTGGTAGCCTTGACACCGGTTTATTTGTATGTAATTAAATTTTTATTGAAAGGTTATGAGGATAATTTAATGTCCATTATCAGAGCAATGGGGCAATAAGTATGGCGGACGCAGACGGCCAGGAAAAAACCGAACAACCTACCGGTAAAAAGCTGGAGGACAGTCGTAAAGAAGGAAAAGTAGCTAAGAGTACTGAAGTAAATTCCTTTGCTGTTTTTACATCCGGAATGCTGATGGTATTCTTTACACAGCGCTTTTTGAGCAGCCGTATCTCCGATTTTTCAATAAATATTTTTAGAAACCTTGATGTATTAACTATAAATAGAGATATGATCCAGAATTTTACTAAGGATACTCTTTTTTTCTTTTTGATTACTCTTGCTCCAATATTGGCAGTGTTGTTTGTTGTAAGTTTAGTAGCAAATTTAGCACAGGTGGGATTAAAAATTAGTCCAAAAGCTTTAAAGCCGGAATTAAGCAAGTTCAATCCCATAAGCGGAATGAAAAAAGTATTTTTTTCATCCAACTCCTTAGTTGAACTTGCAAAATCCCTACTAAAACTCATTGTAATAGGGGGATTTACTTATTCTGTTCTGTCTAGTTTTATAGTTGCATCCTCAATGCTAGTAGAACTTACTATTCCTGAAATTGTAAAATTTATGGTCCAATCATCATTCAACCTTCTATGGAAAATATCACTTCTTTATGTAATTATTGCTGTTATCGATTTAATATTCCAGAAGAAAAAATTTATTAAAGACATGATGATGACAAAACAGGAAATTAAAGAAGAAAACCGGCAAAGTGAAGGAGATCCCCAGATTAAATCTAGAATACGCAAACTGCAATATGCTGCTGCAAAAAATAGAATGATGCAGAGTGTTCCAAATGCAGATGTGGTAATAACTAATCCAACTCATTTCGCCGTCGCAATAAAATATGATGCTATAAAAAATACAGCACCCAAAGTGCTTGCAAAAGGAGCTGATGAACTTGCTCAAAAAATAAAATCGGTAGCAAGAGAAAATAATATCCCGATTCACGAAGACCGCGAATTAGCCAGGGCTCTTTATAGAATCTGCGATATTGGCGATGAAATCCCATCATCTTTATTTAAAGCTGTTGCACAGGTGCTTGCATATATCTATCAATTAAAAAATAAAAAGAAAAAGAAGTTAATAGTATAAATTGAAATCACTCGGAAGAAATACCGATATTATATTAGCATTCGGCCTAATCTTTATGTTAGGCTTAATGATAATTCCCTTACCGGCCGGGTTACTGGACTTTTTTCTTGCTCTGAATATTACTTTATCAATTTTAATTCTTATAGCTTCTTTATACATTCAATCTCCGTTGGATATATCGGTATTCCCCGGTTTGCTGCTTATTCTTACCTTATTCAGACTTTCATTAAACATTAGTTCAACAAGATTAATTTTATTAGATGGCTATGCCGGAAAAGTAATTGATACTTTCGGCCAATTCGTTGTCGGTGGTAACTATGTTGTAGGGTTCATAATTTTCATCATACTTGTAATTATACAATTTATTGTAATCATTAAAGGTTCCGGTAGAATTTCAGAAGTTGCTGCAAGGTTTACATTGGATGCAATGCCTGGAAAACAAATGGCAATTGATGCAGATCTAAATACCGGTTTGATTAATGAATCTGAAGCAAGGATTAGAAGAGAATCGATTAGCCGCGAAGCTGAATTTTACGGAGCTATGGATGGCGCAAGCAAGTTTGTAAAAGGAGATGCAATTGCCGGTCTGCTTATAAATGCAATAAATATTTTAGGCGGATTTATAATTGGTGTGGCCGGGAAAGGAATGTCTTTTACCGATGCTATACATAACTATACTATTTTAACAATAGGCGACGGATTGGTTTCTCAAATCCCAGCTCTATTAATTGCAACTTCTGCGGGTCTTGTTGTTACCAGGAATGCTGCGGGTACCGCACTTGATTTGCAGATGAGGAAACAACTTTTATCAAATCCACGGGTACTTGCAACTGTGTCCGGTGCAGTTGGTTTGTTCTCTTTGATTCCCGGTATGCCGATGATTCCATTTCTTTTATTAAGTGCAGCACTAGGAACAGCCTCATACTTAACTAAAAAGAACAGGACTAAATCGTCTGCTAATATTGAACCTCAGGAAGTTGAAGCCGAGCCGGTTGAAGAAAAAGTTGAGCAATACCTGCAGGTTGATCCTGTTGAGATAGAAATTGGCTATGGTTTAATTGGATTGGTGGACGAAAAACAGGGCGGGAATTTATTTCAAAAAATTTCTTCAACACGAAAATATATAGCCTTGGAATACGGTGTGTTAATTCCACCTGTGAGAGTTAGGGATAATCTTCAATTGGAACCGAATGAATATATAATTAAAATAAAAGGAAATGTAGTTGCCGCTTATGAAATTTATTCGGATAGATTTTTAGCTATGAATCCGGGTAATGTAAGTGAGGCTTTAAGCGGAATTCCTACAAAAGATCCGGCGTTTAATCTTTCAAGTTACTGGATAACCCGCGAAGAAAAAGACAAAGCCGAATTGCTTGAATATACAGTTGTTGATAGTATATCGGTTTTATCCACTCACTTACAAGAAACGTTAAAGAAGAATTTCGATAAAATTCTATCCAGGCAAGCAGTAAAACAGCTTCTTGAGAATTTGAAGAAAGAATATCCCGCAGTAATTGAAGATATAAATTCAGACTTATTGTCTTTAGGCACTATTCAAAAAGTATTACAAAATCTGTTAAAGGAATTAATACCCATAAAAGACCTGGTGCAAATTCTTGAAGCTTTAATTGATTATTCTAAGGTAACTAAAAATATTGATGTATTAACAGAATATGTCCGCCATGCTATGGGAGATACAATCGCTAATCAATATAAGGATCAAAACGGAGTTATACATGCTTCTGCATTAGGAGCAGATATTGAATTGAGTATAACAAAATCTCTTCAAAATCAAAAAGAAGCAGTACAAACTTTAGGCTTAAATCCAGTAGCGTTAAAAGAGTTAAATGATACAATTAAAATTTATATGGAACATTTCAAAATGCTGGGTTATGTTCCAATTATTATTACATCGGCAACAATACGTCCATATTTCTATCGCTTGATAAATTCAAGCTTCCCTGAAGTTGTCGTACTTTCATACTCGGAACTTCCTTCAAACATAGAAATTGAGTTTATTGAAAAATTAGAGGTAGCAGATGCAAATTAAAAAATTTATCGCCCCCACATTAAAACAAGCTTCAATGCAGATGAAAAATGAACTTGGCGGAGAAGCAATAATTTTAGGCACCAGAGTAATTTATAATAGCGGAAGTAATTCTCAAAAAATGTTTGAGATTACTGCCGGTATAGATGAAGAAGAAGCCGTACTTGAATATGTCGAACCTTCTATGAATAATTATTCTGCACAACCCCGGCAAAATCTTCCAGATGAATTAAGAAAATTGACGGACAAAATATTTATAAATCCGGCTGGTAAAATGGATTCACCTAAGAGGGAAATAAAACCGTCGGGAAAAAACCAGTTTATAAAAGAGCCTAAAAACAATGTTGAAAAAGAATTAAAAAAGGTTGTAGAAACTTTGTTTGACCGTGAGGTTCAAAAGCCGATGATTACATCCCTTGTTAACCAGCTAAAAAGATACAAAGGCTTTCTGCATGAATCCAATTTAGATAGTTATGTATTGTCAAGTTTAGCGTCGATGATTCCAACATATCATTTCGAAGTTAAAAAAGAAAACACTCCCAAAGTTGTGGCATTGGTTGGACCAACCGGAGTTGGAAAGACTACCTGTATTGCCAAACTAGCAGTAATTTCAAAGATATTGCACAATCTTAGCGTTGGATTAATTTCAATAGATACTTACAGGCTTGGCGCTCTTGATCAGCTAAGAATATTTTCTGAAATAAGTAATGTGGATATGCTGGTTGCGTATGAACCTAAGGATATGCCGGGACTTATGAATTCATTTAAAGATAAAGATATAATTTTTATTGATACCGCCGGAAGAAGCCAGAAAAATAAAGAACAATTATTAAATACAACGGAGTTTTTAAAAGCAGCTAATGTTAATGAAACGTATCTTGTTTTAAGTGCTACCGGAACTACAAGAAACATGACGGATGTTGCTGAAAAATTTAAAGTTTTCGACTACAATTCGGTTATTTTTACTAAGATTGACGAAGCAGTAACATATGGAAACATTTTAAATATAGTTAATACCTTTAATGTACCGGCTTCGTTTTTAACAAACGGGCAGGTTATCCCTGATGATATAATATCTGCGGATCCGGAATTTATAGCTAATATGATTTATACGGGAAAAATAAATTAATGTTTGGCCAAGCGGAAAGATTGTTTGAACTAAAAAAGCTGAACAAAAATCAAGATCTCAATTCATCTTCTAAAATTTTTGCTTTTACTTCCGGCAAAGGAGGCACAGGCAAAACATTTATATCGTTAAATTTAGCTTACTCTTTATCAAGAAAAGGAAAAAAAGTTTTATTCCTCGATCTGGATTCAAATCTATCGAATGCGAACATTATGATTAATGTAGTTGCGTCAAAAACTATTCATACTTTTTTTACAGAACAAAAACTTCTTAGCGAATTAGTAAGTGAGTACGAGCCGAACTTGCATTTTATTTTTGGCGATTCCGGCAAGCTGAATTATCCGGCAAAAAGAACAGGGATAATTTCAAAAATGTTTAATCAATTAAGAGCAATGCAGGAAAATTATGACTTCATTTTTCTTGATACCGGTTCCGGCGCCGGAGATGAAATACTATCGGTTTTAAATCAGGCGGATAACAATATAATAGTAACTTTACCTGAACCGACCGCGGTAATGGATTCGTATGTAATGATTAAATTATTAAATGCCAATCAATATGCCGGGAAAAAATTAATAATTGTAAATAAGTGTATTGGCAGGGAAGACGGAAAAATTACATTCGATAAACTTTCAATGGCAGCTGATCATTTCTTGAAAGAAACCCCGGTTTTTCTTGGAGAAGTAAGTTTTGATCATTCCGTCAGCAGTTCGATAATTGCCCAGGAACTATTTTTGAAAAAATATACTCAATCAAAAGCTGGGCAGCAGATTGAGAAGGTTTCACATAATCTTAATGAATTCAATCATATGGCTAATATTCTCCAACCCGAAATTTCTCACGCATTTTAATCTTAAAAAAAACGCTGATTATTCCCCTACAACAAAGTTTCCTAATTAAAAAGTGTTGGTATAAAAATTGAATTTTCCTACTAAAAACTTATAGGAAAATGAATAAGATAGTACTTCAATTCGGTTTATTGGTTTTTTCACTTTCGCTAATCTTTTTTAGCCGTGTTGGTCTACCAATTCAACAGGTGCTGCTAAGATCTTTTATCGTATTTGTGGCAACAACCTTAATGCTTGGTATTATAGTAATTGTTTTTGTAAATGCGATTAATAAAGCTTCTTATAAGAAGAAAGAAATCATAGACAATAATAATAGGAAATAATAATTATGGATAATTCATACTTGTGGACAGAATTTAAAAAAGCTCCGTCTGCGAACCTTAAAAAACAAATTATTGTTAATTATGTAAAACTGGTTCATTATGTTATTCATAATTCAAAATTTATTTCTTTAGAATTTCTAGATGACAGAGATTATTTCCAGTTTGGAGTTGAAGGACTTAGTGAAGCTATTGATCGTTTTGATCCGGATTATGGAACTAAGTTTGAAACTTATGCCATTCAAAGAATTAGGGGAAAAATTATTGATGAGTTAAGAAAACTACAGATTAAACCAAGACCTGTTCAAAATGATAAGCATCAGAATACCATTTATTCAAACGTATCTCTAACCAGCCCGGTTGATGATGAAGATGGTTATATGCTGTATGAAATATTACCTGATGATGGTGAAATTCCCGATGCTACGACAGAAAAAAATGAAGCTAAAGATCTTCTTGTTGAAGCAATTAAAGGTTTGGAAGAGAGGGACAGGCTTATAATAAGTTTATACTACTATGAAAATTTAAATTATAAAGAGATAGCGAAATTATTAAATATTACTGTATCAAGAGTTTCTCAAGTGCATTCAAGAATAATTGAAATGTTGAAAATAAAGCTGGCATATTTAAATGATTAATAACTCTATTGAAAATATTAAAGATAAAGCAAATAATATCAGGCTGTTATCTAACATAAGAAATCTTCCTTCTGTTCCTTCAATAGTATTTGAGGTAACAAAATTACTGGGCTATCCTAATACAAGCGCTTCCGATTTGGGAAAGGTTATAGGTAAGGACCAGGGACTGGTAGCAAGAATTTTAACAGTTGCAAATTCACCTTTATATGGTTTACCCAGGAGAGTTGCTACGGTAGAATTTGCAATCGTCATCCTAGGCTTCGATCATATAAAAAATATTGTCATGGCTCTCTCAATGATAGAAGCATTTAAAGGTAACGAAAAAGGCAGCTGGGATGATAAATCATATTGGAATCATAACCTTTTTACCGCTACTGCTGCCAAAGGAATTGCGGACGAACTTGGGTATCCTAAATCAGGTGAAGTTTTTACTGCTGCTTTATTACACGACCTAGGCATCTCGATAATACAAAGATATTTCAATAAAGAATTTAATTCTATCTGCAATTTGGTAGATACCCAGCAAATGAGATTCTTAAAGGCGGAAGAACAGGTCCTTGGTTTAACTCATCAGGATATTGGAAGGTTTTTAATTAATAAATGGAATTTGCCGGAAACTCTTGGCGAGGCTGTTGCTAATCATCATCTCCCTTCAAAAGCAGAAAATAATAAAACACTGGTTTCCATAATTCATCTAGCTGATTATATGACCCAGCGGATTGGAGCCGGATCTTTTTACTGGGATGATAATATTCAGCTTGATGAAAATATAATTGACATATTGAAATTTGGAGATGAAGCAAGGCTAAATAATTTTATTGATGGTCATGTGCAGGTTTTTAAAGAACAGTCATCGGAATTAATTTATTAAATCAAAATTAAAGCAATGGAAACAGTAACATCTGCATTAGAGAAGAAAAAGGAAAAGACGGAATTGATTTTAAAAAATATTTTTAATCTTCCGCCAATTCCGAATGCAATAAAGGATGTCCTCGATTTATTGAATAATCCTAAAACTGTTAATAGTCAATTATCTCATGCTATTTCGACAGATCAGGGCCTTGTTACAAAAATTTTAACCATTGCAAATTCACCTCTGTACGGATTGCAGAGGAAAGTAACTACAATTGACTTCGCTCTGCTTGTTCTCGGCTATCAGGAGTTAAAAAATATCATTTCTGTTTTGTCGATTGCCGAATCATTTAAAAATAAAACAGACAAATATCTGGATCAAAAAAAATTCTGGCTTCATTCATTTTTAACGGGAACGGCATCAAGAAGACTTGCAGAGGATTTAGATTTCCCAAATGAAGGCGAAGCATTTATAACCGGTTTTCTGCACGATGTAGGTCTGTCTATAATTCACAGGTTTATGCATTCAAGCTTTGTAGAAATTTATCAGATAGCAAATGATAAAAGTTTAATTTACCAAGAGGCCGAATTGGAAGTTCTGGGAATGACACATGAGCAAATAGGGCATTATCTTTTTGAAAAATGGAATTTCCCATGTCAGTTGTGCGATGCTATTCTTAATCATCATAATCCGGAAAATTCTGTCAACAACAAAATGCTTTCGTCCATTATTCATCTGGCAGATTATATGACGTATAAATTTTCCAACGGAGATGCACACTGGGATAAGGGTCTTCAACTAAATCTTGCTGAGCTTTCTCATCTTCGGATTAGAAGTATGGAGGAAGCAGATAAGTTTATTAACGAATACAAAGAATTATTTATACACCAGATAAATTCTGTAAGGTATTTGAATTGAGAATTATTAAGAGCAATAACCTCAGATATGAAGCATTTCATAAGACGCTTCCTTCCATTACAAGAAGCGGGTCAACATCAACGGCTGCCGGACTGCTTAGGAATGGTTATGAGGAAGATAATGCGAATAATAAAAGTAATAACCTATTGATTCAAATCTTGGAATTTATCAAAAATTTAGAAAGTATAAACGATTTAACTTCCCTTGAAAAGAGATTGAACCTTCTTCTTAAAAAATTTCTTAACTGTAAAGAATCATCAATATTCTTATTTAATGAAGATCAAACATCACTTATACCTGTTTCATCAAACACATCTTCCCGGATAAAATATTTTGCAAACAACTTATTTGGATCCGGAACATTGAATGAACTTTATAATACCGGCAAGCATAAAATTTTATTGGATTCTCTGGTACATAATATAGACGGTTCAAAATCTTATTACTTAATAATTCCTTTTTCAGGCAGAGTGAAAAACAGGGGATTATTGTTGGCTTTGCTGCCTTATACTTTAAATGATAATTCAATTGAACTTCATTCAGTTAAAATTAGTCTTGAAATGTTTTTATATAGATTGGAGGAAATAGAGAAAAGGGAAGAGCTAAAAAAAGCATATGATGAACTCCAGATATATCAATCAAAACTTACTAATGATTTTAAACTTTCTGCAATAGGGGAATTGACTTCCGGAATTGTAGAAGATGTACTTTCTCCTCTTCAAGTTATACAAAGCAGCACCGAGTTTTTAAGAAACGATAATTCCACCGGTGATGAAAATGTATTGGATACGATTAATCTTCAAGTTAATAAAGTTAAAAATGTAATAAATAGACTGATAAAATTTGCAAATACAGGCGATACAAAAAATAAAATATGTCCTTGCAGTATAAATAATATAATAAATGATTTTTACCTGATGTTTAGTTCTTCCTTGAAGAATTCTAATTATGAATGCGTACTCGACTTAGAAAATAATATTCCGTCCTTGCTTACCAACGAGAATTATATTAACCAAATTTTAGCAAATATTTTTTATTTGATAAAAGCAGGCAACAATAAAGCCGGAGGAATTTTTATACAGACGAAATGTATTAATGAAAAAGTAAATGTAAGGTTTTTATCAACTGATTATTTTGAAACGCTGAACAAAAAAACACAAAATAGTTTGGTCGACATCAATCTCAAAATAATTAAAAACATTATGCTTCAGCATGAAGGTGAAATAAAGTACGAGTCGGATAGGAATAAAGGTACAATAATCAATCTATCATTCCCGTTAAAAAGGAAGGCTTTAAGATGAAAACTGTATTACCTGTCTTACTCATTTTATTGGCTGCATTTTTGGTATACGGCAATAATAAACCTGTCAAAAAGGAAAGCAAAGCTGATAACTCTTTAATAATCCCTTCAAATGGTGAAGCCGACAGCATTAATATCAGTCAGATAGTTGCTGCTCAAATAAAACAAGCGCATAAAAAAATGCTTAATGAGCAATCGAAACCTAAAACTGCAGAAATTCAAATTGCAAAAAATAAAACTGCTGGAACAATAACCCATAGTTTTATAACGCTACCTGGCATTTTTAATACATTATCTACTACTATGATGAAGATAAGTATTCTTGCATCTGCATCTTTAATTGCAGCATTCATAGTAATTATCAGAAGAAAAAAGTACAGCAAAATATTAAGATCCGGGCAGGCATTAAAAAATAATATAAAATTATTAAGAGAAGAAAGAATATTTGTAAAGCATAATTCAAAATTGTCGGATATACGTAATAAACTTAAGAACAGCCCTTCTATTTATGGTCAGTCTAAAGAAGGTTTTTCACAGCGCGCAAAAGAGCTGAATATTTCTCAAGGAGAAATTTTACTTGCTGCAAAAATTAAAGCGCATGAACTCAGCAAGACATGGTTAACTAAACAATAATAAAATAAACAATAAGGAATAAGAATGGTTAAAGGTATTTACTTAGCGGCAAGAGGAATGCAGGCAAGAATGAAAAACCTGGAAGTAGTTGCTAATAATCTTGCCAATTTAAATACAACCGGATTTAAAGAAGAGATGCCGTTTTCCATGGTAATGAACCAATATGGAAAGGTTGCTCTGCAGCAGAATACGGACTTTGAGCAAGGCAACCTTATGCAGACTTCTAATCCTCTAGATATGGGAATATCGGGTAATGGATATTTTGTCGTTCAGACTGAAAACGGTACCGAGCTTACAAGAAATGGAAATTTTAAGATTTCCAATGAAGGATATCTTGTAGATGAAAATGATAATAAAGTTATGGGAAATAACGGCGCCATATACCTTGATAATTTGAACCCCGATCAAAAAAAGCTGCTCTCAGTTTCACATAGCGGGGAAGTAAGCCTGGGAGGAAATGTAATTGATAACCTGCTGATTGCCAAAATGAATGATCCGCAGGAAGCCCCAAGAACTACCGGAGTTAATTTTGCTGCTGATGGAGTTGGTTATCAAGTTGCATCGCAAGGAGATTATACAGTTAAACAAGGTTATCTTGAAGAATCTAATGTTAACCCTATGAAAGAAATGGAAACAATGATCCAACTGAATAATGAGTACGATTCGGCACATAAGATCATAAATTATTTGGATAAATCGCTTGATGAAGCAAACCAAATTGGTCAAGTATAAAAGAAGGAGAAGATTATGCCAACAAGAGCTTTAAGAACTGCAGCATCCGGAATGTACGCACAGGAACTTAATATTGAAGTTATATCCAACAACATTGCAAATATTAATACTACCGGGTACAAAAAGAACAGGGCGGAGTTTCAGGATTTGATGTACCAGCAGGTTAATGTAAGCCCTGTCGATTCTTCTACCAGTGGAGTAAATGGAGCTACAACGGATACGCTTCAGATAGGAAACGGTGTTCAGCCGACATCAACAGAAAAGATTTTTACACAAGGAGATATGACTGCAACAAATAATCAGCTCGATTGTGCAATACAAGGAGACGGCTTTTTCCAGGTAAGGAAAAGTGATGGAACATATGCTTATACACGTGACGGTTCTTTCCAGGTAGATTCCGATGGTAAAATAGTTACTTCAAGCGGTTATGTTTTGGATCCCGGTCTTACTTTAGATTCGAATGCTTTGAGTGTTTCAATTGCAAAAGATGGTGCAGTAACCGTTAATCAAGTAGGCGGAAGTTCTTACGTACTCGGTAATATTCAATTGGCAAGATTTATGAATCCCGGAGGTTTAAAATCTTTAGGCGACAACCTATATGCACAAACCGACGCTTCTGGGACACCAATCATCGGTACTCCAGGCCAGGACGGCTTTGGCGAAATAAATCAGGGTTATCTAGAATCTTCAAATGTTGATATTGTTCAAGAAATGATTGCAATGATTGCAGCACAAAGAGCTTATGAAATAAACTCGAAAACTGTGCAAACTGTAGAAAACATGATGCAAATGGCTAATAACTTAAAGACATCGTAAATGAGCGCAATACTTTTATTCATATTATCATTAGTAATTCCTTCAAGTAATTCTTTCAAAGGCGAGCTTGAGAATTATTTAAAAAAGAATCTTTCGGAATATCAGAACTACAAGTATGAAATATTGCAAATCCCTGAATCATACAAAAAAATTGAATTACTAAAACCAAATGAATTCAATTTAAGCGGCAATATGATTTATGTTCCGGTTCAGGTAGAAGATAAAAGCGGCAGGGAATTCAGATCAATTTTATCAATAAAATTAAAACTATATAAGAATGTTCTTGTCGCTGTAAAAGAGATTAACAGAAAAACTGATCTAAACAAGAACGACTTTATTTTTAAAGAAGAAGATATAACACGTACTAAAGGAACGCCGATTTGTTCTACCCAAAACATTAATCTTTTAAGAAGCTCTGTAAATATTAAACCCGGCGATATTTTAGTTAGACAGATGACGGAGAAAATACCAGTAGTTAAAATTGGCGATGAATTAAATGCAAAATACATTAACGGTAATGTATTAGTCTCACTTAATGTATTTTCCAGACAGGAAGGTGCTACAGGTGAAATAATTACTGTAATAACACAGGACAAAAAACTTTTTAAAGCAAAAGTAATCGATTCAAAAAACGTAATTATAATTGAGTAATAATATGAAGAAGTTAATATTATCTATACTGCTTATTTTTTCATCCGGACTGTTTGCTCAGAATATGAGACAGAATGCTTTCTCCTCTCTTTTTTCAGATCAGAAAGCAAGTCAAGTTGGCGATGCAGTAACAATTCTTGTAGTTGAATCTTCACGGGCTTCTAATAATGCGCAAACTTCAACAGATAGAGCAAGCACACTCGGCTTAGGTGCTAAAGGTGATTTGGGAGCAAAACCTCTTCCGAGTGCAGACTTAAATCTCGGCACAACTAATGATTTTAAAGGTTCAGGATCTACATCAAGCCAAGGATCGGTTAATACTAAAATTAGTGCAACAGTTGATTCCGTGCTTGCAAATGGGAACCTTGTAATTGATGGAAGAAGAAAAATTGTTATCAACGGAGAAGAACAGACAATTTATATTAAAGGCATTGTTCGCCCTGCCGACATTTCTTCTGACAATTCGGTTTTGTCGTATAATATTGCAGAAGCGCAGATTGTTTTCACAGGCAACGGATCAATTAATAGTGCTCAATCACCCGGATGGTTAACAAAATTTTTGCATTGGATTTTTTAAAGGATTAGTTAAAAAATGAAAAAACTGGTTGTTATTTTTTTGATTTTAGGTTTCACCTCAATTTATGGACAGAGGATTAAAGATATTGCATATATAACAGGTGAAAGCTCTGAGCAAATTATCGGATATGGACTGGTTGTAGGCCTTGCGGGCAGCGGCGATACACAACGTTCGACGTTTACAATACAATCAATAACTAGTATGCTGAAGAGATTTGGTATTACAGTATCTCAAGATAATCTTCGTACCAGAAATGTTGCAGCAGTAATGGTAACTGCTACTCTTAATTCGTTCTTAAAACCGGGTGCAAAATTTGATGTTACAGTTTCGTCTATGGGCGATGCTTCCAGTCTGCAGGGTGGTACATTGCTGATGACGCCATTATCAAGTATGAACGGGAAAGTCTACGGGTATGCACAGGGCCCTCTTTCTGTTGGCGGTTACGATATCCGAACTCCCACCGGGAATAGAGTCTCAAGAAATCAAGCTCTTGCCGGTAGAGTTCCCATGGGCGGCATTCTTCAGCTTCCATTGGAAGTAAGTGCTTTACCCAATAAAGAAATTAATGTTTACTTAAGAGATCCAGATTTAACAACTTCAAACAATATTGCAAATGCTATTGATGCAAAATTCGGAAACAAAATAGCTCTTGCAAAAGATGCTGCAGAAGTAAAAGTAAATGTACCAACCGATAGTCAAAATAATCTAGTTTCTTTTCTGGCTGAGCTTGAAAGCATAACCGTACAGAAAGACGAAGTTGCAAAAGTAGTATTGGATGAAAGAACCGGGACGGTTGTTGCCGGAAGTAATGTAAAGATTTTACCTGCTTCAATTACACATGGAAATTTAAATATAACCATAAGGTCCTATCCTATAATCTCACAGCCGCAAGCTTTTTCTAACGGTACAACACAGGTATTTAATAATCTTGTCCCTTATGTAACTCAAGATTCAACTAATACTATTGCAATCCAGGGTGCATCAACTGTTCAGCAGGTAGCGGCTGCTTTAAATTCGTTAAAAGTTTCTCCGCAGGATATTATCTCAATCTTTCAGGCACTTAAAAAAAGCAGGCGCACTTATCGGTGAACTTGTAATAATTTAAAAGGCAATAAGCATTAAATGAATAATTTGCAATTAAAAATAACCGATCCGCTAAAACAAATATCCGGCACACAGGATATTGCGAATCATTATTCTGATTCTCAGAAATCAAAAATTGCTAATGCGGCTAAGGAATTCGAAGGCCTTTTGACATCTATGATGCTTAAAAGTATGACAAAAACAACTGACGGAATGTTTGGAAGCAACAGTTACGGCGGTGATGATTTTGATACAATTTTTCAGAATGAAATTGCTTCATTTATTTCAAAGAAAAAAAGCCTCGGTATTGCTGATATACTTTACAAAAAAATCACCGGGGAAAATATGGATTCAAGCATAAATAAAATAAGCAATGAACCTTTAAATAATATTATTAAAAATGCCGCCCCTAGTGAGAATTCAGAAAACGCTGCTAAAAAAATAACAACAGGAGATGGAAATAATAATATCAAATCCCGGGAATTAGAGCCACCAAAGCAGGCACAAAAAAACGATAGTAAACCAAATATTAAAGTGCTTCCGTCTATTTCACCCAGTTCTAAGGCATTGGAAAGATTAGATCGTTACCAAAACATCATTGATAACGCATCCAATATTTTCGGCGTAGACCAAAATGTCATAAAGTCTGTAATCCTTACCGAATCTGCGGCTAACGATAAGGCATTATCGGGAGCAAAAGCAAAAGGATTGATGCAACTGATTGATTCTACTGCAAATGACATGGGTGTAAAGAATATTTGGGATCCAAAGCAAAATATTTACGGAGGGACTAAATATTTAGCCGAAATGCTTCGAAAATATAATGGGAATCTGAATCTTGCTTTGGCGTCTTACAATGCAGGTCCTCAAAATGTTGATAAATACGGCGGAATTCCGCCATTTGAAGAAACTAAAAATTATGTTAAAAGAGTTGTGGGTTATTTGAACCATTTAAACGGAGAAAAGAATGGAACTGACCAATCTATTTAGATGCCTTAAAGAGCAGCGCCAAATCCTTAATGAATATTTGGATGCGTTGCTAAAACATCAAAAAGCAATTATAAACGGTGATAGTAAAGGAATTGAGGATACGCTAAAGAGTATCGGGATTCTTTTATTTAACATTGGAAATTGTGAAACACTTAGACAGGATATTATTCAACAGATTTCCGGTAAGAATTCTCTCCAAGCTAAATCCAATAAACTTTCGGATTTTATTGATGAAGTTAATCGGCATAAATTATTTAACACTAGAGATATAGTTAAAATACAAGCCTCTATGAAAAAATTAATTTTGGAAATTATAAAAGTAAATGACCAGAATAAAATTTTGATAGACCAGTCAAGAACATTTATTAAAGAACTGATTACTGCATTTTCTTCGGCAAATAGAAATGTTCTGATAGATAGGAGATATTGAAATGGGATTGAGTAATATTTTTGATATTGCTACTAGAAGTTTATCAGTTTATCAAGGCGCATTGGATGTAACATCTCAAAATATATCTAATGCTAGCAACCCCGATTATTCAAGGCAGAGAGTTGATCTTGGAACATCAACCCCACAGCAGCTAGGAGGTTTCTTCTGGGGTACCGGCGTAAAGATAGAAGATATAAGCAGGATTCATGATGCTTTAACAGATCAGCAGCTTAGAGAAAATAACTCCAAGTATTCAAGCAATAATGAAAGCAGCGTTTTATTAGATCAGGTGCAGAGTGTATTGAATGAACCTTCGGATCAAGGCATATCAAGTTTAACCACAGCATTTTTTAATGCTTGGCAGCAGCTCTCAGTTTCTCCCAATTCAGTTTCGTTAAGACAAAATGTAATTCAAACAGCTCAATCGTTAAGCGATCAGATACAAACTGTAAACCAGGGTTTGAATACAATCCAGACCAGTCTTAAAACTCAGATTTCTTCGGATGTAAATTCTATTAATAGCGATTTGCAGCAGATACAAACGTTAAATGCTCAAATTTATAATTTACAGAATGCTGGCCAATCGCCGAATGATCTTCTGGATACAAGGGATAAGGTAATTAACGATTTAAGTAAAATGGTAAATATTAATGTTAATTATGATTCTCAAAATTCCGCCAACATTTCTATCGGTGGAGTATTTGCGGCTGACAAAGTTACCGCAGTACAATTTCAAGCCAGCACACAAAACGGCAAACTGGTTGTTACTACAAAAGATGGTGCTGTGGGTTTAAATCTTACCGGCGGGCAGCTATATGCGGATGCAAATGTTTATAATAACAAAATCCCTTCATATCAAAGCAGCCTGGATTCATTTGTTAATAATTTAATGAAATCTGTAAACAGTCAGCATTCAAGCGGGTATACCTTAGACAATCCTCCTCAAACCGGGAATTAATTTTTTCGACAGTTATTCAAACGGAACTTTAAAGATTAACAATTTAATTCTTAATGATCCCAATAAGATCGCTATTTCATCAGACGGCACATCCGGTAATGGTGATATTGCATTAAATATTGCGGGACTAAGTTCACAAAAGCAAGCTGACGGGACCACTTTGCTGGATAATTATTCTTCTCTTGTCAGCCAGATTGGTACCGATGCAAAAAGTGCGTCGAATACTGCCAATTCTTATAACCTGGTAGTGCAGCAATTGAAGCAGCAGCAAGCTTCTTATTCAGGTGTGTCTGTTGATGAGGAAATGACAAACGTAATTCAATATCAAAAATCTTATACTGCTTCGGCAAAACTTATTACTGTTGCCGATCAGATGTTACAAACTTTATTAAATATGGTGTCGTAATATGAGAATAACAGATTTAATGATGACAAACAGTTTTTTGCAGAATTTAACTACTACTAAAAGTAAAGTTAGTGATTTGCAAACTGAAATTTCACTGGGTACCACTATTCAAAAACCATCTGATTCACCAAACGGTACAGTTAATATTTTAGGCTGGAATAATCAAATTACTCAAGCGAATACTATAATGGGTAATATTGATAGCGGCCTTGCATTTGTGAATGATTCTACCCAGGCTATGCAGAATATTCAGGATCAAATAACTAACGTATTGTCAAGTCTTACTCAAGTACAGAATGCTGCCAACAGCCAGAACCTTGGTAATTTTGCCGACCAAATTGATTCTTCATTATCTTTAATTTTAGACAGCGCAAATACTCAATCAAATGGTAAGTATGTTTTTGCAGGCACTGATTCTAATAATGCACCATTTGGTTATACAGCTGATGGAAAGTCTATAGAGGTTAAAGACAGCAATATATCCGGTGCTCAAAATATCCGTATCTCTCCTAATGTTACGGAACAAATTAATTTGAGCGGTACGGATGTATTTGGAACTATTGTTAAAGGCGGTGGAAGTATTGATTCCACTACTGCAGTTGGTGCAACTGTAACTAATCAGACAAGTGTTTACGATGCCCAGGGAAACCAGTTTACCTTTAAAGCTAATTTTACAAAAACAGCAGCAAACACTTATAATTTTACATATGATATTTTGGACAGCAGCAACAATTCGGTGCTTTCTTCACCGCCTGCAGCGCAATCGATGGTGTTCGATAGTATTACAGGCAATCTCCAATCAGTTAATGGTAAACCGCCTGCATTGATTCAAATAAATGTGCCGGCAAATAATATAAATTTTAGTTATGATCCGACTGCTGTCAATGAAAAGGCTGGAGCATCTTCTTTAACTTTTACGGCCAACCAAAAGACTGACATTTTTAATACACTGATTAATATCAGTAATAACTTAAAAGCCGGTATTAAACCTACTGCGGACCAGATGCAAGCAATTACTGATTTTAACAATAGTCTTTTAAATAATATTTCTAAATCAGGTAATATTGCAAATCGTCTTACAAACTCTAAGAGTTTATTAAATAATAAAACTCTGCAGCTGCAGGATTTAATTTCCAAAACAGATGGTGTTGATATAGCTAAGGCTTCTGTTGATTTAACAAGTCAGGAGACACTCTTACAAATGTCGTATCAAATGGCTTCAAAAGTTTTACCTCAATCATTACTTAATTACTTATGAAAAGAAAAATCGGGGCATTAGAAGGATTATTATTAGGAATACTGTCAATCTTCGGCGCATTCTTTTGGGAAGGCGGTGCCTTTGGTGCTTTATTTTTGATTCCGCCTTTAATTATTGTTTTCGGAGGTACTTTTTCTGCAGTTATAATCGGCTTCGGTTACGATAAATTTAAAAATATTTGGAACCTTATAAAGCTGGCATATTTTCCTTCTAAATATAATTTAAAGCACCTTATAAATAATTTGATAGATTTTTCGATAATATCCAGGAAAGAAGGTTTGTTGGCGATTGAAAAGAACCTGGATCAATTGGAATATTTATTCCCTCAAAAATTGGTTAGATATGCAATTGATGGAACTGATGCAGATTCACTGCAAAATCTTGCTGCATTAGAAATGAAAGCGATGCAGGAAAGACATTTTTCCAACATATTCATCTTTACTAAAATGGGCGGTTACGCGCCTACAATGGGTATTATCGGCACTGTTATGGGTTTAATAATGACTCTTGCAAATGCCGGCGGAGATCCTAATTCTTTAATTAAAAATATAGCTTCGGCATTTATTGCTACCCTTTGGGGAGTTTTTAGTGCCAATATTTTATGGCTACCAATTGGTGATAAATTAAAAAAATGTCATTTGGAAGAAAAACATATGATGGAGATTTCTCTGGAAGGTACGTTGGCACTGCAGAGCGGGGAGATTCCCTCGCTGGTAAAAGCAAGACTTATAAGCCTGCTTCCGCAAAGAGAACAATTAGAAATGATGAGTTATTAGACCCTGAAGAATCCCCTTTTTTCGAGGGCGGTGAAAAAGATAGGTATCTTATAACTTATGCTGATTTAATAACATTATTATTAGGGCTATTTATTATTTTGTACGCAATATCAAACATAGACGCTAATAAGTATAAAAAAATGATTTCTGCGGTAGGAGATGTTTTTGGTAATCATACAAAAATTGTGAGTGTGAAAAGTGATGTTGCTCCATCAAATTTAGGGAGTAATGATATATTGAAAAGCAAGCTTATGCAGTTGATCGATAAATATCATTATAATAATTCAATTATGCTGGAAGAAAATAAAAGAGGAGTTACTATCCATATTATGGATGATATTTTATTTAAATCCGGCAGTGCAGATTTGACAAGCAGTTCGTTATTAGTATTGGACAGATTATCCGTGATATTAAAGTCGCTGCCTAATGATATTAGAGTTGAAGGACATACCGATGACGTACCTATTAATACCCCGAACTTTCCTTCAAACTGGCACCTTTCTGTAACAAGAGCGCTTAATACTGCATATTTCTTAATTCATAATGAAAATTTGCCTCCTGAAAAAGTCTCAATTGTCGGATACTCAGAATACAGACCGATTGATTCTAATAATACAGCAGAAGGCAGAGCAAATAATAGAAGAGTAGATATAGTAATAATAAAAAAGTGATTTATATGAAAGTAAAAACTAATCAATTTGGTGAAATAGAATATACCTCAGAACATGTAATAAATTTTGCTTCCGGTATTTTTGGATTTGAACATCTGAAAAAATATCTATTTATAAAAATAGAAGGTGACCTTTTTTATTGGCTTAATTCTATTGATTCACCTGATTTAGCATTTCCTTTAATTGGCATTAGAGTGATTGACGATAAATATCAAACAGAAAAAGATCATGAACCTTTTGGAATCGTTACTATGAATCAAGAAACATTGAAAACCACCGTGAACTTAAAAGCACCTGTATATATTAATCAAACAGCGAAGACAGGTTTTCAGAAAATTTTGGATACTGAAAAATATCCTATTAAATATTTCCTATTTAAAGAATGATAAACCCGGTATCAAAATGTTAATATTAACTAGAAAAACAGACGAAGAAATAAAAATCGGATCTGAAATAACAATTAAAATACTGGCAGTATCGGAAGGACAGGTTAAGCTTGGATTTTCAGCTCCAGCAGATGTTGAAATATTTCGTGGAGAGATCTATGAAAATATAAAACAGGTTACAATTGAAGCTTCAATTTCCGGCCGTGATCATAAAACTGCCGACTTATCCAAACTTAAATTAAACAAGATAAGGGAAGCGGATAATGATTGATGATCAAAATAATAATACTATTCTAGTGGTTGACGATTCAGATATAATATGTCAATCATTAAAAAAATTTTTCAGCAATTATCATATTAATGTAATTACAAGTCATGATGGCTTAGACGGCATTCAAAAAATAGCTGAATACAATCCTGTTTTAATTTTTCTTGATTTAATGATGCCGAATTTTGACGGTGTAAAAATGCTGCAGGTAATAAAGGTGCTGGAAAATCATAAAACCATTCCTGTAATTGTAATAAGCGGAAACACTAATAGAACAAATGTCCTGGCTGCAATAGAAGCAGGTGCAGATCGTGTAATATCAAAACCGTTAAAGAAAGAAATAATAATAAAGAATATAAATGAGCTTTTGGGAGAAGATTTTCTTCATAATCTAAAGAGTGAGAAGTTACTACCTTCGCTTCAAAATGAAGATGTACAGAAGCAGCTGTTAATTATGTTTTTGAAGAACTTCCCGGCCCAAAAAGAAGCGTTAAAAAAAGGTTTAAGAAATTTTGATAAGGAAAGTATCAGAAATATAGCTCATGAAATTAGAGGAACCGGAAGTACAATCGGGTATCCTCATTTAAGTGTATTAGGTGTTGTTATAGAAGATCATATAACAGGGCTGCATGTAAACTGGGACCAAATAAAATTAATGTGTGATCAAATTTTTACTCTTGTTAACGAAATAGAAGTATCAAATTCACTTATAGAAAAATAATATGTTTGTAATAATAGGCTTGCTTGTTGTAATTCTTGCTATTGTAGCCGGATTTCTAATTGCCGGAGGTAACCTTCTTCTCCTTCTGCAATATTCAGAGTTTATTACCATCGGTGGTGCGGCATTAGGCAGCGTACTAATATCTTCTCCGCTTTCACTTCTTAAAAAAATAATGGCCGAAATACCTAAAGTATTTTCTCCTGATCATTTTACCAAAAAAGATTATTTGGAATTATTAAAATCCTTTAATGAACTGTTTCTGGTAGCTCAAAGGGATGGGCTTCTTGCAATAGAAAAGCATATTGAAAACCCTAAAGAAAGTGATATACTTTCAATGAATAAAAAGTTTGTTCAAAACGATATGCTTAGAAATTTTTTTTCAGATACAATGAAAGTTATGCTTTCCGGTGGAATACCGCCTCACGAACTGGAAGATTTAATTGATACGGAAATTGAAACTTTCGAAATAGAATCCAAACCAGTGCCTGCTTCTCTTTCTAGAGTAGGCGATTCTCTTCCGGGCCTTGGAATTGTTGCCGCGGTACTTGGAATTATTGTTACTATGGCCTCAATAGATAAAGGAGCAGAAGTTGTGGGACACCACGTAGCGGCTGCATTGGTCGGTACGTTCTTAGGTGTGTTGCTGTCTTATGGTTTTGTTAATCCGCTTGCTGCAAATATAGAACATAATATTGAAAATAAAATTAGGGTCTTCGAAACTATAAAAGCTTGTATTGTTGCTTACGCAAAAGGCAACCCCCCGATAATTGCAGTTGAAATTGCAAGGAGAACAATTTTTTCTGATGAACGCCCGACCTTCGGTGAATTGGAAGATTATGTAAGAGGAAAGAATTAGTTATGTCTGATGGTACTGATCTCCCACCGAGGATAATTAAGAAGATAAAAAAACATGGCGGACATCACGGAGGCGCCTGGAAAGTTGCTTACGCAGATTTTGTAACAGCCATGATGGCTTTATTTATTGTATTATGGGTTCTAAGCCAGGACCAGAATGTAAAACAGCTTGTGGCTAATTATTTTAAAAATCCTATCGGATTTTCCAACAAGGGAAAAAATCTTATAGGTGCCGATACACCTCAGCTTGACCAGGCAAAAAATCCTTCCATTCCCAATCCCCGCGAAAAAGAGATTGAACTTCTTAAATCAATGGGAGACAAAATACTCGGTGAACTTACCCAGGATGCTACTTTTAAAAATATAGTTGGACAAATTAAAATTGAATTTGTAAAGGAAGGTTTAAAAATTGAAATAGTTGATTCTGCAAAGGATTTATTTTTTGAAATAGGAACTGCTAAATTAACAAAAGAAGCTGAACTGTTATTAATGAAAATTGGAAATCAGCTTGCAAAGCTTCCTAATAAAATTATAATTGAAGGGCACACAGATTCTCGTCCATATCCTGGTGGCTCAAGCGGCTACACTAATTTTGAACTTAGTGCCGACAGAGCAAATTCTGCAAGGCGTGCACTTACTTCCGGTGATTTGCCGGATAAACAAATTGATCAGGTGAGAGGTTATGCTGACAGAAGATTGCGGGATCCCAAAGATCCTTTTAGTTTTGTGAATAGAAGAATAAGCATCATCGTAAAATATTTGGATAATAAAAAATGAAAAATATATTGATTGTAGAAGATGATCCTTTTACTATCGATTTTTATAAATATATTTTTAAAAAAGCCGGTTTTAATTGTTTGGTACAGGATGATGGAGATTCTGTGATTCAGATGCTACAATTAAATAATATTAATTTGATTATCATGGACATAAATTTAAAGAATACTTATCTTAATGGTCAAAAAATAGACGGAGTAGGTTTATCCAGCTATATTAAACGAAAAGAAGGAATAAATCATCTGCCGATTTTATTGGTTTCGGCATATCGGCCTGGTTTTCTTGAAGAAGATTTTTTGAAAGAAAGCCTTGCTGAAGACTTTATTACTAAACCGATTGTTGATTTTAATCAATTAATTAAAAAAGTAAATAGGTTTGTAAAAAATTGAATAAGAATAAAATTTTAATAGTCGAAGATGATAATGATACTCTTTTCATTCTTAATAAACTTTTGACTAAAAATAATTATCAGGTCTACACATCTTCCAATGGCAAAGATGCCTATGATATGCTGAATGAAGTTGTACCCGAAGTAATTCTTGCTGATTGGACCATGCCGATTATGGACGGGCTTGAACTTTGCGATATTATTAAAAAAGATGAAAAATATAAACTGATTTATTTTATAATTCTAACGGCTAGAGCTTCGTTAAAAGACAGAGTTACCGGACTTGATATTGGAGCCGACGACTTTTTGGTTAAACCAGTACAAAATCAGGAATTGCTTGCCAGAATCAGATCAGGGATAAGAATTCATAATCTTCAAAACGAGTTAAAAAATATTGAGCATAATAAAGCTTTAATTGAAATGGCTTGCACGATTGGACATAAAATAAACAATCCATTAAGCAGCCTGCTGGTTTCGGTTAAAAATATTGAAGATGAACTGGGAATTAAAAAATCTTCTTTTGAAGAAGAACTTTTCATAATAAATCAATCAATTGAAAGAATTAAAACTTTAGCAAACGACCTTACTCACCTGCAAAACCCGCAAGTTATTAACTACTCTTCAGATAATAAAATGCTGAAATTAGATTAATCTGCTTAACTATTTGCCATGTTCCTTCGATTATAAGTTGAGGAATTATGGAAATGTTGGAAAAAATTAATAATATTTCGACTAAAAGCGACTATTCAAAAGCCGTTCGTACGTCAAATTTCGGTGCTATACTTGGTTCTACGTATACCCGTAAAGTAGATTCGCACGATTCTGTGGACATTTCCCCCGCATTCAAATTCATGAATAGTGTTAACTGGAAATTAAAGGAGTTTAAACATGTAGTTGATGAAAAATTATTACTTGGGTTTATACTCTCAGAAATTGAATTCCATACAACAATTGATCTTGTTAATCTTGAAAAAATTAGTTTGATCAACTACAGCGTAATTAAGGAAAATAAAAAGGATAATCCCTCCCGCAAGATTATTACTGATTTATCTGTAAAAGTAAACCGAATAAATTACTCCCAAGATCCGGTACTTATTAATTTTTCTTCACTCAATGTATTTTTTCAAAGAATTTTTAATCTAAATATTTATCGGGAAATTTCTAGAGAAGAGAAATATTTTTTTGACGATCTATTAGAAGGAATATTTTTCGGTATACAGGAAGAATTTATTCATCTAAATAGTCATGTGCTCATTTTTTTGGATAAATTGACCGGGCAGCGAGTTAGGAAAAAGGAATCTTCGCAGAAAGATTATGGAGAAACTGTAGTTATTAAGAAATTTAAAGTAATAAATGCTGAATAAATCTTTTCGAAATAATCTGGCTGTAAAAAACAATTATATTTCTTCTTTTGAAGAACTAGATAATATTTATCAGCTTCCCGAAAGTAACCCTCTTATTATAATAAATAATTTATGCAGCATTGTATATTCTAACGAATCATTCAAGAAAATTTTCGGCAATATTGACACAAAAAAGTTTTTCGATCTTAATACTGAACCGGATTTACGTTATTTGACTACAGCACTTATAGAAAGCAATTATAACAATCTTCAATTCGATCTTTTCTTCCAAAATGAAACACTTGACAGTAACAGCTTCAATGTAGAAGTTGAAAGAATAAATATTTGTGAAATTGAATACTTTGTTTTGATTTTTAAAACCGTAGGTGAGAAGGCCAAATTAGAAGAAAGAATAAACAATCTGCACAACGCGTTGGAATATGGAAAAATTCCGGTTATTATTACAGATGAACAAGGCATTGTTACCTATGCAACCACTCCTTTCGAAAAAATTCTAAAAGCAGGAATAGAAATATTCTTTAAGAATTCAATTATTGATGCATTGACTTTTTACCTGACTAATGAAGACAAAAGAACTTTAAATGAATCAATACGTTGTAAAAATGAATGGACTAAAACTATTTCATGTGTTGATGAAAGTACAAATATTTCTTATTACGAGTTGAAGCTTAATCCGGTTTTCCAGGGAGAACATGATGTCGTAAATTTTATTCTAACTGCACATGATATTACAAGTTATATTTCAAAAAATCTGTATATAAAGAAATCTGAGGGAAGGCTTAAATCTATAATCAATAATATTTCCGACTTGCTATTTATAATCCGCGAAAAAGACGGACAGCATCAATTTGAAAATGCAAACGATAATTTTTGTAAAATCTTTTCAATTAATAAAGCTTTTTCCATCAAAAAAAATATTGATAGTATCCTTTGTGAAGAACTCTTTGATCAAATTGAAGATGCTATTGGGAAATATAATTCCAATACTGAATCATATATTGAGTTTAATTATAATAACGCCGACGGCAGGGCATATGGTGTAAAGATTACAAGTATAGAAGATCAGCTGGAAGGTGAAATAATATACATTGTTAGTATGAAAGATATTACTGACCAGGTGCTTTATCAGCAGCAATTAAAGATTGCATACGAAAAGGAAATTAATTTAAATAAATTAAAAGCTGCGTTTTTGGAAAACATGTCCCATGAAATCCGCACTCCTTTAAATGCTATAGTTGGTTATTCGGAAATGATAGATGATTGTATTGAAGAACAAGATTATAATACAATAAAAGATTTAATCGGCTCTTTTAAAGAAGTGATGTACCGGGTACTTAATTTGTATGGAAATATTGTGGAGGTTTTTCAAATAGATGCAGGTGAGCTTGAGCTTGATATGGTAAATCTTAATGCTAATCAGGTACTTAAATCGGTTTATAATAAAAAGATTGAAAAAGTAGAAAAGAAAAATCTTAGTTTTCGATTAAATCTTGATGAAAAAGATCTTAATATAAAAACCGACTGGGTAAAATTTGAAAGGATTATTAATTCTCTTGTAGATAATGCAATTAAATACACTGATTTTGGCGAAGTAATTATTTCATCAAATATTGTTAATGAAAACGTTCAAATAACTATATCTGATACAGGTCGTGGAATTGAAACTAATAATATACTTATGCTGTACGAGCCTTTTGTGCAGGGTGAAGAAGTTTACACCCGGAAATATGAAGGTGCCGGCTTAGGGTTAACCATCGCTTACAAACTAACTATTTTAATGGGAGGTAAGTTTGATATAAATAGTGAAGAAAATATTGGAACAAATATTATATTAACTTTTCCAAAGTCAAAATCGAGCGGTAAATATACTAAGATTAAATTTTCTGATAAATTAAATTGAAATCCTAAAATTTGATAATCCCTTTTAAAAGTGACAATAATAATTTTTAAAAGTATATTTTAAGTCATTAGTTTTCTACTAATTTGAATCGTACCCTTAGAACACTATTATCAAAATCTGTGGAGATTATTTTAAATTCTCCAATCTCTTTTGTGCTACTGACATGAACACCGCTGCAGGGGCAAGAATCGTAGTCACCTATCTTGATAATTCTAATTTTATCGCCGGCATCTTCAGGTAATCGTTCAAGATTAAAAATTTCTTCTGCAAATTTTCTGGATAAAAATTCTTCTTTAACTGATAAATCCTGACTTATTACTTCATTAACAACTGATTGAATCTTCTCTATCTCTTCGGAAGTAAGATTCCGATCAAAATGATAATCGCACTTGGATTTTTTCTTTTCAATGTGTGCACTGAATGAACGTCCTTTGTTAAACATCCTAACCATCGTCTGATTGAGAATATGTTCTGCCGAGTGCATTCTCGGGTCGTATGATTTACTCATAATTTTCTTCCTCTATTGATCGTACGGATTCAAAAATAATATTTTGTTCAATGATATGCATGAGAAAAAGTTGACTAAATCAGTATTAATTTTAATATATATATTTAAGCAGGATAAGAATCTACCAACAAGAATTTATTGGAATAAGCCATAGGATTGAATGTTTAAAAGACATAGAATCCTAAATACTTGCATTTTCAAGAAAATATTAATGAATTTTACATAATACATATTGCCCATAATTGAATAAAAATGTAATTTTGGTTAAACGTTTAACTAGTAAAACAGTAAATTATTAAATTTATAATTACTATCCCCGGAGTCGTAATTGAATCGGAAGACTATCATTAAAAAAATATTCTATTTACCATGAGGATGCAGCCAAATTGGGAGAGAAGATTGGGAGGTTTGCTATTATCAAATGAATTGTAATGCATTATTAAAGATTATTTCATCTGGAGATTATAAACTGTTTTTTCGAAAAGCAGGTAACAGACAATCGATAAAAAATAATTCTAAAATTCGACAGCTTAATATGAGGATACAGCAATATGGAGGAAGGTAATTATATGAGAAAATATTTACAGTCAGGATTAATTGTTTTACTACTTACATTTATGATTCCTATTTTATCATCATGCGGTAAAAAAGAAGATTATTCAAAATTGAAAAAAGAACTTGAAGTTAAGTATGACGGTAATGCAAAAGTATCGGTTGGTTCTGCATATGTAGGTGTGGAAATGCACCACAGCACTTTTCTTCCGCAGAGGATCAGCTTTTATTACCCGGTTGCCAACAGCATAGATTTAAGTACAGATTATTGGAAACGCGATACCACTTTTATTATGGCAGCCGGTTTGAAAATAGGAAACGGTAAAAAAGAATGGCTCGGCACAGAACCATGCACATTTACATCAACACCGTATTGTGTAACATATCAAAAAAGTGATGAACAAAAATCTGTTGAAGTAACTTATGAATTCTGTAAAGACAAACCGGCCATGGTTATAACTTATGAAATTACCAATACCGGAAAAGAGAAGGAGCAATTCGAGTTTTATACACAGCTCCAGTTATCCTTGAAAACATGTCATACTTATGCTCTTGAAGACAGCGCCGTAACGAGCTTTGATAAAACCGGCGATGCAGTACTTGCATCATTCAATGATGAAGGGACACAACATGCAATGGTATTTGCAGCAAACGCCGGGGAGAAACCGGTAAGCTTTAATACCATAGGTTCTTTAAATAGTTCAAGAACGCCGAATAACGAGTGGTGGTATAAACATGATGGACCTCTAAAAGATCAAGTTATGTCCAAAATGAATCCTGGAATTCCAGCCGCAAAGTTTCAATATAAAAAAAGCTTGGCTCCAAACGAAAAGATGAAGGTAGTCCAGATAATTGGCTCATGCCGTCAAAATGAAGGGCGTGAGATGGTTGAATATTTAACTAAGCATTATAAAGATGAAGTTAAAAAATATAATGAATATGTATTGAACAAAACTTTTAAAGACGGTACACTTGAGACAGGAGATAAGGTAGTAGATCAAACAGTGAATTGGGCTAAAGCCGTACTTGCAGCGAATCAGCATTATATTAATGGCGAAATTGTGCCGATGCCGTGTCCCGCCGAATATAATTTTTTCTTTACACATGATGTACTACTAACAGACCTGGCTGCGGTTAATTTTGATTTGCCTAGAGTGAAAAGGGATTTGAAATTCATAGTTGAACATGCGAGCAAAGATAAGGTGATACCGCATGCATACTACTGGATGGACTCAGCATATGTAACAGAGTTTGCGAATTCCGACAACTGGAATAACTATTGGTTCATCATTGCTTCTGCAAGTTATTTGAAGCATTCTGGCGACAAACAGCTCGTTGAATCTATTTATCCTTACCTGACCAAGAGCCTGGAAAACGCAATGCTAACCAAAAAGCCGGATGATGTAATGTGGTCATACCGTCCCGACTGGTGGGATATAGGCAACAATTTTGGTCCTAGAGTTTATATGACTATTCTTGCCGCGAAAGCATTGAGAGATTATAATTTTATTTCAACTGTTATAGGTAAGAATACCGAGAAACTTGCAGATTACGATAAATTATCGGATAGCATGGTAAAGCAGGTGACATCAAAATTCTGGAGTGATAAATATAAATATCTGATAAATTATCTGCATGACGGTTCTATTGATCCTCATTATTACATAGGTTCGCTTCTTGCGGCTGATTACGGTATGCTAGATAGTCTTCATAATGATGAACTGATAAAAACTGCAACTAATGTTCTGCTTGATAAAAAAGTAGGAGTCTACACTGCTTTCCCAATGGATTTTATAAAGTATGAGAAGATACTCGGGTTCGGAGACGAAGTTGGTGCACCGTACTATTATTTCAACGGCGGAGTGTGGCCGCAGGATAATGCATGGTATGCAGTTGCTCTTGCAAGAAACGGAAATAAAGACCAAGCATTGGATTTTATTAAGAAAACAATGACACTAAATGGGATAATGAATGGCCCTAACGGGCAGCCGGCGATGTACGAAGTAAGGAATGCCGATAAAAATAATCCTGCCATATACGGTACTGTTGATAAACCTCAGTTTATGTGGTTCGGCGGCTGGTACCTTTATTCACTTTATAATATTTATTTAACGAATGAGAATGATTGGAATATATGTTTGAATCCTTACCTGCCCGAAGGTCAAACTTCATCTGCTTTTACTCTAAATGCGAATGGACTACCTCTGCTTGTGAAGGTTACTGGTCATGGAAAATATATAAGTTCAATAATGTACGATAACAAACCATTTCAGTCGGCAGTGATACCGGAAAATCTGCAGCATGTAAAAAATGTTTCAGTTGATTTAGGTATTCCCAAAACTCCTTATCTGGCATCTACTAATTCTTCACTAATTAATTGCAGTTACGATGCAGAAAAGAAAATAATGAGTTTAAATCTTGAAGCTTTTGCCGGACATGAAAACGAATCAATTATAATTTCCCCAATTAGTCTTAAAGATTTAAAAATAAATGGGAAAAAAACAGAATCATCAGCTAGGGTTACTAAGGAAAATAATTTTTATAAAATAACCATCATTTCTAAACAAGATCGCAATAATGAAACTATTGAATTGAGTTTTTAAATTTTCCTGACCCCTAGCTTACCCTGCCGCTGTGATCCATTTTCACAGCGGCAAAAATAAAGAATTCGATGTATGTTGATATTAATGTAATCTAATGAATAAATTTATTTCACTGATGAAAATGTATACTTAATCAATGTAAACCATTTAAGAATTAAAAATTAATAACTTATATAAAGAAGAGAAGATATGCATAAGCAAAAATTAATTGGGGCAAATTTTGAATCAACTAGAATAGTTTATGGCTGTATGAACCTTGGGAATAACCGGAACCGAGGTGAACTGACTGAAAACCAGATGAGAAGCGAAGCTGTTAAGACAATTAATGCAGCTCTGGAACAGGGAATAAACTTTTTTGATCATGCGGATATATACGGAAAAGGAAAATCGGAAGAGATGTTTTCCGAAATCTGGAAATTGCATTCCGGATTGCGTGAAAAAATCATTCTTCAATCAAAATGCGGAATCCGTTTTGAAGGCGATCCTAAATCCGATTCACCGCATAGGTTCGATTTCACTTATGAACATATTATTAACTCTGTTGAAGGAAGCTTAAAAAGATTAAAAACGGAATATCTTGATATACTGCTTCTTCATCGTCCTGATCCCCTAGTAGAACCGGAGGAAGTTGCAAAAGCATTCGATGATTTACGCTGGAGCGGAAAAGTTAAATATTTTGGGGTAAGCAATCATACCGGCTATCAAATTGATCTATTAAAAAAATATGTCACTCAGCCATTAATTGTTAATCAGCTTGAAATTAATCTGATACATTCAGATTTAATTAACGCCGGAGTAATAACCAATCAAAGGAATCCCAAAGATTTTATTAGAGGTGAGGGAACACTTGATTACTGTAGAATTAATGATATAACAATTCAAGCCTGGTCGCCATTAGCTTTAGGTTCGTTTGATGAAGATAGTAATCTTGCAAAAGTGATTTCTGAAATAGCAAAGAATAGAAATGTTTCAAATGAAGCTATAGTTACAGCATGGCTATTAAAACATCCGGCAAAAATCCAGCCGGTAATCGGAACAAGAAGACCAGAAAGAATTGCAGCATATCTGCAAAGCAGATTCGATTGAACTTACTCGAGATGAATGGTATAAATTATTCATCGCAGGAAGAGGAGAAGATTTGCCTTAATTCTTAATAAATGAAATTCCGTCGATATAAAATTCCCGATGTTACCGAATCAATCTTTGTATTGCTTTTAGCTTTTAGCGCTAAGACTATAGTTAAACAGATTTATATCTATAGTATCAGTAGATATTAAATTCATACTATATGATTTAGATTAAAAGTGACCATTGTGAAGTGTCTGCCGTTGATATTTGCATCATTAAATATACTTTTTCCATTTCGTACTTGAGAAATTGTTGCAACACCCCATGCATAATCCTTGTAAGATTCTTTCTCGTAAAACTGGAAAGTATATAATCCGCTGCACCAGATTGTCCCGTTATAAATGTTTTAGCATTACCACCGGGAAGAGGGTCCAAATGCAGGTCCAACCAGCAGCGACCAGTCGGCCTTCACCGGTCGGTGCTTCTTGCACTATCTTTATCCAGCTGTATCATTTATTGTCCATCCGACTAATGACGGCTGCCCGTTGAATTCGAAACTTGGATTTTGTATTAAGTTTATACCATTTTTACCCCATGTTACTGTTATTTTGATTGAGCCTGATGCTGGATCAAGTGTTAAACTAACAGGTGTTGTTTCACCTGGAAAAACTTTCACGTCGGCAGAGCCTGTATACTTTAAAGTGTTTGAAGCATCGTAAGCATTTACCCGAAGATGCCAAATACCTGAAGGTACATTTTCAAAATTACCAGAAGCGCTATCATTAAAAATCGTAAAATTTGTAAATAGTGAATCATAACCTTGTCTTGATAGAATCCCCTCAATTCTTGTTATAGTAACGCCTGCGTTTTTCATTGAGAAGCTGATTGAAATATTGGATGGATTTTGCGCTGAAGTAACACCGACAAGATTTTCATTATTGCATGATGTTAGTGTAAATATTAAAACTAATGCCGCAGTAAATATTACGTTTTTCATAATCTTCTCCTGCTTAACATCACTAAAAAATCGTATATCATCAAATCATTTTTACTCAATTTACAATCTAAATTTTGAAATCTCAACCAAAAATTTATACCTATTTAAATAATACTCTAATATTACTTGAGATATCTGAAATTATGACTAAATTTACATACTAAAATTTTCATAATAACTTAAATGGGGTTTCTATGAATAAATTTAAAGTCTCAGCTTTAATTATTTCCCTTATTCTATTTTTCACAATTCAAAATATTGCTCAGAATCTTGAACGAAAAGATGTTCCTGTCCAGTATACCTGGAATTTAAATGATCTTTATCCAAGTGAAGCCGCATGGTCAGCAGATAAAGATAAAATAATTCAAAAACTTGATGAAGTAACAAAGTTCAAAGGCCGCTTGGATGAAAGTGGAAAAACATTAAATTCTGCGCTGGATTTGTATTTTAATATGATAAAACAATATTATCGTTTTTCAGAATATGCAAGCAGAATGAGTGATGAGGATTTACGTAATTCTCAGAATCAATCTTTAACGCAGCAGGCTTCACATATGGGAACCGAAATTTCGGAAAAGACGGCATTCTTGAATCCAGAGATTTTGAGGATTGATCCCGCGAAAATAAAATCATTCTTTGAAGAAGATAAGGAATTGACCCAATACAAAATGTTCATTGAGGATATTCAGCGATTAAGAAAACATACCCTGCCGGAAGCTGAAGAAAAAATACTTGCAAGCTTCGGCGCAGTTTCAGAAACGCCGGAAAACGTATACAGTATCTTCAGCAATGCAGAATTTCCGTTTGCCGAAGTAAAACTTTCCACCGGAGAAGCGGTTAAATTGACTTCTTCGGCTTACGCAAAATACCGCACTGTGCCTAATCGTGCCGATAGAGAAAAAGTATTTAAAGCATTCTTCGAAAGGTTTGGAGATTATCAGAATACAATCGGCGCAAACCTCGGCGGAAAAATAAAATCGGATTGGACTTATGCTAAGGACAGAAATTACAGTACATCGCTCGAAGCTTCTTTAAATGCCAATAATATCCCGGTTTCAGTGTACGAAAATTTAATTAAACAAATACACAACAGTCTTCCTACTTTACATAGATTTTTAAAATTAAAGAAAGAAATGCTGGGTGTAGACACTCTCCATTATTATGACCTTTATACACCTATTGTAAAAAAAGTAGATATGAAATTTGATCTGCCTGAAGGACAAAAGACAATACTTACCGCACTTAAACCGCTGGGCGAAAATTATCTTATGACCGTTCAGAAAGCGTTTAATAACAGGTGGATTGATTACATGCCTACAAGCGGAAAGAAAAGCGGAGCTTACTCTTCAGGTGAATCATATGATGTGCATCCATATATTCTAACAAACTGGAACGGGGATTACGAATCTGTTTCAACTTTAGCTCATGAATTAGGACATACAATGCACAGCTATCTTTCCAATACAAACCAGACATTTGCAAATGCCCAGTATCCAATTTTTGTAGCGGAAATTGCATCAACATTGAATGAGAGTCTGCTTAACGATTATATGGTTAAGAATGCACCGAGCGATAAAGAAAAATTATATCTGCTCGGCAGCTATCTTGAATTATTAAGAACAACAATTTTCCGTCAGACACAATTTGCTGAGTTTGAGTGGGAGATGCATCAAATGGCAGAAAAGGGCGAGCCAATTACCGGGGAAACTTTAAGCAAGATGTATTATAAAATTGTAAAAGAATATTACGGCAATGATGAAGGATATTGTGTAGTCGATCCTTACATAGCTTATGAATGGGAATTCATTCCTCATTTTATGTACAACTATTATGTTTATCAGTATTCTACATCTTTAATCTATGCTACTGCATTTGCGGAAAAAATTATAAAGGAAGGCAAACCTGCAGTTGATAAATATTTTAATATATTAAAAGGCGGCGGTTCCGATTATCCAATCGAACTAATTAAGAAAGCAGGGATTGATCCACTTTCAGCGGAACCATTTAAATTGACGATGGAAAAGATGAACAGAGTAATGGACCAAATTGAACAAATATTATCCAAGGAGAAAGAGGGTTAAAAAACTTTTTCTAAGATTTATTATAATTCTGACCTCTCCCGGTTATATAAGCCGGGGGAGGTTTTTTTATTATACTTAATTGGGATAAATATTCTCTTATTTCTTTTCAAATGGATTTATTAAATTTACTCCGCAAAATATTTAAAATTTTATGAGCATTGAACCTTCATATTTAAAATTTTATAGATCCGGCGAACTGAAAGAAAGAGCGGATAAAGTTGATAATTTGCTTAAAGCTTGTACCAACTGTCCGCGCAATTGTCTGGTTGACCGAACAGTAAATGAACTCGGGAAATGCTTAAGCGGATTTCTGCCTATTGTATCTTCATATACGCCGCATTATGGCGAAGAACCGGTTTTAAGCGGGACAAGAGGCGCGGGAAATATATTTTTCGGTAACTGTAATCTTAAATGTGTATTCTGTCAAAATCATTCTATCAGTCAGAATTGGAAAGTTGAACAGAATAATGAAGTCAGTTTTGAAAGATTAGCTGATATAATGTTAGAGCTTCAGGAAAAGAAATGTCATAATATAGGATTAGTTTCTCCTACACATTTCTCTTCACAAATTATAAAATCTATTTATCTTGCCGCTGAAAAAGGTTTACATCTTCCGATCATTTACAACACTAACGGTTATGACTCCGTTGAAATGATTAAAATGTATGAGGGTATTGTTGATATTTATTTACCGGATTTTAAATACGGCAATGATGAATATGCAAAAAAATATTCCAAAGTAGATGACTATTTTGAAAATGCTAAAGAAGCAATAAAAGAAATGTACAGGCAGGTTGGAGATGAATTAATTTATGACGGTGATGTCGTTATAAGAGGATTGATAATCCGTCATCTTGTCCTGCCGAATGATTTAGCAGAGACTGAAAAAGTATTCAAGTTTATTGCGGAAGAGTTAAGCCCTAATATTCATATCTCAGTAATGTCCCAATATTTTCCAACTTTTATGGCAAAACGAGATATACTAATCAACAGGACTGTAAGAGAATCCGAATATGACAGGGTATTAAGACTGCTAGATAAATATGGATTAAACAATGGTTGGACCCAAGAAATGGAAAGCTTTGAAACCTACCGTCCTGATTTTGAAGGAAACAGAGAAACTCCTTTTTCATTTTAGCAATTAAATTACTCAATTTGGGAAATAATAATTAAAGCGGCAGCATTGCCTTTCCTCACAAACAGCGCTCATTAGTTTGCATTATTACAATTCTTTCCATAAATATCGTATTACGATATATAAAATTATTTTATTTTAATAATAAATGTCTAAACAGCTAGATAAAAATATTCAAAGATTAGGGAGTATATTCCCCGAAATACAGAGATTTTTTCATAATATTTCAGTGGAAGTTTCTAAAACAGGAGACTTTACAATAGCGCAGTACCGTGTACTTTCACTACTAAGCCAATTCGGTAAGATGACAGTTAATGATTTGAAAAATCATCTGCATATAGCCCAGAGTTCAGCAAGCGGAATTGTAGACAGGCTTGAGCAAACCGGGTTATTGAAGAGAACCGTAAGTAACATTGATAAAAGAGTAACTGAACTTGAACTTACTTACAAAGCGAAGAATATACTAGCTAAAAAAGCTGATTCAATGGAAAATGTGTACAGAAAGATTTTAGAGAGCCTTAACGAGAAAGACCAGAGTGATTTCATCCGGTCTTTCGAAAATTTATTAAAGCATATAAATAAAATTGAGAAGAAACATAAAAACGATTGAGGTATTATTTGATGATATATACGGATTTTAATTTCAACTGATATAAGAATATTAATCTAAATATATGACCGGCTGCTTATGATGAAAAAAGTGCGGTTATCAAATGATAAAATTTTAATTATTTACTGAATTCAAACGGAGATTGTATAAATGACATTGACGGATAAAAAAGAGCGCAATAAGATTCTAACTGTATTATTTATTGGTGTACTGATGGGTGCTCTTGACATAGCTATTGTAGGCCCAGCGCTTCCCGCTATCCAAAAACAGTTCGGCCTTGATGAAAGAGCCGTTGCCTGGATTTTTGCGGTTTATGTTTTATTTAACCTGGTCGGAACGCCTCTGCTTGCAAAGCTTTCTGATATTATGAGCAGGAGAAAAATTTATATTTTTGATGTCATACTTTTTGCTGCGGGCTCATTAGTTGTTGCATTATCGCCAAATTTTACTACACTTCTTATCGGTCGTTCAATACAGGGCTTTGGTGCTGGCGGAATTTTTCCGGTTGCAAGCGCTGTTATTGGAGATACTTTCCCTGAAGATAAACGCGGCGGCGCTTTAGGATTAATAGGAGCGGTTTTCGGTATAGCTTTTATAATCGGTCCTGCTGTTGCCGGTGTATTGCTGCTCTTAAGCTGGCATTGGTTATTTATTGTTAATATTCCTATTGCGCTTGTAATTATAGTAATGAGTTTGCGTATACTGCCGGATAATACTCCTGAACATAAAAAACCATTTGATTGGAACGGGATGATATTTCTTGCTATAATTTTGACTGCACTTGCGTACGGATTTAATAAAATAGACTCATCGGATTTTTTAAATAGTTTACTATCACTAAATGTATGGCCTTTCCTAATTTTCGCAATTCTGCTGCTGCCGTTTTTTGTTTCAAGTGAAAAAAAAGCTCACGATCCGATATTAAGATTACAACTTTTAACTTCAAGGCAGGTAATACTAGTAAGCGCACTTGCTATTGGTGCTGGAATTAGTGAGGCGGCTGTTGTATTTGTTCCACCTCTGCTTGTTTCCTCCTTTCATGTTACAAATTCCCAGGCAAGTTTTATGCTTATCCCGATTGTTATTGCTATGGCGATAGGCTCTCCGCTTGCCGGAAGAATGCTTGATAAAATGGGATCTAAGATTGTGCTGATAGTAGGAACTTTAATATTAGCATTAGGAATGTTCGGTCTTGCCTATGAGTCCTCTGCTATTTTATCTTTTTATGTTTCTGCATTTTTTCTCGGTATAGGAATGGGTTTTCTGGTTGGGGCACCTTTAAGATATATTATGCTTAATGAAGCAAAGAAATCAGAAAGAGCTTCAGGACAAGGTGTGGTTAGGTTGTTTACGGGAACAGGGCAGTTGTTCGGAGGTGCATTAGTCGGTGCTGTTGCTGCTTCACAAGGCGGAGGTGCGCTAGGTTTGAGGAATGCATACTTGATGGTCGGAGTAATGATAGCCGTTCTGGTTCTAGTATCATTCGGTTTGAAGACTCGTTCGGAGGAAGTAAAAACTGCACAGGAAAATGTTTAAATTGTTTTTTAGTTTGCTCTAGACTGTAAGTACTAAATTAAAAATCATTATTTTTTATTCGAGTTGAATGAGCTTTAGCTTGTCGTAAATTCTTTTCTTTAAGATGATTCACGTTTAAATCTGATGAGTAAGCCTTCAAAATAATAAAATTGTTAAATCAAATAATTTTATTGACTATAAAATTCCAATTTTTTAGTTTAATCACTCAGAATTGGGTAATTAAAGTAATTCTTTCCTACTTCTATTTGCTGACTCTTAATTTTTAAGAATGTAACGCGGTAACGTAAAAAAACAAATTTTATAAATTAATGTTATAGTTTTTCCTGGAGTGTATTTAAGTTTTTTGCTCTTTAGAATTTGAAAATATAAAGGTATATAAATAATAATTTCCATCTCATTATTAAAATTTAAGAAGGAGTTATAATATGAACCTTGTTGAACGTGCAAAGAACATTATCACCACACCAAAAACCGAATGGGCGGCTGTCGCTTCAGAAGAGCCAGACATTCAGCAAATAATGATCAGCTATGTCTCTCCCTCTAGCTTTGATTCCTTCCATTGCCAGCATTATAGGCTGGGGTGTTTTGGGAAGTGCACTATTAAAATCTTTTAGCTGGGGAATTGCAATGGGGATAGTGCAATTAATTTCAGCTTTTGTTACTGTTTATATAACTGCACTGGTTGTAAATCTGCTAGCACCAAGTTTCAATTCTGAAAAAAATATGGGCAGAGCCATTCAGCTTGTTGCTTATTCTTATACACCTGCATGGGTAGGAGGGATATTAAATATCATTCCTTTTCTCAGCTGGCTTGGAATGCTCTTCGGATTATACGGCCTTTACTTAATGTATTTGGGGCTTCCTCATACAATGAAAACACCGCAGGATAAAAATATTGTTTATCTCATTGTTTCAATAATAGTTCTTATTGTTGTTTACATGATAATTGCGGCAATACTTACAAGCATTATTCTCGCAATCTTCGGGTTCAGTTATATGTCTATGAAAGGTTTAGGATAATTAAATAAAATTTCTATTTGCTTTTAAAATAAATATTACAATTTATTTTTAACGGGAATAATTAAAGTTGATTATTCCCGTTTTTATAATTAATACTAGTTTTTTAAGTTCTTATTAAATACAAAAAATTACTTGTTAAGAATTTTAATGTTGGCATTTATCAAAAAAATTATCAAGTTCTTAAGAATTTATTTTAGATAAACCATTTTTTTAGTTAATGAATTACTGCCCGCTCTTAACTGATAGAAATAAATTCCGCTTGAAAGATTGTTTCCATTAAAATTAACTGTGTAAGTTCCGGGATGTTGTTTCTCATTCACCAAGGTCGCAACTTCTCTTCCCAGTATGTCATAAATTTTTAGCTGCACTACAGTCTCCCCTTTGAGGAGGTTTGGAGGAGCTATTGTATATTTTATTATTGTTGTGGGATTAAAAGGATTTGGATAATTCTGGTAAAGGAATAAAATTATTGGGAATAAGTAATTTTAGATTCTTCTTTAATTGATGTAATTCCTCCAGTAGTAGTACTGAGAATATCTCCTATTCCACCTATTGCGAATCCGGAATTATTATTTAAAAATTTAACCTCATTTAGGAATATTGATAATCCACTTTGAGGTGTCCATGTTTTCCCTCCATCTATTGTTTTATAAATTTCGTAAAGACTAGCACCCCATCCAGTTAGTGAATCAATGAATGAAATTGATATAAAAAATTCTGGAGTAGAATATTTTTCCCAAACTTTACCTCCATCTGTTGTATGTAAAATTAACATAGCAGGGTAGGTGGCTATCCATCCAATTTTATCTGAAATAAACTGCCAGGAGTAATATGCTGTGTCTGCGTAATTCCATCTTATTAAATTCCATGTATCTCCTCCATCAGTGGTCTTATACAACTTTTGTATTACACTTGCTTCTAAATCCCCTATTTCTAACCAACCGGTTTCTTTGCTGGTGAAGTGAATTTCTGGGACACCATTCGTAAAAGAGATTGAGGTATCTTCATTCCATGTGCCACCACCGTCTGTAGTTTTAATTAATTTACAATTATTTAATGGATCTCCGCCTATTATCCAACCCGTAGGATAATTTGAAAAATCTATATCATTCCAATATCCAATTCCTTTATTTATTGAAAACCAGGATGAACCCCCGTCGCTGGTTTTAAATATTGTACTGTCCCCTCCAACTATAAAGCCATTTTTTTTATCAATAAAATAAATACTGTTTAACCAATTAGAATTATTAATTGTTGATTTTGTCCAGCTATTTCCACCGTTTATAGTTTTTAAAATTATTCCGCTGTAACCTATAACTCGTGTCCCTTCCGAGCCGCAGATCCAGCCTGTTGAATCATCTATAAAGAAAATATCTCGTAGATCTGCATTGGTAGTAGTAATACTTTTTGTAACTAATTCCCAATTTGTTCCTCCATCTATGGTTTTAACTATAACTCCCCCCCATCCGGCAGCCAAACCATTTAGGCTGTCATAGAAAGAAATTGTCCTAAGACTATAAGCATTTAAGGCATCTTTCACGTCCCAATTTATTCCACCGTTGGTTGTAACAGCAAGCTTAGTCTCATAAGCAGTTATAGCCCAACCATGATTTTTATCAACCATATATATATCTTCCCACTTATTTCCGTTTGAATCAAGTTGTGTATTCCAGGTTTTTCCTCCGTCAGTTGTATGAGCAATTTTATCCTGTCCTGAGACCCAGCCATTTAGGGAATCAATAAATTGAATATCATAAGCCCAGCTAATTGTGGAATCAGCAAGCCAATTTTTACCTCCATCTTTTGTATAGAAAATTGCACCACCTATAGCACCTGTGTTTGCCGCCCAAATATGAAGGCTGTCGACAAGAAAGAGCGAATGGATGTCTCCCTTAAAATTTTCCTGCAGATTCCAGGTTTCGCCACCATTAGTTGTATTATAAATTTTTGAATTTTCTCCGCTCACCCATCCTAGTTTTTCATTTGCAAAAACCATTGTTAGCATATTTAAGCTTGGATCTGTCAACTGTATATTCCAGTTTTTGCCGCCATCAGTACTTCCTAAAAGATAGTTTACATTACCATCCCAGTTTTGACCACACACCCATCCAATATTTTCATTTATGAAAAAAACATCAAAAGCATAAATTCTTTCAGGAAGAACAACAACTTTCCATGTTTCCCCGCCATCTGTTGATTTAAGTAACGTACCTCCTCCCGATACACTTGCCCATACTACATCTTTATTTAAATACATTAAAGATGAAATGGGATTACCCTGGGGAAGCGGGTTTTGCCATTGCCAGCCCTGGGCTAATAAATTAGAAGAGACAATAATAATTGTTATAAAAATACTTTTAAGAACAGATAAACTAAAAAATGATTTTATAGCTTGGTTTTTAATCATAAACAGCTCCTAATTTTTTAGCGAGTGATCTTTAATTTCTTCACTAATAGTATCATCAATGAATTTTTATTTTTACATATGATGTTAATTTATAAAGAGATAATAAAATTGATTTTGCTGAGAAATAAAAAAGAATTTCCTATTTGCAAGATCCCCATATTTTGCCCCGTTATTATAATTATATTTTACAAAACAAAATTATTATGTGCAAATAAAATATTATATGTAACCATTGAAAAATTAGTTCTAATATAATTTCAGTTATAACTTGGTTTGAATAAATTTAATCTTGAGTAACATTAGTTATTATTTAAACATATTCTTTTTAATTTGCATCTATCATTTTAATATTGCTAATATTAAACGGGGCAGTTATGAAATTATTTTATATTTTACTTACAATTATTATGATAATACCATCAACACTTTCCGCAATAACACCGGTAAAATTTGATGACTATTTTACCGACAAAACCATGCGGATTGATTACTACCATATAGGTGATGCAAAAACAGAATTTGTAACTCTCGATCAAGTTTATCAATATGGAACTTGGGCGGGAAGCAAAAAGAATTTAATCGACAATTTTAACAACGGAAGATATTATGTTAAAATTTATGATGTTGCTTCCGGCAATCTAATCTTTTCAAAGGGATTCGACAGCTACTTTGGAGAATATCAAACAAGCGATGATGCAATAAAGGGAATTAAGAGAACTTATTCCGAGACAGCCCTCATTCCTTATCCAAAAAATAAAATAAGATTTGCTTTGGAGAAGCGCGACCGTGATAATAAAATGGAAGAATTTTATTCTGTTGATATTGATCCTTCAAGCGTCGGTATAATAAAAGATAAGATTAACGATAATTCCGTAAAAGTTTTTTACGGTATAAAGTCAGGCGATCCGCACACTAAGGTTGATATAGCAATATTGGGCGAAGGATATACAGCAAAAGAAGAGGAAAAGTTCAAAGCTGATTTTGAGAGATTCACCAAAATATTTTTAAGCCAGGAGCCTTATAAATCTTTTAAAAAAGATTTTAATATATACGGAGTCTTTAAACCATCGGCTGAAAGCGGAGTAGATGAACCGACGCACGGAGTATATAAGAATACTGCCTTAAGCTGCACATTCAATTCTCTCGGTTCCGAAAGATATCTTTTAACGGAAGATAATAAGGCTTTACGCGATATTGCCTCGCATGTTCCTTATGATGCAATTTATATTATGGTTAATCATAAGCGTTACGGCGGCGGCGGCATTTACAACCTGTACTGCACTTTTACAGCCGATAATCAATGGCATGAATATTTGTTCTTACACGAATTCGGGCATTCATTTGCAGGATTTGCAGATGAATATTACTCATCGGATGTTGCATATAATGATTTTTATCCCAAAGGAATTGAACCTGTTGAACCGAACATTACAGCGCTGCTAGATACTAATAATATAAAGTGGAAAGAATACGTTACTCCAGGAACTGAGATTCCAACTCCATGGGAAAAAGAAGCTTATGATGAAAAAGACTATGCCTGGCAGAAAAGCAGAAGGGAATTAAATAATAAAATAGCCGAGGCAAAAAGAAATAACATCTCTACAGCAGAAATAAAAAAACTTGAGGATGAATATAATAAAGAAGATAAAGACCATACTTTTGAAATGGATAAAAATTTAAGAAGCAGTAAATATTGGGACAAAGTTGGCGCGTTTGAAGGAGCGGGTTACTCATCCAAAGGTTTATACAGGCCTATGATAGACTGTATAATGTTTTCCAAAGGGAAGAAACCGTTCTGCAAAGTCTGTGAGGCGGCAATTATAAGAATGATTAAGTTTTATTCAGAATAGGAATTAATTAGGAATAAATGATGATTAATAAATCCGAAATAAAAAAGGATTATAAAAGAACATTAACACCAATGGGTGTTTATCAGATAAAGAATCTGGTTAACGGTAAAATATTTATTGGGAGCAATAAAAACATACCTGCAAGAATAAACAGGCATAAGTTTGAGCTGAAACTAAACAGCGATGATATTAAAGAACTTCAGGAAGATTATAATAAATACGGCGAAGAGAATTTTTCTTTTGATATTCTGGATGAGCTGAAACCAAAAGACGATCCTGATTATAATTATAAAGAAGATATTAAAGTTCTTGAGCAATTGTGGATAGAAAAGCTTCAGCCGTTTGATGAAAAGGGGTACAATACAAGAAAGTAATCTATTTGCAGTAATTAACAATTTATAGAGACGCATGGCAATACGTCTCTACAAACACATGTAATTGGGGAACAACTCTTCGTATTATCAAATAATTAATTTAAATCATTTCTATTGCTTTGTTCACTTATAAACCATATTTTCAAATTATCTTCAATGCGGATATTTATCATTCATAATTAATTCTTGTATCGAGAGTAATTAATCTATCTAAAATAATTTCAAAAGAGGAGGGCTATATGCTTTACAGGATACAATTATTTATTCTATTAGTTGTCTGTTTCATGGCTTGGTCTTATGCACAGGTACCGAACGGTGGTTTTGAACAGTGGACTAATGGAGAGCCGGATGGATGGTTCACTAACAATCTTTCCATCATTAACCTGGTAACAGTTACACAATCATCTGATGCTCACAGCGGAGCTTCTTCACTAAGAGGAGAAGCTATCAATAATAATAATGTAGTCTACTATTCTCTTGTTGTTTCAGGCAAGATTGGAGACAGTGGCTTTCCTATCTCGCAAAATTACTCTACACTTAGTGGTTATTATAAGTTGAGTTCAGTACAGGGGGATAAATTAATTGTGACAGTTACTCTTTTGAGTAAAGGAAGTGGTATTGCCGGATGGGCAAAAGAATTTCCTGCTGCAACAGGTTATACTAATTTCAGCCTTCCAATAGTTTATACCCAAGCCGCGGCTGCAGATACATGTCTAATAACTTTTACTTTAGGAGATACCTCCGGAACTGTACATGCCGGTTCTGTTTTTTATATTGATGATATTTCATTAAGCGGTACTGCTACTTCCGTTAAAGAACCAACAACAATTACATCTTTTAAACTTAAGCAGAACTATCCCAATCCTTTCAATCCAACTACAGTAATTAATTATGAGATTCCGGTTAGTGAAAATGTTACCATGACAATTTATAATTCACTTGGCCAACATATTAAAACTTTAGTTGATGAGCATCGGAATGCCGGTCATTACCAGGTAACATGGAACGGAAGGGATAAAAATAATACAGCAGCTCCGTCGGGAATATATTTTTATAGGATTCAGGCAGGCAGCTTTATACAAAGCAAAAAGATGATTCTTTTAAAATAATAATGTATCTATTTATTTGAGACGCGCTATAGCGCGTCTTAAATAAAATTGTGATAATATTTTGTTTTTTCGAAAATAGAGATTTCCCACTGTGCATCTCAAAAAAAAATAAATTGTGAATTTTTATTACGACATACTTCTAAGCAAGTCTCAGCATATCAATGAACCAGTAATGTTTTAGCTTGCCATTCAATTAATTATGCTCACAAATAAGCCATTGTTTATAATAAAAACTTGCTATTGTGGTATTTTTCAACTAAATAATTATAACTCAAATTTGTTTCAATAAAAATTTCAGAGATAAATAAATGAAAAAAATAAACCTTAAAACATTGGAGAGAAAGATTGTTCTTCGTCAGCTTAAGCTTGAAGATTATGATAAACTTATTCATTTACAAAAACTCTGCTTTCCGGGGATGCAAACATGGAAGTTTGATCAGTTCGAAAGCCAGTTAAATTATTTTCCGGAAGGACAACTTTGCATTGAACTTGAAGGTGATATAGTAGCATCATCCAGCAGCCTTATTATTGACTTTGACCTTTATGAAGAAAGCGATGACTGGCAAACTCTAAGCGAACACGGTTACATTACAAATCACGATCCGGAAGGGGAAACGTTGTACGGCATTGAGATTATGACGCACCCGGATTTTAGGGGAATGAAGCTATCCCGAAGACTCTACGACGCAAGAAAAGATGTCGCCAGAAAGTACAACCTGAAGAACATAGTTATCGGCGGCCGGATACCCGGTTATAAAAAGTATAAACCAAAGATGACTGCACGCGAATATATAGACAAAGTAATGAACAAAGATATTCACGACCCCGTTCTTACTGCTCAGCTTGCAAACGGTTTTGTTCTGAAAAGGATAATTCCTGCTTATCTTAGAAGTGATGAGGAATCGGATGGTTTTGCAACTTTGCTCGAATGGTCCAATATCGATTATATACCTAAGAAAGGGAAGAAAACCATCACCTCGAAAAAAGTAAGGATATGCGCCGTGCAATACCAGATGAGGGAGATTGACAGCTTCGAGGATTTCGCACAGCAATGCGAATACTTTACTGATGTTGCTTCAGGTTATAAAAGCGATTTTATAGTGTTCCCCGAGATATTTACGCTTCAGCTTTTATCATTCCTCCCGAATGAACGGCCCGGTGTTGCGGTGAGAAAACTTGCGGAATTTACTCCGCGCTACCTTGAGTTGTTCAACAATCTTTCGATAAAATATAACCTAAATATTATCGGCGGTTCCCACTTTACCCTGGAAGGAGACGACCTTTATAACATTGCATATCTTTTCAGAAGGGACGGGACGATGGAAAAGCAATATAAGATACATATAACTCCTAACGAACGAAGATGGTGGGGTGTTAAACCCGGTGATAATATTGAAGTTTTTGAGACTGACCGCGGAAAAATAAACATACAAATTTGTTATGATATTGAGTTTCCTGAATTAAGCAGAATTGCAGTTTCTAAAGGCGCCGAGATAATTTTCGTTCCATTCTGTACCGACGAGCGCTACGGATATCTTCGTGTAAGGCAATGTGTACAAGCAAGATGTATAGAAAACGGAGTATACGCTGTAATGGCAGGCAATGTGGGTAACTTACCTTTTGTTGAAAATATGGATATCCAATATGCACAGTCTGGTATATTTACCCCGTCTGATTTTATGTTCTCAAGGGATGCAATTGCTGCCGAGTGCACACCGAATGTTGAAACTGTGGTAATTCATGATGTTGATCTGGAACTTCTAAAAAGGTTTAAATCGCAGGGAAGCACACTCAACTGGTTCGACAGAAGGAAAGACCTTTATGAAGTTGTTCTTAAAAAATAGATTTAGGTGAAAATAATTTTGTTAAGTTAAGTATAGAAGCACTACGGTGTGTCTCAAAAAAGAGTTGGGACTTCAGTAGAGACGAATTGCAATGCCTCTATACAAAGTCGGAAGAGAAAGAAATTCTATGTACAAAGTAGAAACAGCTGATTAAGGATAATTAATAACCGGTTTATTTATTCTTACCAAAATTTAATTTACTGCTGGATATACATAATATTACTCATTATTTTATACTACATTAAAAGAGAAGTATATGGAAATAGATTTAAAGCTTGCGGTATTAATTGACGGGGATAATATTCCTTCTGCCTATGTGAAAGAAATGATGGAGGAAATTGCTAAGTACGGCAACCCTACCATTAAAAGAATTTATGCGGATTGGACCAAGCCCACACTGGTAAAATGGAAAAATGTTCTCCTGAAAAACGCAATTGTTCCCATTCAGCAGTACGGATACACCATCGGTAAAAACGCAACCGATTCGGCGATGATAATTGACGCGATGGATATTTTATATTCGGAAAAAGTTAACGGCTTCTGCCTGGTCTCAAGCGACAGCGATTTTACACGTCTGGCAACAAGGTTAAGGGAAGCCGGTATGAAAGTTTTCGGCATCGGCGAAAAGAAAACACCCGAACCTTTTATTGCAGCTTGCGATAAATTCATCTACATAGAAATCCTTAAAAACAAATCCAGCGAATTTCTTGACGCTGAAGAATCCGATGTTGTTGTTGATAAATCTTCTAAGAAAAGTGAAGTTGACAAAGTAACACCTGGCGTAATCAAATTAATTTCATCAACTATATCCGACCTTGCGGATGAAGACGGCTGGGCTTTTTTAGGCGATGTGGGTAATCTCCTTCAGAAAAAACAGCCTAACTTTGATTCCAGAAATTTCGGATTCCAAAAACTTACGCCTTTAATCAAATCAATCGGCAAATTTGAAATTGAGCAGAGAGAGCATCAAAATAAAAGATTTAAACTTATCTATGTAAGGAATAAAGAATAGTTAAAACCCCTTATGTGCAGATTGTTATGGTACAATTGATGCTGCTAAGGCGATTGAATAAGATGTAGCTTTAGACGAAACCTCAATACCCGGTGAAAGCGTAATATAAAACGGCACGGTCTCACCGCCGAAAGCAACATTTACATTTGCGTAAAAGCCCGCATTGCCGGCAAGGTTAAAGGTTTCTGTTTCGTTGCTGTTTCCGCCGCCGCCCTTAGCGTACGCAAATTCAACTCCGCCCTCGGGAAGAATTTTAAAATCCGTATCGTGGAATATTTCCCCCGCAACAGAAATTCCAAAACTTAATACCGCGTTATTTCCGCCTCCATAACCTAGATGGAATGAAGGATAAATTCTTCTGTTCGGTTTTATACTTGTATAGCTTATGCTTCCCGAAGTATAGGGAATATCTTTAGTACCTGTTTCCAGGTCGTAAAAATTTAAAACAAAATCTATATGTCCCGATGAAATATAAAAGCTGTTGCCGTACAAATTCATTCCGTTAACGTCCGAATATCCGTATGCATATCCAAAACCGACTCTGCCTGGATGGATTATGCTCTGCGCGGAATTACTTCCCGTGATAAATAAAAGAATTGTGATTGTAATTAGAAGGAAGGATTTTTTCATTGCTTCTCCACTGTCTCTGTAAAATACGGGTTACCCCCATTGACTGATACAAAATTAATAAATTTTTTACACGATAAACAAGTTTTTGAAAAGGGAAAAAGAGTTTAAATAATTAATAATAACTTAAGTTAAAAAGATTTTGTCAACCATTTTTGTTTTAACCGCATGATTCAGTATTATTTAATATTAAAATATTTTTACTAAATCAACACAAACATTATATAGTACTAAATGCACCTTTGACAAATGAGTACAAAATGTTAATAAAAATTCTTACCATCCCGCCGATATTCTTTTCGTAAAAATTAAAAAAAACAAACCCACCCCTAAATCCCCTCCGTTGGAGGGGACTTTGAATTTCATCTTATCGTTTTACTTGTGATGATTACTTATTATAAAAGCCTTATTGTCATATCATAATTATAAAAAATAATATTGTAATTCTTAAAAAACATGTCGTCCCCTCTTGGGAGGGGGAAGGGGTGGGTCAATTATGCAAATGATAATTAATTTATAATCATATAAACCCATCCTAATCCTCCTCTCAGCCTTCACTCTGTTCGACGAACAAGTAAGAGGAGACATTGAAAAAAGAATTGGAGAGGTATCGGCTAATTAAGAAGTTAAAGCACAAATCCACTCCTTTCCATAGTTCCGAAGGAATTTCTTTGGAAGAATCCCCTCGGGAAAAGAAGCTGTCTCAAAAGAGGGAATTTGTCATGCTGTACTTGATTCAGCATCTCCTTTTAAGAGAAATTCGAGTGTTTAGATTCCTGGTCAAGCACGAAATGACGGTTTTGAGACAGCCTCCTTGGAAATTTATTGGAGGGGCAAGCCTGCCCGGCGAAGCGAAAGCGAAAACGGGGAAAAATACAAGCAGCCAATTTATCAATCAAAGAAAAGTAAAGTTATATCATTAAAAATATCCATTCATAAAATATTGATTGGGACTGGTAGAACTCTTATTTACGTTGCGTATGTAATTTTAACAGAGGTACACAATGAAAAAGGCTTTAATAATAGTTCAGAGTAAAAACAGCACTACTCAAAAATTTGGTGAAGCAATTGCAGAATTTCTTAATTACAGAGGTCTTACTTCCGAACTTATTCCCATTAATAGTTTTGAACCTAAATATCTTAATGGTGCAGATTACCTACTCCTTAGCGGATGGGAAAAAGAATCATTATTTTCAGTTAAGAATCCTGATAATGAATGGGAGGCTTTTGTACAAAGACTGCCAACACTAGATGGAATAAAAACTGCACTGTTTACTGCAAATAAATTCTTTTCGGGGGGAATGCTGAAAAAGATGAAAAAATATCTCGGTAAAAAAACAGAAAACCTGGATTATACTTTTAAATCAAGAGATGGCTCTCTCACCGTTTCCGATAAATTAGTTCTAAATGAATTTATAAAATAAAAATTAGAGACGCTTCGGCGGAGCGTCTCTGTTAATTAGGGGTGTAATCAACAAATACTGCCTTAATATTTCCAAAAGAATATATTTATTCTTTCATCCTTTTATAATCGTTGCTTGTACCAATCAATTTGTTTTAACGTTAAAATCTATCTAGAAAATATTAAAAAAAAATTTGGTTACGGTGATAACTGTTCGTATTTTTGCTATTGTAAGACAGTAGGTAAAGAAGTAAAAAATTCCGTTTATAGCGGTATTATTGTAGAAGTTGATACTATTTGGTTTAACCTTTCAATAATTTCAAAGCCCTGTCAAAAACAAACAATAAATAATTTGTAAAAAGGAGCATCTGTTATGGCAGAGCGTAAGCAAGGAACAGTTAAATGGTTTAACAGCCTAAAAGGTTTTGGTTTTATCAAGCAGGAAAACGGAGAAGATGTATTTGTGCATGCAAATGCAATTCTTGGTGAAGGCCGTAAATCTCTGGAAGAAAATGATAAAGTTGAATTTTCAGTTACTCAGGGTGCCAAAGGTTTACAGGCATCTGATGTAAAAGTTATCAAATAAGATATACTAATATTTAATAAGAATTAGCTTTTGGCCTGACGGTCATATGCTAATTCTTTTTTATTTACATAATTCCCGCAATTCTTTATAAATATTTTCTTAAGAAAATTTCTTTTTCCTTTCATACTTTTATCACAACCACTTACACCGGTCAGTGATTAAACATTCGGATCTTACCGGAGAATGTTAAAATATAATTAGGTTGCGGAGTTAACTGTTTGTATCTTTACTATTGTAAGACAGTAGGTAAAGAAGTAAAAATTTCCGTTTATAGCGGTATTATTGTAGAAGTTGATGCAATCCGTTTTTAACCCTTCAATAGATTTCAAAGCTCTGTCAAAGTAAACAATCAATAAATTATAAAAAGGAGCTTCTGTTATGGCAGAGCGAAAAAAAGGTTCAGTTAAGTGGTTTAACACTTTAAAAGGTTTTGGTTTTATTCAACAGCAAAGCGGAGACGATGTTTTCGTACACGCAAATTCAATACTCGGTGAAGGCCGCAAATCTTTGGAAGAAAATGATAAAGTTGAATTTGTTGTTACTCAAGGCATGAAAGGCCTGCAGGCATCTGAAGTAAAAATAATCAAATAAAACATTTTTTTATTTTATAGGAATTGGCGTGTGCAAGTTTTTTAATTTGCATGCGCTTTTCCTTTTTATAATTCCGTTTCTTGCATTTCAATATAAAAATCAAATTAAGAATTTATCTTTAATATTTACATCCGATTTTATATTTAATAAATTTATACCCAATATTCATTCATAATGAAATTCATTTCAATTAAAATAAAAGGGGATAATGATTTTTCTGCAAGGTAATTAAGAGTAATCATAACTTTCTTTGAATTGAATTGCAATGCGCCTCCGGCAATCTTTTTATCCTTTCTTTAACCTTCCGTGATAATTCCGTGACTATTGAAACTTATTTTTCTAAAGCTGAAAAAATGAATTTAATAATTGAAAAATGTTATGGAGAATAAAATGAAAATATTAGTGATAAGCATTTTGTTAGCATTTGCATTTACAGCTTGTTCAAAAACTAAAATACACACAGAAATGAAAAACGAAGATTCATCGGGTGGATATATGACGGCAGTTTTTGCTGGGGGATGTTACTGGTGTATGGATGCTTCTTTCGAAAAGCTTTCAGGTTTGAAAGATGTTATTTCTGGTTACGCGGAGGGGGTTTCTAGTAAGTCAATAAATACCGGGCAAGTAGAAGCCATAAAGGTAATTTATGATCCTAAAGTTACAAGTTATGAAGAGCTTGTTGATTATTACTGGAAGCAGTTCAATCCCACTGATGCAGGCGGTTCATTTTACGATAGAGGGCCTCAATATGAATCATATATATTTTATCAAAACAATTCACAGAAAGCTTATGCCGAAAAATCAAAAGAAGATCTGGATAAATTAAATATATTTAAGAAACCAATTGTAACCGGAATAGTAAAGTTTATAAAATTTACTCCGGTTCAAGAATCAGAACAGCATTATTATAAAAAAAATCCCGACAGATATTATTCATACAGAAAAGCCTCCGGCAGAGATGATTATATAAAAAGCATTTGGGGAGATATTAGAACAACTGCATATACAAAGCCGGCAGAGAAAGTTTTAAAAGCAGAATTAACCCCGCTTCAATTTAATGTTACCCAGCTTGGTGCAACTGAAATGCCGTTTACTAATAAGTATGTAAACAATCACCGTGAAGGAATTTATGTAGATATTGTCTCTGGCGAACCGCTTTTTAGTTCGGCGGATAAATTTAATTCAGGTACCGGCTGGCCTAGTTTTACAAAACCTATTGATGATTATTTTATAGCAAAGAAAACAGATACATCCGATGGAATGCTGAGAGTTGAGGTAAGCGGTCGAGAATCCGGTTCTCATCTCGGACATGTATTCGATGACGGCCCGGCACCAACACATTTAAGATATTGCCTTGATTCGGCCGCGCTGCGTTTTATTCCCAAAGACAGCCTCGCACAAGAAGGTTACGGCGAATATTCATATTTATTTAAATAAAATTCTAAATCAATTATAAGGGAGTGAACAATGAAAACTTATTTAACTCATATTTCAGTAGTGTTCGTTCTGCTGATTTCGGCAGTTGGATTTTCACAATCAATGAACAAAATGGATAACATGAAAAAGGATTCAGCAAAAACGATGCATCATATGAAAATGAAAAAGAATAATATGATGAAAGCTGACAGTCACATGGCAGAGAAGCGAAAAATGACTCATAAAAAAATGATGATGGATTCAAGCAAGAAAATGAAGACGACAAAAATGAGGAAGGAAAAGAAGGGTGAGATGAAATCCGGCAGCGATATGAAAATGATGAAAAATAAGAAGATGATGAAGTCAGGCAAAATGGATAAAATTAAAATGAGGGATACGACAAAAACAATGCATAAGATGAAAAAGAATTAAATCAAACAGATTGACAATAATTTTTGATTCAAGGAGATGTGCTGTTGCACGTCTCTGTTTTGAAAGGGGAACATAAACCCGCCGCTTATTTCAAATTGTAATATCACCGCTCATCCAGGCATTTAGCAGATTAAAATATTTTTAACATTTCAAACTATGTTTTCAGTTACTTTTTTGCATTATTTTTAAAACATTAAAAACATCAAACCACCAAACAATCATCAATAAATTTTATGCATAAATAATTTTATTTCACAAAAACGAGGGATCTTATGAAAAAATACGCATACCTATTATTGGTTTTAGCCGTATTTGCATTCCAGTCTTTACTAAAAGCTCAAATTGATGCGAGGATAATGCAATATCCCGACGTATCAAAAACTCAAATTGTTTTTGCTTATGCCGGCGATCTTTGGGTAGTACCAAAAGAAGGAGGCGTTGCCAATCGTTTAACTACGCCGCCCGGACCGGAATTATTTCCAAAGTATTCTCCTGATGGTTCACATATTGCCTTCACCGGAAATTACGAAGGTAACTTAGATGTTTATGTTATTCCTTCCAAAGGCGGCTTACCGGTTAGAGTAACTCACCAGGGAATGCCCGACAGAATTGTTGACTGGTACCCTGACGGGAAGCATTTGTTATATGCATCTTCTATGGAAAGCGGTAAACAGAGATTCGACCAATTTTATAAAGTTTCTCCTGAAGGCGGAATGCCTGAAAAATTAATTATCCCTTACGGTGAATTTGCTTCATTGTCTCCTGACGGAAAATCAATTGCATATACTCCCAAATCAAGAGCGTTCCGTACCTGGAAACGATATAGAGGTGGGTGGGCAGCGGACATTTGGATTTTTAATTTTGAAACCGGAACTGCTCAAAATATAACCGATAATCCTGCAAACGATGAATTTCCAATGTGGCATGGCAGAACAATTTATTTCCTTTCCGACCGCGGGCAGGATGAAAGAGCAAATATTTGGTCTTATAATTTGGATTCAAAACAAACTAAGCAGATAACAAATTTTACCGATTACGATATTCATTTCCCTTCGTTAGGCCCGGATGATATAGTATTCGAAAACGGTGGAAAACTTTATCTTCTAGATCTTGCAACGGAAAAATACCATGAAGTTAAAGTTGAAGTGGTTACCGATGAATTAACTCTGATGTCCAAAACTGAAAACGTCGATAAAAAGATTCAGAGTTTTAATTTATCACCGGATGGTAACCGTGGAATTTTTGAAGCAAGAGGTGATATTTTCTCTGTTCCGGCAGAGAAGGGAAATGTTGTCGATCTGACAAACACATCAGGTTTTGCCGAACGATATCCATCGTGGTCTCCCAATGGAAAATATATTTCTTATTGGAGCGATAGATCTGGCGAGTATGAGCTTACATTAAAGGATATGGAAAACCCTTTAAGCAAAGAAAAAAAATTAACTTCTTATGGGCCTGGATTTAGGTATCAGATCTTTTGGTCACCTGATAGTAAGAAAATGGCATTTATCGATAAAGCCATGAACATTTATATTTATAATATGGAGAGTGATAAGACAATAAAAGTGGATAAAGAAAAATATGCTTATGAAGGAACTCTTGAAAACTTTACACCTTCATGGTCATCAGACAGCAGATGGCTGGCTTATCAAAAGGATATGGATAACTTGCACAGTGCAATTTATGTTTTTGATACAAAGGATGAAAAATCACATGCTGTAACAACCGGATACTATAATGATTATCAGCCGTATTTTGATCCTGACGGAAAATATTTATACTACCTTACCGATAGAAGTCTTAAGCCTTTATACAGCGGATTGGAAAGTACATTCATTTATGCAAATCCCACAAAGATTGCTGCTGTAACTCTTACTGCCGAAGAAGCTTCACCTATTGCACCGCAGAACGATACGGTAGCTGTAGCTAAAGATACCAGTAAGAAAAAAGAAAAGGCTGATCTGAAAGAAGCTAAAGAAAAGAAAAAAGAGAAGTCTAAAGAAGTAAAAATAGACTTCAGCGGAATTGAAGACAGATCAGTAATCCTATCCCCTGAGGCAGGAAATTATTCAAACCTCCAGGCGGTTTCAGGAAAGGTAATTTACTTAAAGCTTCCCAATACCGGTTCAGCAGATAAAAAGAAAGCTATTAAATATTATGATCTTTCTAAGCGGGAAGAAAAAGTAATTGCTGACGGTGTTGATAATTATACTTTATCTGCGGACGGAAAGAAAATCTTAATAGTTAAAGAAGGTTCATATTTTATTACTGATATTGCACCCGAGCAGAAGCTTGAAAAGAAAATGCCCGTGGATCAAATGGAAATGACAATTAATCCTAGACAGGAATGGCATCAGATTTTTAATGATGTCTGGCGTTTCGAGCGCGACTTTTTCTATGATCCGAATATGCATGGAGTAAATTGGAAAGAGATGAAAGAACGTTACGGCAAACTTATTGATTATGCAGTAACACGATGGGATGTTAATTATATAATAGGAGAATTGATAGGTGAAATTAGTTCTTCACACACTTATGTAGGTGGTGGCGATGTTCAAAAATCCGGTAAAAGAGCAGTTGGTTATCTTGGAGTTGATTGGGAACTTTCCAACGGCGCTTATAGAATAAAACAAATTATTAAAAGCGCTCCATGGGATATAGATGATAGATCTCCTTTAGATCAGCCGGGAGTTAATATTAAAGAAGGAGATTATATCCTTGCAGTTAACGGTGTTCCTATGGATGTTACAAAAGATCCATGGGCGGCCTTCCAGGGTTTAGCCGGTAAAACAGTGGAACTAACCGTAAATAGTAAACCATCTATGGAAGGAGCTAGAGAAGTTTTTGTTGAAACCATGAAAGATGAAACAAGACTTAGAAATCTTGCCTGGATTGAAGCTAACCGGAAAATTGTAGAAAAAAAGACTGACGGAAAAATAGGATATATATATGTCCCTGACACTGGAATTTTTGGACAAGATGATTTAGTGAAACAGTATCTGGCTCAAATAAACAAGCAGGGATTAATAATAGATGAAAGGTTTAACAACGGAGGTCAAATACCTGATAGATTTATTGAGTTGCTGGATAGAAAGCCGCTTGCCTTCTTTGCAGTGCGCGACGGCGTAAACTGGAAGTGGCCTCAATACGCTGTTTTCGGTCCAAAGGTTATGCTGATAAACGGCTGGAGCGGTTCGGGTGGTGATGCATTCCCTGATTTCTTTAGAAAAGCCGGATTAGGTAAATTAATTGGTGAGCGAACCTGGGGCGGATTGATTGGTATTTCCGGCGCTCCTTCTTTAGTTGATGGCGGAGGTATAACCGTTCCTACATTCAGACAATATAATCCTGATGGGACATGGTTTGCGGAAGGGCACGGAGTTGACCCTGATATAAAAGTAATTGATGATCCTTCACAATTAGCAAAGGGAATCGATCCTCAATTAGAAAAAGCAATTGAAGTTGTAATGCAGGAATTAAAAACTAATCCTCCGGTAAATCCTAAGCAGCCGCCGTATCAAAAGAGATAAAGTAAAAAATATAATTATAGGGCAAAGTTTAACTTTGCCCTATTAAAATAAAGATGAATTAAAACAATTTTATTCCAAGTATTTTCAAAATTAACTAAATTAGGAAAAATAATTTGTAGACACATATAGATTGAATATGATCAAAATAAAAAACATCACAAAAAAATTTCCTTCCGTAACTGCACTCGATAATGTATCCCTTGAAATCAAAGAAAAAGAATTCTTCGGATTGCTCGGTCCAAATGGTGCGGGAAAATCAACCCTGATGAATCTTCTTATCGGTTATATGGATTCTGATGAAGGTGAAATAATAATTAATAATGAAAAAGTAAGAAAAGACAATTTAGAGGTAAGAAAAAAAATCGGGATGGTTCCGCAGTCAATTGCTTTGTATGATGATCTTTCAGCATTTGAAAACCTGGAAATATTCGGTTCATTTTACGGGATAAAGAAAAATCTTTTGCGTGCTGTTATTGCTGAGAATTTAAATAGAGTTCAATTGTTTGATAGAAGAAAAGATAAAGTTAAAAATTTTTCCGGCGGAATGAAAAGAAGACTAAACATAGCTGCCAGCCTTCTGCATAACCCTCAAATTCTTCTTTGCGATGAGCCTACAGTCGGAGTTGATCCTCAATCACGCAATGCCATTTTCGAATATTTGCAGCAATTAAATGAAGAAGGTAAAACGATAGTATACACAACTCATTATATGGAGGAGGCTGAAAGGCTCTGCAGCCGCATAGCAATAATTGATTTCGGAAAAATTATTACAATAGGTACATTGGAAAAATTGCTTGAACAGCTTCCTTATGAGCAGACAATACTTATAAGTAAAAATCAATCTACAGAAAATAAACTTGAGTTATTCAGCTCATTCGGTAAACTGATAAATGAACAGGAAAAATATGAATTAAAGCCTAACGATCATTTAAAGCTATCAGAATTTTTTAAATCCCTGGAAGAAAACGATATCAATTATCAGTCTATCGATTTACGCAAACCAACGCTTGAAGCATTGTTCCTTCATTTAACCGGCAGGAGGTTAAGAGATTGAAAGCAATTATTAGTCTTATTAAAAAGGATTATAAACTATTTTTTCACGATAAACCTGCCGTAAGTCTTACGTTTCTGGTCCCGATGGTATTAATATTTTTATTCGGTTCAATATTCGGCGGCTCCGGGAATGGCCCTAGAGGAATACATATTGCTTTCATTAATAACAGCCAATCTAAAATTGCGACTAAACTAGAGTCTGTTTTAGATACAACTCAAGCATTTAAGCTAATTAAGAATTACACTGAATGATGAAGGGAAATTAGTTAAGTTCGATACAAATTCAATTAAAGATTATGTAAGGAAAGGAAATGCATCTGCCGCTTTGGTAATTCCCAAAGATGCTTTTACAGATACTTCAACCGGTTTCAGATTAAAATTTTATTATGATCCCAAAAATGAAATTGAGATGCAGACAATCCAAGGATTGATGCAGCAGACAATTATGTCTCAAATGCCGAATATTTTTATGGCAAGCATGCAGCATAGGGCAGAAACTATGCTCGGCAAAAATAAAGGAATGAGCTTCAACCGTAAGATTGCATCTATTGTAAGCGAATATTATGGAATTGATACTTCAAAAATTTTAAACTGGACTAAATTCAGTTTTGCGGATTCAGCTGTTTCAGATTCAGCCTCTAATAAAAATAATTTTTTTAAAGATCTTTTAGACATGCAAAAAGTCCAACTTGTTGGGAAGGATATTAACAATCCTAATGCAACGAGAAGTGTAGGCGGATGGGCGATGATGTTTTTGCTTTTTACAATTACTGCTTCGTCCACATCCTTATTTGATGAAAATAAAAGCGGCGTTGTTGTAAGAATTTTATCTGCACCTGTTTCAAGAGTCCAAATTTTGTGGGGAAAATATTTGTATAATATTTCTCTCGGATGCATTCAGCTTTCAGTTTTATTTTTAGCAGGATATGTTTTTTTTAACATAGATATTTTCTCCAATATTATAAATTTATTTATAATTATTATCGCCTCTGCAGCTGCAAGCACAGCTTTCGGGATGCTGTTAGCCGCATTCAGCAAAACATCCGCACAGGCAAATGGACTTGGAACATTTTTGATATTAACAATGAGCGCAATCGGCGGTGCGTGGTTCCCAACATTTATTCTGCCACAATTCATCCAGGTGTTAAGTAAGGGTACAATTGTCTATTGGTCAATAGAAGGATTTATGCAAGTGCTATGGCGCAATGCAAATACTTTTGAGATACTTCCATACGTGGGTGTACTACTTGGAATATCTGCATTAGTAAATTTTGTAAGCATCATCCAATTTAAAAAAGGAAATGTATTTTAATCCGTATAAGATAAAATGCTATGATATGTGAGATGTTATATAGTACGGATATTTAAATAGTATTAATTTAATAAAAATTTAAAAATACTTTTTTCATATTATGAACAAATACATCTCTCTTTTATTGCTGCTTTTATTTACAGCGCCCTATATCCAATCCCAGACCGACGGTAAGATATTCCTTTCGTATAATAATATTAGTAATGTAAATGGAAGTGATACCAGAACATTAAATATCGGAAACAATTGGAAATTCCACTGGGGTGATGATCTAGAATGGAGACTGCCAACTTATAACGACAGCAGCTGGCAAATTAAAAATACTGCAATATCTCAGGATAGCATATCCGCTGCGCAAAATATTGGGATATGCTGGTTTCGATTAACGATAAAAACTGATTCCACTTTGTTTGGAAAAAATTTGGGTTTGCTTGTCAGGCAGCGAGGCGCTTCCGAAATTTACTTAGACGGAAAGCTTGTGCATAAATTCGGAGTTATAGGTGACAATTCCCAGAAGGAAGAAGCTTTTAATCCTTCTAACACACCCATAGGAATTACCTTCGATTCGTCTAAAGTGCATCTCCTGGCCATTAGGTACTCATATCAGAATATATTACATATTTATAAAAAATATGGACTGATTGCTAAGACAGCCGGAATAAAAATATCAATCGGGTTGCTTAATGCGTCAATCAAAGCCCAGGAAAAAATTGTACTTTTAAATACTTCGTTAAATCTCTCACTATTCGGTATTGTAGTATCACTAGCATTACTTCATATACTTCTATACTTTTTCTATAAAACGCGGGTTGATAATCTTTACTATAGCATATTTTCTTTTTCATTAGCCTTAAATTTTTTTCTTGGCTTTGCAATAAGTAACACCTCTAATCCTACTACCATAATAATTCTCACTGCCATTGCTGTGTTTTCGATGGTATTTATCTTTTTATTTTTCCTTGCATTCATTTACAAAATATACTACCACCGAATGCCCAAGATATATCGGGTATTTTTTATCTATGGTGTATTTATATTTTTAACTCCGGTCAGTGTCAATTTTATAAGTAGTAAAATTTTAGATGTTATAGTATATGGTTTTGCCATTCTTTCCCTTCTTGAAGGATTCAGAGTGCTTATAAAAGCTCTTATTAAGAGGATTGAGGGTATATGGATAATTGGAATCGGTGGAATTACATTTATTGTCGTTATGCTGTTCACCTTTATTGCCACTATTTTTCATTTTAATGATTTAATATCTGATGAAGTAATGACAATTATAATATATACTGGTATTGTTAGTCTGCCGATTTTTATGTCCATTTATCTTGCAAGGGATTTTGCAAACACAAATAAAAACCTTTCACAAAAATTAAAAGAAGTTGAAGATTTGTCTCGAAAGAATTTAGAACAGGAAAAGAAGGAAGCAGAATTAAGGCTTGAAAGTGAGAAAGAAAAAGCAAGATTGAGAGAAACTGAGATGCAAGCTAAAGCCCTTGAAGCTGAAAACGAAAGGAAAGCAAAAGAACTTGAGGAGGCTAGAAAAATACAATTATCAATGCTTCCCAAAATTTTACCTGCAGTGAAGAATCTTGATATAGCAGTTTACATGCAGACGGCAACTGAAGTCGGAGGTGATTATTATGATTTTCACGAAAACGAAGATGGCTCACTTACAACTATTGTAGGCGATGCAACCGGGCATGGAGTTAAAGCAGGGGTAATGGTTACTGCCATAAAAAGTATGTTTATTTCTAATTCACGGTATGAAGAAATTCCATTGATGTTCCGGCATTTTTCAAAATCTATACGCGAATTAAATCTGGAATATATGTATATGTGTCTCGCTGTGTTAAAGATTAAAGGGTATAAATTGAGGTTGGCTAGTGCGGGGATTCCTCCCGTGTTGTTATATAAAAAAAATCAGAATTCTCTTGAATATATAACATTAAAAGGCCTTCCTCTCGGCACAAGTACAGAATATCCTTACGAGGAAAAAGAAATAGATTTATCTCCTGGAGATATAATTATTGTAATGAGTGATGGATATCCGGAACTATTTAATCAAAATGATGAAATGTTGGGGTATGATAACATTCTTGGGATTGTTAAAAATATTGATAAAGATGATCCTGAAAAAATAATTACAATGCTTAAGAAATCAATCGATGAGTGGAAAGGTAATTCTCCTACTAGAGACGATATTACATTTGTTGTTATAAAAGTGAAGTGAAACAATAAACAAAAAATTTACCATCCATAATTAATATCAAACCTTTCTTTTAGTTCAGGATGATGTAGTTCGGAAATAAAAGACAATAATTCCGTATTAACAGGATATACTTTTTTATTAGAACAATTAGCTCCGACAGTTTCGCCCGAATCTTCACATAATTCAACATAACTTATTGTATGAGGTTTCTTAAAATCGATATAGCTGAATCCTTTTATTTTTTTTGAAATCTCAGACATCATTTTCCCCCAAATAGGCGCGCACGCAGTTCCACCATATTGAAAACCGCCGTGTAGTTTTCTTTTGGGATTATCAAATCCAATCCAGATAGCAGTAGAAAGTTCAGGATTGTAACCAACAAACCAGGCATCAGTATAATTCTGTGTAGTGCCGGTTTTACCCGCAGCGACACCATTGTAATATCTCCTTATCGAAGAAGCTGTACCATTATTAACTACTTCCTTAAGTGCAGTAGTGGTTAAAAAGGCTGTGGCTGAATCTAGGACGGTAGTTGTTTCAGCCGATCTGCTGTATAGAATATGCCCATATTTATCTTCAATTTTTAGAATTGAAAACGGTTTTGCATAATACCCTTCATCAGCAAACACAGCATAAGATGAAGCCATTTCAAGAGGAGTAACTTCAGCGGTTCCTAAAGCGATTGAAGGATAATCCGGAATATTGGATAGAATACCGAGTCTATGCGCAAAAGCCGCAACGGTATCGGGAGTTGTTAAACGCGAGATTGCATAAGCCGCTGAAAGATTTATTGAATGTTGAATTGCAGCTTCCATAGTAATGGGTGATGTGGTAATATCATTATCATCATTTTGAGGTCTCCATTCATCAGCACTTCCTGAATCGACGACTATCGGTTCATTTAATAACGGCTCGGCTAAAGTATAACCTTTTTCTAATAGACTGCCGTATAGAAAAGGTTTGAATGAAGATCCCGGCTGTCTGTGTATTTGCACAGCCCTGTTCAATCCTCTGGGATCAGCATCTGGATTGCCCCCAACCATTGTCCGAATCATACCTGTTCCCGGCTGAACAGACACTAACCCGATTTGTGCTGACTTCATAGTTTTAGGGAACCTATTCCACTGTGAATTTACTGCATCTTCTGCTGCCTTTTGCATTTCAAAATTAAGTGTAGTCGTAATTTTCAACTCATCTTTATCTAAATAGATTCCTTTCCGATTTAATATATCAACTGCCTCTCTTCTAACATATTCCAGGAAAAATTTTCCTATGGAGTTGTTCATATTTAAACCAAGCGGAGTTTTCTTTAATCTGTTGTATTCATCCTTACTGAGTTTGCCTACTTCAACTAGATTATGTAAGACAATGTTTCTCCTTGCTAGCATTCTTCCAGGATGTTTAACAGGATCATATCCGCTCGGTGACTGCACAAGTCCTACTAAAGCAGCACTTTCGGTAATAGATAAGTTATTCGGGGTTTTACCAAAATATTCTTCAGATGCCGCCCAAATACCATATGTGCTATGTCCAAAATAAACAGTGTTAAGGTACATTAATAGAATTTCATCTTTAGTAAATTTTTTCTCCAGCTTACGGGCTAAATCTATTTCTTCAATTTTTCTAGTTATTGTACGTTCGTTAGTAAGAAATAAATTACGTGCAAGCTGCATTGTTATCGTGCTTCCGCCTTCAATTCGTCCGGTGATAGTTTTGAATATGCCCCTGATAATTCCCTTAACCGATACTCCATCGTGGTTATAAAAATCCCTATCCTCTGTAGCAATTAAGCATAAGATAACATACTTCGAAACATTACTAGTGCTTTTTATATCAACTCTATCTTTTTCACCATAATATCCAAGCAGATGCCCGTCTGATGTAACTGCATAAGAAGCGCATGGAATATTAATTGGAGGAAGATCCTGGGAAAATGCATTAACACTAAGCGTGATGAAAATTACTAACACTAGTATTGAGTTATATCTTAGAGGCAATCCGGGCTCATGAAAATTATTTAAGAAAAACGAACATAAAATTATTAGCAAGCAAAAATAAGTAATTTATTTTATTATTTAAGTGAAATATTTGAGAATCTTGTTGCGCTGTTCGATAAGTTTTGATGGAGTTTAAAATTTTGATGCGTTTTTTTGAAATTATAAAAGAATGATTATTTAAAGATATTCTTTGAATTTTATTTTATGAAATTAAGATTCATAATCTAAATTTTCTAATTCTTCCATCTTTTCCAATTTATAAAATAATTAAAAAAAATTGTTTAACATATTCCGAAAAAAGGTTATCTTATTTAATAAATTCGGTAGAGTTAGATTACTAATATGGTAAAAATAACTTTAATTACGGGGTGACCATAATGAAAGAATTTTTTAGTGTTATGGAGGTTGCCAAATTATTGAAACTGAGCCGCTCCTCTGTGCTATATTATATCAAAGCGGGAAAACTTAAAGCAACCCAGGTTGGAAAAATATACATTATTTCACAGGAAGATTTCGGCGAATTTTTAAAAGATCATAAATCCAAAAAGAAAAAAAAGAAACCGAATCAGACATCTTTGGAATTTTAAGGGGAGAATGTAATTTTTGTTAATACTCCAATGGATAGGTTATTGCTTAAAGCAATCATTGTGTTAAATAATAGAAAGAATTTTTACCCTTTAAAATCAGAAAATGATGATCATTTTATAAGATTTTTCTAATTTTTTGTGGAACTTTTAGAGCTGAGGATAATCTAATACATATAAATTAGAAGCATTTTGGATAATATTTCAGATATGATATTAAGCACAAGTTAAGTATCAGAATATAAGGAACAACCATAGAGTAAATATAGCTGTTCATAATCGATTTTATTTTAAGAGGTTAACATCTCATGTTAAAGTATTTTCTCAATTATGAGGGTTGTACAATTAAAGATATATTAAGTATAAGCAGGGACACGGATGCAAAAAATAAGATGGATTGAAAAGTAGTCCTTTTTTTGCCTTACTTTTCTTTTATATTATTGCTTATATTTGTCATTTGGAAAATTTTCGCAAATTGCAAGACATTCTTTTATAAAATTAAAATAACATTTAGGAGCTGGGTAAATTGAAAATAACAAAGCAATTCACCAACCGTGAAAGTAAGTCTTTAGATCAGTATTTGTTAGAGATTGGGAAAGTTGATTTAATCACTCCGGAACGGGAAATAGAATTAGCGAAGAGGATAAAGAAAGGGGACAGACTAGCCCTTGAAGCCTTAACAAAGGCAAATCTACGCTTTGTAGTTAGTGTAGCAAAACAGTTTCAGAACCAGGGATTATCACTGGGAGATTTAATAAACGAAGGTAACTTAGGCTTAATTAAAGCCGCAGAAAGATTTGACGAGACAAGAGGATTTAAATTTATCTCCTACGCAGTATGGTGGATAAGACAGTCAATTATGCAGGCAATTGCAGAACAATCGAGGATGGTTAGACTGCCTTTAAACCGTGTTGGTACTTTGAATAAACTTGGTAAAGCTTACTCCAAATTAGAACAAGAATTCGAGCGAAAGCCTAGTGCATCTGAACTTGCAGAAGAACTTGATATGAAAACAGATGAAGTAAGCGATACACTTCAATTATACGGTAGGCATGTCTCAATGGATGCACCTTTTTCAGGTGATGATGACAAGAACAGTTTAATTGATGTTCTTCCCAACGATCAGCAGCCGGCACCGGATGTAAAGCTTATGCAGGAATCATTAAAGGCCGAAGTTGAAAGTGTACTTTCTACTTTAAGCGAAAGAGAAGCAAGTGTATTAAGACTTTATTTCGGAATCAACAGCGAGCATTCTGCAACTTTGGAAGAAATCGGTGAAAGATTTAATTTGACGAGAGAAAGAGTTAGACAGATAAAAGAAAAAGCTTTGCGATCGTTAAGACATCCTTCAAGAAGTCAAAATTTAAAGACCTACTTAGGATAATTTTATTGGGTATTCCGTTTCACGTCGTTAGATGTTGAAACGGAATATCTGAAATTTAATCCATCAAATTTTCATTCAATTAACTTTTCAATCCAATCGGCATCCAGTCCATGTCTCTTATACAGCTCGGAATATTTCTTTACAACACTTTTTTTAACATTATCCAATTCCTGAACAAATTCTTTTAATGCAACATCCCCGCCGTAAGTAAAATAAAAATCCGTTAATTTTTGAATGTACTTTTTAGTAAGATCGGATAAAATTGAGAAGGCTTTAAAAGTTGTGTCATCCAATGTGTTTAGGTTTTTCTCCTCGTCAGGCCGGATCAGGTCTTCTTCATCCAATATTGAATAATCATCAATTTTATCTTCAAGTTCTTTAAGGACAGCCCAATTTGTAGCTAATTGAAATAAAGAATCCAATATTTCCGACAGTCTTTTTTCGCGCTTAGAAATAAAAGACAACCTTGCGCCGTCATTTTTTATAATATCTTTTGCTTCAATCTCAAGCTTATCTAACAAACTTAAAAGGTCTACGTGAACTTCAGATTTATTTGCAATTGCACGAAACTTATAAATAATTTTATCATCAAAGTTTATTTCTGCATCCGTACAGATTCCATTTTCTTCTAGCAGATTTAGAATAACTTGGCTTTTATCCGGGTATCGCCTCTCCAGATATTCTCTTGAATAATTAAAATTATTATAAAGCTCTGATTGTTCATCAATCATACTTGCTAAATATGATTTTAATTTGAGAAGAGTAAGAAATAAATTTTTTTTGTCTGCTCCCATTTTTACCCCATTTGTAAAAATAGAATTATTCTTTGATCAATTTATGTAAAAAAAAGGAAAAACGTAATAATAGGAATTAATTTTTATGCTTAATGGATAAAAGTAAATTATGATTTTTAAAATTCAATTACACATCACTTTCTTAACTTCGAGTTGTATTTAATTTATTTATATTTCTATATATAAAAGAAAAGGTTTTTATTGATGGAAAATGCACCGCAAAAGAAAAAATTTTTAGATTCAAATTACTCTTATTTTTTAATCGGCTTTACTATAGGAATGTTGATTCTAATAGTCTATGGAACATATAAAACGAATCAAAACAACAAATCTAAAAATATAGATAATAATTCATCGGAAATTAGTGAAGTTGTTTTGCCCAAAATACCGGATAACTTAAATTTTGCCGGTGAATCAGTGCCAATGTATAATTTTGAAGTTAAGGAAAGAGTCCAAAGAGAATTTCTTGTTAATACTTATTGGCATGCATCAACTATTTTAGCATTAAAAAGAGCTAACAGATGGTTCCCGGTGATCGAACCTATTTTAAAGAGATATAATATTCCAGATGATTTTAAATATGTGCCTGTTGCTGAAAGTAATCTCACAAATGCAGTCTCGTCTGCAGGAGCAGTAGGCTACTGGCAATTTACAGAAGAGGTAGCAAAAAAGTTTGGCCTTGAAGTGAATAATCAGGTAGATGAAAGGTATAATATAGAGAAGTCCACTGAAGCGGCATGCAGGTACTTTCAAGCTGCGCATAAGGAATTTAATAACTGGACTCTTGCTGCAGCATCTTTTAATATGGGTACAAACGGACTTGAGAAACAACTTGAAAAACAAAAGGCATCTAATTATTATAACCTGGTTCTTAGCGATGAAACATCTCGGTATATTCCAAGAATTATTGCTTTTAAACAAATACTTACAAATCCTGAAGAGTATGGCTATTATTTAAAGTCGGACGAGCTTTATAAACCTTTAAAAACTTTTAATGTTGAAGTTAAATCACCTGTTAAAGACTGGGCTGATTTTGCAATTAACCACGGGATTAATTATAAAATTTTAAAATTTTATAATCCGTGGTTAAGGGATATTTCGTTGAAGAATACAAGTAATAAAACATACTCAATTGAAATTCCCGAAAAGGGAAGCATTGAAATTGTGAAAGATGAATGATAGGAAATCAAATTAAAATTAGCTTTATGGTATTATCCCGGAATCTATTATTGGAAAAAAGATTCCGGGTAAAGTTCATTTAACAAAGGTTCCTTAATTTTACTGCTATGTTAATTGTATTCCTTTTCAATTTGATAAACCGGATAAATATCTACCGGCAAATCCTTTAATTTCTCTCTTAATATTTCCATCGATGGAGACATTACATCGTACTTAGTCATGAAGTCTTTAGCTTCATTATAATTGCCGGTTGCCTGAATCATCAGGACTGTATGTGTTAATTCTTTAAGAGCTGGATAAAGCTTATTAAAATTAACTTTTACTTTTTGAGTAGTAGCATCATATTCATAACCACCGTGCTCAAGCAGATAATTATAGATAATTGCATTACCTCCTCCATGCGCTTCATTAATTCCGAATCGTATTGATCTAAATATCCCGGCTAAGAATGTTACATAATTTTCTATAGTAAAGTTTTTTGTGTAAACACCTTTTTCAGTAAGGAATTCATTATTGTATATGCCTAAAATGTCCGCTTTACATTCTTCAAGTGTGGAGTAAGTTTCCTTCAGTTCTTTTTGAACTGTCGTTTTAACACCATCAATAGTAATAATACCGGGCCCAACTCCGTGAGAAATTTCATGCATCAAAGTATGGTTAAAGAAACCGTTAAAAGTGACAAAAGGCAGCTGCTCCTTTTCAAGAACTATGTTTGCAATAGGAATGAGCAGTTTTTCAAATTTTGCCTCATGCACATTTTTCAGCATAACTTTTTTAGAACCTTTTGCTTGACGTACTCTCTCGTCATTAGGTAAATTAAATGCTAAAGTTTGAACCCCATATTTTGCTTCTCCTCCTGTATACACTTCATTAACAACAACAATAGGGGATTCCGAACCCCGTTTTTCCTTTTTATACTTTTTATCGATAGGAAGATGATCTTCAATTTGATTTAAATATCCGGCAAATTTTTTAAGCAAAGCTGTCTCTGCCGGATCTTTTATAGATACAAAACTTTCAAAAGAAGCTTTATAATTAAATAACCCGTCTTCATATACTTCGTATGGACCGATGACTGTTTCAATTTCATTATCTTTCAGATCCATCCATGCCAAATCACTTTTAAAATAATCATTGCTTTCAAATGCATCTGCCCTAAGTTCTAAAAACCTTTTCAGAGATGAATTATCTGAATATTTAGCGGCCTTACGAAGATAATCTGCAGCCTCGCTAATCTGAGGCTGATAAAATTTTGAATAAGGAAGGGCTACAAATTTTTTATCATCTTTTCTAATTACTGTAAAGTTAGACGTAAAGCTTTGTTCATCTTGAGGATTAGATTTTAGCCAGTTAGTAAATTCATCTTTGGTCATATCAGAAGGGTAAAAATTAGAGCCAAGAGGTTTGCTTTCTGTCCCGACAAAAGGCTTATCATTATCAAGCCGATCGAAGGGACCGCCCATAATGTTAAAATATTTAAACTCAAGTTTACTAATTTCATTATCGGACGATTGCAGCTGTTTCATTATTTCTAGATTTTTCGCATAAACCTGATCGAGATAAATTGTATCCATTACCTTTGACGCAAAATAAAGATTTTTTAAAATCATTTTTTGTTTTTCGTTTAACTGAGCAGAATCATATTTAATTTCTACTGGCACAAACTGTGCAATTTTCTCTTTTAGCATCTTTACTTCCTTTGCTTCATTATTAACCGGGCCGTTCGGTTTACACCCGGAACAGATTGTGATTATTATTAAAACTAAAATATAGATGTACTTCATTTTATTCTCCTTTTAATTTGAGGCAGGAAATTTCCAAAGCCAAAGATAAGAATAATTTTAAAAATATTTAATTCGTATTAGAAGTATATAATGAAAATATTAGAAGGAATTGAGGATAAAGCAAACTTGTGGTTGTATCAAGAATTAGTTTTCGCTTACACAAATGATAAATCAAAATAACAACTTTATTCATTACGCTTCATGTTTGCATGAATGAAGTTTTTTCAAAAAATTGTCGGAATGAAATCCATTCATTCATGCATACATATAATATAACTATTAATTTATTTCGGGTTGATTGCAGTCCGCTTTCAAATATCGATTTAAATAATGGTCGTACACTTTTAACATTAGTACATAACTTGCAAAACTATAAGCTGCTCCATGAGCCCCTGGAGGATAAATGCGTAAGTCTACATCTTTACCGGCATTCGTTAAAGCTGTTAAAAGCTGCATTGTATTTCTAACATGAACGTTGTCATCCATCGTTGAATGAACAAGCAATAGTCTCCCTTGAAGGCTATCGGCATAAGTCATTACCGAGCTTTTATTGTAGCCCTCTTCATTATCTTTGAGAAGGCCCATATAACGTTCGGTATATATATCGTCATATAAACGCCAATCTGTTACCGGGGAATTTGCAATACCAAGTTTAAAAACGCCGGGGTGAGTAACCATAGTGTAAGTTGTACTGTAACCGCCGTAGCTTGTGCCCATTATTGCCATATTTTTTGCATCAACGTATGGAAGAGTTTTAAGATATTTCGCCGTTTCAACAAAGTCGTTACTTTCCCATTTACCTAATTGTTTGTATACTATTTTTTCGAAGGCACTGCCATAGTTAGCGTTGCCGCGGTTATTAACATCAACTATTATGTAACCTTGTTGAGCCAGGTACTGATCCCAGCCTGATGCATTGAATGCATTGTAAACAGAATGCGATTCCGGACCTCCGTAAATCGAAAGGATAACCGGATACTTTTTTGAAGCATCAAAATTAAAAGGTTTTATCATTGAGCAGTCAAGCTTTACACCATCTGAAGTTGTAAAACTAAAAAGTTCAGTTGGTGAATACTCATGTGTTTTAAGAAACTCTGATACTGATTTATTATCTTCAAGTTTTTTAATCATTTTGCCATTTGTATTCCACAGTTCAACTTGCTTTGGCTGCTTTATATTTGAATAAGTATCGATATAATACTTTGTATTTGGTGACATATCAAATTGATGAAAGCCGGGAACTTTTGAAAGTTGTTCTTTCTGAGAACCGTCAAATCGAATTGAATAAAGTTGTTCTTCTAGAGGTGATGCTTCAGCAGATGTATAATAAATTGTTTTAGTATCCGGATTTATACCGAGTACTTTTATTACATCCCAGTTTCCGTTAGTAACACGGTTCAATAATTTACCATCATAATTGTAACGGTATATTTGATAATACCCGCTTCTGTCAGAAATCCAGAAAAATTCGTGAGTTTTTTCCGGGTAAAACATCATATCGTTTACATTCGTGTAAAAATTAAAAATTGCAACCCATGTATCGTTTTTTTCTTCCATTACTAATCGATGTTCACCGGTAACAACATTAAAGAAAAATAATTTCATATCATTTTGTGCACGATTAAGAACCATCATTGCAAGTGTATTTGGTTCGCTAGTCCAGTATAGTCTGGGGATATAATAATCTCCCTCTATACCGGTATTTAACCATATGTTTTTATGTGTTTTTACATCCAACACGCCAATCTTTACTTTTGGATTCTGATCACCAGGCTGAGGGATAGGAATTTTTTCATATTTAGGATGTGTACCTTCATAATTTGTCAGCTGAACAATCGGTACTCCGGTTTCATCAAACTGCCAGTAAGCAATGTACTTGCTGTCCGGCGACCAGTTCCATGCCTGTGCCTGTCCAAATTCTTCTTCATAAACCCAATCGTAATGACCGTTGAAAACATTTCCTCCTGCATCGTTAGTTAATTGAGTTTCGTTTTTAGAAGCAAAATTATAAACATACATATTACCATCTCTTTCATAACCAACCATAGATCCATCGGGTGAAAGTTCTGCAGTTCTGGCATTCTTGGCAGCAACTTTTAATTTCTTATTATTGAGGGAATAAACATAATAATCGGAGATTCCGGAGCGTCGATAAATCTTTCGGAAATTTGATTCAAATAATAAATGTTTTGAATCGTTTGCCCACTTAAATGATTTATATTCGAATGCTTTATTTGTATCAGGGAAAGTCAGACCAACTGCATCAAAGATAAGATTATCTTTGCCGGTCGAAGGATCGTACGAACGAATTTCATCTCTTTTAGTGTCAGGGTTATGAATTGTATAAGAATACTGATTCCCGTTATTAATCCAATTAAGACTTTTAGGGCCGGATTTACCAGCTAATGTCCTTGAAGCTCTAATGGCTTCTTGAAGGCTTTTATAAGTTGCTTTTTCTTGTGCCTTCAAAGCAATAGGCAAAAATATAAACAGAGTTATTAAGACAAAAAGCCGGCTGATGGTATGGTAAGTTTTCATAATTTATTACTCTATTAAATTCATGAAAAGATTGAAATTTATTTTATAAAGATAACAAAGTGAAATATTTTATTAATAATAAAAAATGAATCATGTGCAATAAAATACAACGGACATTAATTTCTAAAGTGTGAAATAATAAAATCATTTTTCAAAGAATTCTTCGCTGGAACAAATTTTCTTAAAACTTGTTATTATATAATGTTAATTTACCGGAGAATGAAAAGTCTAAAATCCGGCTGTAAAGGTAACTTAGAGAATATTCGCAAGGTGGAAAAGCCTAATTATTTATTTGGAATCAGCAATGCCAGGTATTATTTTATATGATTATTTTATTTATTTTTTGTAGAAATATGGTATTGATGATTAAATAGGTTTTAATCAAATAATAATTACTAATAGAGAGGAAGAAAACGTGAAAAAAAACTTAGTTGCTGTTTTGGTTTTAATTTTATTTGGCTGCAGTTCACTTTTAGCCCAGAAAGTAACCAAAATCGGATACATTGATTCGCAGACAATATTAAAACAAATGCCCGAAGCTATTAAGGCTCAGGGAGAGATTCAATCTGCAGTTGATAACGTTAAATCTCAAATAGACAGTTTACAACAACTATATCAACAGACATTAGCAACTTACCAAAAGCAGGCAAGTATGATGACTGATGCAAAGAAAAAAGAAGCACAGCAGAAAATAATGGGTATGGAAAATGATTATAACACACTTAGAGGAAAACTGGATGCTAATGGCGATATTGCTCAGATGAATAAAAATTTGATGGATCCGGTTGTTGCCAAGATAAAGAAAGTAGTTGAAGAAGTAGCAAAGCAGGAAGGCATTCAATTGGTTTTAGAGAAGAATGAACAACTTCAGACTATTTGGTACGCTGAACCTTCTATGGACATTACCTTTAAAGTTTTGGATAAATTGAAGACCGGTAAATAATTTTATTATCTAATTCTGTTGTAAGGTGAATTTAGATGCTGCTCTAAAATTGAGCAGCATTTTTTTTTGATAAGAACCTAAATTAATAAATCTATTTAGAATTGTTGAACATTAAAAAATGCAGAAATACTTAAAATTAAAGTAGTTGGCGGTGGCCGGAAATTGAACAAATAGACCAAGATACAAACCCCCCGCTGTCGGATTTAGTATCGCCACCCTATTGCTCTAGCGCTTCAATCCCGTTATTTCCACCTTACCAACTGCTTTAAATGTTTAATCCGATTCAGTGTTTAGCTTTTAATTTTAGTTAAAAACCAACTTTCCCTTTTGCCCTGTGCCCGATTTAAATACAAATTAAAATTATATATTTAAATTTATTTTGATTAAACATTAAATCAATAGCCTAAACAGGTGATATTTTATAAATCAATGTAAAATAATAATTTAATACGGATTAGCGGAAGATTGGATAAAAAAGAAACAAGCTTTAGATCCTTTTAAAACTCGGATTTTATAGGTATAGTTGACTTACCGATTAGTATTACTCAAACTTGCTTTGTTTTAAAATGGAGAGTATGACCTCAAAATTTTTCGGTAAAAACATTCGATTAAAATTTTGATTAACTACTTTTTAATGGTAAGAGAATTTTAAAAGTGCTCCCTTTTCCTGTTTCGCTCTCAACCAATATATCTCCGCCTAAGTTTCTTATAATACCGTAACTTATCCACAATCCCAGCCCGATTCTTTTAGCCATTTTTTTAGTGGAAAAGAAAGGTTCAAAAATTTTATTAAAATTGTCCTGAGGAATTCCCATTCCGGAATCTTTAATTATAATTTCCAGATGTTCAATAAATTTTTGTGTTATGATTAAAATTCGACCGGATTTAGTGCCGATTGCATCAGCAGCATTTTGAAGAAGATTTATAAAGACTAACATAAGCTGATCTGTTGCTAAAGTTATTTTGGGAATATCAGGAGTCAGGTCGGTTAAAAATTCAATTCCATTTTCATCTTTCCCCATTTTAACCATATTAATTGCACTTTTTAGAACACTATTAATTTCAATATGATGATTTCCATTTATAGTTGGCCGGGAAAAGTCTACAAGTTGACGGAGTATATTTGAAATTCTGTTTATTTGATTTCTAATCAGATTTAGTTTTTCAATTGTAGATTCATCAGTGGATGTTCTTTGAAGAAGCTGAGCAATTGATGAAATTGATGTCACAGGATTTCCGATTTCATGTGCAATTCCGGCTGCGAGTGTTCCTATGCTGCCTAATCTTTGGTAACATGCCAAATCATGCTCTAATAATTTATTGTCAGAAATATCATTATGGACGCTTAAAAAACCTTCAATTGACCCTTCAGAATCAAGAATGGGAGAAATAATTGAATCAGCATATATTGGTGTTCCGTTTTTTCTTCTATTTTCTATCTGTCCTGCCCAGACTTTACCGGATAAAATTTTATTCCATACTTTTTCCCAAAATTCTTTCGGCAATTTATTGCTGCTTATTAATTTTGGATTCTGACCTAACAATTCTTGCTTGGTGTAACCGCTTGATTTTTCAAATGCCGGATTTACATAAACCATTTTGCCTTCGACATCAGTAATCTGAATCGGGTTTGCTGCATAATGAATAGCTTTTGAAAACCTAAGAAGCTCTAATTTCTCCTTTTTCTCATTGGTTATGTCCTTTAACACTAAAATAATCCAGTTGGATTTACCGGATTCAATTTTTACCGCGTGGACATCTGTTTCAATTTTTTCTCCATTTGATAAAGTGAATGGGACATCGGAAGTTTCCAATTCGCCGGTTAAATCCAAATTCTTTTTAAATGATTTCCAAAATTTCCCTTTCAAAATAATCTTAATATTCTTTCTCTTAAAAGAGTCAAATCCCATTCCTAACTTTTCTAATGAAGCCTTATTATTTTCTCTAATATTTAATTCTTCATCAAGAATAAATATTAACTCATTCATCAAATCAAATATAATTCTATAATCAAATATGGACTCAAACATCATTCAACTCTTATCAAAAATCCTGTAAAATTTTTTTTCACAATAATTTTTTTAATTGGAACTTTAATTATTAATAATTTCAATATCCAAGTAGAGTGCCAAATGTCTTTACTTGCTATTGAATATAATTTTTCGCGCGTGATCTATATTTATCTGTTATTAGGTGAATAAAAAACTAAATATTTTGTTATTATTAAAAGCTTGAGACAAATTAAAAAAGTTATTTATGCAACTTTGCAAGGTAGCTAGAACAGAAATCATGCAGTTTTGCACACTGATAATGAATCATAGAAAATAGAATTACATCTAATCGGAAGAATTATAAGTCAAATAGATATAATTAGACATAAAGGCATTCGGCACATTTATTGAAAAATCAAAGGTGAGTTTGAAATGAAGATTATTAAAAATTTTATATTGATTGGTTTTTTAGCCGGCGGATTTATTGTAAGTGCATATGCCCAGGCAAATACGGATGTTAAGTACAATATTTTACCGCAAAGTAAACTTTGTATTGGTGGAACTTCTACTTTTCATAATTTTACGATAAATGCAAAAGAAGTTAGCGGATATTTAGTACTGAATAAAGTAGAAGAAAACGGTGAGGCAAAAACCGAACTTGATAATATGTCTGAAATGAAAGTTGTAATTCCTGTTAAGAAGTTAGATGCCGACAAGAGTTCAATGAATGGCAATATGGATGAAGTAATTAAGACCAATAAAACCCCCGATATTACTTATGAATTAAAATCAGTTGAGAGTGGTAAATTGTCAGATAATCCTGATGATCCTGGTAAATTTATAACTACTGGAAATTTAAGAATTGCCGGCAAAAACAAAGTAATTGAAATGCCTGTTGATGGTTATATAGGAAAAGACTGCGATTTACATTTCAAAGGTGAAACAACTTTAAAAATGACTGATTTCGGAGCCGATCCTCCTACAATGTTATTCGGAACGACCGGAACAGGTTATGCAGTTGTAGTACATTTTGGTTTGGTATTATCAACAATGAACAACTAAAAATATGTGAACTAAATCATCATGACGAATCTAAATCATATATTATTAAATAAAAAATTAGTAATGTATACACGAGTCGATAAAAATATTTTTAAAAGTAACTCCAAACTGATAAAAGGGAATGGGAAGAAGATGCAGCAGAAAGTTAAATTCATTCTACTTGTTATCAGCATTATTTTGATTTCTACTCTTAATGCGAAAGTATTTGGCCAAGGTAAAGATGAATTACGTTATGTAACTCTGCCAGGCAGTAAGCTTTGGATTGACGGAACTTCTAATATTGACAGTTTTACTTGTAAGTCACATTTTGTTAATGGTTATGCGGATATTGAACAGGGTCTTCAAGTGAAATCTCCTTCTTCTGATGATACAGTTATCGTTTCCGTTTTAGTGCACAGCTTAGATTGTGGTCGGAGTTTGATGAATGCTGATATGTACCATGCAATGAAGGCTGATAAGTACCCTATGATTAAATATGAATTGCTGGATGCTCATCTTTCTTCCCATCCCGACTCTCTATCTGGATGGTTTACACTTGACACTAAAGGATATCTTTATATTGCCGGTGAGAAGAATTTAGTTAATATAAAAATGCAAGTTGAAAAACTGCCTAGTGGTAATTACAGGTTAGTAGGAAGTAAACCACTTTCAATGTTAAATTACGGAATTATTCCACCATCTCATTTTTTCGGCCTCATTCATGCACATGATAAACTTGTTGTGCACTTTGATCTGCTTGCGACGCAGAGAAATAAAATTAAAAGCATCACTAATGATGATGTATTATTGGCGAAGTAATTTAATAATTGAATGGTTCAGCTTAGAATATTTAATCGATTTTATTTTGCGGACAGTATAGTTAATTGTGAAATAGTGTAAGGAGCTGTCGCATATTAAATCCCCGTTCAGAAATGAACGGGGCAATAATTTTGGTCACTAACACCTCCATCGAAAAAGTCGCATAGTATCAAAATAAATAAATGATCTTCTGAAATTATCCTCATAATTTGTTTGTTAAAATAGATTGATACTATTGCGGCTTCTTTTTTTACTTATAATTAATTTTATGTAAAAATTATTAGTCCGGTTTTATTGAAAGTTTAATCATCTTGCGATAAAGGGTTGAGGTATCTATTCCTAATCTTTGTGCGGCTTCTATGCGATTCCAATCAAATTCTTTTAAGATTTTGGTAATATGCTGTTTTTCTATTATCTCAAGTGCCTCGGCTAAATTATCTGGCAAGTTATTAAAGCTATCTGTTCTTTTGTTTTTTACATGCATGTACGGAGGTAGCGCTTTTATGGTAATGTAATCCGTTTCACAAAGTAGAACGGCTCTTTCAATCATATTCTCAAGTTCTCTAAGATTACCTTTCCATTCATATTGAAGAAATGTCCTCATTACTTCATTATCTATACCTTTTATGTTTTTGTTAAGCTCTTCATTAAACCTTTTAATAAAATGATTGACTAGAAGTGGTATGTCTTCTTTTCTTTCGGTTAATGTTGGGAGTTTGAGCTCTATAACATTCAGCCTGTAATATAAATCCTCTCTAAATTTTTTTTCTTGAACTTCAGCATAAAGATTTTTATTTGTAGCTGCTAAAATTCTCACGTCAATTTTTATAACAGTATTTGATCCTACCGGCCTGATTTCTTTTTCTTGCAATACTCTGAGCAATTTGACCTGAACACTTTCTGGTAATTCACCTACTTCATCGAGAAAAAGAGTACCGGTATTAGCCGCTTTAAATAATCCATCACGATCAGTATTTGCTCCGGTGAAAGATCCTTTTTTATAACCGAATAATTCTGATTCATAAAGATTTTCAGGTATTGCACCGCAGTTAACAGGAATAAAAGGTTGATCAGATCTATTGCTGTTATTATGAATCGCCCGTGCAACTAACTCTTTTCCCGTGCCTGATGCTCCTGTAATAAGCACATTTGTAGGGGCAGTACTAATTTGTTTTATCATCGCATAAATTTCCTGCATAGATTGACTTTGTCCGATGATATTGTTGAAATCAAAGCGTTTATCAATTTGCTGTTTTAATAATTTATTTTCGAGTATTAATTGCTTTTGTTTTAGTAATTGTTTTACCCGCATAATGACTTCATCAAACTCAATTGGTTTTAAAAGGTAATCAGTTGCACCTTTGCGTAGCGCACTGACTGCGGTTTCAATCGAGGCATAGGCCGTCATCAAAACAATAAGAGTATCCGGAGAAATTTGGATTGCTTTTTCAAGTAGTTTCATCCCGTCTAAATTGGGCATTACAATATCTGTAATTACAATATCGTAATTAGAGCTTTCGAGTTTTTCAATTGCTTTTTCACCATCTTCTGCTTCGGCACATATGTAGCCCTCTGTCTGAAGTACTGTGGAGAGTGATTCGCGAATGTCTTTCTCATCATCTACAATCAGAATATTTTCATTCATAGTTCAACAAGGTTTCATGAATAAATTAAGAGCATTTACCCCTTCTTGAACTCCTTGATAATTTTTTGTATTTCTTCTTCCGAAATACCGTTTCCGTAAGATTTAGGTTTTTTAGATTTAGACGTTTCTTGTATTAAAACGTTTTCTTTTTTATGGTGATATGATTCTTTTAAAGGTAAATTTCCTGCTCTTGCTTTCAATCGCTCTTCAATTTCGTGCATAAAACTTTCTTGTGGAGAATATACAGTAGAAATAGATTGATTTTTAAATGAAGTTAAAGTTTGCCCTTTATTTATCGGACTAGTTTCAAAAGCCAAGCTTTTTATATTCATTAAATGTTTTGCAGTTAGGTTATCTGAAATTATTGATCCTCCCAAAGTTCCTGGACCTAATGTCATTGATGGTGATAATGCAGTTGTGTAGCCAACAGCACCTATTGAGGCAACTGTGTTAACAAGAATTCTGAAAGCAGGCTTCTCAATAGCAAATTTCATAATAACATCCTGATCATTAGAATGTATTGCCATCGTATGTCCGATTCCGCCGAATTGCAAAAGTTCTATACATTTATGGCAGCCATCCAGCCATCCGTCCACAGTATAAAAAGCTAAAATCGGGGAAAGTTTTTCCATAGAAAGAGGGTCCTTTTTTCCTACACCCGAACATTCTGCGATTAAAACTTTTGTATCTTCAGGGACTGAGAAACCGGCATAATTAGCAATAAACGTTGCCGGCTGTCCAACAATTGCAGGATTTATTCTAAAGTCTGTTTGAATTGCTTTTCCTAATTTCTGTTTTTCTTCTTCATTAACAAAATAAGCTCCTAAAGCTTTTGCTTCTTCAATAACCTTTTCGCGCAAAGGACGATCAACAATCATTGCCTGTTCCGATGAACAGAGAGTTCCGTTATCGAAAGTTGTTCCGTAAATAATGTCTGCAACGGCTTTTTTATAATCTGCTGTTTTTTCAATAAAAGCCGGAACATTACCTGAGCCAACTCCATATGCAGGTTTGCCGGAACTGTAAGCTGCTTTTACCATCGGATTACTTCCGGTTGCTAAAATTACAGCTATGTTTTTGTTTTTCATTAATTCTTCTGTGCCTTCAATTGTTGAATTGCTCATGCATTGAATTATTCCTTTTGGCGCACCTGCTTTTTCAGCAGCTTGAGATAAAACATTTAAAGCTTCAGCAGTACATTTAGCAGTTCTGGGATGCGGGCTGGCAACAATTCCGTTGCGGCATTTTAAAGAAATTAATGCTTTGAACATCGCAGTTGAAGTCGGGTTTGTAGAAGGAATTAAAGCGCACACAACTCCCATTGGCACTGCAATTTTAATTACTTTTCCATTGGCTTCACTTGCAATTACTCCCACAGATTTTAAATCTTTAATGGATTCATAAACATTCTTTGTGGAGAATTGGTTCTTTATAGTTTTGTCCTGCCACTTTCCAAAACCGCTTTCTTCGCATGCTAATTTTGCAAGTCTTTCCGACTCATTGTAACCGGCTTCCGCCATTGCTTTAATAACTTTATCAACTTGCTCCTGGCTGAAATGCTGGAATTCCATTTGAGCATCTTTTGCCAATTGAGCCAAATCTCTGGCTTCTTGAATTGACCGAAGGTCTTTATCTAACTGCATTATTTTTCCTACATTTTGAAATTGATATCAAATATATCCTTTGAATTAAAAAGATTCAAACTTTAATAAATTTTCTTTTTTTTAATTAACTGAGTATTTCTTTCAATTTATTGTAACCGGTTTTGCTGACCGGCAAAGCCGTTTTATCATCAAGTATTACCTGGTAGCTTTCCTTTGCCATTAATTCAATTTTTTTTATTCTTTTAACCGAAGCGATATAAGAACGATGAAGCCTGACAAAATTATTGGGGTTAAGATGTTCTTCAAAATATTTCATTGTTTTTTGTTTAAGAAATTTACCTTCATCCGAATAAATTAAGACATAATCATCTTGTGCTTCCAAATATTTTATGTTTTCAGTTGGTATAATGGAAATTTTTGTACCATCTTTTGTAATTATTCTTTCAAGGAATTCTTGTCTCTTTTCGTTATGATCAATCAAATTTTTTATTAAACCGGATTGCTTTGTTTTATCCTTTAAATAAAGGAAAGCTTTTTCAAGAGCTTCGTTAAATCTATCTTTTGAAAAAGGTTTTAAAAGATAATCTGCAGCATTCACCTCGAATGCTTTTAATGCATACTGATCAAAAGCGGTTGTAAATATGATGACAGGAATTTCTTCAAGAAGTTCCAGCATTTCAAAACCGTTTATTTTTGGCATCTGTATATCAAGTAAAATTATATCCGGATGTTCTTTATTTATCTTTTTTATGCCTTCAAAGCCATTCGAACATTCTCCCACAATAAGAATATCATCACGATCTTCCAAATATTTTTTTATTATCTCACGCGCAAGATTTTCATCATCAATTATTAAAGCTTTAAATTGTTTCGCCATCTTTTGTGAGTTTCCCAAAATTACGATAATAATTTAGTTACTATTATATAGGAATTCCACTGATTTTCTGAATTCTAATTGGGAATAATTAAGGTTACTTTGAAAACATTATTTTCTTTTTTTATTTCAATTAAATTCTGCTGGCCATACATTAATTTTAATCTGTTCTGAATATTCTTTATTCCTATTCCCGCATTTTTATTTGCTGAACTTTCGGTTTCAAAATTATTTTCGAGTATAATCTTAAGTGAGTTATCAGCTTTTTTGCATGATAAATTTAATTTAACCGGTTCCAAAGCATCATAAACGGCATGCTTAATCACGTTTTCAAAAAGCGGCTGTAATATCATATTTGGAATTTTGCAGTCTAAACAACCCTTGTCAATATTTTCTATGAACTCAAACTTGTCTTCGAAACGGATTTTTTCAATGTCTAAATAAAGCCGTATATTCTTTAATTCTTCGCCAAGAGTATTTTGCTGTTTATCATTATTGGCAAGTGTAAAGCGAAGAAAATCAGCAAGCTTTAAAATCATTTCTCTTGCTTTATCTGGATTTATAGTAGTTAAAGCGCTCATGGAATTAAGACTATTAAAAATAAAATGCGGGTTTATCTGAAATTTCAATGTTTTCAGTTCTGCCTGTGTAATAAGATTTTTTAACTCAGCCTCATTGGCAATTTTCTTTTGAAGGTTGTTATAATAAATAAATAAATAATAATAGGAAGTTATTAGGTAATAAAATAAAGCACCGATTATAAATTGGCCGATTAAAGAGTTAGAAAAAAAAATGGTAAAATCATCAGTATAATTAAATAAATTATTGATGATAAAATATCCGGCGGCAAGCCATATTGCGGATGAAATTATTCCTCCGATTAAATGATTGATTACAAACCTAACTTTTCTGTTGTCTTCAAGGGAAATATATTTTGTAGGATACCAATAACTTAATCCTAGCGCTCCCAATATTGAATAGAAAACAAGGCTGTCAATTAAAGATGTTTCCAGTTTTAATCTAAAGCCAAGATATAGTAATAGAAAGTTTAAAGAAATTATTATCAGCCAAAATATGATGTATAAAACCAGATTTTTTGGCTTATTTAAAATTGGATTTACGAGCATTTCAATAAATAATATTAATAACGAACTTCTTTTACTTCACCGCCGCCAAAAATTGCAACACCTTTAATTATTAATGTTCTGGTTGAATCAAAAGGTGTTTCGTTGTCTCTTCTTGATTTATGCGAAAAACCACCGAATAAAGGAGTAACATTAATTCTTACATCCCAGTCGATTGGAACAAGAAGCGTTGTTCCGCCAAAAATCATAAGTACATCGATTATATTTTCGCCTTCTGCTAATCTGCACTTAGATAGATCTATTTCAGAGCCGCCGAATATTGCTGTTACATTTCCGCCTTTAAAGTTATCTGACTTAATCACTTTGGTACCACCGCCGAAAATAGAAACATCTTCGAGATAATCTTTTTCTAACTTTTTATCGAATCTTCCTCTATAATGATTCCAATTTATACTTCTTTTAAAGATGATATAAAGGCCTAATGCAATAATAATTATTGGAAAAACTATATCACTATTATATTCGATATCTGGAAAAATTCTTGGAAGTAAAAAAAATATACCTAAGATAAATAATATAACTCCAAGAGATTTGTTTCTGGAGTTGAGTATAATAATGAAGCCTATTACGGTTAATATAAATGGAAAAGAAAAAATGATGTGAGGAACATTTATATTAATTAAATCTAAAGTGCTGAATAGGTACATTCCCCCTACAAAAATCAATAAAATGCCGAGCAAAACTCTAGTATTAAATGAATTATTTTCGTTTCCCATCTTTCTGCCTCTTAATAATCTGTTTATTTTCAGAGTAAACATAATATTTAAAATATAACCATCGTATAAAAAATCGGTGAATTGTGGATAATTATCGGTAAAACAACAATTTGTAAAATGTATCGGTATGAAACGAATGGCTAAACAATTACAAAAATGATACGATAATAAATTGTGCTGATTATATTTTTGAATAAAAAAGATGATTAGGTTGGCAAAAATATTCCGGCACTTTATTTGAGACTAATTTGATCGATATTAGGGCTGTTGTTTGATTTATCACTTGCAGCCTCTTTATTGAGGACGAAATTTTTGAATTTCCAAGTAAATCCCGGTTTCAAACAACAGCCCATCGATTTTTAAAGCTTACCATTGGTAATAATATTTACCGGATAGGTAAAATTTGGCCCAATAATAATTTCCGCTCTTAAATTACTTTCTAAAAAATCCGTATATTTATATTCAATTTTTTAATAAATACGGATAAAATTTGTCTCAGGAGAAAATTTTAGTCACTGCTGCTCTTCCCTATGCAAATGGTCCAATTCATCTAGGACATCTTAGCGGAGCTTACCTGCCGGCGGATATTTACGTTCGATATAAGAGATTAAAAGGCTGCGATATTATTTATATATGCGGTTCGGACGAACACGGAGTTCCGATTACCATAAGTGCGGATAAAGAAGGTGTTAAACCAAAAGTAATAATTGATCGATTTCATGAACTGAATAAAAAAGCTTTTGAAAAATTTGAAGTTAGTTTCGACAATTATTCAAGAACAAGCCTGCCAATACATCATGAAACCGGAAAAGAATTTTTTCTGGAATTCTATAAAAGAGGAATTCTAACAGAAAAAAAGACCATGCAGTTTTATGATGAAAAAGCTAAAATGTTTTTACCTGACAGATATGTAGAAGGCACCTGCCCGAATTGCGGATATGAAGAAGCCAGGAGCGATGAATGTGAAAATTGCGGGACTCTTTATCAACCTACAGAATTAAAAAATCCAAAAAGTAAAATAACCGGGCATACTCCGGTTTTAAAGGAAACTTCGCATTGGTATTTTCCTTTGGGTAAATATCAGCCCAGACTTGAAGAATACATTAAGGAAATGAATGAAAAATTCGGGTGGAAGGAGAATGTTCTTCAATACTGCCGGGGATGGTTTAAAGATGGATTGGAAGATCGTGCTGTAACCAGAGACCTTGACTGGGGAATTAAGGTCCCAATAGACTCTGCTGAAGGTAAAGTTTTATACGTTTGGTTTGAAGCTGTACTGGGTTACATTTCTTCCACAAAAGAGTGGTCTTTGCAAAAAGGTGATAAAAATTTGTGGAAAAAATATTGGCAGGATCCTGAAACAAAGTACGTTGCTTTTATTGGTAAAGATAATGTGGTATTCCATTGTATAGTTTTTCCCGCAATGTTAATGGCATGGAATGACGGAGAGAAAGAGAAATATGTATTGCCGCAGAATGTTCCCGCAAATGAATTTCTGAATTTTGAGGGTAAAAAGTTTTCCAAAAGCCGAAATTGGGGAATTGATGTAATTGATTTTCTAAATATTTTTCCTGCAGATCCTTTAAGATATACGCTTGCTGCTAATCTTCCCGAAACAAGAGATACTGATTTTTATTGGAAAGAATTTCAGTTAAGAAATAATAGTGAACTTGCAGATATCCTAGGCAATTTTGTAAACAGGACGTTTACATTTGTGCATAAAAATTTTGAAGGTAAAGTTCCTGTAAAGGGAAAACTTGAAAGTATTGATTCGGATATGGTAAAAGTTATTTTCGAATATCCTGAAAAAGTTTCTAAGCTCTTTGAATCTTATAAAATACGAGACGGCGTTCTGGAAATAATGAATTTAGCTCGGGCGGGGAACAAGTATTTTAATGATTCTGAACCTTGGAAATCCATAAAAACTGACAAAGGTAAATGCGGTACTACCTTAAATATATGTCTTCAAGCTATTTATACTTTAGCAGAATTAATGCTGCCGGTTATTCCGCATTCTTCTGAAAAAATATTGAAAATGCTGAATACTGAAAAAACTGATTGGAATAATTGCGGAAATGAAAATTTAAAAGAAGGTCATCAATTAAACAAAGCGGAAATTATTTTCCCCAAAATAGAAGATGAAATAATTGAGAAGCAAATGGAAAAATTAGATAAAAACGAAGATAAAAAAGTGGAAAAAGAAATTGAGCTAGTTTCATACGATGAGTTTATGAAAACTCAGTTAAAAGTTGCTGAAATAATTGCGGCCGAGAAATTGGAAAAAAGTGAAAAGCTGATGAAGCTGAAAGTAAGGATGGGGAATGAAGAAAGACAGGTGATAGCAGGGATAGCAAAAAATTATAATGCTGAAGAATTACTGAATAAAAAAGTTATAATTGTTGCAAATCTTAAACCTGCAAAACTAATGGGTCACGAATCTCAAGGAATGATATTGGCGGTTGAGAATGAGGAGGGGACACTTAAAGTTTTATCAGTTGACGATTCAGTTTCAAGCGGTACTAGAGTTAAGTAAAATTTGGAAGTACTTTTATGAAAGTATCAGGTAATTATTCATCATTACTTTATTAATACATTCATTTACCTTGATTTTCAAAGGTTCTATAAGTAAAATAACCAGCTAAATTTAATAAAATTAATTATAGGAGATATAATAAATGCTATTACGGGTTGCAGCACTTCTTACCTTTGCTTTAGCATTAATCCTAAGCTCTTGCGCTCCGGAACATTCTCAAATTGTACTAGCAGAGTTTGGGAATCAGAAAGTAAAAATGGGCGAGTTTGAAAAAGCGTACGAAAATAACGTTGGAAACGCTGAACAGGCAAAAAAAGATAGTTTATCTAAATTGAAAAACTTTCTGAATTTGTATGTTGATTTTAGGATGAAATTAAGAGATGCATTTGTTCGAGGGTTCGATCAAGATACATCACTTCAAAATGAACTTCTAGAATATAAGAAACAAATAGGAGTAACTTATTTACTCGATACTAAACTTGTAGATCCTGCAATTCATCAATTATATGATAGAAGGAAGTGGGAATTAAGGGTAAGCCATATAATGTTCAGGCCTGATTCATCCGGTAGCGAGAAGGCTGAAAAAATGGCTAATGCAATTCTAGATAGCATAAAAAACGGTGCTAGCTTTGCAGAAATGGCAAAAAAATATTCTCAGGATAAATATTCTGCTCCTGATGGAGGCGATATTTTTTATGTAACTGCAGGTGAACTTCCGCCTGAGTTTGAAGATGCTTGTTACGCTACTGAACCGGGACATGTTTATCCGAATGTAGTTAAAACAAGATTTGGTTATCACATTATTGAAGTTACAGAAAAAAGACTTCGTGTTCCGGAGATAAGGGCAAGTCACATTTTAGTGAGCTTTTATAAAAATGGAAAACTTGATTCCACAGCTGCAAAAGAAAAAATTGATACCGTAATGGCGAAATTAAAAGCAGGCGGAGATTTTGCAGAACTAGCTAAGGAGTATTCGGATGATCCCGGAAGTAAAGTAAAAGGTGGCGATCTTGGATTTTTTAAGATTAGAATGATGGTAAAGCCATTTGCTGAAGCAGCGTTCAACTTGAAAAATATTGGCGACATTTCTGGAATAGTTAAAACCCGATTCGGCTATCATATAATTAAACTTACCGGCCGAAAACCATATCCGTCGTTTGAGGAAGAAAAAGAGAATCTTAAAAAAATATACAAACAGACTAGATATCAGGAACAGTATGATAGTTTAATAGCTTCTTTACGCAAGAATTATAATTATAAATTAAACGAAAATACTTATAATGAACTAATTGGCAGGAGCGATACACTTAAGGTTGGACAGGAAAACGAACAGTTGGTTCAAATTAAAAATGATACATTATTTACTTACGATGGAAAGTCAATGAGTGTAGGCGGATTTTTAGCTGAACTAGCTAAACGTTTTGATTTTGCAGATAGAAAAATGACAGCCGGCATTATTGCTAGCGGAGTTTCTAAAATAAGCGGAGAAGCATTATTAAATGAAGATGCGATGAATCTTGATAAAACAGATTCGGAGTTTGCAAGCTTAATGAATAATTATAGGGATGGAATTTATATTTTTAAATTGCAGCAGGATGAGGTTTGGAATAAAATAAAAATTGATTCAGCTAAGCTGCATGAATTTTATTTACAGAATAAAGATAAATATGTTTGGCCGGATAGAGTAAACTTTGCCGAAATCTATGCTAAATCAGATTCCGCAATTAAATTTTATTACAGTCTCTTACAAAAAGGAGAAAATTTCGATTCCGTAGCTGCAAAGTATACCGAGAGGCCGGGATATAAAAAGAAAGCCGGTATTTGGGGCTTACAGGAAGTTAGTTCTTCAGAACTGGCTTCTGAAGCAAACAAGTTAAAAAATCCAGGCGACTATTCTAAACCTTTTCATTCAATAAATGGATTTTCAATAGTTTCATTAATAGCTAAAGATCCCTCGCATATAAAAACGTTTGAAGAGGCTAAGGCTGAAGTTTCAGGAGCCTACCAGGAAGTGGACAGTAAGAATCTTGAAAAAGGATACATAGATAGTTTAGATAAATTATATAAACCAAAAATATTTTATAACGAACTTGATAAAGCTTTTAAATCAAATTAACGAAGCTTTTTTAATTACTTTTACCGCAGTTAGTTTAATTAGCTGCGGTAAAGAATCGTCACAAAAAAATTTTGTAGCACGGGTGAATGATTCATATCTTACCAGTGAAGAATTAGCATCAATGATTGATACTAATAAAATAAATAATTTTTACAAGAACGAGGTTATACGGAATTGGATAAATAAAGAGATATTGTATCAAACTGCAGTAAAAGAAGGAATTTTAAAAGAAGATAAATTTAAATCCATAATTGAAGATTCTAAAAAAGAACTTGCAGCTTCATTCTTAATTAAGAAATTATATGAGGATGAAAAAGTTTCATTTTCATTGGATGATTTGGAAAATTATTATAATCAGCATACAAATGAATTTGCAAGATTTCATAATTCATACCTTATGAATATAATTGCCTTCAGTGACGAAGATAAAGCAGTACAATTCAGATCTATCGTCCTTGAGAGTGACTGGGAAAATGCTTTGAATGTGTTTAAAGGAGATACATCCATAAAAAAAAATCGTACAAATCAGCTTTTGTATGATTATGAAATTCATCCTGTAACTTTACTAAGAGTGGTTACTGATTTAAATCCGAATGAAATTAGTATCGTGATTAAGGATGAAAACGGTAACTATACTGTTGTACAGGAAGTACAGCAATTCAGGAAAGGTACGATACCTCCATTTGAAGCAATAAAACCGGAAGTAGAGGATCGTTTTGTTGCTGATAAAAAAGAAAATTTAATTAAAAATTATATTAAAGAGCTTTATTCAAATAACGATATAGAAGTTAGGAACTAGGTGTAAAATGAAGTTCAAATTATTTTTGTTCTTGGTTATTATCGGAGCAAATGTATTTGCTCAACAGGTTGTAGATAAAATTGCTGCCGTTGTTGATAATGAAATTATTTTAAAAAGTGAACTTGATTATCAAGTACGTTTAATGGCAGCACAGAAGAAAGAAGATCCGGATACTCCTGGTTTGGAGAAAGAGGTTTTAAATCAAATGATTGATGAGAAACTTGCTTATGCACAAGCCATTCTGGATTCAATTCAGGTATCCGATGATGAAGTAAACAGCAGAGTCGATTATCAAATTAAATATTTTGAACAGCAGTACGGCTCCCAGGAAAAAGTAGAAAAAATATATGGTATGAGCGTTGAAAAAATTAAACGTGCACTTGAAGATCCAGTTAAAAAGCAAATTATGGTTCAGAAACTGGAAGAGAAAAAATTCGGAGATATAAATGTGCCGCGTTTAGAAGTTGAGAAGTTTTTTGAGAATTTCAAAGACTCGATCGGAGTTATTCCTGAAAAAGTTAAAATAGCTCATATCTTCATTGTTCCCAAAGTTACCGAGAAAGCTAAAGAAAAATACAAAGCCAAAGCCGAAGCAATTTTGGATTCGCTTAAACATGGAGCTGATTTTGCGGAAATGGCTAAAAAATATTCAGAAGATCCCGGCAGTGCGGCCGAAGGCGGTGATTTAGGATGGGTAGGTAAAGGTGTGTTTTATCCGCAATTTGAAGCTGCTGCATTTGCATTAAAGCCTGGTCAATTATCTGATGTTGTTGAATCTCCAGTTGGTTTTCATATTATTCAGATGATTGAAAAAAGAGGAGATAAAATTCATGTAAGACACATCTTGATAAAGATTAAAAAAGGTGATGAAGCGGATCTGGATGCAATTACGGAATTAACTAATTTACGAGATAGTATTATTGCCGATCATGGATCATTTGCGAAGTTTGCTAAAAAATACAGCCAGGATAAGGAATCAGCCCCATATGGCGGCGATCTTGGAACATATTATATGAATCAACTAGATCCTGCTTTGAAAGATATAGTGAGTAGTTTAAAGGTAGGTGAAATTAGCTTTCCAAAGCGGATTGATTACGGTAAAGACAATTACGGATATCATATAGTTTTGCTTGAAAAGAGAATACCGCAGCATCAAGCAAGTTTAGCAACTGATTATCCTGAAATTCAAAAGCTAGCAGAACAATACCAGAAACAAAAACTTTACAATGCATGGATTGAAAAGCTTAAGAAGGATATTTATTGGAAGATAATGCTTTAAGTAAAATCGTAAAATTTTCAGTTTCATTTTTAATTAGATAGGGAATAAAATATTGAAAAGCTCCGATGTTGCAAATGATGATGTTCAATTGGTTGAAAAACTAAATGAAACTGTAGGCAAAATTAAAAAAGAGATAGCAAAAGTAATTATTGGACAGGATGAAATTATTGATCAGCTTTTAATTTCTTTGCTTTCTCGCGGCCATTGTTTGTTAGTTGGAGTTCCGGGTTTAGCAAAAACACTTCTTATAAAAACTCTTGCTGAAGTTATGGATTTAAAATTCAGCAGGATTCAATTTACACCTGATTTAATGCCTAGTGATATTACTGGAACAGAATTGATTGAAGAAGATCCTGTAACAAAAAAACGAGACTTTCGTTTTGTTCCGGGTCCTGTTTTTGCTAACGTTATTCTTGCGGATGAAATTAATAGGACACCGCCTAAAACACAAGCAGCTCTTCTGGAAGCTATGCAGGAGCATAAGGTAACTGTTGCTGGAGTAACTTATCCCTTGACAGAACCATTTTTTGTTTTAGCGACGCAGAATCCAATTGAGCAGGAAGGCACTTATCCTTTACCCGAAGCGCAGCTTGATAGATTTATGTTTAATTTATGGCTCGACTATCCATCCTTTAAAGAAGAAGTACAAATCGTACAATCCACAACAAGCCAATATGAACCTAAATTGGAAAAAATAGTTTCCGGCGAAGAAATTATCGGATTTCAAAATCTTGTGAGAAAAGTTCCTGTGGCTGAAAATGTAATTGAGTTTGCAGTAACAGCTGCAAATAAAACCAGGCCGAATAACGATAGTTCACCCCAGTTTATTAAAAACTGGATTAGCTGGGGAGCCGGCCCGCGTGCATCGCAATATTTAATACTTGCAGCTAAAACCAGGGCGGTTACACAAGGAAGGTTTTCACCGAATATCGACGATGTTAAGTTTGCAATGATTCCTACTCTCCGTCATAGAATTATCACTAATTTTAGTGCTGAAGCTGACGGTATAAATTCGGTCGAAATTATAAAAAAACTTTTAGCGGAATTAGGGTAAGTACTTTTCTAATCAGAATAAATAATTTCTAAAAAGAATCGTTCATTATAATTTTGCTATCTTATAATTTTTAAGAGCATAGTATATTTCCTTAGCTGCAGTTCTAACAACAGTTGCAAAAGGGATTACTAATAACATACCTATAACACCAAAAAGCTGACTGCCAATTAATATCAAAAGAATGATTGCTATTGGATGCATATCAACACTTTTTGCAAACACGAACGGCTGGACGAATCCATTATCTAAAGCATATACAATTAACATTAAAATTACTATAAATGGCACATGTGAAAAGTTTCCGTACTGAATGACGGAAATTATAATTGCCGGAACACCGCCTATTATAGGCCCAAAATAAGGGACAAGATGGCCCAGTCCTGAAATCAATCCTAACGGTAAAGCATTTTTAATCCCTATAAAATAGTACCCAAATCCACAGGCAATACCTACAAATGTAGCGTCAAATACCCATCCTCGTACAAACCTACCCAATTGAATTGTTATATTTTTGAAGATCCAATATGACATTTCAAAATATTTGTTGGGCATCTTTTGTAGTATACTGTGTAAAATTACTTTGCTGTCTTTAAGTAAAAAGAATGTAATGAATGGAACAATTACCAATAAAGTGATTATAGAAATTATGCTGGTAAGAACCGTAGAAAGTTTGTCAAAAGAATTTACAATTCCCGAGGAGATAAATTCTTCAATTCTCTTTGATAACTGTCCAAGAGAGAAGAACGGTAAGTATTTATAAATCTCATTTTCTAATGCAAGAATTTGCTTATGCAGAGTTTCAACATGCAAAGTAGTTATTACCTGGTTCATCTGAATAACCAGGTTAGGGATTAAGTATGATATACCAAAGTAAACTAAAAATCCAAGTCCGGCAAAGATTAAAAGAGTTGAGGTAAGTCGATTTAAACCTTCTTTTTCAAGTATTGTAACAAGCGGTTCGAAAATAAATGCCAGTAAAATAGAAATTGATAAAAGTATTATAATGTCCGCGAGAATATAAATCAAATAAATCAGTACTGCAGCTAAAATTAGCCAGAGTATAATACGTGATTTCTTTTTAAGGATTATTTCAGGCATATTGTTCTTTCAGAAAGTTATTACTGAATACTTTTATTCCGGTTTCAAAAAAGTATAATTAAATCCAATTAATAACAATAGAACAAAAATTAAAGTGATTATTGAAACACCCACTCGAGAACGCAATTTAGAAGTATTAATTTATAGCTTCAACCCTTTTTATACTTGGCACATGTCTTAATAAAGACCTTTCAACACCAGCGCGAAGAGTCATCTGAAACATGGGGCAAATGCCACATGCGCCCGTTAATTTTACAATTACAATAAGGTCTTCAGTTATATCGATCAACTCGATGTCGCCGCTGTCCGCTTGTAAGTATGGACGAATTGTCTCTAATGCTTTTAGTACTTCTTCTTTCAATTTATAATCCATCAATAAAAATCCCCATTTTCATTTTAGGTTTAATTCCTAACTATACAATAACAAAATTATTAGTCATTATCATCAAGAAGAATTTCAATTTTTGAATCGGAGCCTGCTTGTAAATTTCTCAAATTAACTTGATCAACCAGATGCCTGGATATTTCGGTAATAATTTTTGCATATTCTGATTCGGAATTATCATAAACCATGGGTTTTCCGCTGTCACCGCCGATTCTTATTCGCGGATCAATTGGGATACCGCCTAAAAATGGTGTGGTTAATTCTTTAGAAATTTTTTCACCTCCGCCAGATCCAAATATATCATAGCTTTTGCCTGTATCCGGAGCTATGAAGTAACTCATATTTTCAACTATACCAAGAACAGGAACGTTTACACGGGTAAACATCTTTAGTGCTTTCCTTGCATCAATTAATGATACTTCTTGAGGAGTAGTTACTATCACTGCACCGGTTAAAGGAATAGTTTGGACAAGTGTAAGCTGGATATCTCCAGTACCGGGAGGCAAATCAAAAATTAAATAATCCAGCTCACCCCACTCAACATCAGACATAAATTGTTTTACAGCGCCGCTCGCCATTGGTCCGCGCCAAATTACCGGGGAGTTATCATCAATGAGGAGGCCGATTGAAATTACTTTAACCCCATAATTCTCTAGCGGAATTATTTTCATGGACTGCTGGTTTTGGTAGACCTTGGGTTTATCTTTTATACCAAGCATCAATGGAATACTAGGACCGTAAATATCTGCATCAATAAGCCCGACAGAGGCCCCGTCTTTTGCAAGTGCAACGGCTAAGTTTACAGCAACAGTACTTTTCCCAACACCGCCTTTCCCGCTTGCAACCGCAATAGTATTTTTAACACCCGGCAGTAATGCTTCTTTCTTTTTATCTTGATGAGTTGTCACTTTTGTTTCAACATTTAATTGAATCTTTTTTAAAGTAGGGAATTCATTTTTAAGTACTTGATTAAATTTATTCCTTAATTCATTATTTAATGCTGTAGAAGGCATTGCAATAGAAACATCTAAAATTAAATTGTTATCCTTCAATTCAAACTTTTTTATTGAATTTAAAATTAAAAGGTCTTTATTAAAATTAGAATCATCTACTTTTTTAAGAGCATTTAATATTCCGCTTTTAGTTAAATCAGCCATTTAAAACATCCTTTTTTTCATGATTGAACCCAAACTTAATAAAATTATAAATCAATTTGAATGACATTAAAACATCTTGCTTATGGAACGATTTGAAATTGTTTACCTAATAATAAAACCGGCTCAATTATTTTACCTTTATTGCAAGACAATCGAATACAACTCTGCCGGCTTGATACAGTGACGAGTTCCTTTTTAATATCCGCCAGCCGCTGTAATCAAAAAATTTATCATTTGAATTTAGTGACTCAGCCAAATTTTGTGAACTCTCTAAAACATCTATCAACTCTTTATTCTGTGACAATGTAAGCGGTTTTATATTATTTGAGGTAATTATCATTACCGGTTCTATTAATAAATTAGCAATATTCTTTAGCTCAAGTTCAGGGAGACTTTCCCTTACTTCCAACTGTATCATTCTTGCACGAGCTTCTGGGCCGACTATACTTTTTGCGGAACTTACTAAATCAAGAAGATAGTTTCTTACAGTGTTCAGATCTTCCGCTGTCTTTAACGATTTTTCATCATGCAGTTCGTGTAAGGCTTTTGCAATATTCGAAATTTCTTTAAGGTAATAATTCCTCTGATTATCTGGGACTAAATACATAATGACAATATGAATGGGATTAGTATCCGGCGAACCGTAAGCAATTCCTGACGGGCTCCAGCCTATAGCACAATAAAGATCTCCATCAAAAGAGGCTCTTGCATGCGGAACAGCAAATCCTTTACCGAGTACAGTATTATATGTTTCTTCCCTTTTTAGAACAAGGCCGGCTACATCTGTACCGGAAGGGACAGAAGGAATTGCTTCGATAATGTGTGCCAGCAATTGGAGAGAATCCTGTTTATCATTGTCGGGCAATTCTATTAATCGGCCTTCTTGTAAAGCATCTAATAATGTATCCATAATTAATTTTCTCCATAACGTTTGAAGAACCATGTTTTAACTAAGTGAGCAAGTATGCCGTATGACACTAAAAATCCGGCTATCCAAAGCCAATAAATAGGTGCCAATGGTACGAATCCGAATATGGAAGCAAAAGGAGAATATGGAAGCCATACTCCTATCGCCATAATAAATAAAGTTGTAAGTGTCATGGGAACAGATGCCATGCTTCCGAAGAAAGGTATTTTTTGAGTTCTGATAATGTGAACTATTAATGTTTGAGTTAATAGAGACTCCACAAACCAGCCAGTTTGAAATAAATTCTGGCTATGACATTTTATCTGCAGAAGAGATTACCGGATTCAGAAATTCATTTGATTTGAAGAAAAACCACATTAGCCCAAAGGTAGCGTAATCAAATATTGAACTTATCGGCCCAATAAAAAGCATGAATTTTTTAATGTTATTGATATTCCATTTTAACGGCTTATCAATTAATTCCGGATCTACATTATCTGTTGGTATTCCAGTTTGAGAAAAATCGTAGAGTAAATTATTTAAAAGAATTTGAATCGGCTTCATTGGTAAGAATGGTATTAAATAACTTGCTCCAACTACACTGAACATATTCCCAAAATTAGAGCTGGCGCTCATCCTAATATATTTTATAATGTTTGCAAAGACTTTTCTTCCTTCTTTTATTCCATCTTCGAGAACCAGAAGACTTTTTTCGAGCAATACAATATCGGCCGCTTCTTTTGCCACATCTACTCCACTGTCAACTGAAATTCCGACGTCTGCGGCTCGTAAAGAAGGGGAGTCGTTTATACCGTCACCCATATATCCAACCACATGGCCTGACTGCCGTAAAACATGAATTACTTTTTCTTTTTGTACAGGCGATAATTTTGCGAATACATTCCTATCCTCAACTACCTTTGCAAAATCAGTGTCACTCAAATTAATAAGTTCATTCCCCGTAATTATTTTATCTATGGGAAGCCCGACATCATTACAAACTTTTTTAGTAACTAGGGCATTATCGCCGGTTAAAATTTTTACTTTTACACCTACTTTTTGAAGACTTGCAATTGCCTGTGCTGCAGAATCTTTTGGAGGATCGAAAAAGGCGATGTAGCCTAACAGAATCATATCGGACTCGTCAGCAACAGTAAATGTACTTTTCGTTTTAGGAAATTCTCTGTAAGCAATAGCTAGAACACGATAGCCTTCGTTATTTAAATCTTCCACATCTTCATACAAATCATCGTGGATCATCTGGATCAAAGGATATACTTCTTCATCTATCTGATAATAGCTGCAAATTGAATAGATCTCTTCGACAGCGCCTTTGCATATTAAAACATGATCGCCCTCGTATTCAACCGCAACAGACATCCGGCGGCGCTGAAAATCAAAAGGCAACTCATCTACAAGCTGGCATTTGGTTTCAACTTTTAAATCAATGTGTGAAATTACAGTTCGATCGAGGAGGTTTCTTAATCCGGTTTGATAAAAACTATTTAAATACGCATACAGCAGTACATCCTGACTTTCTTTGCCTGTAATGTCAACATGTTTTTCGAGAACGACTTTGTCTTGTGTAAGAGTTCCGGTTTTATCTGTGCATAAAATATCTATTGCCCCGAAGTTTTGAATCGAAGTAATCTGTTTAACGATTACTTTTTTCTTTGACATTATTAATGCACCTTTGGCAAGGTTTACAGTAACAATCATCGGAAGCATTTCGGGTGTTAAACCAACTGCAATAGTAACGCCGAACAGTAACGCTTCAAGCCAGTTCCCTTTCGTTAATCCGATAATCATGAAAACTGCAAAGACCATAACCAGCATAAAACGAATCATCAACCAGGTAAATGACCGTATGCCGATATCAAAACTGGTTTTAGGCCGACTTTCACCAAGCCGCTCCGATATTGAGCCGAAATAAGTGTGAATACCGGTATTAACAGCTATACCTCGTGCTGTTCCGCTAAGAACGTTGCTCCCTTGAAAACATGCATTTGTTAATTCGAAAACAAATCCATTCGGTAATTCCTGCGGCTCTGCTTTTTTTTCTATTGGTAATGATTCGCCGGTTAGTACAGACTGACTAACAAAAAAATCTTTTGCCGAAAGTAAACGGATATCTGCAGGAATAATTGAACCGGCATGTAATAGGACAATATCTCCAGGAACTATTTCGGAAATAGGAATGTCCATCTCTTTCCCATCACGTAAAACAACAACATGAGATTTTATTCTTTTTCCCAAAGTCTCAACTGCTTTACTTGAGCGCCTGTCTAAAATGAAGGACAATCCGATACTTAATATTATCATGCAAACAACTACAATGGTAGATTTTGAATCACCCATTAAACTTGAAATTAGAGCAATAACAATAAGCTGTATAACAAGCGGGCTCTTACATCTGTTGTATAAATCCTGAATAACCCCAATTTCTTTTGTATGTGCTAATTCATTTTTACCAAATTCTTCCAGCCTTTTTTCAGCTTCGTCGGATGTTATTCCGTTTTCCGTGCTTTCGAGCTTAAGAAGTGTTGTTTGCTGGGTAAGTTTGCATATATCAATCAATCGCTTTTCATCAAGAGTTGCACTGTGAGGCGTTTTAGCTTCTTTGGTAAATAATGAAGGCGAAATTTTAGAGAAAATAGATTTTGCCATAATATTCCCTTTGACTCTAGATTATTGAATAACTCTTGAATCTAATAATGCAGAGCTTCTTAAAAAGGATTGATAACTATTGGTAATTGAATGTATGATGAGGTATAGTTTCATTGTCACCTCCTTAAATATTATATCCTCGGAGATGAACCTATAAAACCGTTAGGGGTTTATCCCAAGGAAGACTAATTTTTTTTTGAACTGTTATTGTAAGCGCCAGGCTCGTCAGAGTCTTGCATTTCTTTCCTTCTAAATTGTTTAAAATACTTTTACAAAATTAAATAATTCCACGTAAAATGGAAATTAATAATAATCTAATTTTTTCTCTGCTTAATTAAGAAATGTCTAAAATTTTTTTTTATTTATTTTTTAGAAGCGCTCAAAGCATAAATATTAACAATTGATATCGAAATTATGCTTTGGATTTAATAAACTTTTTAACCGATTTAAGTGCATGGTTCATAAGCCATTCCTGAGAATCGACATCTTTCTTACCGTCTTTTGGAATAATAAAAGTGTAATTCATCTCCGGATGAAGCTCCCTTGCCTTAATATTATCTTTCAACGAGAATTTTAATAATGTTTTTATTAATTCATTCTTCAAAATAGAATTTTCAACAGGAAAAGCTATCTCTACTCTTCTATCCAGGTTACGCTGCATCATATCAGCACTGCTTAAATAAATTTCTTCAGCACCGTTATTATAAAAATAAAATACGCGGCTATGTTCCAGGAATCTGCCGACTATACTAATCACTTTAATGTTTTTACTTAATCCTTCAACATCAGGAACTAAGCAGCAAATTCCTCTAATTATCAAATCAATTTTTACACCCTCATTACTGGCTTCATATAATGCACTTATTATTACCGGATCGACAAGTGCGTTTAACTTAAATATTAATTTTCCTTCGCCTCCCGATTTTACGTTATCAATTTCTCTTAGTATTAATGCGAGAAATTTTTCTCTCATATTAATAGGCGCAACAATTAATTTTTTAAAATCTGTTTGTTTGGAATAACCTGTTAAATAATTAAATATATCTGAAACGTCTGCACAAATATCTTCATTGCAGGTAAAGAAACCCAAATCAGTATAAAGTTTAGCTGTAGCTACGTTGTAGTTTCCTGTAGATAAATGAACATACTTTTTTACACCATCAGCTTCTCTGCGAACAACCAGCGTCATTTTAGCATGTGTTTTTAAACCAACAAGTCCATATACAACATGAACACCTACTTTTTCTAATTCACGTGCCCAGAAGATATTATTCTGTTCATCAAATCTTGCCTTCAATTCAACTAATACCGCTACCTGTTTTCCTCTTTCGGCAGCTTCCATTAGATATTTAATTATTGGCGAATCCGTACCGACACGATACAATGTTTGTTTGATTGCTAAAACATCCGGGTCTTTTGCCGCTTCTTTAATAAAATCTATTACCGGGGTAAAGGAATGATAGGGATGGTGTAGTATAATATCATTTAGCTTTATAGTTGTAAAAAGATCTTCTTCATTATCAAATATTTTGGGAATAACCGGGTAAAATGGTTTTGATTTTAAATGGTGAATCGGCAGATCGTAAAGAGTTATTACATCACTTAAACCTAAGGGCCCGGCAAACACATGTACATCATCTCTTTTAATTTGCAGATTAACCATTAATGTTTCCAGCATATAATCCGGCATTTGTTCTTCAACTTCCAATCTGACAACTGATCCAAATCTTCTTTGACGAATATTTTCTTCAATAACTCTTAATAAATCATCAGCCTCATCTTCCTGAAGTTCAATATCCGTATCACGTGTAATCCTGAATCTATGTGCTTCCAGTACTTCCATTCCAGGAAAGAGAAGAGGAAGGTTAGCTTTTATTAAATCACCAAGCCAAATATATTTTGCGCTGAAAGAACCGTTTGTTTGTATTTTTTTATTTGGTGTAATGATATTATCAATCTGCATTAAACGCGGCAGAATGCTGGGAACTTTTACCCGTGCAAAATGATTTTCGCCGTTGGGCTTTTTTACTAAGATCGCAAGACTTAAACTTAAATTTGAAATGTAAGGAAAAGGTCTTCCGGGATCGAAAGCTAATGGTGTAAGAACAGGGTAAATTTCTTTTTAAAGTATTCAGTAAGAATTTCTTTTTCTTTTTCTGAAAGCTCATCATACTCGGCAACTTCAATTTTATGCTCTCTTAAAGCAGGAACAACTTCATTTTGCCATAAATCTAAAACCTGTTTTAACATAGGCTGAAGAGTCTTTTCAGTTTTCTGAAGCTGAGCTAATGGCGTCAGTCCGTCAATAGTCGGCTCGGCAACATTTGCAGCAATCTGTTCCTTCAAACCGGAAATTCTAATCATATAAAATTCATCAAGGTTTGTATGGAAGATTGAAATGAATTTTACTTTTTCGAGTAACGGCAAATCGGGATCTAGTGCTTCTTCCAGAACACGCCTGTTAAACTCAATCCAGCTTAAATCACGATTGAAGAAATTCTTGGGATCGTTATATTTTTTTAGTAATTCTTTGCCAGTCATAACCATCGTTAAAAATAATGATGTGAATATAAGATAAATTATTTATTTTTTCTGTGTATAAGTAAATTATTCACTTAAATAGGTGAATTAAAATCCTTGAAAATTGATTAAACGGTACGAATATGTTACATAGACTGAAAAATTTTCGCTATTATTTTTTTATTAATTTATAAAATAGTGTAAAAAACAAGTTGCTTTTTGGCGTAATTATTGATTAAATTTTTAGATAAATTGCCAATAAGATATTCAGTTAACTTGCTTTTTAACAATAGTTTATATCTGAAAAGTTTTTAGCCGGTTTCTTAAAATACTTGAGGGGTTTATGAAAAGAGTGATACTATTATTAACATTTCTTTTTTCTTCAATAATTTTTCCTCAGAATAAATACTATACTTTTTCGGAACTTAGGGGAATGGAAGACCAATCGGGGAATACACATTTGTTTTACAGGTTATATTATAATAATGAAGTACCTAATTATACGGATATGTCAAATAATATATATCATTTGGACATTTTTAATAAGGTAGATACATTATTCTTACCAAATAATTATTATTCTAATCCAGCATGGCAATCGGGTATTGGAGCAAGTAACCTTGAATTTTGGAATAATGACCCGACTAGATATATTTATATAGGAACTTATTGCGGTATAGATTGCGATGGGGGGCTTGTAAGATACGATGGCCAAGAACTTAATTTGGGGATTGATTTACCTACTACATTTGGAATCTCTAAACAAAACGATAGCTTAATTTATATCGGGACATGGTCAGGGGAAAGTTTTAAAAGTATCGATGGCGGTAAAAGCTCAGTTAAGATAAATGATACTGTAAGTTTTTATTCTATTTATCCTTATAATGATAAAGTTGTATTTGGAGATTATGATGGGAATTTGGCCAAATCAACGGATGGTGGTTTAACATTTATTCTCAAAAATGTTCATATAAATCCTCAATCTAATAACATAACGCAGTATGATAAAGATAAATCTCACATATATCTATTGAATTATAAAGCTTTATTAGTGTCAAGTGATACGGGAAATTCATGGCAGCAAAAGTATGAAGGAACTAGTTCCATTTATATTTCCAATGATGATTCAACTTCAGGCTCATTTTATTTGGCAGATGGAAGTAATATTTATTATTCATCCGACTTCGGAAATAGTTTTTCTCTTTTCAAAAAACTTGATCACGATATTGTAGGTATCTACAAAAAACCGAATTCCAATAAACTATATGCCGCAACAAAATATGATCTTGTTGAATTAAATGATAATTCAATAAGGACAATAAAAAGTCTTCCGATTAACCCAAAGATTTTAAATTATTATCCATTAGCATTAGGTGATAAATGGATTTATGAAAACACTTATGTTACAATAGAATCGGGAACTTTTTGGGCAGGGAAAGATTATTTAATTAGAGTAGTAACAGGAGATACCGTTCTTGATAATAACAATACATATTTTATCTTAAAGAATAAATATTTATTTCAGAGCCTGGAGTATACACTTTACGAAAGAATAGATTCTTCTTCGGGGAAAATTTACTTATACAATCCTAGCTATAATTCCGGCGGTAATGAAAGTCTTTTATTTGATCTTGAAATGGAACAAGGCGATACTAATTCCGTTATTATTCCATTCGAGATGAAAAAATATCCTACCATTTATTATGCCGATTCGTCATTTAATAAGTGGGAGATTTTGAGCACTAGAAAATTTTTTATGACAACCTATGGTAACATTACATACTCTTTAGCTGATACATTGGGAGTATTTGATTTCAGCGATCCGTGCTGTTCCAACGCATATGATCCGGGCGCTGATTATACCCTAACCGGATGTGTAATAAACGGGAAAGTTTACGGAGATACAACCATAACAGATGTGAAAGATAAACAAAATATTCCTTTGCAGTTTTCTCTCAGTCAGAATTACCCCAACCCATTTAATCCTTCAACAACAATCAAATATGAAATTCCAAAAGAGACTAGTGTAACAATAAAAATATTTGATGCGCTGGGACGGGAAGTAGTAACATTATTAAATTCTGATCAAAAGGCCGGACAGCATGAGGTGAATTGGAATGCAAAAAATTATGCAAGCGGAGTTTATTTTTATCGGATAAGGGCAGGGGAGTTTATTTCAACTAAGAAGATGTTATTAATAAAATAGTAAAATTTTTGTGGAGGTAGTGGAAATGTTTAATAACAAATACTTCATTTTAATTCTTTTATGGATAGGTCTTTCACCATATCTTTTCTCACAGTTAAAACTGACAATTTCAACTGATAAAAGTTCTTACAATTATGGCGATATTATACATATTTACTGTACGGTTGAAAATATCGGCGATACAACTGTTACTATAATGTCCGGAAGCTATAATAGCTGTCAGGCTGAATTTTCTTTTAATAATTATAATTCATCGGAATGGGATGCATGTCTGCCCACGACCCAGCAATTAATCTTTCCGCCGCAAGGTGAAAAAATTTATGCATGGACAATCAACCCGCAAAAATTCGGATTACCTAACAAAGATGGGGAACAAACTTTAATTGGTTATTTCCTTGGTGGGCTTAGAGATACTATCCATATAAATGCCCCGTTATATAATGGCGGGGAATTATTGGTCGGATATGATACAAACAATATAAATGTTATTAAAAAATTAAAAGAGAGCCTGGGTGTAAAGGTTGTTGATAGTTTAAGGTACAACAATCTTAATACTATAAATGAAAATTGGGAGCTAACCGGGGATCCTATTGACAGCATTTTTATCGAATTAAAAAAAGATACTCTTCTTAATTCAGTTGAATACAATAGAAGTATTCAATATGATTCTATTTATGTAACAGATGTTAAGCAAATAGATTTAAAACCGGATCATTTTGAATTATATTATGCATATCCTAATCCTTTTAATCCATCAACAACTATTGGGTATGAAATTCCAAAGGAAAGTAAAGTAACCATAAGAATATTTAGTTTCTTGGGAAAGGAAGTAGCAACTTTATTAAATTCGACCCAAAATGCAGGCAAACACCAGGTTGAATGGAATGCAAAAGGACTTTCAAGCGGAATTTATTTCTATCAGATAAGGGCAGGGGATTTTATAGCCACTAAAAAAATGTTATTAATAAAATAAAAGCGCCCTAAATCCCCAAAGGGGGACTTAGGAAACAAATGATTTTTAATACTTTACTTCTAATTTAGTTTTATAGAAGGAAATTACACAGTTACATTTTCCGAACTGAAAATTTTTTGTAACTCTTTTGGTTTTCTTTCTTTCCATGAGCCTTTATGATAAGCATAACCTGTAACAAGCGGCATTGCAATGGTTGCTTCGGAATAAACCATCTGCTCGAAAGTAGTTTCAACCTTACCCCAAGAACTTGCTTCTTTTAATGTTGAACTTGAAAGTGCGCCGTCTCTAACATCGGCAACGGTAATTTGGACAGCGTATTTGTGCATAGGCGCATCTTCCTGAAGAATGTCAGCGGCAACTACAATATCCTGAGTAAAGTTTTTAGGAACTCCGCCACCGACCATAAAAATGCCGGTCTCTTTAGAATTAAGCTTAACCTTTGTTAATTCCAAAAAATCTTTTGCTGAATCTATTGATGCATGCTTGTCGGGATTCTTTGTCTGATGCATTACAAAACCGAAGCCTGCAGAACAATCAGAGAAAGCCGGAACGAAAATAGGAACATTCTTTTTATATGCTGCATAGATAATAGAATCTTCAACCTTAGGTCCCCCATTTTTATCCAGATACTTTCCGAATTCCCAAAGTAGTTCACGTGATGAATATGGTTTCGGTTCAAGACTATCGAAAATCTTAGCCGTAGTTTCATCGCAGACTCTCAATTCATCTTCATCAATATAAGTGTCGTAAATTCTATCGATGTGTAATTCCCTTAAAAGATTATCATCGCTGAAAGGAGTTCCGATATAATGTTTAAATCCGAGTGATTCAAAAAAGTCCTGGTCAACCATTAACGCACCGGTAGAAACAATAGCATCAACCATATTATTCATTACCAGATCATAAACAATTTTTTTCAAACCGGCGCTAAAGAGACTTCCGGCAAGGGTAAGAATAATATTGCAGTTTTTATCACGAAGCATCATATCATAAATTCTTGAGGCTCTGTTTAAATCTCTCGCGGAGAAAGCCATCTTTTCCATCGCATCAACCAGCGGAATAACATTGTGCTGTTTAATATCGATATGCTTAATCACATCTTTCAAAAAATCTTTTTTGCTTGCCATTGTTTAACTCCTAATAATGAAATTTATTATTAACTAAAATATAGTTATACTCATTCTAAAAAAACATCTTTGCTATTCTTAATATACCTTGCTTCCATGGAACCCGATGCGAAACTCCGCTTTGATTTTTAAACTCATTTTTATGTTCGGCGTACCATTTATAATTTCTAACAAGCGCATCTTTATTAGAATACTTTGGCTTATATCCCAAAACTTTCTCAGCCTTTTCTATCGACACAAAAGAATCTTTTGAAGCTGTTTCATAAACCCATTTATAAAGCGGAGAAAGTTTAAAAAATTCAAGAATACGAAGAATAAATATAATCGGTTTTTCAGGCAGACCCACAACCTTTTTTCCATAACCCGCATGATCAAGCACTGATTGGTAGTCTTCCTTCATTGTAGTATATTCTTTTGCACCAATATTGAATGTGTCATTTGCTTTGGTCTCATCAATTGTAGAGCAAAGATAAATCGCATCACAAAGATCTTCTACATCTAAAAGCTGATATCGATTATTTCCGCTGCCTATCATGGGGAAACCTTTTCCGTCATAAGCCCAATCGTAAAGTAAATCAAATACACCAAGTCTTTCCGGGCCTACAAATGATTTCGGCCTTATAATGGAAACACACATCCCTTTATTCCTATATTTAACGCATTCCTCTTCAGCAAGTATTTTGGATTTACCATATGGACCAACGCCGTCAAGTTTATCGTGTTCATAAATAGGATGATGATCGGGAATTCCATAAACAGCCGTTGAAGAAATATGAATAAATCTTTTGACATTATTCTTTTCTGCAGCTTCCAGTAAAATTTTTGTTCCCTCAATATCAGTCGAAAAAATATCTTCCGGTTTATATAAAGGTAAAGCTGCCGCTGTATGAATGACAACATCAATATTTTTCATTGCTTCAGAAACAGTTTCTTTGCTCCTGATATCTCCGGTAATGATCTTTATTTTGTCATTCATGTCCTTGTAATCAAATTTTACAATATCTAATGAAGCAACTTCATGACCTTTGGAATAAAAATATCTGACTAAATTAATTCCGAGAAAACCTGCACCGCCAGTAATAAGTACTTTCATTTTGTCTAATAAATCCTAGATTTTTGAGAAATAAAAAATAAAATTAACATTTTTGATGTTGGCCTTCAAATTTAGTGGTAACAATTTAAATGAGTTAAAAGGAGATTTATATTTTAATAATTTTACATTCTTTTCAACCAATATTTTTTAGAATGATAACCATATTTGAATTCGGCAATAGCTAATTTTGGCTAAAAGCTTCAATTAAAATGCTTTATATTGAAAAATTACGTGCTAATTTTAGGTGTAATTCTATTTTTTTTATATTACTAACTCTTCTTGACTTTTTTATACTATAAAACTAAATTTGTTCTCTTTATTAGAATAGATTTTAGGTTTTGGAGGAAAAATAGTGAAACAAGAAAAATTAACTAAGTTTATAAGTACGCTTGATGCAGATAGAAAATGGTATGTAGTAGATGCTAAGGATCAGGTGCTGGGGCGTCTTGCTACTGAGGTTGCAAGAATTATTCGAGGAAAAAATAAACCAACTTTTTCTCCAAATTCTGATACAGGTGATTTTGTAGTTGTTATTAATGCTTCCCAGGTAAAAGTAACCGGGAAGAGAGAATTATTGAAAAATTACCTTCATCATTCGGGTTACCCGGGTGGATTAAAGTCAAGAAGTTTTGAAGAAACTATGGCAAAAAAACCGGAGTTTGTGATTGAGAATGCCGTGAAAGGTATGCTGCCTAAAAACAGACTCGGTAAAAAATTAATTAATAAATTAAAAGTCTATGCCGGAGATACTCATCCTCATCAAGCACAGAAACCGGAAACAATAAGTTTAACGGAGAAATAATGGCCGATCAAATTTACGTAGGAAGAAGAAAGACATCTGTAGCAAGAGTAATTTTAAGAAATGGAAATGGAAAAATTACTGTTAACGGCAAGGAATTTGAAAAAGTCTTTCCTCAACTTTTAAGCAGAGAAGATATATTAAATCCATTTAAAGTAACCGAAACATCCGGAAATTACGATGTTTTTGTAAATGTTAATGGCGGCGGAACTACCGGCCAGGCTCAAGCTGTTCGTCTGGGAATTGCGAGAGCACTGATTTCAATTAATCCTGATTTTAGGCCAGCTTTAAAAGCTGAAGGTTTCTTAACGAGAGATCCTAGAATGGTTGAACGTAAAAAATACGGACAGCCAAAGGCAAGAAAAAGATTTCAATTTTCTAAAAGATAATTTATTTAACAATCATTCATACTTTCCGATTTACCGCCTGTGTCCCACAGCTTAAATAGGGATCGTAGGTAAAGTTGAAGAAAGTAGAAGAAAAAACAGGAGTCGTGATGAATAAAGTTGATTTAACTCAGCTTATAGAATCTGGTGCGCATTTCGGTCACTTAACCCGCCGATGGAATCCTAAAATGAAACCATATATTTTTATGGAAAAAAATGGGATTCACATTATTGACCTTAAAAAAACTCAAGCTCTTTTACAGGATTCTGCCGAAAACTTGTCTCAAATGGTAGCCGCTGGAAAGAAAGTTTTATTTGTAGGTACAAAAAAACAAGCCAAAGGTGTTATAGAAACTGAAGCAAGGAGATGTGATTCCAACTGGGTTAGTGAAAGATGGTTGGGAGGAATGCTCACTAATTTTTCTACAATTAGAAAAAGTATTAAAAGACTTAATAATATAGAAAAACAAGAAACCGATGGTACTTTTGATAAAATAACAAAGAAAGAAAGACTTTTCTTAACAAGAGAAAAGGATAAACTGAAAAAAGTACTTGAAGGTGTTGAAACAATGTCTCGTTTGCCGGGAGCTATGTTCGTTGTAGATATTAAGAAAGAATCAATTGCAATTAAAGAAGCTCAAAGATTAAACATACCGGTATTTGCAGTAGTTGATACAAATTGTGATCCGGATCCGGTAAATTATGTTGTACCGGCTAATGATGATGCTGTAAAGACAATTGAACTCATAGTAAAATATATGGCAGATGCAATTATAGAAGGAGAAAATAAGGCTAAGGAACTAAAAGCTGAAGAAGCCGCTGAAGCCGAAAGAATTAAGAAAGAAAAGGAACAAGAAAAGAAAGAAGAACAGGAAAAGAGAGCGGAAGAGCAAAAAGCTGCTGCAATTAAAAAAGAAGAAGAAAAAAAAGCAGCCGCAGATAATACAGTTAAAGAAGAAAATACTTCTACAGATTCAAAAAATTAAAGGGATAGATAATTATGGTTATTACTGCTGCACAAGTAAATGAATTGAGACAAAAAACCGGTGCCGGTATGATGGATTGTAAGAAAGCCCTTACCGAGGCAAATGGTGATTTTGAAAAGGCAATCGAAATATTACGTAAGAAAGGTGCTGCGGTTGCTTCAAAAAGAGCTGAAAAAAGCGCAAATGAAGGCGTTGTTCTTACGAAAGTTTCCGACGATAAAAAGACTGGTGTAATTGTTGAAGTTAATTGTGAAACCGATTTCGTTGCAAAGAGTGAAGACTTTGTAAATTTTGCAAATGATGTAATACAAACGGTTGACTCTACCAAGCCTGTTAACGTTAATGAAATGCTCGAGAAAAATGAAAATATTAAAAATAAATTAACAGACGTAATGGGAAAAGTTGGAGAAAAAATCGAGATCTCCCGATTTGCAATTGAAGAAGCACCTAACGGAATTCTTGTTGATTATGTCCATCTGGGTTCTAAATTAGGTGTCCTTGTGAAATTCGACAATGTTGACACAGATGAATTTAATGAGCTTGGAAAAGATATCGCTATGCAAGTTGCCGCTATGAAACCCATTTGTGTTTACCGTGAAGAAGTGCCTAAAGATGTTATCGAAAAAGAAATGGATATTTATAAGGAACTTGCCCGTAAAGAAGGAAAACCTGAGCAGATTTTAGAAAAGATTGCTCAAGGCAGATTAAACAAATTCTATGAAGAAAATTGTTTAACAGAACAGGCCTTTATAAAGGACAATTCAAAATCTGTTGGCAGCCTTATTAAAGAATTTAACACAAAGCATAATTCTCAGATAAAAATAATACTCTTCCGACGTTTCCATTTGGGAGATGAAAAGAAATAATTTTTATGAAAAGGTCTTAAATTTTTAAGACCTTTTTTATTATATTTTCGTAACTTTCCTAATAAATAATAATCAATTTCTATATAGATAAAATATCGAGCGGTTATAAGAATCTTAAAATGGTAAGATTTTTCATACCAAATTGATAGTTAAGTAAATTAAATATAAAAAATATTATATATGAATGATTTAAAATATAAAAGAGTTTTACTGAAACTAAGTGGTGAATCTTTAATGGGGAAAAAAGGATTCGGTATTGATCATAATGTTCTTGAATTCTTCTCCAGCGAAGTAAAAAAAGTACACGAAAAAGGTGTTCAGCTAGGAATTGTAATAGGTGGAGGTAACATCTACCGTGGTTTAAGCGCAAATGATCAGGGAATTGATAGAGTAACAGGCGATCAAATGGGTATGCTGGCCACTGTGATAAATTCTTTAGCACTTCAAAATGCAATTGAGCATCAAGGAATTCACACCAGGCTTTTAAGCGCAATTCATATGGAGGAAATTGCAGAGCCTTATATTAGAAGACGGGCTATAAGACATTTGGAAAAAGGTAGGGTTGTTATTTTGGGTGCCGGGACAGGTCATCCATACTTCAGCACTGATACCGCCGCATCATTAAGAGCTGTTGAAATTGAAGCTGATGTTATTATAAAGGGAACCAGAGTTGACGGAGTTTTTGATTCGGATCCGGAAAAGAATCCCAAAGCCTTTAAATTTGATACTATTTCTTATCTTGATATATTGAAGAAAAATTTAAGAGTTATGGATCTTACTGCAGTAAGTTTGTGTCAGGAAAATAGTCTTCCTATGGTTGTCTTCAATATGGATGTACCAGATAATTTATTAAAACTGGTTAACGGAGAGAATGTAGGAACAGTAATTAAAAATTAATTAGTCCTATTGATTTGAATCGTCAAAACTACTATACTCAAAATAGTATTTTAACAAACCATGAGGAATTTATGGAAGAAACAATAAAAGATGCTAATTCTAGAATGAATAAATCTCTGGATGCTTTACGTAGCGAATTATCTAAAATCCGGTCTGGTAAAGCCACAACAGTTTTACTTGATGGAATTAAAGTCGAATATTATGGAAGCATGACTCCACTTAACCAGGTAGCAAATGTTACGGTTCTTGATGCCCATACTCTTTCAGTTACTCCATGGGATAAATCAGTAGTGCCTGCAGTTGATAAAGCCATTTTGGAAGCCAACATAGGATTTAATCCTGTAAGTGATGGAACCAATTTAAAAATTCCCGTCCCGCCTTTAAATGAAGAGAGAAGAAAAGAATTAGTTAAGATTGTTAAAAAATTCGGAGAAGACACAAAAATTGCTGTTAGAAATGTTAGACGTGATGCAAATGACCATCTTAAACGGGAAGAAAAAAATAAAAAAATATCCGAAGATCAATTGAAAGAAGCAGAAGACAAAATACAAAAATTGACAGACGAACATGTTCAGCAAATAGATGAACTATTAAAACATAAAGAAAAAGAAATAATGGAAGTCTAATTAAATTAATAAAAATTGTTATAATTTAACCCAATTTCTTAACGGAATTGGGTTATCTTTTTTAAATATATTTTATAAACATGTATAATTATCTTCATAGCATAGTTTGCAAAATTTTGATTAATTTAACAATTAAGTAATTTTTAATTAAATTTTAAGTGTAGAAGAATAAATTCGACTATATCCAATTCTTTTATTTTAAGTTTTGATGGATAATAACCCAAAGGTAAATAAATATACGGCCTCATCAATTTCATCTTATCTAAATATGAATTTGGTAAGAAACGTAATTTTATTTAGCGGGGGAATTATCGTATTTATTTTTGGCGTTATTGCTTACGGAATTATTTTGAACTTGAAAGAAATTCCGCTAAAGGAAGCAATGGCTGAAAAAGGATTTACCAAATTAGAAAATCCTAGTATTGTAATAGACAGACGGTCGTATGCACTTGAATTATTTGAAGATACTGTGTTGATCAAATCTTACAGAGCTAATTTTGGAAAAAATGTCGGTGTTCCTAAAACAAGGGCAGGAGATCTTGCTACGCCGGTAGGAGAATATAAAATTTGTTCAATTGATTCCTCAAGTAAGTACTATAAGTTTTTCAGAATAAATTACCCGAATTTAAACGATGCTGAAAATGCACTACGCATTGGTGTAATTAATCAAACAGAATTTGATAAGCTGAAATTTGAATATTATTATAGCGATTGCACTGACTCAAACACTCCCTTAGGCGGTGATATTGGAATTCAAGGAATAGGAAGACTTAATTCTCTTTTCAGGTATCTTCCTTTTAATTATAACTGGACGGATGGATCAATTGCTGTCAGTAATGAAAGTATGGATGAATTATTTTCAGTTGTTAAGAAAGGCACTAAGGTTGTTATTAAATAATAAATATTTTTTTATAATAGCTATTTTATTCTCATTAATATTAAATTCTTGCGGAGGTAAAAAATCCAGTAAAAATGAAAATAAAGTAGATTTTGAAAATCCCCAGGTAGTGATGCAGCAGGCTGAAAATGTTTTGGGAAATAATGTTAAATATGCATACAAAGGCAAGTTTGATGATGATTCGAACATTGAAATTGCTGCCGGTTTAGAAGTTCAAAATTCTAAAGAATGGGGTATTAAGTTTGTTTTATTAAAAATGGAAAACGGTAGTTTGGTTAAAGCATATGAATCTCCTTTATTCAATGGTTCATTCAGAGAGTGCCTTTTCCAAAAGATAAAATTTCCCATGTTTGATTATGAATTAGTTTATTATAATTCCCAAGATTATTATTTAGGTAGCGGAGGTGGGGAAATTTATTCATACATAGTTAATTATAAAGAAGGAAAGACATATTATGCTCATTTAATTTCCGCGCCTAATAGACCGATAAGTGTTTTTCTATCTAAAAATATTGAAGTTCAGGAAATTAAAAACTTTTTTATGAGCAATTTTAAAGGGACTTTCCTTCATTTACTGTTGTTGACAAAGACATTGAATTGAAAAATTAAATTTATTTTTCTTTTTTCTTCACTTTTTTGAACAAAATAAAATTCCGGAAATGCCAATTAAGCGATCAGTAATTTTTCTTCTTTTCATTTTAACATTACCTTTGTTTGCACAACAGGGCACTCGTTACGAGTTGAACTCCATAGACTTTGTGGGGAACAACTCATTTTCCTCATCTTCTTTGAGAGAAATAATATTTTCTCAAACAACTCCATGGTGGTTTTGGAAATTTTTACACACATATACAAGTTTAGGAAAAGAACCTGTTTATTTTGATTCTTCTAATATTCCAATAGACTTAAATGCATTAAGAGGTTACTATAAAGCAAATGGCTTTTTTAAAGCTCAATTTAATTATAAATATGAAGTTGATACTACTGACAAAACTGTTAATTTAATTTATTCTATAGATGAAAATAATTATTCAAGGTTTGGTAGACTGTATCTATTTGGACTGGACAGTTTGCCGAGATATTTATACAATAATATTTATTCTGAAGTTGCACTTGATTCAAATCAGAGATATTCAGAAACGATAGTTCAGGATCATTACAATAAGGTTGTAAGTGATTTGCTGAATAACGGGTATATGTTTGCGAAATATGATAGCACAATAATTTTTAAGGACACAATTCAGTACAGAGCAAACGTTGATATCTATTTTACAACAGGGAAAAGGTATTCAGTTGATACTGTGCTTATTCAAAAAAACGGTGAGGGTGCACCTCTTGTAAAAAACGGACTGCTGAGAGATATAACAGGAATTAAAGTAGGTCAATTCTATAATTTAGAAGAATTAAGAAGAAGTCAAGTAAGATTGTACCGAACCGGCTTATTTAATTCGGTCTTACTTGCCGCTGCCGAAAAAGATACAACGGATAGTAAAGTTCCCATAAGACTTGATGGCAATATTGGGCCTATGAATGAACTTTCGCCTGAAATAATCATAAATAACCAGCAGCGTGCATTCAATATAGGTCTTGGTTATTCTTATATAAGGAAAAACTTTTTTGGAGATGCAAGGAAATTAACTATTAGTTCTTCATTTGGCGTACAAAATATTTTTAATGTTGCCCTGGGCAGTTTAATTAGAAAATTTTCATTTAGAGACACCACTTTACTTGGTTATGTTGATGCGCGAATTATAATAGACCAGCCTTATTTATTTGAAAAACCAATTTTCGGGACATGGGAAAATTACGCTACAATAAATAAGCAGCCCGATTATAATAATACTATATACGGTTCAAAACTAACTCTTGATTTCGAATTGCCTACTTACACATTTATTAACCATTTAAGTACTTCATATACTGTTGAGCAATCTAATGAAGTTTACAGAGTATTTAATGACAGTACTTCAACAAAACTGATTTCCGATATATCTGCAGATGCTGCATCAACTACAGCTGATAATATCTTATTTCCAACAAAGGGATATAATTTGACATTCCATATTGAAGAGGCAAATGCAATTCCATATCTATTCACAAAAATAACCAGGGGAAATTATACCGGTTCTTTATTTTATAAAACAATACTAAGCGGATCTTTTTATAAGCAAGTAGATAGAAGAGGAAATTCAATTGCTGCATTTAAGATGAAAATAGGTTATCTGCAGACTTTTTATGGAGATCTTTCAGGTGTTCCGATTAATAGAACCTTCTATGCCGGCGGAAGCAACTCTATAAGAGGATGGAGCAGCAACCAGCTTGTACCAGTCGGTAGCCGCAAAATTAGAACAGTTGCCGGATTAATTACAAATGTTAGTAACTTTGTAGGTGGTACATTTCTTTTAGAGGGATCGTCAGAATTCAGAAGAAAGTTTTCTGATAATTTGGGATATGCCCTCTTTTTCGATTATGGGAATACGTGGCTTGGTTACCGTCAATTTAAATGGAATGATATTGCCGTAGCAACGGGATTTGGTTTTAGATATTATACTGCAATTGCTCCTTTCAGAGTCGATTTCGGCTTTAAATTTTATGACCCATCAAATCATGAATTTCTTTGGAAATCATGGAATGAGCATGTCTTTAAAAATATTGTAATTCACTTTGGAATTGGGGAAGCATTTTAATAACATCTTAAATTTATAGAAGGTTAATCCCGAATTTTAATATCAAAATAATTTGGTTAAAAATTATTCATATAGTTAAATGTATATTTTAAGCAGCAAATTAGCTCCAATTTAGGTTTGACATACACCATTCCGGAATCTTTAATTTTGTTTGCCAATCTAAAAATTGTTATTTTTAACATCTTTTAATTAAGGAATTTTATGGTTTATAGTATGACTGGCTATGGTAAGGGATTAGCCGAAAATAAGAGCTTTATTATTGAAGTAGAAGTAAAAAGTGTAAATAGCCGGTATTTAGATGTTATCCTGAAACTTCCTACCTCCTTAATGAATAAAGAATATGATTTACGTGAATTGATTAAGTCTAAAATCAAACGAGGTAAAGTTACTGTTCTAGTAGTTGTTAAAAAAAATGGAAATGCCTCAAGTGGCATTAAGATAAACAAGGAGAATCTTAAAAATTATTTGGCGGTGATAAAAGAAATTAAAAAAACCGCAAAATTAAATGATAAAATTAAATTAGAACACCTGCTTAATAATAAAGAATTTTTTGAATCCGATGATCTTGACTTGTATGAAGAAGAATTTGATCTTATAAAAAAAGCTTTGAATGGTGCAGTTAATGAATTGATTAAGATGAAAAAAAATGAAGGAAAGGAACTTGCAAAAGATTTAAAAAAACGAATTCAAATTATTGAAGCGAAATTGGATGAAATAGAAAAAGATTCTGCTGAAAGCGTAAATGAATATTTTAATAAGCTGAAAGAAAAAGTAAAATTATTATTAGAAGATGTAAAAATTGATAATGACAGGCTTCAGATGGAACTGGCAATTATAGCGGACAAGGCGGAAATAACAGAAGAATGCGTAAGGCTTAAAAGCCATTTAAAGTTTTTTATGGAAAGTTTGGATAAAGATGACGAACCCGGTAGGAAATTAAACTTTCTCTGCCAGGAAATGAACCGTGAGACAAATACTATTTCTTCAAAAACAATCTCGACATCAATAACGCATAATACTGTTTTAATAAAAGAAGAAATAGAAAAAATCCGGGAACAAATTCAAAATATTGAGTAGTAATTGGAAAAAAAGAATGGAGTAATAATAGCAGTATCCGCTCCAAGCGGAACCGGGAAAACTACCATTGTAAAGAAAATTTTAAGTGATTTTCCGGAATTGATTTTTTCCATATCGGCTACAACTCGTAAAAAAAGAGATTACGAAACTGAAGGCGTTGAATATTTTTTTATCTCTGAAGAAGAATTTAAATCGAAGATAGAAAAAGGCGAGTTTATAGAATGGGAAAAATTTTACGATTATTATTATGGGACGTTTAAAAGTTATATTGAACAGAACATTAATAATGGGAAATCGGTAATTGTTGAAATTGATGTTAAAGGCGCTTTAGAACTAAAGAAAATATATCCTGATTCTGTTTTGATTTTTATTTATCCGCCAAGTCTTGATGAATTGGAAAAAAGACTGACTAACAGGCAAACTGAAAATGAAACGGATCTAAAGAAACGTATTAAGAGAGCAAAAATGGAATTGAGTCTTAAGGATAAATTTGATTATTTTATAGAGAATGATGATTTAGAAAAAGCCATTTTGGAAACAGAAAGTTTAATAAAAAAAATAATATATGAGGAGGAATAATTAAATGTCGATTGAACCAGTAGATTTAAGAATAATAGATCAGCGTACGGCTAATGTTTATGAAGGAATAATAGTTACCTCTAAAAAAGCGCGTCAAATAAATGATGAAAACAAAATTGAATATAATGCGCTTGTAAGTACTATTCCTACAACCGGAACCGATGATGATAACGAAGACATAGAGAACCCGGCACAATTAAAAATTGCGCTTGAATTTGAGAAGAAAGAAAAACCCCACATCCAAGCTTTGAATGAACTGCTTGAGGGGAAAATAGATTATAAATACAAATCTAAATAATTTTTTATTGCCGGGATTATTCTCTCCGCACCCCGGCATGTCATCAATTTAAAATACATTTTAAATTATGCATGATGATATTTTTACCGGTAAAAAAATTCTTTTAGGTATAACCGGAGGTATCGCTGCATACAAATCTGCTTTTTTAGTACGGGAATTAATCAAAAGAAGGGCAAATGTAAAAGTCGTGATGACTCCTTCCGCTGCCGAATTTATTTCTCCGCTTACACTATCGGCTCTTTCACACAATGAAGTTATTATAAATATCTTTCCAGCGTCACAAAAAAACGGAACCTCAATGTCAACCTGGCATATTGATAATGCTGTTTGGGCTGATTTGATGTTAATTGCTCCGGCAACAATTAATACAATTGCTAAAATTGCCAATGGTTTTGCCGATAATGCATTAACTACGCTGGTTTCAGCGTTACGATGTCCCATGATTATTGCACCCGCCGCAGATGTTGATATGTATCAGAACACAATTACACAAGCGAATATAAAAAAATTAGAAGATTCGGGATATTATATAGTCGATGCAGAAGAAGGTGAGTTAGCAAGCGGATTATCAGGAAAAGGAAGGCTTTCAGCACTTGATAAGATTATTGATGCAGCAGAATTAATTTTATCGGGAAACAAAAAAGATTTAAAAGGTAAAAAAATTTTAGTAACTGCTGGCCCCACTTATGAAGATATTGATCCAGTAAGGTTTATCGGCAACCGATCCTCCGGTAAAATGGGATTTGCATTAGCAAAAGCTGCTTATTTAAGGGGAGCCGAAGTAACATTGATTTCCGGGCCTTCAAATGAAATTTGTTATCAGGAAATAAATAATATTAAAGTTCGATCTGCTGCCGACATGAAGAAAGCAGTGGTAAAAGAATTAAGAAATAACCAGATATTAATTATGTCTGCCGCTGTTGCAGATTATAAACCGGCTTCAATTTCACATAAAAAATTAAAAAAGGAAAATAAATTATCTTCGATTAAGGTTACTGAGACTGATGATATCTTGGCCTCTCTTGACAAAAGAAATAAATTAGTGATTGGATTTGCGCTGGAAACCGATAATGAGCTGCAAAATGCATCCAAAAAATTGAAGAATAAAAATTTAAATATGATAGTCTTAAATTCTTTAAAGGATAAAAAAAGCGGTTTTGAAGTCAATACCAATAAAATTTTAGTAATTCATAAATCGGGTAAACAGGTTAAATTTCCTCTTCAATCCAAGTTTATGGCTGCAAACAAAATTCTTTCTGAGATCTTAAAAATAAAATAGATATTCTGCTTTTCTTTCAAAAAAAGCTCCTTAATTAATACTCGGAAGAAATTATTTCTTATTCTTATAGATTATATTTTATTAAATACATATTTTTGTTCATATATAAACTGCGCGCGAATTATGATTAAATAATGAAAAATTCTATTAAGAAAAAATTAATTGAAGCTCTTAAAGATCAAAAAGAAATTTTTGGCGATGATTTATTCGAACAGAAAAATTTGAAACGAAAGACTGCAATACAAATCGACTCAAAACAAAGTTCGAATGATAAACGCCAAACCGGAAGTTATGTAGGAAATAATAATTCAAAATTAGAGGTAAAGGATAAAAATCCGGATATGGTATATAAAATTCCATCACAGAAAAAAGAAGAAACAAAACTTTTTGAAGATCCAAAGGAAAAGTGGGAATTATCTAAAGATTTAGACGAGCTGAATAATTTAATTTGTAAGTGCCAAAACTGCCAACTCGGCGCGACGCGAAATAAATTTGTATTTGGTTCTGGTAATCCGAATGCCGATGCTTTAGTCATTGGTGAAGGCCCGGGTGCGGATGAAGATGCTCAGGGACTTCCGTTTGTAGGACGCGCAGGTAAATTATTAACAGATATTCTAAAAGCAATTAATTTTTCAAGAGATGAAGTTTATATTGCGAATATTGTTAAGTGCAGACCGCCAAGTAACCGGACTCCTTATCCTCAGGAAATGGATACATGTATACCATATCTAAAAAAACAAATTGAGTTAATAAAACCCAAAACAATTTTATGCTTAGGATTAACCGCTGCACAGGGTTTATTGAAAAAGAAAGAGTCATTGACAAATATGCGTGGTAAAATTTTTGAATTTGAAAATATAAAAGTTATGGTTACATATCATCCTGCAGCTTTGCTGAGAAATCCTAACTGGAAACGCGGCTGCTGGGAAGATGTAAAAAAGTTTAGAAAATTATACGATGAATTGGCGATGAACGATGGCAAAATATAAGAAACAAAATATTACTCTGGAAAAAATAATTCCAGCCGATGTTAAGCCGCCGGCAGCTCCTGAAATTGAGGCATCTGTTTTAGGTGCAATGATGATTGAAAAAGAAGCAGTTCCTAAAGCAATTGAACTATTAACTTCGGATAGTTTTTATCTCAAAGAGCATCGTTTAATTTTTGAAGCGATGGTTTCTTTGTTCGATGCCAGCGAACCGATTGATACTGTTACACTTTATGAAGAGTTAAAGAAAAGAGAGCAGCTGGAGGAAGTTGGCGGGGCAGTTTATATAAGCAAGCTTTCTCAGAATATTTCTTCTGCAGCTAATATAGAATATCACGCTAAGATCATTTTAGAAAAACAAATTTTGCGGGGCTTAATTACCAGTTCGCACGAAATTGCCAGAGCTGCTTATGAAGGTACCGAAGATGCCTTCGATATTTTGGATGAAGCTGAAAGAAAGATTTTTGAAATTACGGAAACTCATCTTAAAAAATCTTTTCAAAGTATGGATAGGGCAGTAAGAGATGCGCTCGAATATATTGAAGCTATTCATTCGAATACAAAACAAAAATTTTCTGTACCTACCGGCTTTTATGAACTTGATGAATTACTTGGCGGATTTCAGAAATCCGATTTAATAATTGTTGCGGCAAGGCCTTCCATGGGAAAAACAGCATTCGCCCTTACACTTGCCCGCAACGCAGCAATTGACCACAAAGTACCTGTTGGAATTTTCAGCCTTGAAATGTCTACTATGCAGCTTATAATAAGAATGTTATGCGCAGAAGGTCGCTTAAATGCTCATCTTGTTAGAACAGGAAAATTACCTAATGAAGAAGGAGTTAAGTTAAGCAGAAATGCTCATAAATTAATTGAGTCTCCTGTTTATGTTGATGATATGCCGGCACAAACTGTTCTCGAAATTCGTGCAAAAGCACGGAGATTGAAAGCTGAAAAAAATATTGGTATGATTATCATAGATTATCTTCAGCTTATGCAGGGCCCTGCTCATATTGAAAGCCGTGAAAGAGAAATTTCTCATATTTCAAGATCATTAAAATCTTTGGCAAAAGAATTAAATATTCCTGTAATTGCCTTAGCACAGTTAAATAGAGCGGTTGAAACAAGAACAGACAAGCGCCCGCAATTGTCGGACTTAAGAGAATCCGGTTCAATTGAACAAGATGCAGATGTTGTTCTGTTCCTCAATCGTCCGGAATATTACGGAATTAAAACTTTTCCTGATGATGCAACACCTACAGAAGGAGTAGCCGAAATTATTATCGGTAAACAAAGAAATGGTCCTACTGGAGATGTTAGATTAGCATTCATAAAAGAATACGCCCGGTTTGAAAACCTTGCCCATGCAAGACAGATCGAAGAATATTCAAATGTTCCTACGAGTGAAGATATTATTTAAAATTATTCACTTTCAAAAAATTGTAAATTAAAAAGGTATAAACAATGATATTAAAAAGTTTGGTTATGTTTGTAATTGCTGCCGGGTTACTTCAAGCACAAATTTATTCACAAAAAGATAAAGAAGTTTGTAAATCTAAATTCAAATTAGCTGTTGAAAAAAAACTGGATAAGGAACCAATTGGAGATGTTATAGCAGCTGTAGGTAAAAGTTTTATTGGAACAAATTATGTCGCGCATACTTTGGAGAAAGGTAAAACCGAAACTTTAGTTATCGACTTAACAGGATTAGATTGTACAACCTTTTTAGAAAACTCTTTAACTTTTGCCAGGTGTATTAAAGAAGGTAAAACCACTTTCAAAGATTATGAAAAAGAACTAACGAAGATTAGGTATAGAAACGGTATAATTGATCAATATCCTTCCAGGCTTCATTATTTTTCAGATTGGATTTACAATAATGAACAGAAGGGAATAGTAAAAAATATTTCGAAGGAGATCGGCGGTGATCCGATTAAATTTGATGTCGATTTTATGTCTTCTCATCCTGATAGTTATGTTCAACTGAAAGATAATCCAAAATTTATTCCTATTATTCGGAAACAAGAAGAAGCGATTAACAAAAGGACTTATTATTATATTCCAAAGGATACGGTTGCTAAGGTTGAAGAAAAAATTAAAAGTGGTGATTTGATTGCAATTACTTCAAACGTTAAGGGGTTGGATATCAATCATGTGGGAATTGCTGTAAGAATGGATGACGGAAGAATTCATTTTATGCATGCACCGGATGTTGGATATAAAGTGCAAATTACGCCGGAACCTCTTGCAGATTATTTAGCCAAGTTTAACAAAGATACGGGAATAATGGTATTAAAACCGCTTGAACCAAAATAAGTTTTATCTTTTAATCAAACTCTTTAATACTTTTATATTTTTCAAATCTTCTAGACACTCTTTTCCTTTTGGAGTTTCTAGAATTTTGGGCACGTGTTCTAATCTTATATCGTTCATGATATTTTTAAATCCTTCCTTACCGATAAAGCCTTTACCGATATGTTCATGTCTGTCAACTCTGCTCCCGAGTTCCTTTTTACTGTCATTCATATGAAAGCATTTAAGCTGTTCAAGACCAACTATTTCATCAAATTCCTTAATAATTTTATTATAATTCTTTTCATTTTTAATATCGTAACCAGCGGCAAAAATATGGGCGGTATCAATGCAAACTGTCATTCTTTCTTTATCTTCCACAAGGTCAATAATTTTTCTTAAGTGTTCAAATCGATAACCAATAGCAGTACCTTGTCCGGCTGTTGCTTCCAGCATACTTAAGACTTTATATCCTTTTGTTTTTTGATGTACAATATTTAATGACTCAGCAATTAACTTAATTCCATCATCTTCACCTAATCCACCGTGAGACCCAGGATGAAAATTTAAATATGCAATTCCCAGAAGTTCACATCTTTTCAATTCATCAAAGAAAGCTGTTCTGGATTTTGATAATATTTCTTTATCCTTTGCGCAAAGATTAATTAGGTAACAGTCATGTGCTGCAACAAATTTAATATTCGAATTTTCGAGTCGTAATTTGAATAAACTAATTTCATCTTCACTTAAAGGTTTTGCAAACCACCTATTATTATTTTTTGTAAAGATTTGCATTGCAGTGAATTTAAGTTTTTCAGCCAATGGAATTGATTCAGCTACTCCACCTTGAATTGAAGTGTGAGCGCCCAATAATTGGTTCAAAATATTCCTTTCATTAAATTTTATTTAAGGCATACAAATTTTGCCAAGAATGGTTTTTCTTGATGCGCCGGTCACTTTAGGAATATTAGAAGGATTCCCGGATAAAGTTTCATTTGCTAAAACCGCAAAACATAAAGCTTCTTTTGAATCGGAAGACATTCCTAAATCCTTAACATTTTGAACACAAACTTTTCCCCCGAAATATTTTTTAAGTGAACTCACTAAAAATTTATTTTTTGCTCCGCCGCCGCTCACAAAAAGTTCTTCTATCTTGGTCCCTGATAGTATAAATTTTTCATAATTTCTATAAACACCATAAGAAGTAAAATCTGTAACGGTTGCAATCATATCTTCATGCGGAATCTTTTTGTATTTTTTTAATATCGGAGTTAGAAATTCTTTTCCGTAATACTCTCTCCCAGTTGATTTAGGTACTTTCCTTTCGATGTACTTATCCTGTTTTTTTAACGCCTTAAAAAGTTCATCATTAATTTTACCTGAAGCAGCAATCCTGCCGCCCTTATCATATTCAGCATCAAAATATTTTTTAGTCAGAAGATCAATCATCATATTTCCAGGTCCGGTATCAAAAGCGATAACGGAAGATGAATCACCAGACTTATCCAAAACAGTAATGTTTGAAATTCCACCGATATTAAGTAGCGCGCGGCTTATTTTATTCGAATGGAACATTATATAATCGAAATAAGGAACTAGAGGCGCACCTTGTCCGCCAAGTGCGACATCACCGGTACGAAAATCTCCTACTGTTAAAACACCTGTCATTTTTGCAATCACACTTGGATCAGCTATCTGCAAAGTTGAACCGAATGTGTAACCGTAATAATTTTTCTTTTGCGGAAGATGGTGAATTGTCTGTCCGTGTGAACCAATAAAATCAATACTTGATAAATCCATTTTACTCTTTTTACACAATGCTTTCACAGCGTCAGCGTATATATGCGGAATAAGGAAATTTAATCGGCAAATGTCCGTGACATTACCCGAATTCAAAGTTGAGTTCTCAAGAATTTTCTTTTTTAATCCTTTGGGAAAGGGATAAGTGATAAAACCGAGTTGTTTGATTTTAGTATTTTCTCCGCTGCCGAAGATTTCGACTAAAACAGCATCTACTCCATCGAGTGAAGTGCCTGACATAAGTCCTATTGCATTTTTTTTCTTTTTTGCAGAAATATTTTTAAGACTTGCAATATTCATAGAGCAAATATAGAAATTGAAGTTAATCGATACGGCAAGATAGGAAATAAATGTATTTTTTACATTGAATTACTAATTAAAGTTTAATATTTAACTTTTTCAAAAATTAAATATTATTGAGGTAATTCTTTATATTTGCAATCAAGTTTACTAAATAAAATAAATTTTAGCCTTATGAAAAAAATATTTATTCTTATGATGCTTTCAATTTTAACAATACCGTTAATCTCGCAGACAAAATACCCGGATATAAACAAGCAAATTAAAGAGGGTAATTTTACAAATGCTGCTAAAATGATAAATAAAATTTTATCATCAAATAAGTTAACAGAAACGGAAGCCTATAATTTGAAATTTCAAATTGATAAAATGCATAGAATTAGACTGGATTTTGACAGAACTCAAGATTATGTGGTTAAAGCATTAAAGAAATATTATCCGGATGTAAATGAGAAAATGCTTTCAAAGTGGGAAAAGCAAAAATCTCTGGAAATGAAGGTGATTGATGGTAAGAAAATGTTTTTCCATAATGCTGTTCCAAATTTATTCAGAATAAACAAGGAAGCGAAAAAGGTAAAAGAAGAAGTTGATGGTGTTCCAGAAGATAAATTGGAAAATTTTTTGAAAACAAATCTTCCTGAAACTGTTAAGGAGAGTTTAACCACAGACAAAGTATTTGTTAATCCAGTTACAATGAAAATTACTTATACTTTAACAGTTGATTCAAATGCAGTTCCGGCAGGCCAGGTTATTCGCTGCTGGCTGCCGTATCCTAGAGAGGATGCACCAAGACAAACAGATATTAAACTGCTTTTTGTTAATTCAAAAGAATATGTTATTGCTGACAACTCGAATTCGCAGAGAACTTTATATTTAGAAAAAGTTGCTGAGAAGGATAAACCGACTGTTTTTAAAATGCAATTGGAATATACCGCATACTCGGAATGGCATAATATTGATCCTTCTAAAGTTTTACCTTATGATACGACATCTGAAATTTATAAGAAATTTACTGCTCAAAGACCGCCTCACATTGTTTTTACAAATCAGATAAAAAAATTATCCAAAGAAATTGTTGGAAATGAAACAAATCCTTATGAAAAAGTAAAAAAGATTTATACCTGGATTAATGACCATATTCCATGGGCAAGTGCTAGAGAATATTCAACAATTAATGATATATCATCTTATTGTCTGGCTAATGGGCATGGTGATTGCGGAATAAAAACGTTAACATTTATGACCTTAGCAAGATACAATGGTATTCCATGTAAATGGCAGAGCGGCTGGATGATGCATCCTGGAAGTGTAAACCTTCATGACTGGTGTCAAGTATATTTCAATGATTACGGATGGGTTCCGCTAGATCAGAGTTTTGGAATTCAACAATATTCCGATGATCCGCACGTAAAATATTTTTATATCGGAGGTATTGATTCCTATCGGCTTATTGTGAATGATGATTATGGACAGCCATTATTTCCGGAAAAAATTTATCCGCGAAGTGAAACTAATGATTTTCAGCGCGGCGAAGTTGAATGGAAAGGCGGCAATCTTTATTTTGATAAATGGGATTACCATATGGATGTTCAATATATTAAGACTGATAGTAAATAATTGAATTCAAATTAAAAATTATATAATCAAGGCAGTCCGAAACAGCTTTGTTTTTATAGGGGAGCTTTGGTAAATTTATTTAATATTTACAAGATTTTATGAAGTTACTGAATCGTATTTTGTTTCTGTTGATTTTCATTTCAACAGCAGTTTTCGCTCAAGAATCCTCTTTTTATGACGCTCCTTTCGGCGGAGGTGGAGGATATGTCGGCGGGTGGATAATTCCCAATGTTAAGGGCATAAATACTGAACTTAAAAATTTCGGTGTGCCTAATTTACCCAGCAGCGGCTTTTATACTTCCGGAGGTGCGGGATTTATTTATTTAGGAATTATAAAAAATTTAAGAATTGGCGGGATGGGTTTTGGCGGCAGTTTTTCGACTTCAGGTTCTTCAACTGTATTAATACCTTCCGGATCTCCAAGCGGACCTGTTAAAATAGTACCTGTTAATAATGAAGCAATTTATTCTTTAAATGGAGGCGGTTTAACAGTTGAATACACTCTGCCATTTGTGAAAGAATTTGGAATATCGCTGGGGGCAATAATCGGTAGAGGTAGTTTTAATATTGAACTTGATAGAAATGTTGGCGGTATGAATTGGCAAGATTACTGGTCTGCTGCAAATAATTATCCGACATTAAATTTTAGCAGTTCACTTAAAAACAGTTATTGGATTTTTTCACCAACATTAAATGTTGATATTCCAGCCTACCGGCTTCTAGCTTTTCGAGTGGGTATGGGTTACCAAGTAACTTTTGGAAGTCATTGGTCTTATGATAACAATAAAGATATTTATAACGCACCATCAAACATTAACGGCAATAGCTTTTTTATTCAAGCAGGAATTTTTGTAGGACTATTTTCTTTTTAGGAGGTAAATGAAGAATATTTTAATTACCGGCGGAGCCGGTTTTATAGGAAGTAATTTTATTAATCATGTCTTAGACCAAAGAGATGATTATAATATTATTAATCTAGATAAACTTACATACGCAGGAAACCTTGAAAACCTAAAGCCTTCAGAAAAGAAAAAGAACTATCATTTCATCAAAGGTGATATAGTAAACGCAGAGCTGGTTAATTTTATTTTTGAAAAGTACAAAATTGAGTATGTTATTAATTTTGCAGCCGAATCTCATGTCGATAGAAGTATATTAGGTTCGGAAATATTTTATCGAACAAATGTAATAGGCACTAATGTACTCTTAGAAACAGCAAGAAAATTTGATGTTGAAAAATTTCTGCAAGTTTCAACTGATGAAGTATATGGAAGTCTAGGCAAAGAAGGATATTTTACTGAAAAAACATCTTTATCACCAAATAGTCCTTATTCTTCCAGTAAAGCGGCGGGGGATTTGATGGCGCTTTCATTTTTTCACACTTTCGGAATGCCGGTTGTTGTTACACGCTGTTCAAATAATTATGGATCATATCAATTTCCTGAGAAATTGATTCCATTGATGATTATTAATACGCTTAATAATAAAAAATTACCAGTTTATGGTGATGGATTAAATGTTCGGGATTGGATTTATGTGATCGATCATAATAAAGCTATTGATTTGGTTTTTGAAAAAGGAAGAATCGGGGAAGTTTATAATATTGGTGCTAGTAATGAAATGCCGAATATTCAAATTATAAAATTAATTCTTCAACATTTAAATAAGTCTGAAGAATTAATACAATATGTTAAAGATCGACCGGGACATGACAGACGTTACGCAATTGATTCTTCCAAAATAAAAAATGAACTCGGCTGGCAGCCGGAATTTGTGTTTGAGGAAGCAATTACTAAAACCATTGATTGGTATCTGGCAAATAAAAATTGGTGGGAGTCAATAATTTCCGGTGAATATGTAAATTATTATAATACTCAATATAAGCTGTAAGATTTTTTAATATCATTTTTCAAGGTTTTTAAATGAAAAAATATTTATCCTTTTTATTGCTGTTATTTTTTATTTCTTCTCTTAATGCGCAAACAGATACAAAATCTAATTCAGGTACAAATGCATTGTTAAATGTAGGAACAATTAGTGTCACAATCGGTGGTGATTTTTTAATTACCGGTTCTTTTCCAGCTTTCATAAATGAGAGGGTTGATGATTTTGTTACAAGAATGTATAATGAAGGACGTGCTAAGTTGATTGGAAATATTAACGATCCGAAGATTATTGATAAGATTAATAAGAAACTGGATGAGTATTCGCTTAGAAATATAACTTTAAAACGTGCTGATGGTGAAGTTCTTCATTTAGACATTTTAAAATTTAGATTAACAGGAGATTTTTCAGACAATCCATATTTAAAGAATGACGATGTTTTAATTTTTGCCCCAGCGGATTTACAAACTAACTTTTTTACAATTTCCGGAGCCGTCAATAACCCTGGCAAATTTCCATTTGTTCAAGGAGATAAATTGTCGGATGCAATTGAATTAGCACAGGGTATTAATAAATCCTATGAAAATGTCACGCATGCAGATATATTCCGTCTCAGTTATAACGGCGAAAAGATGCAGAAAATCAAAGTTAATTTAGATAGCACATTTTTATTAGAAAGAGGTGATCGAATTATTGTTGCTGCAGATGAATCACAAAGAAAGGCTTTTAGCGTTTTAATTTTAGGAGAAGTGAATCGTCCAGGCCAAATACCAATAACTAAATCAAATACTACGATAAGAGAAGCATTACGGGAAGCAGGCGGATTTACAAAAGATGCAT
>CAVQBN010000013.1:0-105000 GCA_963710735.1 uncultured Bacteroidota bacterium | reverse complement strand
GCCCCAAGTAGGTGAAATCCTTGCGGACGTAGCCGAAAGGGGCCGCAGTGAAAAGGCCCAAGCGACTGTTTAACAAAAACATATGTCTCTGCGAAGTCAATCAAGACGATGTATAGGGACTGACACCTGCCCGGTGCTGGAAGGTTAAGAGGAGAGGTCAGCAGCAATGCGAAGCTTTGAATCGAAGCCCCAGTAAACGGCGGCCGTAACTATAACGGTCCTAAGGTAGCGAAATTCCTTGTCGGGTAAGTTCCGACCTGCACGAATGGTGTAACGATTTGGGCACTGTCTCAACCACGGGCTCGGTGAAATTGTGGTACCGGTGAAGACGCCGGTTACCCGCATATGGACGGAAAGACCCCGTGCACCTTTACTGCACCCTAACATTGGGTTCGGGTAAAGCATGTGTAGGATAGGTGGGAGGCTTTGAAGCCGGAGCGCTAGCTTCGGTGGAGCCAACGGTGAAATACCACCCTTGTTTTATTTGGATTCTAACCTCGGTCCTTGAATCAGGATCAGGAACAGTGTTAGGCGGGTAGTTTGACTGGGGCGGTCGCCTCCTAAATTGTAACGGAGGCTCTCAAAGGTTCCCTCAGCATGGTTGGTAATCATGCGGCGAGTGTAAACGCAAAAGGGAGCTTGACTGCGAGACTTACAAGTCGAGCAGGTGCGAAAGCAGGAGTTAGTGATCCGACGGCTTCGAGTGGAAGAGCCGTCGCTCAAAGGATAAAAGGTACGCCGGGGATAACAGGCTGATCTTACCCAAGAGTTCATATCGACGGTAAGGTTTGGCACCTCGATGTCGGCTCATCGCATCCTGGGGCTGAAGAAGGTCCCAAGGGTTTGGCTGTTCGCCAATTAAAGCGGTACGTGAGCTGGGTTCAGAACGTCGTGAGACAGTTCGGTCCCTATCCTATGCGGGCGCAGGATACTTGAGAAGGGTCGCTTCTAGTACGAGAGGACCGAAGTGAACGTACCTCTAGTGCACCAATTGTCGCGCCAGCGGCATAGTTGGGTAGCTATGTACGGTTGTGATAAGCGCTGAAAGCATCTAAGCGCGAAGCACGCTTCAAGATTAGGTATCCCTTACGTAAGTAACTAAAGACTCCTCGAAGATGACGAGGTTGATAGGCTGCAGGTGTAAGTGCAGTAATGCATTCAGCCAAGCAGTACTAATAAGTCGTGAGACTTAACCATTAAATTTTTATTCACAGATTGTTGCCGATCTATTAGGCTCTGCTCTTTCTTTCTTTCACTTTATTTTTTAATAGAGTTTAAATTTTGGTGGTTTTAGCCAGGGTGAAACACCTCTTCCCATTCCGAACAGAGAAGTTAAGCCCCTGTACGCCGATGGTACTGCATGCGCAGGTGTGTGGGAGAGTAGGTAGCTGCCAAGATTTATATTTATAACCCCGATATTTCGGGGTTTTTTTATATTATCTTCTTATAATTTAATTTATCGTTCTTCTATTCTTTCATCACAAATAGAAATTTTGAATTTAACTTCAAATTAAATTTGATTTTTTCAAATAAAAAGAATGAATTTTAAGGAACCGGAACATGATTTATAATATTTGGAAACTTTTACATGTACTTTCAGCAATACTTTTTATTGGAAGCATAACAGTAAATATTTTTTGGAAGATGCAGGCCGATAAATCAAAAGATAGATTAAAAATTGCAGATACATTTAAAAACATTATTAAAGCAGATAAAATTTTTACTATGCCATCTGTTACCGCATTAATCCTTTTCGGACTGGGCACTGCTATGCAAGGAAATTATTCGCTGGTTGATACAACATGGATATTCTGGTCAATAATCATGATAATCATATCTGCTTATGCATTTATGTCTAAAGTAGTTCCTATTCAAAAGATGATTTATGTTCTTGCCAGTAATTCGGAAAAATTTACGTGGGATGAATATTCAGGCCTATCTAAAAAATGGAATTTATGGGGATCAATTGCTACTATTACTCCTTATATTGCCGTAATTTTAATGGTGCTTAAGCCTTAAAATAATAACCTTGATTTTTTTTAACCAAATTTTGTTATTTTAAGCCATACAAATCCAATCATATTCGTTATTTCTAAAGGTGGAACTTCTAAATAGAATAACCTAATAATTTATTGGGGTAAATATGTTAAAATATCTAAAATATTTTCTTTTAATCTTTACAGTTATTATTTTTTTCAATTCATGCAGTACAGTTCCCATTACAGGCAGAAGTCAATTAGATTTAATTCCAGATAACGAGATGTTATCAATGAGTTTTCAGCAATATGATCAATTTCTAAAAGACAATAAAGAAAGCACAAATCAACAACAAACAACCATTGTAAAAAAAGTTGGTGAGAGAGTCGCAAAAGCTGTAGAACAATATTTCACTCAAAATAATCTTGCGCAGCAATTGCAGGGTTATAAGTGGGAGTTTCACATAATTGACAGCAAAGAAGTAAATGCTTGGTGCATGCCGGGAGGTAAAGTTGTAGTTTATACCGGCATTCTTCCTATCACCAAAACAGAAGCTGGATTAGCCGTTGTACTTGGTCATGAAATTGCACATGCTGTTGCAAAACACGGTAACGAAAGAATGAGCCAGGCAATGATTGCACAACTTGGCGGTGTGGCGCTTTCTCAGGCACTAAAAGAAAAACCGGCACTAACACAAAATATTTTTATGACTGCCTTCGGGATAGGAACTCAGGTTGGTGTGCTTCTTCCTTTCAGCAGACTGCAAGAAAGTGAAGCTGATCATTTAGGGTTGATATTTATGGCAATGGCCGGCTATAATCCAAATGAAGCTTTAGACTTTTGGCAAAGAATGGCTAGTTATAACAACGGACAGGCGCCTCCGGAATTTTTAAGTGATCACCCATCGGATCAAACTAGGATTGAAAAAATAAAAAATGAAATTCCTGAAGCAATGAAGTATTATAATAAGTAACGGAGTACGCAGACCGGAGAATGAAATTAAAAGATAATTTTTAATTATTTTCCAAAATGGGACTTTTGTGAACTATTACGGCTATAATTCTTAAGTAGATGCAATCTTTGAGGTACTCAATCCAATATAAAATATGTACTTTTTTTTATTCGATACCAAAATATTTAATTATGCTTTATTTTCATATTTAAAGTTATTATCATTCTTAAAATAAATACCTCTTTTGACAATTGAATATTCTTAAAAAAAAAATCGAGAAGAGATTTAAATTATATCTAAGTCTAGTTTTTATTTTTTTAATATCCTTTGCTTGGTTAAATAGATTTATTCAGGATGATGCCTTTATTTCCTTCCGATATGCAAAAAACTTTGTAAAAGGTTTTGGATTGGTTTTTAATAAAGGGGAAAAATTGGAGGGTTATACAAATTTTCTTTGGACAATTATTATTGCCCTGCCATTAAAATTTAATTTAGATCCGATTAAATTTGTTTTTATTACCGGCATTGTCTTTTTTATAATTACACTTTTACTTACATACAAGTTATCCATTCTGATATTTAAATCAAAAACGTTGTCGCTCATAACTATAATTCTTTTAGGCACAAATTATACTATGAGTTGCTATGCAACAGGTGGCCTAGAGACACAGATGCAAACTGCTATTGTAACGGCATGCTATTATTTATTCATCAAATATATGCTGGAAAGTAATTGGGAATTAAAGACCTCATTTTCTCTATCAATTTTGCTAGCCCTTTCTATTTTAACAAGACCCGATTCAATTCTATTTGCAGTTATTATTTTCTCCACATCAATATTTGTAAAAAAGAAAGAAGGACTATTCCAAGCCTCAAAATTAAAAAATTACTTAGCCTTGATAGTTCCGTTTCTTGTAATAATGTTATTCTATCTTATTTGGAAAGTGAATTACTATGGAAATATTTTGCCTAATACTTTTTATGCTAAAGCTGACAGTCAAACATCTATTATCTCCGGACTAATATATGTGGGTTGGTTCTTAGCAACTTATTGGTTGTTTCTTTTCCCTTTGATATTAATATTTTTTTTCAAAGAGTTTCTACATGAAACGAATTTTAAAATTAATCTGCTGTTAATAACAATTTTAGTTTGGACTCTTTATCTGATAAAAATCGGGGGAGGCTTTATGGAATTCAGATTCTTTGTCCCGATATTACCTTTTATTTTTATTGTAATAGTTTGGATAATAGATAAGATAATCCAGCCTGAAAAACTTAAAGTTGTCTTTTTGGTAATTATAATTATCGGATCGATTTTTCACGCCGTTACCTTTCATTATCAATCAGGAATTGAGGGAATAAGAGTGCTGGAGTCTCATCTTACTAATCCTAATGAAAATTGGATAGCAGTAGGTAAAAACTTGAAAACAATATTTGGAGACAGCGATATTAAAATTGCTGTAACCGCTGCGGGGGCTATTCCGTATTATTCCGAACTTCCAACGCTTGACATGCTGGGATTAAATGATAAGTATGTTGCTCGAGAAAAGAATGTTGTCAGCAATAGACCAGGACATCAAAAGTTAGCCTCTATAAGTTACCTTCAAAGCAAGGGAGTTAATATTCTAATTGGTGAGCCTTTTGTTATTGATAATTCCTTTAAATTTTCTGAAATATCAAGAATAATGTTCGAAGAGCATTTTATGTACAGTATAAAAGATTTGAAGAGTATTAACCCTCAAATATTAATTGAACAACTAGATGATAAACATAAATTAATTATGCTTTATATAAATAAAAATCAGTACATAGATAATGCAATTAGTAAAATGAAGTTAAAAGCGATTCCATATTCTGAAATTATACATAATGGTTAAAGAAATTTAAAGTTGGGAAAATTTCAAATTTAATTCGTTTTAAATTTTTGTTATAACAAATTTTTTAATTATGTCTAATTGAAATTATATCTCCGTCTTTAACTGTATATTCTTTCCCTTCTAAACGCCAGGCACCTTGTTCTTTTGCGTGTGCAAATGAACCATAAGTGATAAAATCATCGTAATGGACTACTTCTGCGCGAATAAATTTGTTATAAAAATCGGTATGAATTACTCCGGCTGCCTCTTGCGCACTCATTCCCTTGTGGATTGTCCAGGCCCGGCATTCATCTTCACCAACCGTAAAGAATGATTGCAAGCCAAGTAAATTGTATGCTTCCCGGATTATGCTTTCGAGCGCCGATTCGTCAATCCCGTATTCCTTCATGAAGACTGATACATCTTCTTCATTAAGTTCCGACATTTCTAATTCCAGTTGACCCAAAAATACCATTGCTTTTGTATTTTTATCGATTTTTGATTTAACCAGTGTATCAAAATATTTTTCAGTATCATTTATTTGGGATTCATCCAGATTTAATGCTATCAACATAGGTTTTGCAGAAAGTAATTGATAAGTTTTTAATATTTGTAGTTCATCAATTGTTAAGTTCGAATCTCGAAGTGGTTTTTCGGATTGTAATATTTCATCACACTTTTCCAAAACGGCAAGCTCTCTTTTCAGAGCTTCATCCTGTGTTTTTAGAATTTGTTTTTTTATGTTATCGATTCGTTTCTCGACAATTGTCAAATCCGAAAGTATAAACTCGGTTTCAAATGTATTAATATCTCTCATCATATTAATAGAACCTTCGGGATGAATTACAATCTCATTCTTGAATAAACGCACTACTTGAATGAGAGCGTCATTTGTTTTAACCTTTGAAAGAAAATTGCCCGTAAATTGTGTTGAACCCGAATCACCTTTTTGTAATCCCACAACATCAACAAACTCGATTGAAGTATATGTTGTCTTTTGAGGTTTAAACATTTCAGAAAGTTTATCTAATCTTTCATCGGGAACTTTAATTACTGCCTGATGAGATTCTATTTTCGCCAGCTGCGATTGATCAAGATGTGTCTTAGTAATTGTCTGAAACAAAGTTGATTTGCCGGAAAATGGTAAACCAACAATCCCAATTTGCATAACTCCTCCCCGGATAGATTTGTAATGTTACAAATATAATAAAAGTTATGTGCAATAGTCTAAAATGTGATTTTTTTAAGCGATTATTTTGATGAACCGGGTAATTCTGTTCAAATTATATATTATTAAAATTTTTGAAAGAAATCTCTTGAAATAATTATTTAGGTATGTGAAAGTAATAGCATGAATATTTAACGGCAATTATTAGTTTTATGTTATACATTCATAAAATTATTTTTGGTTATATTTAAATAAACAATAAACGTATCTATGAAGAAGTGGATTAAAATATTAATCGGTATCCTTTCATCCGTAATTATTATAGGCATAGTGGGGGGATTCATTTTTTATAATATGTTAAAATCAACTTTGCCAAAATATTCCGGGGAAATATCTTCTAATGAAATAGGAAACAACATTAAAATTTATAGAGATAGTATGGCAATTCCTTATATTGTTGCCAACACTGATGAAGATGCTGCTTTTGCTCTCGGTTATGTCCATGCTCAGGATAGATTATTTACAATGGATTTAATAAGACGAGCCGGCGAAGGAAGATTAAGTGAAATCCTGGGGCCTAAAACTATTCCGTTTGATGAAATGTTTCGAACAATAGGAATAAGGAAAACTGCAAAGCAAATACTGGATCAATTAGATCCTGAATCATTGAAGTTGCTGAAAGCATATTCTAAGGGTGTAAACCTGTATATAAAAAATGCAAAAGGAAAATATCCTGTAGAGTTCGATGTTTTAGATTACAATCCGGAAAAGTGGACACCATTAAATTGTTTAGAAATCGGGAGAATGATGGCGTGGGAATTAAATATAAGCTGGTGGACTGACTTTGCATTTACCGATCTTATTCAAAAATTTGGTGCCGACAAAGTAAAAGATATAATCCCTGAATATCCTGAGAACGGCCCCTTCATTATTCCGTCATACTTAAAAAAATTTTCTAATATAAGTTCATCATTCATGAAAACTGATAAGGCATTTAGACAATTTATGGGCTGGACAGGAACTCATATTGGATCAAATAACTGGGTTGTAAATGACAATTTATCTGCGAGCGGTAAACCTATTATTGCTAACGATACACATTTGGCATTTAGCGCCCCCGGAAGATGGTATGTTGCTTCATTAAAAACTAATGATATGAATGTATCCGGATTTACTTTGCCTGGTGTACCAGGTGTAATTATAGGAAAAAATAACAATATTGCCTGGGCACTAACTAATATTATGGAAGATGATGCAGATTTTTATCTGGAAAAACTTGATTCAACAGGCACTAAGTATTTATATGATGGGAAATGGAATAACATAAAAATTTATAATGATACTATAAAGGTTAAAGACTCTTCTGATGTAGTTTACAAAATAAAGTATACAGATCACGGTCCGATAATTTCAAACATTCACACATATTCCATCCTTTTCTCGAATAGACATAACAGCAATGCTACAATTAGCATGCATTGGCTGGGTAATATGGTTAGTAACGAAGTCCATTCATTTTATAAAATCGATAAGGCAAAAAATTGGAATGAATTTAAAGATGCCTTATCAACATACAGTGTTCCGGGACAAAATTTTGTTTATGCGGATAAGGAAGGAAATATTGGTTATCTTTTTGGAGCCAGACTTCCAATTAGAGCAAACAATACTTCTTCATTTATATATGATGGAACTACGGATAAATATGATTGGAAAGGTTTTGTTCCTCAAAATGATCTGCCGAGCCTTTATAACCCGCCGGATAATTATATAGCTTCTGCTAATAATAAAACAGTTAAAAGTTTTAAATATTACATTACAAACATGTGGGAACCAACCTCCAGGATTGAAAGAATTACTGAACTTTTAAATTCTAAGTCAAAACATTCTGTTAGTGACTTTGAAAAATACCAGATGGATTTTGTGTCTCCTTATGCCAAGCAGCTGACAACTTATATCTTGGAAGCTTTCAAAGGAATTGATGTTACCGACCCAAATTTAAAGATTGCTTTAAAGCTTTTTCGTGAATGGGATTTTAAGTTAGACCAATATAGCCAGGCGGCTGCAATTTATTCTGAATTTTTAAAACATTTATTTCAAAATGTTTTTCTTACTAAGATGGGACGTGAATTATATGATGAATATGTTTTCGTCCAAAACATTCCGTTAAGAACAATATTGCAATTAATGGATAACCCTAACAGCAGCTGGTTCGATGATCCTTCTACTAGTCAAATAGAAAATAGAGATGCAACTATAAGAAAAAGTTTAGATGATGCTTTAACTGAATTGGAGAATAAACTTGGCAAAGATCCGACATACTGGCAGTGGGGAGACCTTCATTATGTTATTTTTAAACATGCGTTCAGCGGTTTTTCTTCTGTTGTTGACAGAGTAGTTAACATCGGGCCATTCGAAATTGGAGGCGACGGCACAACTGTTTTTAACACTGAATATCCATTTACTATTGGACTTGATAAATTTGCCAGCTTTAAACACGGAGAATTTGAAAATAATTTAGGACCGGTAATGAGGTATATTTATGATTTTTCGAACCCAAATGAAATGAAGCTTATTCTTACAACTGGCGAGTCCGGAAATGTAATGAGCAAACATTACAAAGATATGTCTGAGTTGTGGTTAAGTGGGAAGTATCTGAATGTAAGAACTGATCTTAAATCAATTGAAAATCCGAAGAATAAACTTCTGACTATTGAGAAAAAATAATAAATAAAATTCATTCTCCTTGTTTTGATGTGTAGATTTATATTTAATATGTTAAATTTGAAAGTTCAAAATAATATTGTTGTAATATGAAAGTAATCGACCATTTAATAAATATACAAGAACCAAAAATTAGTTTTGAGTTAATTCCTCCTAAACGAGGCGGAGATATAAGAAGTCTTCTGGCTGTAATTGAAGATATATCAAAATACAAACCTCCGTTCATCGATATTACCAGTCATTCTGCTGAAGTTGTTTATGAAGAAACTAATCATGGAATTCAAAAAAAAGTTAAAAGAAAAAGGCCAGGCACACTGGGAATTTGCGCACTCATTCAAAATAAATATAATATTGATGCAGTGCCCCACATTTTAACCCATGGTTTTACACGTGAAGAAACTGAAGATTTTTTAATCGAACTAAGTTACCTAGGAATAGAAAACGTACTTGCAATTCGTGGAGATGATAACGGTTATCAAAAACCAATTCCTCAGGGAAAAAGTGTTAATAAATATGCGGTTGATCTTGTAAAGCAAATTGAAGGAATGAACAACGGTAAGTATCTGGAAGAAAATCTGCTTGATGCAAAGCCTTCGAGTTTTTGTATAGGGGTCAGCGGATATCCCGAAAAACATTTTGAAGCTCCGAATTTAATGACGGATATAAGACATGTAAAAGCGAAAGTGGATGCAGGTGCTGATTATGTTGTTACACAAATGTTTTTCGATAATAAAATTTATTTTAAATATCTTGACCTTTGTAAAAAAGAGGGAATAAATGTTCCTATAATTCCAGGTTTAAAAATATTAACTAATAAAACTCATCTCATCAATATACCTAAGAATTTTTATATAAATCTTCCAACTGAATTAGTTGATGAAGTTTATGCCGCCAAACCGGAACAAGTTCTGGATATAGGCGTTGAGTGGGCTGCAAAACAAGTTGAAGAACTTATTAATCATAATGTTCCAAGTGTTCATTTTTATATTATGCAAAATTCTTTACCGGTAGTGAAATTGATGAAACGCTTGAAGGAAATGAAAATAGTTACAACTTAGTATTATTATTTTATTCTATTAATTTGATAAATGGCTGCAATAAAAAAAACAATATCAAAAAAATTAAAATGGGGTGTGGCAGGCTGCGGAAGGTTTACTGAATTTTCTTTTATTCCTGCTCTTCATTTGCTTAGAAAAAGCACACTGAATTCAGTTTTTAGCAACAGCCCGCAAAGAGCAAAATTTATTGGAGAAAAATTCGGTATCCAGGATAAATTTTCTAATTATGATGAATTTTTAAATTCTAATATTGATGCCGTTTATATTGCCAGCGCTAATGCTCATCATTATGAGCAAGTAATTATGGCTGCTAAAGCAGGCAAACATGTTTTATGCGAAAAACCTTTATCAATAACCTCTTCTCAGGCAGAAGAGATGGTAAGAGTATGCAAAGAAAATAGTGTACAATTTTCCGTTAATTATGTCCATAGATTCCATCCATCAATTATTAAAGCAAAAGAGTTAATTGATGCACAGCTTTTAGGAAAACTTGTTTCAATCAATTTAAATTTTAATGTAGATTTTACACCTGGAACAAATTTTAGATTCAATAAAAAATTAAGTGGCGGCGGCGCTCTTCGCGATCTTGGAACTCATATGATTGACCTTCTACGCTTTTTTGGCGGCGAAATAAAAATAATTAACGGTGTCGTGGATGATATAGTTTATAAAAGTGAGGTTGATGATTTTGCAGCTGCAATTGTGAAGTTTGAAAATAGCGGCTACGGATATTTTAATGTCTCATTCAATAACAAAAAAGCTTTTAACAGAATTGAAATACTTGGACATAAAGGTGCAATCAGTATTGAAAAGTTAATAGGTGTTAAGAATATCCCTTCGAAATTAACAATCCTTCTCGAAGGCGAGGCAAAGAAAGCTTTTAGAAAAAGAGGAAATAAATTATTAAATCTTTTAAAGTCTGTTCAAAATTCATTTTTGAAAAATGAAACGCCGCTTGTAACCGGATATGATGGTTATATTAATATGAAATTAATGGAAGAATTAGAGGCTCGATGGCAAGCAGAAAAGAATTAGTCGAAATTTGCCACAGAGTTTATGAAAAAGGATTTGTTTCTGCCTACGATGGAAATATCTCCGCAGTTACTTCCGACAATACTTTTTTAATAACAAGATCCGCCGTGCGTAAAGGTGATGTAACAGAAGATGATATATTAGAGATTGATTCTTCAGGTAGAATTATAAATGGCCGCGGAAAAATATCTACAGAATACAAAATCCATTTATATGCTTATGCAAAAAGACCTGAAGTAAATGCGGTTGTGCATTGTCATCCGGTATATGCTACAGCATTTGCTTCGATAGGACAAGGGTTAACCGGAAATTATTTTCCGGAAGTTATTCTAACGCTAGGTAAAGTTCCACTGTGTAAATACTCCACTCCATCAACGGATGATTTACCTTTAAGCATGGAACCATATATCGATTATGCGTGGGCGTTATTATTTCAAAATCATGGTGCGGTAACTTTAGGTAAGAACTTAAAAGATGCTTATAACAAAATGGAGAAGCTTGAACATACTGCGCAAATTCTTTTTACTGCAAAATTACTTGGCGGAGCAAAAGAGCTTTCTTATGAAAAAGTAAAAGAACTTATGAATTTAGCAAAACAAAATTATGGTCTTGATGTAGACGAAAGAAATATTTTGTAACAATTATTTTTATAACCAAATTTATATAATTGAAAGTGAATTCCTGGATGGCATCTAAAATGAAATTAAAAGTAGCACTGCTTCTTGGCGGTACATCGCCTGAAAGAGAAGTTTCCAAATCATCCGGGTTATCGATTTATAGGGCACTAAAATCATTGGATTATGAAGTTGTTTTAATTGATCCAGCGTATGGAATAAATCAGCCCACAAAAGAAGATGATTTTTTTGTTAAAGAAGATTTTACAAAAATATCAAATAGAAATTATGTTGATGCAATTAATTCAAATTTATTCGATGATGTTGATATTGCTTTTCTAGCCTTGCACGGAAAATGGGGTGAAGATGGAACAATTCAGTCTCTGCTTGAACTGCGAGGTATAAAATATACCGGATCAAATGTAATTGCGAGTGCAATTTCTATGGACAAAATTATGTCGAAAATATTGTTCCAGCATTATGAAATCAAAACACCCAAATGGGTTACTGTTGAAAAGTCAGATCTGGAAAAGGATATTAAAAAGAGGATAAAAAATAATTTTGGTTATCCATGTGTAGTAAAACCGAATGATCAAGGTTCTACGGTTGGTTTAACTATTTGCAAAAGTGAATCTGAATTATCAACAGCGGTTAAATTAGCTAAGGATTTTTCGGAAAAAGTTTTAATTGAAGAGTATATTGCCGGGCATGAAGTTACAGTCGGAATCTTGGAGGATAAGGCTCTTCCAGTGCTTGAGATAAAACCTAAGCATGGAATTTACGACTATGAATGTAAATACACATCGGGAATGAGTCAGTATGAAGTACCCGCAAAACTTCCTGATTGGGTACAGACTGAATTGCAGTCGGAATCAATAAAAGCGTTCAAAGCTTTAGGATGCAAGGTTTATGGTCGACTTGATTTTCGTATCAGTAATGATTATAAAACTTATTGTCTGGAAGTTAATACTTTGCCCGGAATGACCTCTACAAGTCTTGTTCCTAAAATGGCAAAAGCTGTAGGTATTTCTTTTGAAGAATTGATTGATAGAATAATAAAGCTAAGTCTTTAAATGTCAGTTATAAAAAATAAGAAAACAAAGTACTTAATCTTTTTTCTCTTTTTTATCATTGGACTGGCATATCTATTTTTTAATGAATCGGGAATACTAAAATACCTTAAGTTAAAAAATCAATTAAATGATTTGAACGAACAAATTTCGACTGTAGAGAAAGACAACAAAAGAATTCAAGCGGAAATAGATTCACTTCAGAAAAAAATCCCAGCCAAGATTGAAAGAACTGCCCGCGAAAAATATGGCATGATTAGAAAAGGTGAAAAAACAATAAAGATAATTGAAAAATAATTTCTCGATTGCTGCAATTATTATTTGACTAAAACCATGAGCAAAATTAATATACCACAAATTCCCTTAGCTGAAAGAGTCAGGCCTAAATCCATTGGCGAATTCCGTGGACAGGATGCTCTATTGGGAAAAGGTAGACCTATAAGATTGATGATTGAAAATGATACTTTAAGTTCATTTATTTTGTGGGGACCGCCGGGAACCGGCAAAACTACTATCGCAAAAATAATTGCCGAATACACCCATGCAGAATTTCATCAGATAAATGCAGTCTCATCAGGTGTAAAAGATATTAGAGCAGTAATTGATTTAGCGTCTTATAACAAATCATTAGGAAAAAGGACAATCCTTTTTATTGATGAAATTCATCGATTCAACAAAGCTCAGCAAGATGCACTTTTAAATTCAGTAGAATCCGGACTGATAACTCTAATCGGTGCAACTACGGAAAATCCTTCATTTGAAGTAATCCCTGCTCTGCGTTCAAGGGCAAGAGTTTATATTCTTGAAGATTTGACAAAGGAAAATTTAAGTTCGATTCTTGAATCTGCATTAAAGAAGGATGAGCTTTTATCTTCACTTAATATAGAAGCAATCGACGTTGATTTCCTAATTTATCTTTCCGGCGGTGATGCGAGGTCATTACTTAGTATTCTTGAAGCAGCAGTTATACAAGAAATAAATTCTGATCCGATTAACATTAATAAAGAAGTTCTTGAAAATGTGGTTCAGAAAAAAAATATAGTTTATGACAAAGGCGGCGAAGAACATTATAATATTATCTCGGCTTTTATAAAAAGTATTAGGGGAAGCGATCCCGATGCAGCCTTATATTGGCTTGCAAGAATGCTTGAGGGCGGAGAGGATCCTCTATTTATTGCAAGAAGGCTGGTTATACTTGCTTCGGAAGACATAGGCAATGCATCACCAAACGGGTTAGTTTTGGCTGAAGCTGCTTTCGGTGCTGTTGATAAGATAGGTATGCCCGAAGCGAGAATAATTTTAGCGCAGTGTACTACTTATCTTGCTTCATCACCTAAAAGTAATGCAGCATATATGGGATTGGAAATGGCTGCGGCGGATGTTAAGAATAAATCGTTATTTTCGGTTCCAATTCATTTGAGAAATGCACCCACAAAATTGATGAAGGAAATTGGTTACGGAAAAGAATATAAATATCCGCATGACTTTGAAAATCATTTTATTGAAGAGAATTATTTGCCTGAAGAATTAAAGAATGCACAATATTACCATCCCACCGAAAACGGCCACGAAAAGAACTTAAAGGATAGATTGAAATTTCTCTGGAAGAATAAAAAGAAGTATTAATCCTTTTTATAAGAGTGCAAACATTTTTCCGGGGAGCTGTTTTACCATACCTTTAAATTCGAGGGATAAAAGATGGACTAAACAGTCTGATGTAGAAAGATTTGTTAGAACTGAAATTTTATCTATTTGCAAAGCTTCATTATTTAAAGCGCTGATTATTTTTTCTTCAAATAAATTTAGTTCTACATTTTGTTTCGGAATATTTTTGCCTATTATTGGTTTGAGTTTTAATTCTAGCTCAACAAGAATATCTTCGGCGGTTCGGACAAGTTTTGCTTCACCTTTCTGAATTAATAAATTTGTGCCTTCAGATTGCTTTGTCCCTAGGTTACCGGGAATTGCAAAAGCTTCTCGATTTTGATCCAATGTAAAAGAAGCTGTTTGCATTGCTCCGCCGTTTATACCCGTTTCAACTATCAGACATCCTAAACTAAGTCCTGAAATAATTCTATTTCTCTTAGGAAAATTTTGGGCATCGGGTTTTGTATCTAAATTATATTCGGAGAGAATTACTCCTTCTTCTGAAATTTTATCAAATAAACGATTGTTTTCGGGGGGATAAATTATATTGAGGCCAGTTCCAATGACTGCAATTGTTCTACCGTTATTTTTTATTGCAGAAGTATGTGCTATAGAATCAATACCTCTTGCCAAACCGCTTACGATTGTTATACCCTGGTTAGCTAAATCAGATGCAAATTTTTCAGCTTGTACTTTACCATAATTAGAGGGCTGCCTGGTACCTACAATGGCTATTGAGTAATTGTCCTTTTCAGCAAAACTACCTTTCAAATATAAAATTAATGGAGGGTCATAAATTTTTTTCAATAGGGGAGGATATTCCTTATCCCAAATAGTAATAATTTGAGCGTTGATTTTATTTAATCGCTCTAATTCTTTTTCTACGGAAGTTTTTGTTTCATTAAAATAAAAATTACTTTTTTGAATTCGTTTGGCAAGATTTATACTTATACCATCAACTTGTAAAAGTGAATCATATTCTGAGGAAAGAATTTTTTCTGTGGAGCGGAATTTAGATAATAAATTTCTAACTTTTCCTGGGCCAATGCCATCAATAGATAGCAGTAAATTTAAATTAGTTAATTCTTCTAAATTAAGTTTAGTCAAAATATCTTAAAAATATTAATGAAAACTTTTAAGCAACCTCAAGTTCATCGACAACTGCGACTATCATTGTGTGCACAGGGGCTTTCCTATGCCCTAGCATTTGTTTGACAGCAGCTCCCTCTTGAACTACAAGTACGGTATCCCCGATTCCTGCATCAATCAGATCTAAAGCTATAATATCTTTTTTACCGATGTAATTACCTTTAAGATCAATTTGATGAACTACCAATAATTTATGGCTAATTAAATTAGGATTTTTTTGAGTGGAAACAATGTTCCCCTTAACTTTTGCCAGAAGCAATTTCTTGATCCTCTTTATTTTCGGGTGCTTCTTTCTTTACATAAAGTATAGAAGCGGGGAGGATGAATAGGTAACCGATTATTAATAAAATTGGAGAGATAAATAAAGAAGGAAAGCTGTTCCATGAGCCCATGGACATGAAAATAAACCCTGCAATTATAACCGCTATCCCTAATGTCAATAATAAATAATTTTTCCTATCCCAATAGATACCGAAATTCGGCAGAGCAGTTTTTTTAGTTTTCCTTGCGTTTTTCCTACTAACCTTTTTTGCCATTGTTAACTCCAATTATTAAAAATGAAGCCCAGTGATGGGGGTACCACTGGGCTCGACTCATTTTACATCAAAGGGCAGGGGAGAACCCTCTGAAAGAGTCATCAGAAATATAATCTGATAACTTCTATTTGTCAAGCAAAAATTACTTACTAATTTGATAAACTATTTTTCTGATGGTATCAAACTGTAAATAAGGGTACTCTTCCCTTATAGAATCTATGGCATCGCCAGCACTTATTTTACTAGCTCTTAATTGTTTGAATTTTTTCCTAATTTGATAATCTCTCACTGATTTTTCATCAATTAGGCCCTGAGAACTTAATAATTCATATATATCGTCACTAATAAGATCGGATAAAGGATTGTCTATTTTAGCTTTTACTGTTTTCATCGCTGCCTTCCTTTTTTGTTGATATTAGTCGCTAACCTTAAAATAAGTATCAAATAATATTAACCATCTCCTCCATTAAAAGTTCCAGTAAGTAAACAAAAAACCGACCAGAGAAAATCCCTAAATCGGCACACCATTGCTACTCTGGTAGTAAAAATTAATTAAAAAATTTCCTTAGTAGCAAGTCGACGTTAAAAAAGCTCCTTTTTTGTGAGTAAAGATACAGAAAAAATTGAAAAAGTCAAGTATTTGTTCTTTCATTGCTCGTATAATTTTTTAGATTTTGGACTTAAGTCAAAAAAATTGAAGATGATGTGCTTGTATGTTCAAGGTTCTATGATTCCGAAGAAAGAGTGAATTACTATAAGAATAGGCTTATTAGAGTGCATTCAGAGTGCATTCAAAATGTATTCAAAAAGAAATCTATTCAAACCAACTTTTTTATTGCTTTTAGTACTTCTTTGGGATAAAGGTACTGCATGCAATTATTGGGGCATGTTGGAGAATAATAACAGCTGCAGTCAAAATCAGGTTCTAATATTTTTCCACGGCTATAAAGAAAGAATTCATTTTTATTAAAAATATTATTGAATAAGATCAAATTCTTTTTTAACCCGATTGCCAAGTGCATAGCCATTGTAACAGCAGTTACTATTGTATCGCATTGGTTTAACAGGTCCATAAATATTTTTAGCGGAAAAAAGCCAAAATATTTAGCTCCACTTTCTTTTTGAATGAATTTATTTTTCTCATCCTCTTGCTCTCCGCCAAGAAGAATAACCTCATATCCTGCGGACAATAAATCTTTGGATAATTTTATCCAGTATTCTGTAGGCCAAAGTCTTGAAGACCATCTGCCACCGCAGCCGGTGTTTAGACCAATAACTTTTTTATTTTTGTTAATATCCCATATTTTATCAGGTTTATCAACATCAAGTATGTATTCTTCATTGTTAAACTGATAACCACAAATTTCAAATATTTCTTGAATATAATGCTTTACATTTTTTTTATTTAAATCATCAAATAAGCCGGTTATCCATTTATGTTCTTCTGCTTTTGATCCAATTGGTTTAGCATGACCAAACTTATCAATTGTAAAGCCGGATTTTTTCATTGCCTTAATCGAATTAGTTAAGGAAATTGCTAAAGCATCCTTATCTAAATTTATCAGCCAATCAAATTCAAAGTTTTTAAGAAACTCAATATTTTCTGGAGAGACGTTAAGAATTCTATCCACCCAATTTGAATTTAAAATATCCGGAGTATAAGTAAGCCAAGTAATTTGTGCAGAAGGAAATTCTTCTCTTAATTTCCTTAACAGAGGAGTAGTCCTGATTACATCTCCTATTGCGCCTAATTTAATAATTAAAATTTTATCTGAAATCCTTTTATATGACGGGCAATCTTCACAATGATAGCCGAATTCTTTATGCGGTTTACAAGGGATATCACCTTTGAAGAAAGAACAATCTTCATGTATAATCATTTTAACTTCCCAGTTAAACTTTTGAAATTAATTATTTCAATATGTTATGCAATATAAAATAAATTGAAATAAAATTAATTATAATAATGTTGATTAAAAATTATTAAAGTGGTTATTAAACGTTTCAAGAATAATGAAGAATAGTTGAATAAAACAAAAAGATTATAATCCTGAGTATTATTTCAAAATTTAGTCTAATAATCCAGAAATACTCTAAAATTAATGTTGCAAAAACGAACGGATTTGTGTTAACTTTGAAATTCAAAACAATAATTTATTCAGGTAAAAAGAATGTCTGAGAAAAAGAGCTTCGGATTTTTAGACCTTTTGGTAATTCTTGTAAAATGGAAGAGATTCTTCATTTTCCTTTTTATTATTTCAATGGTATTGTCTTATCTGGCAATCTATTTTTTTGTTAACGAAAGATTTGACGCGTCTTCTCTTTTATTACCCTCAAGCGATCAAAGTACTAATGGTATTCTCTCCGGACTATCCGAACTGAAAGGACTGCCGCTCGGCTTGGGAAATCTTGGCGAAAATTCCGACGTGGACATATATAACTCAATTGTATACAGCAGAACCCTGCTTAATACCGTCATTCAGAAATTCGATTTAATTAAAGTCTATAAGATTGACACTACAGCTGTGGATTTTTACGAACTCACCTTAAAGCAGCTAAGAAGCAGTATAAGCGCAGGCTTAAATGACGACGGAGTAACGTACAGCATTACCGTTTCTGCTCCTACACCGGTGCTTGCAGCGGAAATGACAAATTTTATAGTGAAAAAGTTGAACAACAAAATCGTAACTCTGAAAATTAAAAAGGCAAAAGAAAACAGACAGTTCTTGGAAAAACGTGTTAATGATGTAAAAGACAGCTTACAATATGCCGAAGATAAATTAGAGCAATTCCAAAAGAAAACCGGAATGTACGAAGCCGAAAGTCAGACGAAAGCAATTCTGGAACAAATAGCCAAGTTCCAGGCGCAAATTGCGGAAAAACAAACCGAATATTCCATCTATAAACAACTTTACGGTGATAATTCCGCTCAAGCCGAAAATGCTAAAATTGTTGCGAAAGAATTTGCTTTAAAACTAAAACAAATAGAGGCAGGCAAGGACAGCATAAACACGATGCTGTCACTGAATAAACTGCCTGAGAATGCAATTAATTATTTTAGATTGTACGGCAATGTACAGATTTATACAAATATACTCGAATTTGAACTGCCTCTTTATGAACAGGCTAAATTTCAGGAACAGAAAGATGTTCCCATTTTGCAGGTAATCGATCCGGCCATCCCGCCTGCGAAAAGAAGTTTCCCTAAAAGAACTATTATGGCCTTTTTAATTACGATAGTATTAATGCTGATCTTGTTAGTATTTATTTTATTAAAGGAGAATAAAAATTTAGCCGGTTCGAATGAATACTTGTATATCAAAAATAATTTATTTAAGTGGAAGCCTCAGGACTATAAATCATGAATAATCCTTTACTACAGAGTCTTGCTGTATTATAGTATAACTCTTTAAATTTTAAAATATTTAAAAAGAAATAATGTTTTTATTTATGAAATTTTCTTTTGAAAATGTGTTTCTGAAAGCAAGTCCTAATCGGGGGAAATATTAAGACCGGAAACCGAATAAAACATTTCCGGGAATTTTGTAATTACGCTGTTAGAAAAAAAATTAACAGCCTTATGGTTTTATTTGTATTACCCGAACAGAAGAAAATTGAACTGGGAAATACTAGGTCTTCACGCATGCATATTCGGAAAAATATAATTTTTATAAACGGAGATACAATTTGATTTCCGAATCCGATGCTCATTCCGGTATATTTTGGTCAGCGCTTTCACGGATAATTATCCATATATTCCAAATAATAACCCTTATAATTTTAGCACGATTGCTCGTACCGGCGGAATTCGGTTTGATTACCTCATCCGTAGTGGTAATAGGGTTCTTAAATATTTTCAAGGATCTCGGTATATCTGCCGCTATTATTCAAAGACAGGAAGTAAACGACGAATTCCTGAGCAGCATTTATTGGGTAGTTCTGACCGTAGGCATCGTAATGAATATATTGCTTTACTTTTTGGCACATCCGATAGCGGAATTTTATAACGCAGAGGAATTGACTAGTATATTGAAGGTCTTGTCGTTTACTTTTCCAATAACCAGCGCAACAATAATGCATCAGACCCTGTTGGAAAAGGAATTGAAATTTAAAAAGATCGCAATATATGAAACAACCGCTGTAATCGTGGGCTCTGTCTGCGCGATTACTCTTGCTTTTATGGGATTCGGGGTTTGGAGTCTGGTAATTCAAAGCCTTGCAAATGCCACAACGCTTTCTTTGATTCTTTGGTTGAAAAGTTCTTTTAAACCAAAATTAGTGTTTTCTTTCCCTGAAATTAAATCGATCTATAACTTCAGTGCAAATTTATCAGGTTTTAATATTGTAAATTATTTTGTAAGGAATGCTGATTATGTCTTAATCCAGAAATATTTGGGGCAAGAACAGCTAGGTTATTACAATATAGCATATAGAATGATGCTGTACCCTCTTCAAAATATAACTGCAGTTTTTTCCAGGGTGATGTTTCCATTATATTCAAAGCTTCAAAGCGATAATCCTAAAGTCAGGGAAATGTACATTAAACTGGCAAATAACATAGCACTGATATCGTTCCCGCTGATGCTTTGGATTACTGCTTCTTCGGATGTCTTGATCAAGGCGCTTTTAGGCGAGAAATGGCTTCAGACAATTCCACTTTTAATAATACTTGCTCCCATTGGAATGATTCAGTCCGTTTATACGCCTGCGGGTACTATATTTAAGGCAAAAGGAAGAACCGATATCTGGTTCAGATGGGGGCTTGTGACCGGAGTAATTTTTATAGCCGCATTTGTAATAGGATTAAAATGGGGGATCTACGGGGTTGCCATCGGATATCTGATAGCTAATCTGATTACGATTTATCCAGGTTTCTTAATTCCCTTTAAGCTTATTGATTTACATGTCGGTTACTTTCTAATGAGTTTCGGAAAAACTTTTATAATTAGTATCTGTATGTTTATATTAATTTATTTAATTAAAATATTATTGATAAATCATTTGACCAGTGTTGAGTTATTCATCGTGCTGATTTTATCGGCTCTGCTATTTTATATACCGGTCAGCTTCAAATTTAACCGGAAAAATGTGGAAGAATTTTTAACAATAACAAAAGCCTTTAAATAATAATCTCCAGAATCTATGTTATCATTAGCTAAAAAAGAAATATCGACCAGAGAATTAGTATATCTTTTCCTAGTTTTGATAATGAGCTTTTTGATTCAGGTTGGCGTCATCGAATTTTTATCAAAGTATGCTTTACTGCTCTTAATATTATTTATACTTTTTCTTTCCTCGGTTATTTTATATTTCGGATATCTGAAAGATTTCTCAGTTTACCTGTTGGTTGTAAATTTTTTCCCTTTGCTGCTGCTCGATAATAATATCCATTACGATTTTCATCTGGAAATGATAAGCTTTATTCCTTTGCTCGGATTAGCTTTGCTTGGGGTAAGTCTATATCTGCTTAACGAAAGCGATATTTCCTTTAAAATGAGTTATTTGGAACTTCCGGTAATTGTTTTGGTGACTTATTTCGGACTAAGTGCCGTTACATCATTGACTCTGGGCAGGGACAATCAATGGATACTGATTGAATTTATCCATTTTTGTTTATATATGCTCATTTTCCCTGTTTTATACTTATTGAAGTACCGCGAAAAATATTCAGCGGTGCTGAAGTTTTTGTTATGCCTCTCAATAATTATTTCATTGCAGTATATAATCTTTGATCTTTTCATATTCAAAGGGCGTTTTGTGACTTTTCAATCGGGCTTTCTTCCTTTGACTATTGGAGTAATGTTTGCTTATTTCCTGTTCAATAAGGATAAAAATAAAAAATTAATTTCTCTTATTATTTTAACGATTTTAACGGTTGGCACTTTCGTTACTCTAACAAGAACCCTATGGATAGTTACATTTCTGGTAATGTTTTCCATTTATCTCATTTATTTAAAATATAATAACAAACTGACTATATTTAAGACGTCTTTTATGATATTGATTTTTATTGTGCCCGTCTTGATTTCTGGAGATTCCGTTAAGAATGTTCAAACAAAAGCTTTAGTAAATCAGTCTGTTAAATCCAGAGCGGAATCGATTTCAAACCCTCTAGAAGATTCGTCGTTCCTTATGAGGGTCGAATTAGGGTATTATGCTGTAGAGGATTTTTTAAATCATCCGGTCTTCGGCGACGGACTGGCTAGTTTTGTAAAGTATAAAATTTTAGTTTTTAATAAGCTGCCGGTTTATTACATCGACAGTTCCTGGCTTTATATGCTCTGGAAAGGAGGAATAATCGGGTTTGCTTTGTTTACTTGGCTTTTTTTAAGGTTCTTTTAAAGCAGCTTATTATGTCTTTAAAAACTCAACGGATAGAAACGCAAAAATTATATCTCTCGGACTTATAGGCGGATTTATAGGTCTAGCCTTTTTAGGAATATTATCTCCTCTACTAATAAAGTATAAAACAAACGCGTTAATTGCATTTTTATTCGCATACATTGAATTTGAAAGAAGAGCAGCCTTAAAATCGGATATTAAAACCCGGCCGGAAAATCCATCAGGATAGTTTTGGAAATGAAATTATGGAAAATACAATTGACATATCGATCATTATTGTAAACTATAACTTGACAGAGAGTATCAGGAATTTACTTCTGTCCATTAAAAAATATACGGACACAATCTGCTATGAGGTTATTATAGTAGATAACAATTCTCCTGACCGTTCAATAGAAGAACTTAAAACTGAATTCCCCGAGTTTTCATTTGTTTTTTTGAATACAAACTTCGGTTTCGGTCACGGCAACAATTCGGGATTTGCAAAATCTCGGGGCGAATATTTATTGTTGCTGAATCCCGATACATATCTGGTTGATAACATGCCAACGGGACTATTCCGATTTGCCAAGCAAAATCCGAATTTTGGTATAATCGGACCGAAGATGATCTTTCCCGACGGAAGATTCCAGGTCTCGTCGGCAAAGTTCCCTGGAATCCTCAAGGAGATAGGCGATCTGTCGGGCTTAAGCATAAGGACAACAAGATTAGCTAATTTCATTAAATTTAAAATGGGAAAAAGGAAAATCTTTGAAGTCGATTATATATTCGGTTCATGTATGCTGATTAAAGCCGATCTGTACAAACAGCTGAAAGGATTCGACGAAGATTATTTCCTGTTCACGGAGGAGGTAGACTTGTGTTACCGTACAAAAAAAAACACAAGTTATAAGGTCATATATTATTTAAATGAAAAAATTGTTCATATGAAAAGTCTCATAACAGGCAACGACATGCCTCTGAGAATGAAACTTGGATACGAAAGCAAGTTTAAATTCTTTAAGAAACATTATTCGTCCGTTAGATTTTTTATTTTAAGAAATATTATAGTTTTTATGTTCGTACTTAAACACTTAACTTTATACAGACAAAAGGAAGAAAAAAATAATTATAAAAAAGCCTATCGTAATATTATAAATCATTATCTGAAAAAAGCGTTTTAATATAAATATCTAGACTGATATATTTTATGAAAGAAAAAAGCAAGAGAGGCATTCTGTTCATCAGCGACAGCAGTATATTAAGTCCGGTATTACATTCGCAGGGTTTGCCTTTGCTTAAGTCCATGTCCAGGCAATTTAATTGCAGCCTGATTTCATTTGAAAATTTTAAACAAGGATATGACGAAAAAACAAAGTACGAATCGATAAAGGGAAAATATATTTCGTTAATTTCGTTTTACAGAGTAGAATTAAAAAAGTATTCTATAATACCGTTCTGGGTGAATTATTTCTTCAGTGGTTTTATGTTGTCAAAAACGATCGTAAAGAAAAATAAAATTGATATTGTACACGCCAGAAGTCTTTACCCCGCAATAATAAGTATGTTTTTAAAAATAATTTATCCGCGATTAAAACTTATATACGACAACAGAGGCGTATTTATTGAAGAGCAGATTTTTCTGGGACAATGGAAAAGACAAGGGATTACGGAAACCACGGTAAGAATGTTGGAAGGACGTGTCATAAAAAAATCTGATCATATAGTTGTGGTGTCAGAAATATTTAAAAATCATCTTCTATTGGCGTACCCCTCATTTCTGGGATTATTAAGAAGAATATCGGTGATAAATAATAAAACAAATATCAATCAAAATATAACTCCCGAAGAATTAATGAAAAGGAAAGGGGTAAATGCAATTACATGTGTTTATTCCGGATCGTCGGCAAAATGGCAGAACATGTTAGAAGTCTTTTCGTTCGCACGGAATTGTCTTTCGCTCATTGATAATTTCCGTTTTAAAATATTAACTTATGAGAGCCGTAAATTTTCAGAAGAGCTGATGGCTTATCGTGATCTATATGAATCATCGGAAATTTTAAGTGTCGGCTCGGACGAAGTATTTAATCAGCTAACAAGCGCAAATTTCGGACTGCTATTAAGGGAAAATAATATTGTTAATAATGTTTCTTCTCCGCTTAAATTTGCCGAATATTTAGCTGCGGGCATGCCGGTTGTTGTGAGTGAAGGGGTCGGTGATACTGAAGAAACAATTAAACGGTACAAGGTGGGCGTCGTAATTAAAAATAACGATTACGATTCGGCTATTTTTCAGCTTAAAAAATTGCTTAATGAACCTGATATATATATAAGATGCAGAAAAGTTGCTGAAAAAGAATTTAACCTTGATAATTCAATCGAGGAGTATAAAAAAATATATTCCATTCTATCGAAGGATTAAAACAGAAAATTATATGTTTATAATAATCTTTTATAAATGGAAACAGCATAAGAATTAAAATATATTGTCTTTGTAATAAAAATTTAAAAACTGTAATGCCTTCTACTTTTAACAATAACAATGGCAAAAGCACTATCCGAAGAATAATTTCAGTTTATAAAACGAACGGTCTTTTTGATCTTTTAAAGAAGACACAAAATCATTTCTTTCCACCTAAAGCCAGCTGCTATAAATTGTGCATAGATTGTGTTGCCGGCAAATCGGGTCTGGAAATAGGAGGACCCAGTTATTTATTCGCCCCCAAAGGCTTATTGCCCGTCTATCCGGTCGTAAAAAATCTGGATAATTGTAATTTCTCTTTCAGCACTTTGTGGGAGGGAAAAATTGAAGAAGGCTTCACATTTAAGTTTAACGAAAAACGCCCATCCGGGTATCAATATATTTCGGAAGCTGCCGACTTAAAAAAAATACCGTCGGATAAATACGATTTCCTCCTTGCTTCCCATGTTATTGAACATACTGCAAATCCGATAAAAGCATTGTTTGAATGGAAAAGGATATTAAAAAGCGAAGGAATCTTGGTAGTAGTTATTCCTCATAAAGACGGGACTTTCGACCATAAGAGAAATATTACTCCCATATCACATTTAATTGATAATTATAATTATGATACTAAGGAAGACGATTTAACTCATCTCCAGGAAATTTTGGATACGCATGATCTTAAAAGAGATCCCGAAGCCGGAACTTTTGAACAATTTAAAATTCGTTCTCAACATAATTTTGAAAATAGGTCCCTTCATCATCACGTGTTTAATACATACTCTGCTGTTATATTAATTGACTATTTAAAATTAAAAATACTTACCGTTGAAGCCGACTTGCCTTTCCATATTATTATTGTCGCAAAAAAAACGGAAAATTATAACAACAAAGAAATTATTTCCAAAATTCAAAATAAAAAAATACCGAGTCCTTTTATTTCTGATAAATAATAGTTGTTAGGTGAGCACCAATATGCCAAAAATTGCAGCTGTTGTAATATTATATAATCCGGATAAAGAAGTCTATAATAACATAATGACCTATCTTGATCAGACCGATAAATTATTTATTGTCGATAATTCGGAAAAGGTGAACTATTCGCTCACCGAAAAGATAAAGCTCTTAAAAAACACCGAATATATTTGCAACAATTCGAATATCGGTATAGCCGCAGCTTTGAATTTAGGTGCAGGAAAAGCTTTAAACGAAGGCTATGATTTTTTGCTTACGATGGATCAGGACAGCAAAGCTTCTTCCGGCATGGTGGAAAAGTTATTAAAGATTATAAATACTTCAGATAAAATCGGGATAGTAGCCGCCGAACATGTAAATCCTGATATTCAGGAAGAACCTAAAACAAAAATTATTAAAGAAATAGTTTACACCATGACAAGTGGTAACCTGGTAAACCTGTCAGCGTATAAAGAAGTCGGCGGTTATCTGGAAAAATTATTTATTGATCATGTTGATCACGAATTCTGCTTAAGATTGAACCGGTACGGTTTTAAAATTATCAAAGCATTCTGTGCAGTTGTTTACCATAAGGTTGGTACGGCATCTAAAAAAAAGTTTTTTAATCATTATTTATATCCAACGAATCATTCTCCGGTGAGGATATATTACCGGACGAGAAACCGATTTTTCGTCGATAACCTCTATAAGAATATTTTTCCGGAATACGTTAAAGAGGACAGATGGAATATGAGAAGGGAAATACTGGAAATTATTTTATACGACGATGAAAGGATGAAAAAAATTAAGATGATGTTTAAAGGATATTCGGATTTCAGACATAATAGATTAGGTAAATACAAAAGCGCATATTAACGAGAAGTAAATTCTGCTAATACTAACAACTCTTTTCGAAAAACCGATTTGAATTTTGAGGATATTTCAAATATTGACATAATGCCCCAAAAAACTTAAGTTAATAATAAGTAATATATGGGGATTAAATATTACGAAAAACTCTTGAATCGAGAATTCTCCTCCTCTATATTTTTATCCCCAAGAAATTTAAATATTATTCATAAATTATTATTTGTTTATTAAGGTACTAATCCAGATAGATTAGTGGGCTCTTGTTCTCATCCAAGGAAAAGCTTATGAAAGTAATGTACTATTTCCTTATAATTTTAGTTGTATCTTGCAGTCAGTTATACTCCCAGGATTCAACCTTTAATGTTGTCGGCCTTTGGCATACCCAATATCCGGTTACTTCGGTCGAGGTTGATTCGAATAAAGCTTACATCGGTCGGGGCAATGAATTTGACATTTTGGATATAAGCGATCAAAAGAATCCCAAACTGGTTTCTGAATACTATTTCCCGACAAAATTAATAAAGATTATTAACTTCAATGATAATAAAAGTGATAAGATTTATTCGGCAGTTCTCTGCCCGTTAAAAGGGATATACATATTAGATGTTACCGATCCGTTTGGCATAAAAACGATATACAGACTTCCTTATCCCTATATAGAAGATATTGACATCACCGGCGATCATAAAACTATATACGGTATAACAAATGATTCACTGTTCTTTATTAATATCACTGATATTCAAAATCCCCGTTATTACACAGTCAACAAAATCCGAGGATCTCTTATCCGGACATACTCCGGTCATCTTTTCGTATACGAAGGCGATGGAATATATATATACGAAGATTCTACAATTACGACTAACCCGGTTCCGGTCAGTTCGTTTAAGCCGACCATAAACGCGCCCGGATATTGGACCGTGGGCTCGAATTTTTTCGGGGTTTCAAATAATACAATTTTAATCTCGTGTGATTTCGGGGGAGAAACCCTTGGCCAACAATACTCCACTTCGGAGCTTAAAACAGTTAACATAGCAGATATTAAAAATCCTGTCGAAACAAATAATGCATATGATGTTCCTCTTAATATCTCTCTGAAGAGCGGTGCTATAAATAATAATTTAGCTTATGCAATTACATCGGATAATAAGCTCGATATTATAGATATTAATAAAGACTCCGTTATTGCCCAGTACGGAAATTTAACCTCGCCTTATCAAATAGGATACGGCAATAATAATGTCTTTATCGCCGAAGGAAATGACGGAATGCAGATTATAAATGTTGCTTCTTCAGCTAATCTGTTTTTAAACGGAAGTTATTCGATACCGAAGCCCTTTTATCCTGCGGACGGTATTACTGTTCACGGTAATTATTGTTACATGATAGATTTAATGCCGGGCAATTACGACGGCGGTATTAGGATTCTGGATGTTTCGGATAAATCAAATCCCAAGTTGGTCGGCAGCGCCGATATTCAAAAAGCCGGATATAACGAACCCAAAGTAATTTATTATGACGACTTCCTATACGCATTTTCCGCAAATGATTTTTTTGTATTCGATGTTTCGAATAAGACTAATCCGAATCTTGTGTTTACCTCACACTATAGCGGCGGTATTCTTGATGAAAAACTGGCAAACAATAAATTATATATCCTTCAAAAAACAACGCGGAATCTATCCGTATGGGATTTAACTTCACCGGGAAAACCTCAATTTACGGATTCCGTTGCCGTGCTAGCGGGAGCTTATAAGATCGATTGCGATAATAATACGGCTGTTGTGGGGAATTATAATAAAGTTCAATTTCTTTCTCTTAACGGAAAACCGCAAATCCTCTTTACTTCGACCCTGAACTGTTATATCAAGGACCTAAAACTTAAGTCCTCGCTTTTAAGCATCGTAGATGTGAATATAAACGGACTAATTAATTATACAGTTAATTTTAACATTCCGACCGTTACAAAAGATGGACAATTTAAAACTACCAGCGGCATATACGCAAATGATATACTGCATAAGGACACTCTTTGTTATTTACACGACTATTGGGACGGAATATATTTGATTGACAATTCTGATGTTGATAAACCTAAAGCCCTTGGCACATATAACATTAGTAATTCTCATGCTTTTACATTAGATAACTTCGGCTATATGTATGTTACCCAGCCTGATGAAGGCCTTTACATATTAAGGAATAATATTGTAACGGGAATTAAGTCCGATCTTATTAATTCATCCGCGCCGGCTTCTTATAAACTTAGCCAGAATTATCCAAATCCTTTTAATCCATCAACTACTATAAAGTATTCTACCGCGAGAGCGACTCATGTGAAATTAATTATATATGATGCTTTGGGACGGATTATTAAAACTCTTGTTGACGGAGAAAAAGCGACCGGTAATTATACTGTGAATTTCGATGGGAGTAATTTACCCAGCGGTGTATATTTTTACCAAATAAAAGCAGGTGACTTTATAGAAACCAGAAAAATGTTATTATTGAAATAGTTTAGGGGTTAATATGAAACTGGGGCTTATTTTATTATTTATTTTGGAAACATTATCATTAACATATGGACAATCAGTTGTTCCTTTATCAATCGGAAATAAATGGATCTATAGTATAAACGGTCATTCAAATCAAATTAATATTTATGAAGTAGTCTCGGATACAATAATTTCGGGCCAGAAATTCTGCAAAATTAAATATACATCCGGTACTTATACTGCATATGAATACTGGAGGGCCGATTCAAACCAGTTCTATATAAACAGTTCTTTTCCGTTTGCTTCAGGAGTAAAATATGACAGGGATTCAACTAAATGGAAAGCAGAAAATATAGAATCATCCTATATGTATTTCCTTAACTTCAAAAACCGCAAAGTACAGAAAGCATATAATCATTATGTAATGACACAACATATATGGTCCTATACATATATCACTTCGCAAGATTTTGGATTAGTCGAAATCTACAGTGAATACACTGATGAAGTACAGGGAAATAGTTCAAACAGCACAGCCTTAATAAGGGGAGCAGTAATTAATGGTACTGTATATGGAGACACAACTATGCCTCCTCCACCGCCCCCAAAGCCCGCTGCACCGAAATTAACTGCGGTTGCGGGAAATAATTTAATTGAATTACAATGGAGTAAATTTGAAGAGAATGATTTTCTAGAATACAATTTATTTGAAACCAACAATTCAATAGATTCATTGATATATACCACAAAAAATATAAATGATACAACATTAATTATAAACGGTTTAACTAATGGTAAAGTTTATGATTTTAAGATCAATGCAATAAACTTAAACAACGATACCAGCAATTTTTCCGAGATCGCAGCAACTCCCAACTTATATACAAAAGCACTAAATATTAAAGGTGATTTTACGCCGGACTTCGATAATAGCGGTTTTAATGGTATAGTGAATCAACAAGGTTTAAATTATATACTATACAAAAATAATTCGGGAACTTTTATAGAAACAGATAGTTTCCCTGCATTAGCATATGGTAATATTAGCTGGGCAGATTACAATAATGACGGTTATTATGATATCTTTTATTGCGGAGGAGATTATAATAATTATTACGGTGTCTCGAAAATCTTTAAAAACAATTTTGGAAAATTTAATGAAATCAATGCGGATATTACCGGAGTAGCTGCGGGTTCAATAGACTGGGCAGACTACGATAATGACGGTGATCTCGATTTCGTTCTAACCGGTGATCCTACCGATATTTATGATGTTGTTGAGAGAGATCCCCAATTACCCACTGTTCGAATTACAAAACTCTACAGAAATGACGGAAATGGTGTATTTACTCCCGTGAAGTCTGACTTTCCCGGTATAATATGGGGTTCTGCGGTCTGGGGTGATTATGATAATGATGGAAATGAGGATCTTTTATTGTGCGGGCTTGATTTTATTAAAATTTACCAGAATGTTAAGGGAAGTTTTAAGGAAGCATTTAGCTTCAAAGGGTATGACAATAGCGGTGCCTGGGGAGATTTTAATAACGATGGTCTCCTGGATTTTTGTGTAATCTCGGCAGATACTTTTAATGTAAACCAAAATAACGCTAAGTTAAAAGTATTTAAGAATAACGGGGACAATACATTTAGTGAATATACCATTGCTTCTTCACTTAAGTATACAGCCATTAAGGTACGTGATTACGATAATGACGGTGATCTTGATATAATTCTACCATATTTGAATACGATTTTTCAGAATAATGGAGACTTTAATTTTAAAAGAATTTCTGTCCCTGCTAGCGAATCTTATGCGGATTATGATAACGATGGTGATCTGGATGTAACAGATCATTATGGTGAGGGTATTTTTAGAAATAATCAAATATTCAATCAAAGTTTTAATGCAAAGAAGAAATTAAATCCGCCTATTAATTTATCGGAAGAAGTACAGCCGGATCATTCGGTAAAATTTAGTTGGGACAGGCCTGAATTAAATTATCCTACCCAAATCCTTTCATATAATCTAAGAATTGGATCAGAATCAAATGGAATTGATATTTTGTCTCCAATGTCAAACCTTATCACTGGAAAAAGATTAAAACTTGCGATTGGGAATGCGGGATTCGATACATTCAAGATAATAAACGATCTCCCTGAAGGAACATATTATTGGAATGTTCAGTCCGTTGATAATAATTTTAATGCATCCGTTTTTTCAAAAGAACAAAGAATTACAGTTAATTATATAGAAAATGAAATACCTGCGAAATTTTCATTAAATCAAAATTTCCCAAATCCGTTTAATCCGTCTACAAAAATAAAATATTCAATTCCTAAAGCAGAAAATGTAACCTTAAAAATATATGATATCTTAGGAAGGCAAATAAAAACTCTTGTTAATGAAGAAAAACCTGCCGGCAATTATTCTATAGAGTTCAACGGAAAAGATATGCCAAGCGGTGTTTATTTCTATCAAATCCGGGCGGGCGTTTTTACGGAAACCAGAAAAATGTTACTATTGAAGTAATGAAAATTACAAATTTTTCCCCGGACTCTCTCTCGGGAGCCGTTATATTATATAATCCCGACGGAAATGTTATAAAAAATATTTTATCTTACCTCGACAAGATAAATGTTCTATATATTATCGATAATTCCAAAGAAACAGCACAATTTATTTCTGACTTTGTTAAATATAATCCCGGCAAGGTCGAATATATATTCAATAACGGGAATCTGGGTGTAGCCTCGGCATTGAATATTGCAGTAGATGAAGCTCTAAAAGACGGATACCGGTATTTATTAACTATGGACCAGGATAGTTATTTTGAAGAAGGTTCATTGGAAATTCTTATCAATAATTTAACAGATACAAAAAACATTGGAATTTTGTCTCCCTTCCATAAAAACAAATATTTTACAAATCCTCCCCGGCACGGCGATACGGAAGAATTATCGGATGTTATGACATCCGGGAATATTTTAAATCTTGCCGTAATTGAAAAAATTGGTAAATTTAAAGACAATTATTTTATAGACTATGTGGATATCGAATTCTGTTTGAGACTGCGGAAGAATCGTTTTAAGATAATTAGAGTAAATAATTCTTTTTTAAAACATAACGAAGCAAATATTATAAAAAAAAGGATTTTGTGGAAGACGGTATATCCTCATAACCATTCAATTGAAAGATGGTACTATAAAATTAGAAATTATTTTTATCTTAAAGAAGAATATTCCGGAATATATTGGGAATATTTTGAAAAGGAAAAACGCAACATTCGTAATAGCATTATAAAAATATTTTTGTTTGAAAAGAGTAAAAGTAAAAAAGTAAAAATGATCTTAACAGGTTTTATTCATTACCGCAAAGGAATAAAAGGCAAACTTCCTCTCTAATATGTTATTTTCAATAATTATAATTAACTATAACCTGACCAATGAAGTTAAGAACTGTATAAATAGTCTTATCAAAGTTGCAAATGGAATAGAATATGAGATTATTCTAATAGACAATCATTCTGAAGATGAATCTATCATAGAGGTTTTTAACGATATATCTAAGAATACACAGATTAGAATGAGCTTTTCCCGGACAGAAAAAAATTTAGGATTTGGTAATGCTTGCAACCTGGCTGAGAAAAAAGCTGTTGGAGATTGGTTATTCTTTCTTAATCCTGATACAATAATAAGGGATAATATTTTCCCTAAAATTATTACAGAAATTAACGATAGTTATATTGGAAAAGGTATTATTGGACTTAATGTTAACAGTAATAAATTTATTGATTTTTCCGCGGGATTATTTCCAAATTATTTTTTAGAAATATTGAATGTCTTTTTAATCGGAAGGCATTTTGAAGCCATTTATGTTAGATTGAAAACTATCTTTTCAAAAGATAAAAAACTAAAAGTTCAATGGGTTATGGGGGCAGCACTTTTAATTTCAAAAAAGTTATTTGAACAAGTTGAAAGATTTGATCCGGATTATTTTCTGTATTTCGAAGAAATGGATTTGTGTAAAAAGGTTAATGATAAGAAATTACCGATAACATATCTGTCAAACGTAAAAATTGATCACCTCGGAAGTGTTAGCTCTAAAAAGAATTACTATTTTTTTACGAAACTATTCTACAAAGGCAAACTTCTTTTTCTAAAAAAACATTCAAGCAAATTATCTTATTCCGTTTATCTAGTTATATCATTTTTCACAATTTTATCTCAGATTCTATATTGGCAGTTAATGAAATTAAAAAATAGAGAGAAATCCTCAATGAAGATTCAGGCATTCAATGAAATTATTAAAAATATAGGCAATCCCATAAAAATTAATAACCTTACTTTTAAAAAATGAAGATAGCAATTAACCTCTTACCTTTCAGAAAAAAACTTGCCGGGGCGGGTAAGTACGCTCATAAAATTGTCTGGGAACTTTCTAAGATAGATACTTTTAATGACTATTATTTATTTGTAACAAAGGAAGGGAAGCAAAATTTTGAAATTTCGGCTGCAAATTTTCATTTTGTGCTGGCAAAATTTAACCCTAATGCATTTGTTTACCGTATTTTATGGGAGCAATTTATTTTCCCATTTAAATTGAAAAAGCTTAAACCGGATATTGTTTTTACCCCTTCTGTTGCGGTTCCTTTTTTCTACAAGGGGAAGTTTTTTACCACAGTTCACGATCTTGCTTATAAGAAAAACAAACAAAAATATTCTTTCATGCGGCGAATTTATCTGGCCGCTGTTACAAAGATGGCTGTTAATAAATCCGATATAGTATTTACTGTCTCAAATTTTTCAAAAAAAGAAATAGAAAGAAAATTTAAAGTAAAGAGTAATAAGATAGTTTTGACAAATAACGGAGTTGATGAAATATTTTTTGGCGATTATAACCTTGAGACGATAGATGAATTTAAAAAGAAATATAATTTACCTGCAAAGTTCATCCTTTATGTTGGAGCTATTGAACCAGGGAAAAATTTGGATAGACTATTTATTGCGTTTCAAGAACTTTTAAAAAAGCATAACATTGAAGTAGCACTTGTTCTTACATCCGGAGTGGGATGGAAAAATAAAAAATTAATTGAACTTATAGAAGTGTTGAGAATTCAAAATAAAGTAATTTTTCTTCCTTATATTTCGGAAATTGATTTACCATTGCTATATAAAAGTTCACAAATGCTTGCATATTTGTCGGCATATGAAGGATTCGGCATACCAGTTTTAGAAGCTTTGGCTACAGGAATCCCGGTGATTACCTCGAAATCGGAAGCTATAATGGAGTTCTCAGAAAAAGCTGTTGTTTCAGTAAACCCGGCAAATATTGATGAAATTGTGAACAGTATATATAAAATATTGACTGATAAAGAATCTGTTTCTTCTAAAATTTCCAATGGTAAGATTGTTGCAGAAAAATTTAAATGGTCTGATTCAGCTAGAATTATTTTTAATCACTTTTCTTTATAACATAATTAAATTAAATAATCTTAAAATTTCCGACTATTCTAAATGTTAAATCTATTAATTGTTACTCAGGATGATCCTTTCTACGTTCCAATTTTTTTCAAGGAATTATTTAAAAACGATCTTTCAAGAAAATTTAATTTGATAGGGATTATTATTCAGCCTCCGCTTGGAAAAAAATCAAAAAAAAAATTGATGATCCAAATGCTGAATTTTTACGGGTTATTTAGTTTTATAATTCTAGGCGTAAAATTCGTAACTTATAAATTATTAAATTACATAGCCATAAAAGTATTTAATGGAAAATTTCCAGGTGTACTTTCGGTTGAACATATTCTAAAGAAAAAAAATCAAAATATCATTCATATAAAAAATATTAATTCTACCGAATCACTGAAATATTTAAAATCTTTAAATGTCGATGTAATTATATCAATTGCGGCAAGCCAGGTTTTTAAAAAAAAGATTTTGGAATTGCCTAAATTAGGATGTTTTAATATTCACACAGCAAAGCTTCCCAAAAACAGAGGTATGATGCCGAATTTTTGGTCGCTTTATAATTATGATAATGAGCCTTTAAGTGCAATAACACTTCATAAGATGAATGAAACTTTGGATGATGGTGAAATTTTATTACAAGAAGAATTTAATCTTAATCCCAAAGAATCTTTAGATTCATTAATTAGAAGAACAAAAAAAATGACTGTAAATGTATTTCTTAACGCAATTGATTTAATGAGTAAGGGAAATATAAATTTGCTTAAGAATGATTCTCAATATGCTACTTATAATACTTTCCCATCAAAAGAGGATGTTAGAAAGTTTAAAGAAAAAGGACTTCGTTTAAGATGAAATCCCTTTTAAGTATAGATGTTGAGGATTGGTTCCAGGTTGAGAACTTAAAACAGGCTATTTATAGGAACTCATGGGAGCTTAATATTTCCAGGATAGAAAGGAATATTAATCTTATTCTCGGCTTACTGAATGAAAAAAATACAAAGGCTACTTTTTTTGTACTTGGTTGGATTGCGGAAAGGTACCCTTCATTAATTAAACAAATTTATGTAGAAGGTCATGAAATTGGCTGCCACGGATATAATCATGATTTACTTTATTCTCTCACACAGAAAAAATTCCACCAGGACGTATTAAAAGCTAAAAATATTTTGGAAGATATTACTGGTGAAAAGGTAATCGGTTACAGAGCTCCGAGTTTTTCAATTACTGACTGGGCAATAGATATAATCAGTTCATTAGGGTTTAAATACGACTCCAGTTATTTTCCAATTGCTGTTCATAACCGTTATGGGAAATTGAAAAATTTCCGATACCCGTACAAGCCTGTATCAGAAATCAGAAAGGATTTCTATCAGGTAATGTTATCATATGTTGAAGTCGGAAATGTGAAACTGCCGTGGGCTGGGGGATTATATTTTAGAGTTATACCTTATAATATTTTTAAGAACGGTATTAAAAATATTTTAACTAAGAAAGATTATTATCTGTTTTATATCCATCCTTGGGAATTTGATCCAGAACAGCCGAGGATTAAAAATATAAAATTTAATTACAGATTAAGACATTATACTAACCTTAATAAAACTGAGGGTAAATTCAAAAAGCTTTTGCGTGATTTTAAGTTTTCTCCTATAAGAGATGTTATACCGCTTGTAAGTACATCACCAAGTAATTAAAAAAATTTTATTTATATGGGAAATGAACAAAAACCTTTAGTCAGCATAATCATGCCAACATATAATCGCGCTGATAGCATCGGATCAGCTATTGACAGTATTCTGAGGCAGCGATATAAAAATTGGGAACTATTAGTTATTGATAACGGACCGGGCGATGATATAAAAAATGTTGTAGAAAATTATGTTAAGAAAGAAAGTAGAGTAAAATATTTTAAAGTAGCCAAAAGCCCCAATACCGGAATATCGGATTATTTAAATTATGGAATAAGCATCTCAAAGGGAGAATATATTGCAAGGCTAGATGATGATGATGAATGGTGCAATGATAATAAACTTGTTAAACAAGTTGAATTTTTAAATAATAATAATGAGTATAATATTGTCGGTGGCGGTGTTATCGTAGTTGATGAAAATAAAAAGGAAATGTATAGGTTTTTAAAAAAAGAAACTGATGCTGAAATTCGTAAAAAAGCCTTATATGCATGTCCTATTTTTCATATTACAGTTATGTTCCGTAAAAAAATTGCGGAACAATATGGAGCCTATAAAAATTTAAAATTTGGTGAAGACTGGGAATTATGGCTCCGGCTAGGCAAAATAGGAAAATTTTATAACTTCAAAGAACATTTTAGTATGTATACAAATGCCGGCCAAAATTTTTCTGCTAATAATCAAAAATTAGTAAGCAAAACTATTTTGAGCCTTATAAAAGAATACCGATATGATTACCCAAATTATAGGAAGGCCTTTGCTCTAAATCTTTTACAATATTTGTATTCTTTTTCTCCTGCTTTTATAAAGAAAAAGACTCAAAATTTTTTATTTTATGTTAAAAGAAATTATTTATAATTTTTTGTAGACTAGATTGAATAAAAAGCTCGAAAAAATATTAGTCCTAACGGTTGATTTTTTCACAATTAGTCTTGCATGGTTTATTTATTATCAACTTAGAGTCAGTTCCGGCTGGTTTGAATTATTATCGATGCCGGAATTTCTGATCCCTATGTTTGTTATCTACTTTTATTGGCTCATAATATTTACCTTCGTGGGAATGTATCGTACCTGGTTTGCAGAATCGCGCCTAGATGAACTCTCAACATTATTTAAAGCCTCTTTTGTCGGAATATTCATTTTATTTTTTCTGATATTTATTGATGATTATATCAATGGTGTTGGTTCTGCCACACGTATTTTGATTTTTATTTATTGGGGACTTTTTTTAATTCTTGTTGGAACTGGCCGGCTTTTAATAAGGAATTTTCAGCGTAAACTTTTAATTAAAGGAATCGGAAGAAAAAATGCCTTAGTGGTAGGATTTAATTCTAAGGCTCATGAGATTCATGATCAGGTAAATGAACATCCTTCATTAGGCTTGGATATAGTGGGTTATGTTTCTATCAAAGAATTATCTCAACACATAAATTATAATGGTACTCAAATTCTTGGAAAGGTTTCGAGTTTACCGGAAATAATTGATAAGTATGATGCAAAGGAAATTATTATTGCATTGGAAAAAGAAGATAGGGATGAATTGGTGGAAATAATAGCAATATGTGAACCTAAAAATGTCGGTCTAAAGATTGTTCCGGATCTATATGAAATACTGAGCGGTCAGGCAAGAACATCACAATTGTACGGAATCCCTCTCATTGATGTTATGCCGCAATTAATGCCTGAATGGGAAAAAAAAATAAAAAGATTGCTAGATATTATTGTCTCATTAATAATTCTTATTGTAACTTTGCCTGTTACTTTAATAACCGCCGTAGTGATAAAATTGGATAGTGAAGGTGGTATTTTTTTTAAGCAGGAAAGATGCGGCATAAACGGTAAAATATTCAAAATCTACAAATTTCGTTCTATGAAGAAAGATGCTGAAAAAACAACCGGGCCGGTTTGGTCTCAGAAGGATGATCCGAGAATTACAAGAGTCGGTAAGTTTATCAGAAAAGTTCGTATTGATGAAATTCCACAGATGATGAATGTTTTAAACGGAGAAATGAGTATAATTGGCCCTCGCCCAGAACGCCCTTTTTTTGTTGAAAAGCTTTCACAGCAAATTCCTTATTATAAAAGGAGGCTTAAAGTTCGTCCAGGAATAACGGGTTGGGCTCAGGTAAAACATAAATATGATGAGACTATTGAAGATGTTAAAATAAAACTGAGATATGATTTGTTTTATATTGAAAACATGTCGTTAAGAATGGATTTCAAAATTTTATTTAGAACAATCTTTGTAGTATTATTAGGAAAAGGGCATTATAATTAAACGGAAAAATTTAAAATAAAAATTATTACAAAAAGAATTTTAACTCTTTAAGCTTAAAAATTTAATTGAACAAATAAATATATATGAATGAAAAAAGTTTAATAATAATTCCTACATACAATGAATTGGAAAATATTCAAATGCTTATTCCCGATGTTTTGGGAAGATACAAAAATGGCGTTGATATTTTAGTAGTCGATGATAATTCACCAGACGGAACAGGAAATGTTGTAGAGGAATTAGGCAAGACTAATGAAAAAGTGAAACTCCTACGAAGAGAGAAAAAAATGGGACTGGGAACTGCCTATGTTGCAGGTTTTAAGTATGCATTAAAAAATGAATACAGTTATATATTCGAAATGGATGCTGATTATTCTCATGACCCTAAAGAGATTAAAAACTTTCTCAAGTCTATCAAAGAGTGTGATTTAGTTTTGGGCAGCAGATATGTAAGAGGAGTAAATGTAGTAAACTGGCCAATGCGCAGATTGTTATTAAGTTACTTTGCAAATATTTATACTCGCCTTGTTACCGGAATGCCTATCCGTGATGCAACAGGAGGTTTTAAATGTTTTAAGCGGGAAGTCTTAGAGTCAATAGATTTGGATAATATCAAATCAAACGGCTATGCATTTCAAATTGAAATGACCTATAAAGCTTGGAAAAAAGGATTTAAGGTTGGGGAGATACCAATTATTTTTATCGACCGAATGATGGGCTCTTCAAAAATGTCCAAGAAAATTGTCCGAGAAGCAATCTTTATGGTTTGGAAATTAAGGCTCAGAAGTATTTTAAGACTTAAATAGTTTAAGTATGCAATTAGATTTATCCATTATAATTGTAAACTATAATGTAAAAGAATTTCTTCAGAATCTTCTTCATTCAATTACTAAATCCGCATCCAATATCCAATATGAGATTATAATTGTTGATAATGCATCTGATGACGGCAGTGTTGAATTCATAAAAGAAAAATTCCCTGACGTTAAATTAATAGCGAACAAAAAAAATTTAGGTTTCAGTAAAGCTAATAATCTTGGATTAAAAATTGCTTTAGGCAAATACATCCTTTTGCTTAATCCCGATACTTTGCTTCGTGAAGATACATTGCAGAAGATGATAGATTTTTTTGAATCTACTAGTGATGCTGGCTTGGCCGGTTGTAAAATCCTTAATCCTGATGGCTCTTTACAGCTAGCCTGCAGACGTAGTTTTCCAGGACCGTGGACATCATTTTGCAAAGTGACTGGACTTAGTTCTATCTTTCCTAAAAGCAAAATATTTGCCAGATATAATCTTACGTATCTTGATGAAAACCAGACTTATGAAGTGGATGCAATTTCCGGTTCATTTATGATGATGAGAAAGGAAGTATACGAAAAAGTTGGGGGATTTGACGAAGAGTTCTTTATGTATGGAGAAGATTTAGACTTATGTTATAGAATACAAAAAGCCGGGTATAAAGTCTACTATGTGCATGACACTCAGATAATTCATTATAAAGGCGAAAGCACAAAAAGAAGCAGCTTTGATGAGACGAAAGTCTTCTATGATGCTATGAATCTTTTTGTGAAGAAACATTTGTCCGGATCTTTTCTTGTAGAAATTATTCTTCATTTGGCAATTTCCTTTAGAAAATTTTTTGCGTTTATCGGAAGAAGGAAACTTATTCTTCTTTCAATCCTTCTAGATTTTGTCTTTTTCGATATTTCACTCTTTATTGCAAATATTCTATATGGAAAGTTTACTCACTGGCGCGGATTCCCTTATTACAGTTTCCCGATAATTTTTACTATTCCTGCCTTAATTCATATTGCAGTAGCAAGTATTTCAGGCATTTACAAAAGAGATGTCCTGCCTGTATTAAAAAACTTTTTAGCAATCATCATAAGCTTTTTTATCCTTTCTGCCATAACATTTTTCTTTAAACAATATGCGTATAGTCGTGCGGCTGTTCTGATTACTTATGTAATACTATTTCTTATTCTAACATTCTGGAGAGTAATACTTAAAGTTGCTTTTAAAATCGGATTAAAAGCTGATGAATTAATACAAAAAAAGACCTTAATAGTAGGTATAAATGCACCTTCATTAAAAATTGCCAATAAATTAAAATTAATTCATTCAGATGTTCGTCTAATTTCAGGATTTATTGGTCCGACAAATAAAGAGGTTGGAACCGTAATTGATGGAATTGAGATAATCGGAACGATTGATAATATTAGAAAAGTAATAAAAGAAAGAAAAATTAATGAAGTAATACTTTCCGCAGAAGAATTATCCTATCATCAAATGATGGCAATAGTTGCAGACTGCCAAAATGAAAATGTGGAATTTAAATTAATCGGAAACAATTTAGATTTCCTTGTGGGTAAAACTTCTGTTTCCATTTTGGAAGATATGCCATTAATTGAAATTAGTTATAATATTTCCAAACCTTTGTCTAGGTTCTTAAAAAGATTATTTGACATAGTACTTGCTGTAGTAGTTTTGTTTTTTATTTATCCTTTCATATATTTGATTTCGAAGCTAAGTAAAAAGCAGACTGAATTTAAAAAATTTATATTGAATGTTCCTTCAATTTTTTCAGGAAGGTTTACTTTTGTTGGACCAAAAGCAATCCAAAATTCAAACAATTTGTTTCTTGGGAAGAAAGGTTTAACAGGTCTTTGGTATATTGAAGGCAATGAAGGAACAAATAATGAAAATCTTGATATCTTTTACGCGAAAAATCAAAACATATGGCTGGATTTAGAAATTTTGGGAAAAACACTTAATAAAATGTGGGGAAGTTGATTATAATATGGCAAAAACAATATTAGACTTTGAGAAACCTATTTTTGAGCTTGAAGCCAAACTTGAAGAAATGAAAAGGCTTTCTGACAAAATGGATATTGAAAACGAAATAAATAAAATTGAAGAAAAAGTAAAACAATTGAAAGAAGGGATTTATAAAGATCTCACAAGATGGCAGCGTGTTCAGCTCGCACGGCATCCCGATAGACCTTATACCCTGGATTACATATACCTAATTACCAATAACTTTGTGGAACTACACGGCGATAGAAGTTATAAGGATGATAAAGCCATCGTTGGAGGTTTTGCTTCAATTGATGATTATAAGGTAATGATTATTGGACATCAAAAAGGAAGAGATACAAAATCAAACGTATATAGAAATTTCGGAATGGCTAATCCTGAAGGTTATAGAAAAGCCTTGAGATTAATGAAACTGGCAGAAAAATTCGGGAAACCTGTTATTACAATGATCGATACACCTGGTGCATATCCTGGTTTAGAAGCAGAAGAACGCGGACAAGCAGAAGCTATTGCAAGGAATCTTTTTGAAATGAGTCGGCTTAAAGTCCCGATAATTGTGGTTATAATTGGGGAAGGTGCCAGCGGCGGTGCTTTGGGAATAGGAGTTGGTGATCGAATTTTGATGCTTGAAAATTGCTGGTATTCTGTAATAAGTCCGGAATCTTGCTCAAGTATTTTATGGAGAAGCTGGGATTACAAAGAACAGGCTGCGGAAGCATTAAGGCTTACATCTCCGGACCTTCTTGAACAAAAATTAATTGATAGAATTATTCCCGAGCCAATGGGGGGCGCACATAAAGATCACACAGAGGCAGCAAAAATATTGAAAGAAGTTCTGAAAGAAGAACTTGAGCAATTGATGAAATTAAGACCGGATAAACTTGTTGATAGCAGATTGGAAAAGTTCGGTAAAATGGGTGCTTATATTGAATGAAAAAATACTTAGGTCTAAAAAGTTAAATAAAAAATATTCAGCAGAATAAAATTTCTTCACTATTGACCTTCCTTTTTAATAAATTTGTTTTACAAGATTTTTCTATTAATAAAATTACATTATGCTATCTCACAAAACAGAAATTCGTGTACGTTATGCCGATACTGATCAGATGCAATTTGTTTACAACGGAAAATATCTTGAATATTTTGAAGTCGGAAGAACAGAAATGTTAAGAGAAAATGGTTTGCCTTACAGCTTAATTGAAAAGAAAGGATACCAACTGCCTGTTTTAGAAACTTTTGCAAAATATATAAGTCCTGCTTATTATGATGATTTACTGATTATTGAATCAATCGTTAAAGAATACCCTACATTAAGAATTCATATAGATTATAAAATCTATAGAAAAGAAAACAATAACTTGGTAGCCGAAGGTTTTACTGAGCATGTTTTTATAAAAACAGAATCTAAAAAACCGGTAAGGCCTCCATCTTTTTTTACCGATGCTATGAAACCTTTTTATAAAATTTGAATATGATAGATCCGCAGCTAGAACACATTATTAAAAATGCATTAAGTGAAGATATTGGTAAAGGAGATATTACAACTTCTGCTATCGTCACAAAAGATTTATACGGACTTGGAGAATTCCTTGTTAAACAAGACGGGATAGTTGCCGGTTTAGATGTACTCGAAACTCTTTATAACATTTTTGATCCGGAATTAAAATTTAAAATAAAGAAAAACGACGGTACAAAAGTATTATCAGGACAAGTAATTGCAACTGTTGAAGGTAATATAGCTTCGATTCTTACTGCAGAGAGAACAGCTTTAAATTTTCTTCAGAGGATGAGCGGTATTGCAACATTTGCAAAAGAGTTCGTAGGAAAGATTGAACACACAAAGGCAAAAATACTCGATACAAGAAAGACAGCTCCGGGGCTTCGTTATATTGATAAATTAGCAGTCAAAATAAGCGGCTGTGAAAATCATCGAATAGGTTTATATGATATGTTCTTAATAAAGGATAATCATATTATTGCCGCCGGCTCAATAACAAAAGCCGTTAATGCTTGTAAAAAATTTCGAAAGACAAATAATACCAATAATAAAATTGAAGTTGAAACAACAAACCTTGAACAAGTTGCAGAAGCAATAAAGTGTAATGTGGACTTTATAATGCTGGATAATTTTAACATTACTGAAATGAAAAAGGCAGTTAATCTAATTGACGGGAAATGCAAGGTCGAAGCATCCGGCGGTATCGATTTGAATTCTGTAAAACAAATAGCTGAGACGGGTGTCGACTTTATTTCAGTTGGAGCTCTAACTCATAGCGTAAAAGCACTGGATATCTCTTTGGAAATATTTATTCAAAAATAATTTTTTTCTTGAAGAAGGATGATTTTTAATTAATATAATGTTCGATAAATTAAAACAGCTTACAAAAGATACTGCAATTTATGGAATAAGTACTATAGTAGGGAGATTCCTTACATTTCTCTTAGTCCCTTTTTACACACACGTATTTACAACAAAAGATTTCGGTGTTTATTCAAACCTTTACATTTTTATAGCTGTTTTTAATGTTGTATTAATTTATGGAATGGACGCTGCTTTTCTCAAGTTTGCTTCGGTGCCGGTAATAGGAGATGATAAAGATAATTTCTCTACGCCGTTTCTCTCCGTCTTTAGTGTTGCTTTGGTGCTTACCAGTGTTTTAATGCTGCTTAAAGCCCCAATTTATTGGCTCCTGGATGTCCCATCGGATTTTTATTACTTAATATATCTTGCCGGGCCTATTCTCTTCTTTGATGCTATAAGTGTTCTTCCTTTTATTAAACTTAGGCTTGAACATAAGGCAAAAAAGTTTGCAACATTTAAGGTAATTAATATTGTAGTTAATGTTTTTCTAAATTTATTTTTGATTTTAAAATTGAAATGGGGAATTGAAGCTGTCTTTGTAAGTAATCTTGCAGCATCAGCGGTATCGTTTTTATTGTTATTCCCATCTATTTTAAAAAGTTTCAGGTTTAAGATTAATAAAATTCTTTTAAGAAGACTATTAAAATTTGGTCTGCCATATTTCCCGGCCGGATTAGCGGCTATGTTAATTCAAGGCATAGACAGGCCGATTCTTACCCACTTAACCGATCTAAGTACTTCAGGTTTATATAGTGCGAACTACAAACTAGGCATCTTTATGCTGCTGTTCGTCAATATGTTTCAATATGCCTGGCAGCCATTCTTTTTACAAAATGCAGAGGAAAAAAATGCTAAAGAAATTTTTGCCAAAGTTCTTACATATTTTACTTTGGTCGCAAGTATAATTCTAGTTGTGCTTTCGTTATTCATTTCCGATTTGGCACAATTTCGTATACTAGGGCATTCTGTCATTGGCAAAGCATATCTCAGCGGACTGAATATAGTTCCCATAATACTTTTTGCATATTTGTTTAACGGCTTATATGTAATATTCACCGCCGGAATTTATATTAAGGAAAAAAGCCTTTACGTGCCGATGATGACCGGGATAGGTGCTACGGTAAATATTGTTTTGTGTATAATTCTAATTCCAATCCTAAATATTATGGGTGCGGCCTTAGCCACGCTGGCAGCATATCTTGTTATGTCGATAGGGTATTACATTGTAACTCAAAAATTTTACCGGATTGAATATGAGTTTGCTAAGATAGGGAAAATATTTATTTCAATTTCAATTGTCGGAATTATATATTATGTGCAAATATTCGGCGGATATATTTCTCTTCTTAACAAATTTCTAATGCTTCTCTTATTTTTTATACTGCTTGGAATTTTTAATATAGGCAAAGAAGAAATTATGTTTTTAAGAAAACGATTTTTAAATGCAAAGAATAAAAGCTAATAATTATAAGGTTTTTAATGATAGAACAAATCCCAATAAAAGTTAAAAGATTAAACGGTAATTATAGTGACATTCCGCTACCATCATATTCTACCACAGGCAGCTCGGGAATGGACATCCGGGCAGCAATTGAAGATGAATTAATAATAGAACCAGGTCAAGTTATTTTAGTGCCGACAAATCTTTCAGTCGAAATACCTGCTGGCTACGAAATTCAGGTTAGGCCGAGAAGCGGTTTGGCTGCAAAATATGGAATTGGTGTATTAAATTCTCCCGGTACAATTGATTCCGATTATCGCGGCGAAGTAAAAATTATTTTAATAAACTTCAGCAAAGAACAGTTTAAAATATCCAGAGGCGATAGGATTGCACAAATTGTAGTATCAAAAGTTTATATCGGCAACATAATAGAATCAGATGACCTAAATTCAAGCTCGAGAGGTTCCGGTGGTTTTGGGCACACCGGGCAAAGATAGTTAAAAAACTTAGAGTCAACATTATAATTATTAATTTGTATTTAGCCCTTTATTTTTTTTAAACTTCAAACACACATTTAAAACTTTTCGCAAAACAGATATATGGCTTTTTGATTTAGTTAGGAAAAAATTTCATGTCGGATTTCATTCATTTACATAACCACACACATTACAGTTTACAGGATGGCGCCTGCACAGTTGATGGACTCGTAAAAGCTGCTAAAAAAAATAACATGAAATCGGTTGCATTAACCGATCACGGCGTAATGTATGGAATTGCTGAATTTTATAAGAAAGCTAAAAAAGAAGGAATCAAACCAATTGTAGGAATGGAAGCTTATGTCGTTTCTGAGGGGAGCAGATTTGACAAAGGCAAAAGCGAAGAAGGCAACGGCAGAAAAAGATCTAAACATTATAATCATTTAATATTATTAGCGAAAGATAAACAAGGCTACAAAAATCTTTCAAAACTTTCTACCTTAGGACATACAGAGGGATTTTATTATAAACCTCGAATAGATTTGGAGCTTTTAAGAAAATACCGCGAAGGATTAGTTTGTACATCAGCTTGCGCCGGCGGAATTATTGCACCGCATTTAATTAATAATAATTATGATAAAGCTCGCGAAATAGCAAAAACTTATAAAGATATATTTGATGAAGATTTTTATCTGGAAATTCAAGACCATAACATGGAAGTTGAAAAACCGGTTCTGGAAGGAATGCCAAAGCTTTCAAAAGAACTGGGAATAAAATTAGTCGCTACAAACGATTGTCATTACATTGAACCGGACCATGCAATTGCACATAATATCCTTTTGCTTTTATCGGATAAAAACGGAACCGATTATAGGCAATTACGATATGGAACTGATCAGGTATATTTTAAATCTTCTGATGAAATGATTAAGCTCTTTAAAAATTATAAAGGAGCTATTGAAAATACACTTGAGATAGATTCTAAAATTGACCTTAACCTAGATTTTGAAGGTCATCTTTTCCCCGTCTTTCCAATTCCAAAAGATTCTTCGGCAAAAACTCTTGAAGAATATTTTGAGCTTTTAGCTATTGAAGGCCTTCATAAAAAAATAAAAGATATTACATCCGAAGTTGACGAGCGTTTCAATTTCGAAATAGATACTATTAAAAAAATGGGTTTTGCCGGCTACTTTTTAATTGTACAAGATTTTATTAATTCTTCAAAGAAAATGAATATTCCTGTTGGACCTGGAAGAGGAAGTGCAGCAGGCAGTTTGGTTGCTTTTGCTTTGGGGATAACAAATATAAATCCTTTAAAATATAATCTTCTATTTGAACGTTTTCTTAATCCGGCACGAAAATCAATGCCTGATATTGATGTCGATTTTGCTGATGATAAGAGAGGTGAAGTTATAGATTATGTCCGTCAAAAATACGGAAATGAATGTGTCAGTCAGATTATCACTTTTAACAGGCTCTCATCAAAAGCAGTTATCAGAGATGTTGCACGTGTATTAAAAATTCCGATTCCAACCGTTAATAAAATTACAAAATATATACCTTCAAAATTCGGAAAAGTATTTTCCATAGACCAGGCCATAAAAGAAGTACCTGAATTAAGATGGCTGCAAGACCCCAAAGAACCTGAGATACAAAACCTTATAAAATATGCAAAGGTTCTAGAGGGTATGAACCGTAATTCGTCAAAACATGCGGCTGGTGTTGTAATTACCCCGGATGACGTAAGTAATTATGTTCCTCTGGCAAATGCAGTTGCTCAAACAGATATCGTTACACAATTCAATATGAAGGAGATTGAAAATGCCGGATTACTTAAGATGGATTTTCTCGGTCTTCGTACTTTAACTATTATTCGTGATGCTCTCGATTTAATCAAGAAAAATCATAACGTTGATATTGATATAGATAATGTTCCGCTTGATGATGAAAAAACATTCCAACTTTTCTCTAAAGGTCAAACAACCGGCGTATTTCAATTTGAATCTGGCCCGATGAGAGAATATCTGAAAAAGCTGAAGGCTACAAGTCTAAATGACCTTTCCGCAATGAATGCTTTGTACCGGCCAGGCCCAATGGAATTTATTGACGATTTTATTGATAGAAAATTTGGAGTTAAATCGGTTGAATATCTTCATCCTATTTTAGAACCCATATTAAAAGAAACCTATGGAATAATTGTTTATCAAGAACAAGTTATCCAGATTGCTAATAAAGTCGGCGGAATGAGTTTAGCCGAAGCCGATATTTTGCGAAGAGCGATGGGTAAAAAAGATTTAGCCGCAATGGCAGAACAGAAAGAAAAATTTGTTGAAGGTGCGACTAAAAATAATATCTCTAAAAAAATTGCCGTGGAAATTTTTGATGCAATTGATAAGTTTGCAAATTACGGATTTAATAAGAGTCACTCCGTTGCGTACAGTTTCGTAGCATATCAAACCGCATATCTTAAAGCACATTATACTGCCGAGTTTTTAGCGGCCAACTTGACTAATGAATTCGGTAATACAAATAAGGTTACAAATTTTCTTGAAGATTGCAGAAAGCTCAAAATTGAAGTTCTACCTCCGGATGTAAACAGCCCTTCTGTTTATTTTGATGTTGAGGATGGGAAAATAAGATTTGGTATGTCGGCAATTAAAAATGTTGGAATTTCAGCAGTGGAAGAAATTATTACTGCAAAAAATTCACTGGGAAGAAATTTTTCAAGTGTTTTTGATTTTTGTTCAAATGTAGATACAAGGATTGTTAATAAGAGATCACTTGAAGGATTAGTACTTGCCGGTGCTTTTGATTCAATTACTAATAATAGAGCACAGATGTTTGCTTCTGTAGAAACTGCTTTGGAATTTGGGCATAAAGCGCGTAACTCAACCTTGGTTGCTGAGAATAGTTTATTTGGAGGAATTGAGGAAGATTTTAAAATCTCAGAGCCGGAATTACCGAACATTCTTCCTTGGTCGTATGAAGAAAGGCTGGCAAAAGAAAGAGAGGTTACCGGCTTTTATATTACCGGGCATCCGCTAAATAAATTTGAAGTTGAATATAAAAATTTTGCGACTATCCATTTAGGTGAAACAGAAGAACTGGAAGAAACTAATGATTCAGTAAAAGCATGCGGTGTAATTACTGCACTTAAAACCAAGATAGATAAGTCCGAAAGGACCATGGCGTTCTTAACTTTGGATGATTTTTCCGGCTCTTGCGAAGCTTTAATGTTTTCCAAAATTTATGAAAAATGCGGGCAGTATCTTCAGGAAGAAAAGTGCGTATTTATTGTTGGACGACCGGAAAGCAGCGGCGACGCAATTAAATTGCATATCGATGATGTTTTTCCTCTTGAAGAAGCGAGAGAAAAATTTATTCAAAGTGTAAAAATCATTTTTAATAAAGAAAAATATAACTTAAATAGAATAACTGAATTAAAAGAAATTATCAAAAAATATAAAGGTAATATCCCTCTATTTTTACATTTAGAAGATAATGGTTCTTCTCCAAGGTTATTTTTCATTAAAAGCTACCGCATAAATCCTTCTAATGAGTTTATGCATTCTATTACAAGTTTGTTAGGCGAAGATTCAGTTTCTATATTAAAAAAATAATAGAGCTATTTTTATTCAAATTTGATTCTATCATAAGAATCTGATAAATATTCAAAACACTGACTAATTTTGATTCATTAAATATTTTATATTGATCGTATTCACATATAGGTATTAACATAAGTTATTCATTTCAATCAAAGCGAAGCAATGTTGTTTAACTTACTCCATTTTTGTAATTTTCAGCCCTCAATTTTATTAAAGAGCTAAAGGATGAATAAGTGATGAACAGGGAAGAAAATAAGAATTATTGGGCACTTATACTTGGAGCTTCCTCGGGTTTTGGAGCGGCTTCTGCTTTAAAACTAGCTGAGGATGGGTATAACATCTTCGGTATTCATCTTGATCGTCAGGCTACCATGCCCAATGTTGAAAAAATTATAGATCAAATTGAATCTTACGGTTCAAAATGTAAATTCTTTAATGTTAATGCTGCAGACGCAGTTAAAAGAGGGGAAATAGTCACTGAAATCAAATCAATGGCAAAGGGTTCACCGATTGTTAAAATCCTAATTCATTCGCTTGCTTTTGGATCTTTAAAACCTTTTGTTTCTGCAAATAAAAACGAAGCTATAACAAAAGCCCAAATGGAAATGACACTAGATGTTATGGCTCATTCTTTAGTTTACTGGGTTCAGGATCTTGTACTCAACGATTTATTTGTTCGCAAAGGCAGAATTTTTGCAATGACTAGTTCTGGAGGTCATTCTGCGATACCATTTTATGGTGCAGTGTCTGCAGCGAAAGCATCTTTAGAGTCACATATTCGTCAGCTTTCTACAGAATTAGGTGATCTTGAAATTGCAGCTAATGCAATAATGGCCGGTGTTACAGACACACCTGCGTTAAGAAAAATTCCCGGGAATATTCCAATGATTGAAGTAGCAAGAAGAAAAAATCCAAGGAACAGATTAACAACACCCGAAGATGTTGCAAAAGTAATCTCGCTGCTTTGCCAGGATGGCGGAGAATGGATTTCCGGCGGTTTGATTCATGCAGATGGCGGTGAAGATGTTATAAGCTTTGTTGGGCAAGGGGAATCCGAAGATAAAACTATTATTAATATTTAATTTAACTAAAGGGATTGAAATGAAACCTATTACACTATCAGACGATAATTTTGAAACAGAAGTAATTAAATCGGATAAACCGGTATTAATAGATTTTTGGGCTGTATGGTGCGGTCCTTGCAGAATGATTGCTCCTATTGTTGAAGAGCTTGCAAATGAATACGAAGGAAAAATAAAAGTAGGGAAATTAGATGTAGATGAAAATCAACAAACTTCTATAAAATTTGGTGTCCGGAGTATACCTACTTTATTAATTTTTAAGGATGGTAAATTAAAAGATACTATTATAGGGGCAGTACCGAAAAATCATATCGTTCAAAAACTTAATGCTGTTATATAAAATCTAATTTTACAATTCTAAAAATTTGTTAACTATTTTTAATCATTTGGAGTGAAATGAAAAAGATTATTGTTACCGATGCTGTTGATAAAAAATGTGTGGGGATTTTGGAAGATGCAGGTTATGAAGTTACTTATAAACCCGGAATGCCAAAGGAAGAAATTAAAAAAGTTATAAAAGATTATAATGGATTAATTGTTCGTAGCGATACTCAGGTTACTCCTGAATTAATTGAATTAATGGATAATATGGAAGTAATCGGCAGAGCCGGTGCCGGAGTTGATAATATAAATCTTGAAGCCGCTACAAGGAAGGGAATTATTGTAATGAATACTCCCGGTGGAAATACTATTTCTACTGCGGAACATACTATGGCTTTAATGCTTTCGATGTGCAGAAATGTTGCACAGGCAAACCAATCCTTACGAGCAAGTAAGTGGGAAAGGAAAAAATTTAAAGGTACTGAGCTTCATGGAAAAACTCTTGGTATAATAGGGTTGGGAAAAATTGGACGTGAAGTTGCTACACGATCTAAAGCATTTGGAATTACTGTTATCGGTTATGATCCTATTCTTTCAACAGATGTAGCCTCAAAGTTAGGAGTAAATTTAGTTGATCTTGATACTTTATTCAAACAATCAGATATAATTACAGTACATGTTCCGTTAACTGATGAAACAAGAAATCTAATTTCAGAAACTTCGTTAAATAATTGTAAAGATGGAGTTAAAATAATTAATTGTGCACGCGGCGGTATTGTTGATGAAGAAGCTTTAGTAAAAGCTCTCGATTCCGGTAAGGTATCCGGTGCTGCATTTGATGTATATGTGAAAGAACCGCCGGAATATTCCGGTCCATTTATTCAGCATCCTAAAATCGTTACTACTCCGCATTTGGGTGCTTCAACTGACGAAGCACAAGAAAAAGTTGCAATCCAGATTGCAGAACAAATTGTTGATCTATTCAGTCAAAAAGGAGTGAAAGGAGCAGTCAATGCAGCCGCTATTGAGTCAGGCGGAAATAAAGAATTATTTCCTTTTGTAAGACTTGCAGAAAATTTGGGATCCTTGCATTCACAATTAAATAAAGGTCAATTAAAAAATATTAATATTAACTTTAGCGGGGAGCTGCTTCATAATTCTACAACCCTTTTATCTACGGCTGTCCTTAAAGGTTTTCTTTCAAGAAAATTAACTGCCGGAGTAAATTTAATAAATGCACCTTTTTTGGCAAAGGAAATGGGAATCTTAGTTAATGAAACTAAAACCGGTGCTAACCAAAATTATTCTAATCTCCTTTCGGTAGAATTTATTACTGATAAAGAACAGAGACTGCTTGCAGGAACTGTTTTTGGAAATAGTGAGATAAGAATTGTTCATGTTGATAAATTTCATCTTGAACTTAGGCCCGAAGGGAATATGCTGTTTTACTATAACATTGATAAACCCGGTATGTTAGCTAATGTTGGTAAAATACTAGCCGATGCAAAAATTAATATTGCAGGTTTGTCACTTGGACGATTTGATGTTGGAAAAGAAGCACTAACGGTAATAAATGTTGACAGCGAAATTGATAAAGAGGTGGTCAAATCTATTTCGGCAATAAATGGTGTAAAAAATGTATCAGCTGTTAGACTATAGTCCACTATATTAGAAGTTACTTTTAGTCCTTGATCTATTAAATGCTTGACAAAAAAAAAGTGTTGTGGTATTTTGTTTGTGATTTTGTATGAATTAAGTTTAATAGATAAAAAGGTTGAATTATTTTTATTAAGGCTTTTATAAAAAATCTAAATTTATTTTTAACTTCAAACGGCCAAGTTGCAAAATGAAATATAAAATACTCTTCTTTGTTATTCTTTCTTTTTCAATGTTCTCGCAAAGTTTTTCTCAACAGAACAATGATTTGTTTGACTACGATTTTGCGCAATTTTCATACGATTCAACATCAAATTATTTTGAACTGTATTATTCATTTCATCAAGCCGCACTTACTTTAAAGTCAAATGATACATCACATTATGTCGAGGCAATCTTACATATTTCTATAAAAGACACTGCAACTGGAAAACCTTTCCTTAATAAACAATGGAAGCTGGAATATCCGGTTCAAGATAGTACAAAGATGGGAGAGAAAAATTTAGTGGGTTTGATAAATTTTGTACTTCCTACAGGACACTATCGTTGTGATGTTAGTGCATATGATAAATTTAATGATAAAAACGTAAAGAATTATAGTGATATTCTTAACGTTCAGCCTTTTGAAAAAGACAGTTTAGCAGTTAGTGATATTCAACTTGCTTCAAGAATAATACAAAACAGCCCGAATAAATCATCAATTTTTTATAAAAATACTTTTGAGGTTACGCCTATCCCATCTTTAGTATTTGGAGAAAATATTCCCGTAGTTTTTTATTACTATGAAGTTTATGAGCATATGAAAGGTGAACCTAAAGAACCTTTAAAGATAAGTACGATAGTTGCTAACAGTAAAGGGAGATTGTTTTTTAATAAGCTCGTTGATATTGCCGGCGGGATTCCATCAAGAGTTGAAGTAGGCTCAATTCCAATTAATAAATTTCCAACCGATACATATAGAATCAGGATAGCTGTTATTGATAGTACAAAAAATATTGGGATGGCATCTTCAAAAAGATTTTTTGTTTACAATCCCGACATTAAAGTAGTTGATACTACAAACTCTCAGCAATCTCAAGTTCTCGGCAGTGCTTTCGGAGTAATGTCTCTTGAAGAGTGTGATAATATTTTTAACGAGGCAAAGTATATAGCTACTTCCGAGGAAAGAGATCAGTATTCTAAAATTCATACAGTTGAAGCTAAAAGAGATTTCTTATTTCATTTTTGGAAAAAACGTGAAAATAATCCGGCTATACCGGATTATCAGCATTATCAATCTTATATGAAAAGGGTTAAAGAAGCGAACCAAAAGTTCGGAAGTTTTAATAGGCCTGGCTGGAAGACCGATAGGGGAAGAATTCTGTTGATATACGGAGAACCCAGTGAAATTGATCGTCACCCAAATGAAATTGATACAAAGCCTTATGAGATTTGGAGTTATAATGAAATTCAGGGTGGTGTGATTTTCGTGTTTGCCGATTTAACAGGATTTTCAGATTATCAATTGGTTCATTCTACAGCAAGGGGTGAACTGCAGGATAGTAATTGGCAAAGCAGAATTACCACAAATTAATTTAAGGCCGGTATAATTTTATTTATAAATGTGCTAAATATGCCTCTTTTAATAGGGTAATTTTGTTTACATTAATTCCCTCAAATCATTAACTTTGCACATCACATTTTTAAATATTTAAATTTATTTATGCTTATGATGAATGACGAATAGAATTGAATATATAATATTTAAAGCATTTAGCTATTTTTTTAAATTCTGCGGGCTTAAACTTTCACGTAAGTTTTCTTCCATTCTTGCATTAGTTTTTTTTTACTTTATTCCAATTAGAAAAAAAACAACTATTGATAATTTAGCAAAAGCATTTCCAGAATATTCAACAGAACAAATAGATAAAATTGCATTCGGCTGTTATAAAAGCTTTGCGATTTCCCTTATCGAAATTCTTTATTCACCCTGGATGACAAAAGCACAAATTGAAAAAGCAATTAATTGCAGCAATATAGATTTCATAATGGAAAAGTATAATGATAAAAAAGGGCTACTTCTATTATCTGCACATTTTGGAAATTGGGAATATATGGCATTATCAATAGGTACGCAATTAAAATTACCGCTTTATGTTGTAGTAAAACCACAGCGTAATCCTTTTGTTACTGATTGGCTTGATGCCATGCGTACAAGGTGGGGAAATAAAATTATTACTTTAGGAGTTTCAATTAGACAGGTTTATAAAGAATTAAAAGAAAAAAATATTATTGCTATGGTAGCGGATCAAAGAGGCCCCTCAGACGGAATGAGAGTAAATTTTTTTGGAAGGAAGGCAACAATTTATCCCGGACCCGCTGTTCTAGCTTTAAAAACAAACGCACCAATTCTTTACGGAATTCCTGTTAGGCAGCCCGATTACTCTTATAAAACCGATTTTTATGAAATAAGCTGTGCTGATTTACCCGAAAATGAAGAAGAGAAAATAATTGAATTAAATCAGAGAATGTTTAATTATTTAGAAAGCTTTATTCGAAAATATCCCGAGCAATGGCTGTGGATGCACAAAAGGTGGAAATATTAAACAGAAATGGAAAAATTTTTAATAATACAAACCGCTTTTATTGGAGATGCAATTTTAACTCTGCCTATGATTCAGAAGTTAAAAGAAAAAATTCCTAATAGCGAAATAGATGTATTGGCAATTCCATCTACTGTTGAAATTTTTTCATCATCGCCTTATATACACGAAGTTATTGTAATAGATAAAAAAGGAAAACATAAATCATTTATTTCTTTGTTAAATTTTATTAAAGAATTAAAAAAGAATAATTATAATAGAATTTATTCACCGCACCGTTCATTCAGGAGTGCTTTTATTACAATGAAAATGGATGTTAAAGAAACATTCGGGTTTTCTAACAGCAGTATGCGGCATGTATACAAAAATCTAATTGAATACAAACCTCAACATCACGAGGTACAGCGTAATCTGGATTTAATTGGTTTTAAATACGAAAACAGTGATTGGAAAATATCTCCGGAAATAAAAATCGATAAGGATATAAAAGAAAAAATTAATGAGTTTTGTGAGAGTAATAATATAAAAAAAGATTTTGCAGTTATAGCACCCGGAAGTATCTGGAATACTAAAAAATACCCGGCCGAAAACTTCGAAGAAGTAATATCGCATTTAATAAAAAAGGATTTTTCAATAGTTCTTATCGGCAGTGAAAAAGAAAAGATTTTGTGCGATAATATAGTTAATAAATTTGATGGCAAGGTTACTTCCTCTGCCGGTATGTTTTCTCTAATTGAAGTAGTTGAACTTCTTAAAAAAGCAAAAATATTAATTTCTAACGATAGCGCTCCCACTCATTTGGGTATGTGTGCAGATGTTCCGGTTCTAACGATTTATTGTTCCACTTTACCGGAATTTGGATTTTATCCGTATAATAAAAGGAGCCAATATTTGAGCTACAATAATTTAGCATGCAAACCTTGCGGAATACATGGTTACGATGAATGTCCCTTAAAAAATTTTGCATGCGGTAATAATTTAAAATCTAGTTTTGTTATATCTAAAATTGAGGAAATGGTTAATGATTAATATCAAGAACGCAGAAATGATAAATATTGATGAGAATATGGAAACTGCAGTACAAAAAGCCAAAAAATTATATTTGGAAGGAACTATTTTTGTTTATCCTACTGATACAATTTACGGTTTTGGAGCAAACCCATTTAATGAGGATGCTGTAAGAAGAATTGATGAGATAAAGCGTAGAGATCCTGGAAAGATGTATATCCTATTAATAAACAGTATTGAAACCTTGCTTAAATACATTGAAATTAAATCAGAGAAACATTTAGACTTTTTCCTTTCAATTTGGCCTAATCCGGTTTCTATAGTGCTTACACTTAATTCGAAAACAAGTAAAATACTCGGAGTACAAACAGCTGCATTCAGAATTCCAAATAATCGTTTTTGTTTGCATTTAACTAACGAATTACAAATGCCGCTCATATCTACGAGCGTTAATAGAAGTAAACAGCAGCCTCTTTTGGAACCGAGCATTATAGAAAATGAATTTTCTTCCGAAGTGGATGCAATTTTTTATACTGATAAAAAAAATGTATATCAGGCTTCAACTTTAATTGATTTAAGCGATACTGTGCCAACTCTTTTAAGGGATGGTAAAATAAAGTTTGACGACATAATTGATAAATTCAATAAATGCTAAATGAATTTTTTATAGAGGTATTATTAAGTGAACTTTAAGGACTTCAAAAAATTAAAGGGCTTTTCGATCGTAATAATTCCGGTCGGAGCCGGTGTCGAAACAAAATCTCACCATTTTTCCGCAGGAAAATTTGCTGCTATTGTGGGAACTTTTACAATTGTTGTATTTCTCCTTGGGTTTTTTCTACTTAACATAACTCCGGTTAGGACAGTTTTTTTTCCAAGGCACCAAAATTTAACGCCTTCGGAAAAGCAGTTAATAGATGAATTAAATAAAAAATTAACATTTTTAGCAACTCAGCTTGAAAATCTGAAATCAACTAATCAGCAGTTGAAAGACGCCATAATGCTTGGTGATTCTACTTTATTAGATTCGTTAAAGGACAAAATTAATACCGAATCCAAATCAAAAGTTAATCCAATCGGCGGTGATATTTTTTCGGTCGTAAAAATGCTATTTGCCCATGATTCTGCAAAAGGTTCAGATTTAATTCATTTCAGTATGCCGGTTAATGGATTTATAAGCAGAGGTTTTAATACTTCTACCGGACATATGGGCATAGATATTGTTGTTAAAACCGGAACACCTATTTATGCAGCGGCAAGCGGATATGTTATTTTTTCAGATTATACTGTGAAAGATGGATATATGATGATTATAAGCCATTCTGATGGTTATATTACAGTATACAAGCATTGTTCTTCTCTGTTAAAAAAAGCTCGCGACATCGTGTTGGAAGGAGAAATAATTGCACTAAGCGGTAATTCCGGGGAAATAACTACAGGCCCGCATTTACATTTTGAAATTTGGAAAGACGGAAAACCAATTAATCCTATAAATCTTTTAATTAATTACTAAAGGAGATATATTTTGAAAGACAAAAATATTAACATTGGAAAAGACGCTGTTACAATTATAAGCTCGGGGGTAATAGTTGAAGGAAAACTTTCTAGTAATGGGAACGTCCGGATTGATGGAACAGTAAATGGTGATATCACTGCGAATGGAAATCTTACGATCGGCAATCAAGGTGAAGTAACTGGTGAAGTACATGCTCAAATTATTACTGTTGGCGGAAAAATTTCCGGGACTATTACAGCACATGAAAAGATTATTTTAGAATCAACTTCATTACTAAAAGGCGATATTATCACAAAGATATTAGTAGTTGAAGAAGGTGCTGTTTTCGAAGGTAAAAGTTCTATGAGCACACCAAGTAAAATGCCTAGTACAATTGTTTCGGAAAATAAGGAAAAATGAAAAACAATAATATTCCTCAAAAAGGGGATAACTCGGACCGAAATTGGGTGAGTTATTTAGGACTTGGAATTGAATTAGCAGCAACAGTAACGATAATGTTTTTTATCGGAGTTTGGCTTGATAAAAAGTTCAAGACAGAACCAATATTGACGGTAATATTTGCCTTATTAGGGGTTGCCTCTGGCTTGTACAATTTTATAAAAACAGCACTTAAATCTAATTAGGAAATGTTTCATAATAAGTTTTTAAGGAATAATTCCTTTCTAATTATAATTGCTTTTGTTGTAATAATTGCATTTTATTCAACATCTTTAATCTCCTACCGTAATTTTTTTTCCATAATGCTGCCTGCAGTATTTACAACAATAGGCTTCATAATTGCTGTTATTTTTCTTCATAAAGCCGAAAAAAAACATAGTGAAGACTTTATCGGTATTGTATTTATGGGGATGGGTATAAGACTTCTTTTTTTAGTAGTGATAATTACAGTTTCCTTAATATTCTTGGATATAAATAAGAATAGTTTTATATTTTCAGTTCTTATTTTTTATATATATTATCTTACAATAGAAATAATATATATTAGTATTAGAAATAAATAAACCCAAAATGTTTATCGATAAAATCACTAATTCAATTGCTTTAGCGGATACAGCAAAAAAAGCTGTTGATAGCAATAGCGATCCAAGCTGGATTATGCATCATGTACTTGATGCGAATTATATTAGTTTTGAGCCTCTAGGTAAATTATACCTACCTCAAATTCATGTTTTGGGATTGGATATTTCGATTACTAGGGATATTTTTATTATTTGGGTGGTTTCTGCAATACTTATCATTTTAAGCATTAAGGCTGCAAGAGGCTATAAAAAATCAATAATTCCGAAAGGAATTGGGAACATTTTCGAAATTATTGTTGAATTTGTTCGGGATGAAATTGTAAAACCATCTATCGGTAAAGGTTACGAGCCTTACTTACCATATTTGCTTACATTGTTTTTCTTTGTACTATTTTGCAATATTTTTGGTTTAATTCCTGCTCCAAACCTGGTGGTACCTACGGGAAATATTGCAGTTACAGCCGCATTGGCCGGAATGTCTTTTATAGCAATACAATATGCGGGAATTAAAAGTTATGGATTTATAAATTATTTTAAAGGCTTAGTTCCCCCTGGAATGCCGGGATGGATAATGGTAATAATAGTTCCTCTGGAAATACTGGGATTATTTACTAAGCCTTTTGCATTGTGTATTCGTCTTTTCGCTAATATGATTGCCGGACATATTGTAATATTTTCTTTACTTGGATTGATTTTTATAATGCATTCTATTTACGTTTCTCCGGTGGCAGTAGGCTTTACATTATTTATTGAAATTTTAGAGTTACTAGTTGCCTTAATTCAGGCTTATGTTTTTGTTATGTTAACATCCCTTTTTATAGGGATGGCAAAACACATGGATCATTAATTTTATTTAATATATTATCTAAAAAATATAAAGGAGTTAATAATGGATCTAGGTTGGTTAAGTTCGGGGCTCGGTGCTGGTTTAGTCGTAATCGGTGCCGGTCTAGGTATTGGTCTTTTGGCTAAAGGAGCAATGGAAGCAATGGGAAGACAGCCCGAAGCAATTTCACCTATTCGTACCGCAATGATTATTGCAGCTGCCTTAATCGAAGGTGTTGCTTTTTTTGCTTTAGTAATTTGTATCTTATTAGCATTTAAAGCTGCTTGATAATATTTAATTTTAGAATATTTTCAAGATCAGGTAATATGAAAAATTAGGAATTGAAATTATGTTAATGGAATTAAGTTTATCTGTAATTGCATTGGCCTCTGAAGGCGGAGGCAGCATTATTGATGTTGATCCAGGAGTTGTCTTTTGGACTATTATAACTTTTATCGTACTTCTAATTGTTCTGAAGAAATTTGCATGGAAACCAATATTGACAGCGTTGGATCAAAGGGAAATTGCAATTAAAGAATCCCTTGAAAAGGCTGACAGAGCAAGAGAAGAAGCTCAAAAAGTGCTGGACCAAAACCAGGCAAATTTGGCAAAGGCTGAGGAAGAATCCAAACAAATTATAAATCAGAGCCGGGCATATGCGGAAAAACTTAAGGAACAAATGATTCAGGAAAGTAAAGAGCAGGCAAAAAAGATAATTGAGGAAGCTTCATCAGAAATTCAACGTAATAAAGATGCTGCATTTGATGAATTAAAATCTCAAGTTGTTGAAATAGTAATACAAGCAGCAGAAAAAATAATTAGAGAGAATCTTGATAAAGATGTCCAGAAAAAAATAGTTAATAAATATATTAGTGAGATTAATAATAACTAAAGATGAGTACTTACAAAGTATCATATCGTTATGCTTCATCGTTATTGAATTCTGTTATAGATAAAAATGTTTTTGATGCTGTATCCGACGATATAAGATTGATTTCGTCAACATTAGAAGCTAACCGTCAACTTTTAATTGCTTTATCTAGTCCAATTATTAAACCAAATTTGAAATTAACTGTTTTGGAATCGATTTTTAAATCAAGGGTGAACATAGAGACTATGAATTTCCTTAGATTTCTCATTGAAAAAAAACGAGAAGATTTATTAGGTGATATCGCAAAAATTTTCCTCGTTTTAAGAGATGAAAAACTAGGTATAGTAAATGTAAAAGTAAAAACCATTGTGGATTTTACACATGATCAGGCTGATCAATTTAAAAATAATCTAGAAAAACTTTTACAGAAAAAAGTAAGATTAAATTTCAATGTAGATCCGAATGTTATTGGCGGATTTATTGCTCAAGTGGGTGATACTGTCTATGATGCATCTTTAAAACATCAATTAGAATTATTAAAAAAGCAATTCTTAATTGGCGGCTCTTCATTGAATTAAGTAAAAGAAAATTATAAGGAAAGAGAAATGGCTGAAGTTAAACCAGATGAAATATCGGCAATATTAAGAAAACAATTATCTGGATTTGAAAATGAAGTTGACATTTATGATGTCGGCACCGTTTTACAAATAGGAGACGGTATTGCCAGGGTTTATGGCTTATCTAAAGTTATGGCCAGCGAATTGGTTGAATTTCCAAATGATGTATTTGGAATGGTTTTAAACCTCGACGAGGATAGCGTTGGCTGTGTACTTTTTGGTGACACTACTTTAGTTAAAGAAGGTGATACTGTTAAGAGAACAAAGAGAGTTGCTTCTTTGCCTGTTGGCGATGAGATGCTAGGCAGAGTTATTACACCGCTTGGACTTCCCATAGACGGTAAGGGTGCAATAAATACTAGTAAGTTTTTACCTATTGAAAGAAAAGCTCTTGGTGTAATTCAACGTCAACCGGTTAAAGAACCGTTGCAAACAGGTATAACTGCAATTGATGCAATGATTCCAATCGGCCGCGGCCAGCGTGAATTAATTATCGGTGATAGGCAAACTGGTAAAACTGCTGTAGCTGTTGATGCAATAATTAACCAAAAATATACCCATTCCGAAGAGGCTAAAAAACTTGGCATTAATCCGGTCTATTGTATTTACGTAGCTATTGGACAAAAAAGTTCTACCATTGCACAGGTTGTTGCGAAGCTTCAGGAACATGGTGCAATGGACTTTACTACGGTAATTACAGCATCAGCTGCCGAACCGGCACCATTACAATTTATAGCTCCTTATTCCGGTGCTACTCTTGGCGAATATTTTCGTGACAACGGGAAACACGCTCTTGTAATTTATGATGACCTTTCAAAACAAGCAGCTGCTTATAGAGAGCTTTCTTTGTTATTAAGAAGGCCTCCGGGACGTGAAGCTTATCCGGGCGATGTGTTTTACCTTCATTCACGTTTATTAGAAAGAGCTTCAAAATTGAACGATGAACTCGGCGGAGGAAGTTTAACTGCTCTCCCTATAATTGAAACCCAGCAAGGAGATGTTTCCGCATATATTCCTACAAACGTAATTTCTATTACAGATGGTCAAATTTATCTTGAGTCTAATTTATTTAACGCTGGCGTTCGACCTGCAATTAACGTAGGTATTTCAGTATCTCGTGTTGGCGGTAACGCTCAGATTAAAGCAATGAAAAAAGTTGCGGGCAGTTTAAAATTAGATCTTGCACAATACAGAGAGCTTGAAGCTTTTGCTAAATTTGGTTCCGACTTGGATAAAGCAACACAGAGAACTTTGTCTAAAGGAGTCCGATTGGTAGAATTGCTTAAACAAGGTCAATACTCGCCATTGCCAATAGAGAAACAGGTTGTTAGTATTTACATTGGCACAAGTGGAATATTAGATGAAATTCCGGTCGCCGAGATTAAAAGATTCGAAAAAGAAATTCATGAGTATATTGAAGTAAATTATAATAATATTTATGAATCTATTAGAAAAGAAAAACAGTTAACTGATGAAATAATTAATGGTATTCAAAAAGCCGTAAAGGAAATGTTAAACGTATTTAAAACTCATGTTTAATTGGATAAAATAAACCGGTAAATGGCAACACTTAGGGACATAAAAAGAAGAATTAAAGGAGTTCAAAGTACTCAGCAGATAACAAAAGCCATGAAAATGGTGGCTGCTGCTAAACTAAGAAAAGCTCAGGAAAAAATTATTAATGCACGTCCCTATGCCAGAGAAATATTTGAAATGCTTTCTCATCTTGTCACTGAGCAGGATTTAAACACTAATCCCTACTTGAAGGCTAGAGAGATTAAAAATGTAGCTATCGTAATTATTACTGCAGATAGAGGACTTTGCGGTGCTTTTAATGCTAATATAATAAAAGAAGCTGCCAGATATGTAAATGAAGAAATTGCTCCTAATAATCTGAAAGCCAGATTAATATGTGTTGGTAAAAAAGGAACGGACTTTTTTTCAAAGCGAGATTACAATGTTATTTATAAAAAGACTGGCTTATTTTCTACGCTAAGATATGAATCAGTTTTAGAAATTTTAGATGAAGTAATCAATGGATATTTAAATAATACTTACGATAAGGTCGTTATTATTTACAATGAATTTAAATCCATTATTCAGCAAAAAATTGTAAATGAACAATTTTTACCGATACCGGTAAACAAAAAATCTGAAAAAGAGGATCATGTTTTACCAAATTATATTTATGAACCTGATCAAAAATCTATTTTTAATTATTTGCTGCCCAAACATTTGAAGGCTCAATTATGGCGAATACTGCTTGAATCGAATGCTGCCGAATATGGAGCCCAAATGACGGCTATGGACAATGCTACAACAAATGCCAAGGAATTAATTCGTACTTTACAATTAAAATATAATAAAGAACGGCAGGCGGCAATAACTAAAGAAATTTTGGAAATAGTTTCCGGTGCAAATGCACTTAAAGCGTGATAAGTTACAGACGAATTATAAATTGATTAATAAGGAACTTGCAGTTTAAGGATGTTAGAAGAATTATCATTAAAACTTGAAACTACTTTAAAAAAAGTACGCGGACAAGGAAGATTAAATGAAAAAAATATTTCCGATACATTAAGGGAAATAAGGCGTGTTCTTCTAGATGCAGATGTAAATTATAAAGTTGCTAAAGAGTTCATTGAAAAAGTTTCTGGAAAAGCTTTAGGAGCAGAAGTTATTGCTTCTATTTCTCCCGGACAATTAATTACCAAGATAATATATGATGAATTAACAATTTTACTCGGCGGTAATTACAGTGAGTTGAAGATTAATGGTTCGGGTATCACTGCAATTATGGTTGTCGGGCTTCAGGGTTCTGGTAAAACTACTTTTAGTGCAAAGCTGGCTAAACGGTTAAAGGAAAGTAATCGAAAAGTTTTACTTGTGGCTGCAGATATTTATCGACCTGCTGCAATAGAACAGTTAAAACTTTTAGGTGAGCAAATATCTGTTCCTGTGTTTTCGCTTGAAGAAAAAGATGCTCGTAAAGTTGTTTCCGAATCCATTATGTATGCCAAAGATAAAGGACTAGACACAATTATTGTTGATACTGCAGGCCGTTTACATGTTGATGAAGAGATGATGACCGAGGTTGCTGATATTAAGGCTCTGCTAAATCCTACAGAAACTTTGTTTGTTGTCGATTCAATGACAGGGCAAGATGCAGTAAATTCAGCTAAGGCTTTTAACGATAAAGTTAATTATGATGGTATAGTTCTTACAAAACTTGATGGTGATGCCAGAGGCGGAGCGGCACTTTCAATTCGCTCGGTTGTTGGAAAACCAATCAAATTTATCAGCAACGGTGAAAAATTAAATTCTTTAGAATCGTTTTATCCGGATAGGTTGGCTTCAAGAATTTTAGGAAAAGGCGACGTAATATCGCTGGTTGAGAAGGCTCAGCAGAGTTTTGATGTAAATGAGGCTGAGAAGCTTGAAGAAAAATTTAGGAAAAATAAATTTGATTTTGATGATTTTCTTAAGCAAATTAAAGCTATAAAGAAAATGGGTTCTTTGTCATCGCTCCTCGGGATGATTCCAGGACTAGGAGCGCAAGTAAAAAATGCAAAAATTGACGATAATGCACTAGTTCGAGTAGAAGCGATTATAAATTCTATGACCTTGCAAGAGCGTTCAACACCTAAGATACTAAACGGGAATCGAAGGAAACGAATTGCTAGAGGAAGCGGTACTTCAATACAAGATGTAAATCGTCTTCTTAAACAATTCAGCGAAATGCAAAAAATGATGAGTCGATTCTCTAAAAAAGGTTTTAATGAGTCGGCATTAAATAATTTAAAATTTAATTGATTAAGCTACAGAATAATATTTGGAGGTTCAAAAAACTTGGCTGTTAAGTTAAGACTTAGAAGAATGGGAAAGAAGAAACAACCGATGTATAAGGTTGTTGCTGCAGATTCAAGATCCCCTCGTGATGGGAAATTTCTTGAATCAATCGGTTTATATAACCCTTTAACTGATCCGTTTACGTTGGAAATAAAAGAGGATAGAGCATTGTATTGGTTAAATGCAGGTGCTCAGCCAACGGATACCGTAAAAAGCCTTTTAAGGCAAAAAGGGATCATCTTGAAAAGAGAGTTAGCTCGTAAAGGGTTATCGGAAGAAAAGATCAATGAAGAATTAGATAAATGGGCAAAGTTACAAGAAGTGAAAACAAAAACTCATTCTTCCAAAAAGAAACCTAAAGATGAAATTGTTTCACAAGAAAAGGCCAATAAAGAGGAAGTTGAAAGTATCGAAGAAAGTACAGCAGAAGTAAAGGGCGCTACTTCTGATAATGATTCCTCTGAGAAAGAGTAATTTTTTTTACTTTTAATCAATGGTTTCTTCTGTACTATATTTCTATAAGCTCCCGTGCTGTAAAATAGGAGGCTTCTTTCTATGAAAGAATTCATTGAATTCATCGCAAAACACTTAGTGGATAGTCCCGATGGTGTTGTAGTTGACGAGAAAAATCCCGAGGAAAACAAGGTTGTGCTTTCCTTAAAAGTACAGGCTGATGACGTCGGGAAAGTTATCGGAAAACAGGGTAAAACGGCTCAAGCTATGAGAACTCTGTTGACGGCAATTGCAGCCAAAGAGGGGAAGAGAGCTATTTTAGAAATTTTAGACTAGGGATCGAACCCTCTTAAATTAGTGAAAGATTATTTCCTAATTGCAAAGATTGTTTCGGTTTACGGCAGAGAAGGATTCGTTAGAATATCTTCTTTTTCGGATTTTCCCGAAAGATTCTTGAGTCTTCAAAAGGTTTATATTGACTTTTTTGAGGATAAGAAAGTATTTTTTGTAGAGAAAATTAGAAAACATAAAAATGATTTTTTATTGAAGTTTCAAAATTTCGATAATGATAAAGACGTTGAAATTTTAATAGATAAAGAAATTTTTGTGGATAGTGACAACGTTGTAAAACTACCTGAAAATTATTTTTTTGTACATGATTTAATCGGTAGTAAAGTATACAGAAACCACGTGGAATTCGGCGTTATCAAAGATGTTCTTTCTTATCCTGCTAATGATGTTTATGTAATTGATAATAAAGGAAAAGAGATTTTAATCCCGGCTGCATTAGAATTTATTGAAAGCTTTGACCATATAAATAAAATTATGGTATTAAAGCCAGGCGGTGATTTTTACGAAGATGATGAGAATTGATATTATTTCAGCCGTGCCTGAACTTCTTTCTAGCCCTCTTAATACCAGTATTATTAAAAGGGCACAAACTAAGGGCAAGGTTGAAATATTCATTCACAATTTAAGAGATTATGCTTTTAATAAGCATAAACAAATTGATGATAAACCTTTTGGCGGCGGTCCCGGCATGGTTCTTAAACCGGAGCCGTTTTTTGAATGTATTGAAAAACTTTTGCAAGGTAGAAATTATCAACATATAGTTTTTACAACGCCAAAGGGTAAAGTTTTTAATCAGAAGGATGCTAATAGAATATCTCTTGCTGAAAACATTATTTTGGTAACCGGTCATTATAAAGAAATTGATGACCGTGTAAGAGAAAAATTTGCAACCGATGAAATTTCAATCGGTAATTTTGTACTTACTGGAGGTGAACTGCCTGCATTACTTATTATAGATGCAGTCATTCGCCTAATACCCGGTGTTCTAAATGATAGTGAATCAGCACTTGACGACTCATTTCAGGATGGAGAAAAAATCGAAGCTCCATATTACACGCGGCCTTCAGAATATCGTGGAATGAAAGTCCCTGACGTTTTACTTTCCGGGAATGAAAAAGAGATAAAGAGTTGGAAAGAGCAGCAGTCAAAAATTTTAACTGAAAAATGGAGAAACTATAATAATTAGTGGAGAAAACTATGGTTGATATAAATAAAATATTACCGGATCAAATTAAAACGGATTTGCCAAACTTTAATCCAGGAGACCACATCAGGGTTCATGTTAGAGTTATTGAAGGCGATAAGGAAAGAGTACAGCCGTTTGAAGGAGATGTAATCAATATCAGAGGTGCCGGTATTAATAAAACCTTTACTGTTAGAAAAATTTCCAGCGGTGTAGGTGTTGAAAGAATTTTTCCTTTCTTCTCGCCTAAAATAGCTAAGATTGAAATTCTTAAAGAAGGTAATGTAAGAAGAGCAAAACTTTACTACTTAAGAAAACTTTCCGGTAAAGCTGCTAGAATTAAATCAAAAAGCTAATCCTGTATTTTAATTGATATATTTATTAAGGGCATAAATTATATGCCCTTATTTTTTACCATTTCTCTAAATTATCATAAAATAATCCTCTTTCTTGATATGAAAATTTATTTTGATCTGGATAAAATATAGTTGTATACTTTTACTTAAAATAGCCAATTAAAACAAGTTTAATAATGAATCTGATTTTCCCGAACAATATATTTTCCCGCTTGATAAATGATCACCTTCCTAAAAACCTGGATAATGAAACAGCTTTTTATCCTTCCTCTTTAATTGTTTCAGAAGTAAAAAAAAATAAAACGGCAGTAGGATTAATTCCAACTTTGGATTTAATAAAAAACAAAGACTTATTTGTTTCAAAATCATTCGGATTATCATTTGAAGGGTCACTCTGTAACTCCTACATTTATTATAACTCTTCTCAAAAAGAAATATCGGAGATAATGCTATACGGAGATTTATCTTCCGTTGAAGTCTTGCTCTGTAAAATCCTCTTTAAAGAAATGTACGACACACCGGTTGAAATTAAAATTACTACTAAAGAAAATGAATTACCCCGGTTTAATCATATAATTGTGGGAGATAAAAATTTCGATAATGAAAAGTATTTATCAGGTATCAGTTTTGCTGAAGAAATGATCGAAGTTCTTTCTCTGCCATTTGTAAATTATGTTTTTGCTTCAACTGAAAAGACTTCAATAGAAAATTTAAACGGAATGTTAAACGGTTTGAGTAGTTCAATATATGAATCAGTTGAAAAAAATAACTTTAGTGAACATTATTCAGAAAATACCAAAAGCTATTTGAAGGAAAATATCCCATCTTTAATTTTTGATTTTAGTGAACAGGATTTGGAAGGGATTAACCAGATGATTCAACTGCCGTATTACCACGGTATTATAGATGATATTGTTGAAATAAATTTTGTTTGATAAAATAAAGGCTCACTGATCATATTAAAAAGTGAGCCTTGATTAAATTTATCTATATTGCCACATGAGAGACGCTTAAAACATTTTCATTTTCCTGCATTCCTTTAATCATCTCGGTAGAAACGGGATTCTTCAATTTCATTGTGCAGCATGCAACAACACCGCCTTCAAAGATAACATTTTCAATTTCTTCAATATTTATTTCCTTAGCTCTTATAATATTTAATATAGAAGCAAGAACGCCCGGTTTATCAAAATGCTTAACTACCAGCTGGTAATGAGAGTCAGAAATTCTTGCTCTATTAACCCAGTGTGCAATTAATCCGCTATGAATAAAATCTTTAATGATTTTTACAGTTTCCGCTGCGACCGCATTTTGTGCCTGCTCTGTAGATGCGCCTATATGATGAGTAACGTACACGTTTGGTAAGTCCTGAAGCGGTGATTTTATTTCCCCTGTTTTTTGTTCGGGCTCATTTTTAATAACGTCTAATGCAACTCTAATATTTTTTGTTTTTATTGCTTCTATCATTGCATCCTGATCAATAAGATCTGCTCTTGCTGTATTTATCAATAATGCATTTGGCTTCATATAACTGAACATTTCTTTATTGAACAATCCTTTTGTCTGAGGAGTAGCCGGAAGGTGAATTGTTACAACATCGCAGAGAGGAAGCAATTGATTCATCTCGGAAAAATCCTTTATTGCAACTCCTTCAATTCTGGAAATATCTTTACCATAGACATTCATCCCGAAAGCAAGGGCTCTTTTTGCTACTTCTTTACCGATATTACCCACACCAATTATTCCAAGCGTTTTTCCCATTAAACCTTCGGCTTTGGAATATTCACCTTTATTCCACTTACCGTTTTTAAAATCCATTACATTACTCGGAATTCTTCTGTCTAAAGAAATCATCAGTCCTATAGCTAATTCAGCAACAGCGACGGAATTCATTCCCGGACAATTGGCAACGTAAATACCTTTTTGATTAGCAGCCGGGATATTAATATTATTTACCCCAGCGCCTGCACGAATAATAAGATTCAGATTTTTACTGGCAGTAATTGTTTCTGCAGTGACCACAGTTGAACGGACTACTAAGATATCAACTCCCTTTGAGGCTTCCGGTAAATCATTTTCCCCGAGCTTAGGAGAGTATATAACTTCTAGGTCCATTTCGCTTAATTGCTTTATGTATTGATCCGGAAATTTATCAGCGATTAATACTTTTACTTTCATCTTTTTACCCTTTCGTTAATTTAACATAGGGATTTTTATTCCCCAATTCATGGCATTGTTTTTAGCTTGATCATAACCTGCATCTGTATGCCGGGCTATGCCCATACCAGGGTCATATGTTAGAACTCTTTCTAATCTTTTTTCAGCTTCTTTCGTTCCATCGGCAACTATAACCATACCGGCGTGAATTGAATTTCCAATTCCAACACCGCCGCCATGATGAACAGAAACCCAGCTTGCGCCGCCAATGGAATTTAATAATGCATTCAAAATCGGCCAATCCGCAATTGCATCGCTTCCGTCTTTCATAGCTTCTGTTTCTCTATTTGGCGAAGCTACTGAACCGCAATCGAGATGGTCTCTTCCGATAACAATAGGTGCACTGACTTTACCCGAAGCAACCAGGTCGTTAAATATTCGTCCCATTTTTGCTCTCTCACCGTAACCAAGCCAGCAAATTCTTGAGGGTAGTCCTTGAAAGTGAACTTTTTCCCGGGCTAAATCAATCCAATTGCATAAAGATTTATTTTCCGGAAAAGTATCCTTTATTGCCTGATCGGTTGTGTAAATGTCTTTTGGATCCCCGGATAATGCTGCCCAACGGAAAGGTCCTTTGCCATCACAAAAAAGAGGACGAATAAATTCGGGTACAAATCCTGGAAAATCAAAAGCATTATCAACACCATTAGCTTTAGCCTCACCGCGAATATTGTTTCCATAATCAAAAGTAATTGCACCTTTCTTTTGGAGTTCAAGCATGGATTGAACATGTTTTACAATAGTTTGTTTAGACAATTGGATATATTGATCCGGATTTGTTTTTCTTAATTTAAGAGCATCTTCAAAACTCATATTCATTGGTACATAACCATTTAAGGTGTCATGAGCAGATGTTTGATCAGTAAGAATATCAGGAATAATACCTTTCTGAATTATTTGAGGTAAAACTTCTCCGGCATTTCCTACGAGTCCAACTGATAAAGCTTTCTTTTTTTTCTTTGCCTCTAAAACCATCTTAAGGGCATCATCTAAATCTTCCGACAAAACATCTATATAGCCGGTATCCAATCTTTTTTGAATCCTTTTTTTGTCAACTTCTATTCCGAGAAAAGCTGCGCCGTTCATAGTAGCCGCCAAAGGTTGAGCTCCTCCCATACCTCCTAATCCGGCGGTTAATAAAAATTTTCCGGAAAGGTTACTGTTAAAATACTTTCTTCCGCATTCGGCAAAAGTTTCATAAGTACCTTGAAGTATGCCTTGAGTGCCAATGTAAATCCAGCTGCCGGCAGTCATTTGTCCGAACATCGTTAACCCCAATTTCTCAAGCCTTCTGAATTCATCCCAATTTGCCCAATTTGGAACAAGCATAGCGTTTGATATAATTACTCTGGGTGCATCTTCATAAGTTTTGAAAACAGCAACTGGCTTGCCAGATTGAACTACTAGAGTTTCATCATTCTCTAAATTTTTAAGTGAGGAAATTATAGCTTCATAACAATCCCAGTTTCTGGCAGCTTTTCCGCTGCCGCCGTATACTATAAGTTCAGCAGGCTTCTCTGCAACTTCGGCATCAAGATTATTCATAAGCATGCGCATAGCAGCTTCCTGTATCCATCCTTTGCATGAAAGTTTAGTGCCTGTCGGAGCTTTAATTTTAAGTTTATCAGTTTCAGAAATCATCATTAACCTTTAAAATGATTTTCAAGAATATTTTCATATTGAGCTAACATTGATCTGTAAAGCCACTTTTTTAGAAACCAGCTTTTCTTCATTTTTTTATCCAGGAATTTTACGTTTTCCTCAAGCTGGTATTTTAATCTGGTTCGCTCATCTTTGGTAAGTTTAATTACTTCCGTATCCTGGTTTAATTTGTCAACAATCGAGTTGAAAACTTTTACTTCACTGAAGTATTTATTATCCCCCTGAATTTGTTTTAAGTTTTGATTACAAAATGTTTTTAATATTTTTCTTTCATTTTTATCGAATTCGAAATTATAGTTTGTGAATAGTTTCTTCATTGGAACCTGCATATGTTTTTAGTGAGAGTAATTGGTCTTTTATTGATTGAAAACCTGGTTTTATTACATTATAAATATAATAAAGTCTTTCTTTGTAGGGATTAAATGCCGATTTCATGGAGTTAATAGTTATTTTTTCCACATCTTCCAATGTTAAATTGAAATTTTCTATTGCTACCATAAATTCTTTTGTCATGTTAGTATCACTCATTAGCCTGTCATCAGTATTTATTGTGACCCTAAACTTTTCTCTAAATAATGTTCCGAAAGGATGATTTTCGATTTTGTCCACCGCACCTGTATGAACATTGCTTAGAAGGCAGATTTCAAGCGGAATTCTTTTATCTAAAATATACTGTGCCAAATCACCGAAGTCTACAACATTACCTTGTTTATCAAGAGAAATATCTTCCAGCAAATGAGTAGCATGGCCAATGCGATGAGCGCCGCACCATTGGATCGCCTGCCAAATAGACTCTTTACCGAAAGCCTCTCCCGCATGAATTGTTATATTAAAATTAGCCCGCTGAATAAATTGGAAGGCTTCAATATGTTTTTTAGGAGGGTAACCACCTTCTTCACCGGCAAGATCAAAACCTACAACACCTTGATTACGTAAGTTTACTGCTAATTCAGCAATATCTAAAGTGTTTTTCATATTTCTCATTCCGCATAGAATTAGGCCGAAACCTACACCAAAATCCTCCTTGCCTTGTTCCAGTCCTTCCAGCACTGCGGAAACAATGTCTTCGCTATAAAGTCCTTTACTCGAATGAAATACGGGTGCAAATCTTGTTTCAACATAACATACTCCATCTTCTTTCATGTCTTCCATCATTTCATAGGCAACACGTTTCAAACCTTCTTTAGTTTGCATAACAGCACAAGTATGCTCAAAGCCCTGAAGATATTCGACAAGATTCCCTTTATTTGCACCTCTGAAGAACCAATTCTTTAATTCTTCAGGATCTTTTGTCGGTAGTTTATTATACTTTAAATCTTTTGCTAATTCGATAATTGTTGAGGGTCTAAGGCCGCCGTCAAGGTGATCATGAAGTAAGACTTTAGGAACGTATTTGATGATTTGTTCTGTAGTCAAAATAACCTCTCTTTTAATACGAAAAATATTCTTTTAAAAGAGGAAAATCAATTTACGCGGGTATTCCTTGACTATTTAGGGTATGGATTTTACTATTTCTAAGTAATAAATACTAAATAACTTATAAACCTTTAGATCGTAAATTATGAAAGCCGAAGGAGAAGAATTTAGAAGCGAATTAGAAAATTTTTTAATTTTAAGTTTTGTAGAACACAACCGGGAAATAATATTAGTTGTTATGAAATTTGTTCATATTTTGATTTTTTCCAGACGATTTCCTTCAAAATAACTTCTTCTTTTTCGTTTAGTTTTATCTTGACTATAGGGGGGTAATGTTTTAATTTTAAAACCTTAATTTAGATTATAAATGGAGAAATGATGTACCGTTCAAAACTTTTATTGGCTGTAATTTTATTGATCGGTTTTGCAATAACCGGCTTTGAATGCGCTTCAACTGAAATTACCAGCGCAAAATTATATATTCAACAAAAGAACTATCCTAAAGCTCTAGAGGCATTACAAAAGGAAGTTGAAAAGAATCCTAAAAGCGACGAAGGATATTATCTTTTAGGTTATGTTGATGGTGAGTTAAATAACTTTAAAGATATGGTTGACGCCTACAACAAATCTTTGGGTATTAGCAAACAGTTTGAAAAAAACATTAATGATTCGAAAAAATATTTTTGGGCTCAACTCTTTAATCAAGGAGTAGGATTTTTTCAGAAAGGTACTAATTCTAAGGATAAAGACAGCTCACATGTTTATTATGATAAATCAATTAATTCGTTTAAACAAGCTGTGTATATTGAACCCGACTCCGCAGATACTTACAAAAACCTTGCATTTGTCTATATGAGTGAGCAGAAATATGATGAAGCTATTGATCCGCTTCAAAAAATTATTGATAAAAGTAATGCAGTAGATGGTTATAAGTATTTAGGTGAAATTTATTATGATAAAGCCACTAAACTGAGATCTAAATTTGAAAACACAAAAAATGTAGAAGATAGTACAAATGCCATGGCTTATTTTAATAAGGATATTGACCTTTTACAAAAAGCACGAAAACTATATCCGGAGAACTCGGAAATATTACTACTATTATCAAACTCTTATATAGGTGCTCACAAAATTGATGTTGCAATTGACGCCTTCAAAGCTGGCGTGCAGCAGGATCCTGAAAACAAATATTACAGATATAATTACGGTGTTCTTTTGCTTGGAAATAAAGATTACAAAGATGCGGAAGAACAATTTTTAAAAGCCGTTGATATTGATCCGGAATATCAAAATGCTGTTTACAATCTTGCGGTTACTTATGTTAAATGGGGTGCTGATTTAAATAAGGAAGCTATAGCAAACGGTGATACCGCTTCTTCAAATAGTAAGGTATATATGGAAAAATATAAGAAAGCTCTTCCTTATTTGGAAAAAGTTGTTCAAATGAAAGGCGACGATGCTTCCATGTGGGAACTTTTAGGACGAGTTTATACCATACTTGGAAATCAGAATAAGGCAAAAGAAGCTTTTGATAAAGCAGATCAATTACGAAAGTAATACTGTAGTAGCTCAAAATATCGATTAAAATTTTTATGCCGAAATTATCAAACAACTTAACGGAATTTAACCGTTTGATGATTTCGGCTCTGTATTTTTTATATTACATTATTTTTAAATAATAATTTGTAAATTTATTTGGATTACAAATTTAGATTGTGTTTTTTGTTTATTAAAAACTGAATGGAATAAAATGAACCAGGAAAATCAACCACAAGGCCAGCAAATAAATATTGAATTGGGCGAAAAAGAAGCCGAAGGAATATATTCTAATCTGGCAATTATTACTCACTCTCCGGCGGAATTTATTATCGATTTTACGAGGATAGTACCGGGTGTGCCTAAAGCAAAAGTACATGCTAGAATAATAACAACGCCGCAGCATGCGAAAATGTTAATGAAAGCATTAAAAGATAATATTGATAAGTTTGAAGCTAGGTTTGGAGAAATAATAATAGATGCTCCGCAAAATCAGCATTTTGGATTTGTTCCTGTTAATAAAGATGAAAAGGTTAACTGAATATTTTTTTAATATAAAAACTATTCGATAAAATTTATTCACTGGATCCGAGTAACTTTTATTTTATTGAATTAAATATTTAAAAGATGATTAGATAATGAAGTCGAATAACATATATATTGAAACGTATGGCTGTCAGATGAATATGGCTGATACAGAACTTGTTTCAGGTATTCTTAAAAATAATGGTTATAATTTAACTAAAGATGCTAAACAGGCTGATGTTATTTTATTGAATACATGCAGCATCAGAGAAAATGCTGAACAAAGGATTTACGGCAGGCTTGGTAATTTTAAAAGTTTAAAGGATTCAAAACCGGACTTAGTTGTTGGAATTTTAGGATGTATGGCAGAAAGGTTACGTAAAGATTTAATTGAAGATAAAAAAATAGTTGATCTTGTCGTTGGACCCGATGAATACAGAAGATTACCTGAATATATTGATATTGCATTTACCGGCGATAAAGGAATTGGTGTTAGATTATCAAGAACAGAAACCTATGATGATATAATTCCATACCGCGAAGATGGTTTGCAAGCCTGGATTTCGGTAATGAGAGGATGTGATAAATTCTGCACTTTCTGTGTTGTGCCTTTTACTCGGGGAAGGGAAAGAAGCAGAACATTAAACTCCGTAGTAAACGAAATAAAACAGCTTGCAGAGAGAGGATTCCGGGAGGTTACTCTTCTTGGCCAGAATGTTAACTCGTATAATGATGGTGTTTACGACTTTGCCGATTTATTATCTGCATCAGCTTTAGTGGATAGAAAAATCAGAATTAGATTTACCACCTCTCATCCTCAAGATTTATCGGATAAGCTTTTATATACAATTGCAGAGAACCCTAACATTTGTAATTATATTCACCTGCCGGTACAATCAGGTTCCAACAGGATATTGGATTTAATGAATCGTACTTATACAATTGAACACTATTTTAATTTAATAGAAAAAGCAAAAAAAATTATTCCCGGTGTAAGCTTTTCAACTGATATCATTTCCGGTTTCCCGACAGAAACTTATGAAGACCATGTAATGACTCTGGATGTCATGAGAAAAGTAAAATATGACGGCGCATATATGTTTAAATATTCGCCGCGAGAGGGAACTAAATCATATAAAATGGAAGATGATGTAACTGATGAGATTAAGACTAAGAGACTGCAGGAAATTATCGAACTGCAGCAGCAGATATCTTTTGAAAAGAATCAAGAATTATTAAATCAGGAAACAATAATCTTAGTTGAAGGTTTAAGCAGAAAGTCAGATCAATTTTTATCCGGCAGAACCGATACAAACAAAGTTGTAATTATTCCTTTCAGTGAAAAAATTAAAGAAGGCGATTATGCAAGAGTAAAATTAAACCGTGCCACGTCTGCTACTTTATTTGGAGATTTAATTGAACTAGTTGAGCCTGACAAAGAGCAGTTATCTTTAACAGCATAATAATTTTATTTGCACTTTTTATTTCGTCCTTGAGCAACTCATATTATTGGAATTTTTGTTTGGAAGAAGAAGGCAATGAAAAAATACATATCAATTTCTTTCCTGTTTATTTTTATACTTATAATGTTAATTCCAAATACTCTATTTGCTCAGGAACTAAATATTATTCCTTACCTTAAACAAATTGAAGATGGGAATAGAACTCAGGTTGAGGATCAATTACCGGAGTTAAAAAAGAATTATCCGAATAGTGCAAACCTTTTATTCCTTGAAGGTGTTTTAACCGCTAATGGACAACAAGCTGTTACAATATATAACGAGGTGGTTAAGAACTATCCTAACAGCAAATACGCTGATGCATCTCTTTACAGAATTTATTCATATTATTACGCACTTGGAATGTATAGTGCTGCAAAAAATTTCAAAAATAGGCTTGAGCATGAATATCCTAATTCCCCTTATATTAATATTGCCAAAAAAAATATTCCTAAAAAAGACAGTGTAATTACTGTCAGGAAAGCTTTGCCGGCGGATTCAGCTTTAAGTGCCAAAAATAGAAATAACCAACAGTCTAATGAAGAATATCAGTTTACAATTCAAGCGGGGGCGTTTACTGTTTTAAATAATGCAGAATCTTTAATGAAAAGTTTTGAAAAGGATGGCTATTACTCTAAGATTGAGGAGAAATCAGTTGCTGGAACTGCATTTCATGTAGTTTACGTTGGTAAATTTTCAAATGAAGAGGATGCAGCTAATTCCTTGAAACAAATTAATGCTAAATATAATCTTAATGGAAGAATTGTAAAACCAAATTAAAAGTAATATCTTGAGAATAAGATTTATAGGTACGGGTTCCGGGAAAACTTCACTGCATAGATTTCATTCGTCAATTCTTTTTTCTTCCAATAATTATAACTTACTCGTCGATACCGGAGATGGAATATCAAAAGCTTTGCTCTCACAAAATATTAATCTCCATCAGATTAACGGCATATTAATTACGCATCTTCACCCCGATCATTTTTCAGGATTGGGTGCTCTAATTGTTCAAATGAAACTTATTAAAAGAACAAATGAGCTAGATGTTTATATACACCAAAGTTTAGTGGAAGTAATTAAAAGATATCTCTATAATTCTTATTTGTTTAATGAGAAGATGGACCTTGAAATCAACTACAAAGTTTTTAATGTTGATGACGCTATAAAAGTAAAAGATAATTTTTCTTTTACAGCTAGACAGAATATGCATCTTGATAAATATAAAAAATTTGATTATTTGAATAAACTAAGCTTTTCATGCGTAAGCCTCTTATTAAAATCAGAGGAAGCAGAAATATTTTATACAGGTGATATTGGGACAGAAGAAGATCTTTATTTGTTCAAAGAATATAAAATTGATATTATGATTTCGGAAATTTCTCATGTTGATTTAAATGATTTAATCCGTGCGTTTAAATCTCAAACTGCAGGTGCCTTATATTTAACTCACATAAGTGATGAAGATGAAACAAAACTCGGGAAATTTTATTCTTTAATGAATGATGATGAAAAACAAAAAATAATTTCTGCTTATGATGGATTGGTTATTGATTTATAAAAATTCATTTCTTTAATAAGGTTATAAAAAATAATATATTTAATATCAAATGTTAGTTTATTCTGAATTAGCTAGTTCTGAGTGATCAAGATTCAAAGAAATTAAACCTTTAGATTTCTAAATTATGACTATAGAAGAGTTTAAGAAAAAATATGGTATTATCGGAAAATCAAAAGAGATTAATGATCTTGTTGATATAACAATGCAGGTAGCAAACTCCGATATTTCCATATTAATTTATGGCGAAAGCGGAGTAGGTAAGGAAATTTTTGCTAAAGCAATTCATGGGTACAGCAATAGGGCAGATAAACAATTGGTCAGCGTTAATTGCGGCGCAATTCCCGAGGGACTTCTTGAAAGTGAATTATTCGGACATAAAAAAGGCTCATTTACCGGTGCCGTTGAAAGCCGTAAAGGATATTTTGAAATTGCCGACGGGGGCACATTGTTTTTAGATGAAATTGCCGAAATGCCGTTTACAACACAAGTGCGGCTGTTACGTGCACTTGAATCAAAAGAATTTATGAGGGTCGGTGCCGAAACTGTTACAAAAGTAGATGTGAGAATTATTGCCGCAACAAATAAGGATCTACAATATGAAGTTGAAGCAAGAAGATTTAGAGAAGATCTTTATTTCCGTTTAAAAGCTGTTACATTAAGTATACCACCGCTTAGAAAAAGAAAAGGTGATATTGAAGAATTAACCCGACATCTTATTAATAATTATTGTACTGAAAATAATATCGTACCTCCTTTAATTACGGATGATGCCTTGGATCTTCTGCGGAATTATGACTGGCCTGGAAATATAAGAGAATTAAAAAATGCGGTTGAATCCGCAACAGCACTAAATCGTGATGGAGTTTTAAATGCTCAAGTTTTTATCCCATTAATAAAAATTAACCAGGTACATAATGAAAATAGAAACCTGCCAATTTACTTAAAAAGATCGCCGGAAGAAGTTGACCGGGAATTATTGTACAGAGCTTTATTTGAAATTAAAAAAGATATAATGGAGATAAAGGATTTAATTTATAGTCAGCAGATTGATGTTAAGGCCAATGAAAATAATGGAAATATTGATGAGGTGGTTTCGCTTCAGCAGGTTGAAAAAGAAGCAATTATTAATGCCTTGGATCACAGTAAAGGCAATAAAAGAAATGCTGCAAAAATGCTGAAAATTAGTGAAAGAACTTTATATAGAAAAATTAAAGAATATGGCTTGTAAATCGCACAATTTTAAGCAACTTTTTAGTAAACTAACCGATGTGAGTGTTTCTAAAAAGAACATTGAAAGTCACCTAAATAACAAATCGGCAAACCCCATTATTCTTGTCTTGTTTATCACCTATTTGCTAATTAATTTTACTGGTTGTTGTGCATATTCTTTTACTGGAGCTTCGGTTCCAAAGCATCTTAAAACTATTGCTATTCCAAATGCTGAAGATCGAAGTAGTTCGGGTGAACCCGGATTGAGCGAGATGTTCACGAGCAAGCTGACGCAGAAATTTATTGACGATAATACCTTACAGGTTACTAATAAATCTAATGCTGATGCAATTCTTGAATGTACAATAACTTCTTTGAGTGATGTGCCATCTGTAATTGCAGCTGGTGAAAATGTAACTTCCAGGAGAATTACTATTACTGTCCGGGTTGTGTATAAAGACCTGGTAAAACGAAAAACAATTTATGATAAAAGTTTTTCTAATTATGGTGATTATCCTTCTGGAGGATCTATAAATGATAGAAAGAATGCTATTGAAACTGCGATTGATAGAATAACTGATGATATTCTTCTTGATACGGTTTCCGGCTGGTGACGATAAATATTATTTTTTAAAGGTTTTAAAATGGATAATGTTGTCCTAATATCGTATTTCGTTTCGCTTTTTGTACTTTTTGTTTTCGGTTTGCACGGTTTTATAATGATCTTTTATTACAACAAGTATAAACACGTTAAAAACGTTGCTAAAGAAAATTTTGTTCCCAATTCTAAAGTAACAATTCAGCTTCCTCTTTATAATGAACTTTATGTTGTAGACCGACTTATTGATTCAGTATGTGAAATTGATTACCCGAAAAATTTATTGGAAATTCAAGTCTTAGATGACTCGACGGATGAAACTGTACAAATAGTTGCCCGAATTGTTGCTGAGAAAAAGAATGAAGGATTTGATATTAAGCATATCAGAAGGTCAAGCAGAGAAGGATTTAAAGCCGGAGCTTTAAAAGAAGCCATGAAGACAGCTAAGGGTGAATATATTGCGATCTTTGATGCCGATTTTATTCCCCAAAAAGAATTTTTGAAAAAAACTCTTTCATTCTTCAGCGATGAAAAAGTCGGCATGGTTCAAACTCGCTGGGAACATATTAATGGCGATTATTCAATTTTAACCAGGGCTCAGGCTCTAGCATTAGACGGGCATTTTGTAATTGAACAAACCGTAAGAAATAAAGCCGGTTTTTTTATTAATTTTAACGGAACAGGCGGTATCTGGAAAAGAGCCTGTATTGAAGATGCAGGTAATTGGGAAGCCGATACTTTAACAGAAGATTTAGACCTCAGTTATCGTGCTCAATTAAATGGCTGGAGGTTTGTTTTCTTAAAAGATTTTACTTCTCCTGCAGAACTTCCTTCCGAAATTAATGCATTAAAAAATCAGCAATTTAGATGGACTAAGGGTGCCATTGAAACTGCAAAGAAAATTTTACCTTTAGTTTGGAGATCAAAAATTCCATTAAGAGTTAAACTTCAAGCTACATTTCATTTAACAAATAATCTTGTATTTCCGTTTATCCTTTTAGCAGCAATCTTAAATGTTCCGCTAATCTTTATTAAGAACAGCGGGCCTCACCAATTATATTTTGCTGTAATGTCGTTATTTGTTCTTGCGTTTGTAAGTTCTTTTATGTTTTACTTATACTCTCAAAAAGATATTAGGGAAGACTGGCGAAAAAAGATTGTTTTATTTCCTCTTTTTATGGCAGGCAGTATGGGATTTGCAGTAAATAATTCGAGAGCAGTTTTTGAAGGATTAATGAATAGAAAAAGTGAATTTGTCCGTACTCCCAAATTTAAAGTTGAGGGAAATAAAGACTCATGGCTAGGTAAACGATATACAAGTAAAAAGCTCGGACTATCAGTTATTGTGGAATTAATAATGGCAGTATATTGCCTTGTTGGTGTTGCTGCCTCAATTTATTTCCTTGAAATAGCTGCTCTTCCTTTTCAGTTTTTATTTTTCCTTGGATTTTCATTTGTTTCTTTAACATCAATTAAGCATGCGTTTTCAAAAATCTAGGCGTAATTTTGGCAAAGTCAACAACGGAAATATTTAATAATAAAGTAAACTTAATTTATGAGTATGATAAAAGATCTCCATTATTTGTCAGAACTGCAAATACGGAGATCGAACAAAATAATGTTGAAAAAGCAATAGACATTCTTAATAGCGGTATTGAACAATTTCCGCAATATTCAACTGCTTATCTTATCTTGAGTAAAGCCTATACTTTAGTTGGTAATTATCCCATGGCTTTAAAAAATATCAAAAAGGGAAGCGATTTAATCCATTCAAAAAAAACTTACGATTACTACCTTAAAGAATTGGAGAACATTAAAAAGCAGAGGTCGCTTTTCGAAAACAACTCCAGAAATATATTTATGGTGGATTCTGATATTAATATTCCTAATGAACCTGATTTTTTTCTGAGTGAGAAAAAAGAAAGCGAAAAAAAATCGATATCCGTTGACGACAGGTTGGGCCAGATTGCCCGTGAAATTTCTGCCGCTAAAATTCCTGAATTAAATAATGCAGATACTTCTGCTAATAATTTGTTAACCAAGATATCAAGCCAAAGCATGATAGTATCGGAAACTCTGGCTAAAATTTACGTTGCACAGGGTGAATTTAAAGAAGCAATTGGTGTATATAAAAAGTTGGTTTTAAAAGAACCCGATAAAAAAGAATACTTTTTGCAGAAGATAAATGAGCTAAAATCTGAATTAGAATCCTAATTTTTTATTAAACAAATATCCCTCTTTTACCTTTTCTATAAAAATGACTCCTAGCAATAATCAAAAAAAATTAGATCGTAATTTTTATACACGTGAATTACATACTGTAGCTAAGGAATTGCTTGGTAAAATCCTTGTAAAGAAGGACAAAGGCCAAATTTTATCGGGTAGAATTGTGGAAGTTGAAGCATACGATGGATCTATAGATGAAGCAGCCCATACTTTTATCGGAAAAACCAAACGAAATGAAATTATGTTCGGGATAGGCGGATTTTTCTATGTTTACTTTACATACGGTGTGCATTTCTGCTGCAATGTTGTAACCGGAGAAATTGGAAAGGGTACAGCAGTTCTCATAAGAGCGATTGAACCTCTTAAAGGGATTGACTTTATGATAAAAAACAGATTTAATAAAAATTTGGTAAATGAAAAAGAAAAATATAATTTAACTAACGGGCCTGGTAAAATTTGTCAGGCAATGTCAATAAATAAAACACATTACGGATTAGATTTGACGGGGAATAAAGTATACATTTTAGATGCGCCCAATATTAAAGAAGAGGATATTGTAGTAAGTAAAAGAATCGGTATAAAAAAATCTGTCGATTTGCCATGGCGCTTTTATATTAAAGATAATCTTTACGTATCAAAAAGATGATTCAACCCAAGAATATTTTAATTGTAAGGACAGACCGGATTGGCGATGTTGTGCTGTCTTTGCCTATTGCAAATATTATAAAAAAATATTTTCCTGACTGTAAAGTTACTTTCCTTGTAAAGAACTACACAAAATCTTTAGTTGAAAATCATCCTTATATCAATAATGTTATTCTTCTGAAAGAAGAGGGGAAAAAAGTCTTATTAAAAGAAAGTGTAAAAGAAATAACTCGGTTTAAATTTGATTCTGCAATTATAGTTTCTCCGAATTTTGTGACAGCTTTAATAATATTTTTATCAAGAATTAAAATACGGATTGGTACCGGCTATCGATGGTATTCATTTCTTTTTAATCGAAAAGTTTTTGAACACAGAAAATATGCAGAAAAACATGAGCTGGAATTTAATCTGGATTTGCTCTCTATTTTCGGGATACAAGAAAATATTAAACCTGATTCTGTAAAATTTGATTTAAAACCTTCCGTTAAAAGTAAAGAATTTGTTGAGAAAGTTTTATCGAGCAATAGTGTCTCAAAAAATAAACCGATCATTATTGTTCATCCCGGCAGTGGAGGAAGTGCAATAGATCTGCCGCTTTATAAATTCAAAGAATTAGTTAAATTGCTGTATGAAAAATTGAATGCTTCGATTATTATTACCGGACAGGAATCTGAAAAGGGCATTTGCGAAGAATTAAAGTTGAATGAAAATATTAAAAATTTTGCAGGAAAATTTAACTTATCGGAAATGGTTGCTTTGATTAATAAATCTTCCATATTTATATCAAATTCTACAGGCCCGATTCATATAGCTGCGGCGCTGGGCAAATATACTATCGGTTTTTATCCTAAAATTTTATCATGTTCTCCCAAAAGATGGGGTCCATATACAAATAAAAAAAGTATTTTTATCCCGGAAATAAATTGTTCAAACTGCACAAGGGAACAGTGTGAGCGTTTGGATTGTATGAGCAGTATTAATATTAGAAGCGTTTTCAACCAAGTTGATAAAATTTATCAAGATATACTTATAAACGGAGAATTTAATGTCTAATAAAATTTTGACTCTTTTTCTACTTCTAAGTTTTATGTCTCCTTTTGTATTATGCAAAGGTAAGGGCGATGATAATACTGAATTTAGAAAAATTGATAACAAAGCTTTTAAAGTCGGTGAAAAACTTACATTTGACGTTAAGTATGGATTTGTCACTGCCGGAGTTGCAACGATGGCCATTCCTAGGATGAGAAGGATTGTCGGCAGAAATGTTTACGACATTACTTTTGATGTAAATTCCGTACCTAGTTTTGATTGGATCTATAAAGTTAGAGATCATTATGAAACTTTTGTAGACGAAGAGGGGATATTCCCATGGAGGTTTGAGCAGCATATCAGAGAGGGCAGCTTCAGCAGAGATTTTTCAGCATTCTTTGATCAGCGGAACGGCAGAGCAAAAACTTCCGGTGGAGAGTATAAAATTCCTCGTTATGTCAATGATATTGTATCTGCTTTTTATTATGCACGAACTTTGGATTTTACCAAACTTAAAGTTGGTGATCTTATTCATCTTGAAAATTTTTATAAAGATACAGTTTACAACCTGGATGTAAAATATCTTGGTAAAGAGCAGGCAACTGTTCCTGCCGGGACTTTTAATTGTATTATTGTTGAACCAATAGTTGTAAAAGGCGGATTATTTAAAAGCGAGGGCAGTATTTTCGTTTGGCTCTCTGATGATAATCTAAAAATACCTGTTAAAGTAAAAACCAAGGTAGTAATCGGGGCAATTGATGCTGTTCTTACAAGTTACCAGGGATTAGCAGGACCATTAACATCAAAAGTGAATCCTTAAAATTGAACTCAATATAAAATAAAAAACCAGTACCATTTCTCTTTTTTTGAATTGTACTTGGGTTAACTACAAGTTCAATTGAATTAAGCTATATTTCATATAATACTAATGGATATTTCGATAGGAAATATTTACTCTTTTTTTTATTTTGATTTTACCTATGGATGAATTTAACAATATACCGGATATTCAGGGACCTGAAAATAAAGAAACGGATGAAAATTTTAACGAATTATCACCTCTTTCCAAAATACATCCCAAAATATCACCAATTGCAGCGGCTTTTATCGGCTTATTCGGAGGTTTTTTCCTTTACCAGTTTGTTGGAGGATTATTAACTCTTTTAATCTTCGGCCTTAATCTGCAAAATGCACCAGTTAATAGTATGAGATTAATGACAATGGCAGGGCAGATCCTTTTTATTTTATTGCCTGCACTTATTTTTGCTAAATTTTTTTACGAAGATGTTACGGAAATCATCCGGTTTAAATTTCCAAAGTGGGAGGAAATACTTTTATTTACCCTGGGAATGATAATTCTTACTCCGCTAATACAATACTATCTTTCAATCCAAAATTATTTTATTAATTTATGGGCGGCTAGTTCTCCTTTTATTCACTCGGCAAAGTCGCTTCTGGATAAATTGAATGATTTAGTGGACAAAACTTACGGCAATTTATTATCGGCGCATTCTGTATTTGGAATATTACTAGTAATAATTGTTGTTTCTATTGTTCCTGCTGTCTGCGAGGAAGTGATGTTTAGAGGTTTCATCCAAAGGAGTTTTGAATTTAAGATGAAACCGATATGGGCAGCACTCATTACTGCAGTTTTCTTCGGTTTGTATCACTTTAATCCCTATGCATTATTACCGTTAATGGCTTTGGGATTTTATTTTGGTTATGCAGCTTATAAAAGTAACTCGATTTTTGTACCGATGTCGATGCATTTCCTTAATAATTTTGTTGCAATTATATTTTATTTTATTTATGGTGATGATAATATTATTAATTCCACGGTAGATAAAGACTTTAAATTAGGTCCAGCATTAATGATGTCTCTAGGTTTAGCAGTGCTTCTTGCAGGTGTGGTATTTATAATCAATAAATATTATTCATCAAGAGAAAAAATATAGAGGAGGAGTTATGCCAGTATGTCCAAATTGTGAATATCAATATGTAGAAGGAGTAACCATCTGTCCGGATTGCGGAAATGCTTTAGTGGATGATAAATATTTTATTAAACCGGAAGATTGGACGGAGGAAAATTGGGAAGTTGTTTACACCTCCAGCTATGAATATGAAATAGAAATGCTGAGAGATAATTTAGAGGGTGCAGGAATTTCCGCAACTATGTTATCTCAGAAAGACAGAAATTTCCCGGCTCCAGGTGATTTTTCAGTTGTAAAATTATTAGTTCATAAGGAAGATGTTCAAAGTGCACTCAACTTTATTGAACAAATAAAAAATCAATCAACAGATCAAGAAGAAGACCAATAATGGCAATTGGAAACACCGCAAAACGTGTTTTAGTATCAATTGTAACTATTCCTCTTATTTTAGCAGCATGTTATTTTGGTAGTATATATTTCTTTGTATTTGTTCTTCTGATTGCATTAACCTCATATTATGAATTTACTATGCTGGCTAAGAAAAAGGGAGTATCGGCAAATATTTTGATCGGGCTCTTAGCAGTATTCTTTCTGCTGCTAAACCAATTTAATTTTTTATTCGAAACTTTTTCCTTCTTTTTAATTTTAGTTTCAATTTTAACGTTAGTTGAACTTTTCCGAAATAAAGAGTCCGCAATATATAATGTCGGCACTACATTATTGGGAATATTTTATATCGGATTATTTGCCGGTTCATTAATTGGAATTAGGGAATATTATCCGCATACCGGTGATATATATTTAAGAGGCGGCTACATAATCATATCAATGTTTGCGACCATCTGGATTTGTGATTCGGCTGCATTTTTCGGCGGCACAGCATTAGGAAAGCATAAACTTTTTCCAAGAGTAAGTCCGAAGAAAAGCTGGGAAGGCGCAATTTTTGGCTTTATTTTCGCCATATTATCGATGATTTTGGCGAAGCTTTTAATAGTAAAATTCTTATCATGGGAAACGGTTATTGCATTCGGAATCATAATAGGAATATTTGGACAGGTCGGCGATTTAATAGAATCATTATTTAAAAGAGATGCCGGTGTAAAAGATTCATCTAATCTGATCCCTGGCCACGGCGGGATATTCGATAGGTTTGATTCATTATTATATACAGCACCATTAATTTTATTATACTTGAAGTACTTTGGTAAATAGATTTAGATACAGATGAGACATATTTAATGAACAGTAAAGAAAAAGTTAGTGTAATTACATTAGGTTGTGCAAAAAATACAGTTGATTCGGAACGACTGATGAATCAATTAAGGCTGAATAATTTAAAATTAATTGATGATCCCAACAAAGCAGAAACAGTAATTATAAATACGTGCGGATTTATTGAGGCGGCTAAAAAGGAATCTGTTGATACAATTTTGAATGCTGTAGCCTTAAAACAGGAAGGAAAAATAAAAAAAATTATTGTTGCCGGTTGCCTTTCCGAGAGATATATGGATGATCTGGTAAAGGAAATTCCTGAAGTAGATGCTTTCTTCGGGACAGAGAAATACGAAGGCATTCTAAAGCAACTAGGGGGTGAATTAAAGTATGACCTTTTAGGAGAAAGATTTCTTACAACACCTTCTCATACTGCGTACCTTAAAATTTCAGAGGGATGTGATCATCCTTGCTCGTTTTGTGCCATACCTTTAATGAGAGGGAAGCATAAATCGAAACCTATGGATGATTTAATTCGTGAAGCTGAATTCCTTGCAAGAAATAATACAAAAGAATTGGTTGTTATAGCACAGGATACAACAGATTACGGAATTGATATTTATAATAAACGTATAATAGCAGATTTGTTAAATAAGTTAAGTGAAGTTGAAGGAATTGAATGGATCAGATTAATGTATGCTTATCCTTCAAAGTTCCCTGATGAGTTGATAGATGTAATCGCTGATAATCCGAAAATCTGTAATTATATCGATATACCTTTACAGCATATTTCAGATGACATTTTAAAATCAATGAGACGCGGCGTAACTTCAGAAAGAACCAGGGGTTTATTATCTAAACTGAAAAATAGAATTCCGGATATAACTTTAAGAACAACTTTTATTGTTGGTTATCCGAACGAAACCGAAAAAGATTTTGAAGAATTACGTAATTTCGTTCGCGAAATAAAATTTGATAGGATTGGAGTATTTACATTTTCTGTAGAAGAAAACACAACTAGTTATATCTTAGGCGATCCGGTTCCGGAAAATGTTAAGCAGAGAAGAAAAGAAATCCTAATGGAAATTCAGAAAGAAATTTCACTCGAAAAAAATAAAAGTTTTGTCGGGAAAAAATTGAAAGTACTTATCGAAAGAGCAGAGGGAGATTTTTATGTCGGTCGCTCATACAGAGACGCACCGGAAGTTGATGGTGAAATTTTAATACCGCTTAACGGTAATCCGATTATAATGGGAAATTTTTATACTGTTGAGGTTAATGACTTTGACGAATACGATTTGTTCGGCAGAGTAATTTAAAGCCGGAGGTGAAAATGAAAGTCTATGCTTTATATATTTTTATTTTGCTATTAGGTTTTTCCTCTGTATATGCTCAAACCGAGGATGCAGGCATGCTGAGCAATCACGACAGAGCACCTAAATTCTATCAAGATTTGCTGGATTTTTCCTCGGCTAAAAAAAATACTACACGCCTCGATGTTTTTATTCAAGTCCCGTATTCTTCAATTCAATTTGTTAGAGGAGACAATGGATTTATCGGTAAATATTCTGTAACTGTTTCTGTTTTTGACAGCAATAAAGATAAATTGATTTCGGAAAAGATATGGAACGAAAAAGTTGTAGTTAAAGGTTATAACGAAACTGTATCTAAAGAAAGGTATAGTTTAAATGTAAAATCATTTTATCTTCAACCTGATGAATATTTTATACGCAGTTCAATTAGTGATGAAGAGTCATCAAATGAATCACCAATAGAAACAATGTTTAAAGTTCGTAATCTCTCATCTAATTTTGCAGTAAGTGATGTAATGCTTATTTCAAAAAGGACTGAAGAAGCTGGTAAAAGTAGAATCATACCTAATGTATCCGGTAATGTTGCCACACAGAAAGATGGGCTTCCACTTTTTTTTGAAATTTATTCCGATACTGCCAGAAAGCTGGAAATAGAGTACAAGGTCCTGGACAAGAAAAAAGATCAGATTTATAATGAAACAGAGAACAAAGACGTAGACAGCGGACGAACGCAAATCTTCTCCACCATACGAGACAGCAGCTTCAGCTTAGGTTATTATAAATTGGAAGTCAAAATAAAAGATGTAAAGGATAATAAAGTCGTTTCGGTAGAAAAACCGTTCTTCTCAAGATGGCTTGGCATTCCGGCAAGTGTAACCGATTTAGGGAAAGCAATTGATCAGCTTATTTATATAGCCTCAACCGATGAAATCGACCATATTAAAGATGCAAAAACAAATGAAGAAAAATTAAAACGCTATATGGCCTTCTGGAAAAAATTAGATCCTACTCCTGAGACCGAACAAAATGAAGTGTTTGATGAATATTACGGACGTATCGCTTATGCTAACGCTCATTTTTCACATTATATTGAAGGCTGGAAGACAGATCGCGGAATGGTGTTTATTCTTTTAGGACCTCCGGATAATGTAGACCGGCATCCGTTCGATCTGGATGCAAAACCTTATGAAGTTTGGGAGTATTATAATTTAAACCGTAGTTTAGTTTTTGTCGATTATACCGGCTTCGGAGATTACCGCTTAACTACTCCTTTAACCGGAGACTTGTATAAATTTAGAAGGTGATCTACAATCTATATTTACTAATTATCCGTATAATTAAATTTTGAGAATTATTTTAAATAGATATGATTTTAACCGTCACTATTAATCCGCTGCTCGAGAGAAGATTAATTTTCAACAGGTTCTTCTTTGAGAATGAAAACAGAAATGGAAGAAGAGAACTGAAGGCAGGGGGAAAAGGAATTAATGTCAGCAGGCAGCTGAATAATTTTAACACTGATAATTTTGCTTTTACCTTTTTAGGCGGAAATAACGGGAAAGGTCTTAAGGATGTTCTTACAAAAGAAGGAATAAAATTCTCTTCCGTTAAAATGAATGAAGATACACGCGAAGCATTTGTATTAGTCGATGAATCAAAAAGGAAAGTGTCCACTTTTTTCAGTTTAAATTCTAAAGTTTCATTAGTTGAAGCAGAAGAATTTAAAAATAGGCTGGAGAAAATGATCGAAAATTGTGAGATAGTCGTATTTGCCGGCAGTTCACCATGTGAAGAAGCGGATAATATTTTTCCATACGGAATTGAGCTTGCAAACAAGTACGATAAAATTTCAATATGTGATACATACGGTACACACCTTTCTAATTGTATTAAAAGTTCACCCACTATTTTGCACAATAATATTACGGAAATTGAAAAATCTTTGAATATTAAGCTGAATGATGAAAATAGTAAATTGGAATTTTTAGATCATTTATACGGTAAAAATATTAAACAGGCTTTCTTAACAGATGGAGCTGGAATTACTTTTGCATCCAATTTTAATTATCATTATAAGATCGAAAACCCATCTATCGATGTTTATGATGCAACAGGCAGCGGTGATAGTTTTGTTGCCGGAGTGGCATATTCATGGCATCATAACCTTACGTTTGAAGAATGCCTGGCTTTGGCGTCATCTCTTGGAATCAGTAATGCAAAACGATATGATGTATGCAATGTTAAGCCTGATGAAATAGAGAAAATAAAACCGCTCGTTAAAATAACATCGATCGGGAAAAAGATGAAAACAATAGATGTTACTCCGCATTAAATATATTTTTATAATTCTTATAATAGCTGCTTCCCAAAGTATTTCTCAGACTATCCAATCAATTAATGTTGAAGGTAATAAAGTTTTCTCGAGCAGTGAGATAAGCGGATGGTCCGGCATCAATACAGGTTCAAAGGTTGTGCATGGAATAATCGATTCGGTTAAATCCAGGTTAGCCTTCCAACTCGCACAAAGAGGGTACCTGCATAGTACGTTCAATGACACTAAACTTGTTTATGGGGCGGATTCACAAAAAGTTGAACTAAAAATATCTATTAATTGAAGGTGATCCGACTTATATAAATAAGATTAATTTCAAAGATGTAGATTCTGCCTTCAGCAGTAAGATCCTTCCTATGTTTGAATATATGCAGGGCCAAATTTTTAATAAGTTTGAACTGGAGGATGATATTTCAAACGCATTGACATACTTTGAAGACAATGGATATCCTTTTGCAAAGATAATAGTCTCTTCAATTTATTTTTATACGGATTCTTTATCAAAAGGGTATAACGCCGATGTTTACTTAAAATTTAATAAAGGTGTGCAGAGTAAAATTGATAAGATCGAGATTACCGGAAATAAATCCACAAAAGATTATGTAATTACACGGGAATTGAGACTAAAGCCGGGGCAGGAATATTCTCAAAGGCTGATTGATGAGCTGCCCAAAAAATTAAATAGGTTAGGTTTCTTCGATCCTGTCACTGCGCCGGAATTTTTTCTGAATTCCAAAAACGAAGGCATCTTAAGAATTAAAGTAAAGGAAAGACAGACAAATAATTTTGACGGTGTAGTTGGTTACATCCCGGCATCGAGTCCGAATCAAAGCGGTTATCTTACCGGCCTTGTTAATATTTCTCTGCAGAATCTTTTCGGAACCGGCAGAGCCGCTTCTATAAAGTGGCAGCAGTACAATCAGTATTCGCAGGACCTGGAACTAAAATATCTTGAGCCCTGGATCTTTAATTATCCGTTTAATTTTGTAGGTAGTATGGTACAAAGGAAACAGGACAGTTCTTACGTTCAAAGGACATTTCAAGGGACTTTGGAATATTTAGCAACCGATAATATCTCTGCTTCGGTCTTTGTTTCCTCGGAATCTGTAATACCAACTCAACTAACGAGCCAGGCTTTTACAGTTTATAATTCCAATGCTGTTACTACAGGACTTAATTTTAAAATAGATACACGGGACGATCCCTATTCTCCAACCGAAGGTGTATTGTTTATAAATTCTTATTCATACAGTCGAAAGAAAATTTACGGGCCCCAACAGTTTATTACACCCGGTCTTTCAACAAACGTTACTTTGCAAAGATTTACAATCGATATAGACAGTTATTATCAATTATTTCAAAGGCAGGTTATTGCACTTGGATTGCACGGAAGGGAGCTTCGCGGATCATTTTTTGAAATCAGTGATTTATTCAGGCTTGGAGGCGCAAGTACACTCCGTGGATATAGAGAAGACCAATTCCTCGGTAACAGAATTATGTGGACTAATCTGGAATACAGATTACTGCTGACCCAAAGAACATTTACTTTTGCATTTTTAGATACCGGGTATTTTTTACGCAATGCAGATCCTCAAATGAAAGTTCTAAAGAGTGAAGGATTTAAAATAGGCTATGGTGTGGGATTTAATGTTGAAACCGGTTTAGGTGAATTAAGTGTCAGTTTCGCTTTGGCAAGAGGAGACACTTTTTCCGACGGTAAGATTCATTTTGGCATAGTAAATCAATTTTAATATTTTGACATCATCAACTGTAAATGTAATTTCCCGGTATGAAATTAATCAATAAAGTTATAGCCGTAATAAAAATTACCCGTCCTATTAATTTTTTAATTACTTTTTTTTCGATAATAGTCGGAGCGGTAATATGCATAACCGGAAATTATTTTCTTCACAAAATAATTTTAGCCGCAGTTTCAGGTGCTTTAATTTCAGCATCCGGAAATATTATAAACGATATTTTTGATATTGAGATAGACAAAATAAACCGGCCGGATCGTGTTTTAGTTAAAGGCGATTTGAAGAAAAACGAAGCGGTTATTATATATTTATTATTAGTCTATTCAGGAATTTTCATTTCATCTTTTATTAATTATCAGGCTTTAATAATTAGTACCTCAGTTTCGGTACTACTTTATTTATATTCATTTAAATTAAAGCAAACTGTATTAGCAGGTAATTTTATTATTGCTGCTATTACCGGCCTGGCATTTATTTACGGCGGTGCTGCTGTTCAGAATATTACACCCTCAGTTATTCCCGCATTGTTTGCATTCTTGATCAATTTTGTACGGGAAATAATTAAAGATATGGAAGATATTGAAGGCGACACTAAAACCGGGGTTAAAACTTTTCCCTTTAAGTATGGTTTTAAAGCATCAAAAAAATTAATTACTGCTTTTTCGGTTCTATTAATTTTATTTACATTTTATCCGTTCGCTTTAAAAATTTACGGTATTAAATACTTAATTATTATTCTGGCTGTGGTTGATCCTTTATTAATCTATTTCTTAAAATCATTAATGGGAGATGATTCCAGGAAAAACTTGAATAAGTTAAGTTTTATTCTAAAATTAAACATGGTCTTTGGATTAATTGCAATCATTTTAGGTTAATGAAAAAATTCGACAATTCATTCTTAACAGAAAAAATAAAATATATTGCCGGTGTAGATGAAGCAGGCAGAGGCCCGCTTGCCGGTCCGGTTGTTAGTGCCGCTGTAATATTTGCCAATGATACAATTATTGATGGAGTAAATGATTCAAAACAGCTGACTGAAAAAGAGAGAGAAGCTTTATATCCTGAGATTATTGATAAAGCTCTGGCATATTCGGTTTCGGTGGTTTCACACGGACAAATTGACAAAATAAATATTCTGCAGGCTTCTCTGTTGTCGATGTCAATAGCTGTTAAGCGGTTAAAGATTTCGCCTGATCTGATTTTAATCGACGGGAATAAGACATTTAATTATTCTGTCCCTACTATTGCAATTGTAAAGGGAGATTCAAAATCATTTTCAATTGCTGCTTCATCAATTATTGCAAAAGTTACGCGTGATAGAATAATGAAAAGATTGAGCGGCTACTTTCCGCAGTATTTATGGTCGAAGAATAAAGGTTATCCTACGAAAGAACATATTAATGCGGTTAAGTTATATGGGCCGTCTCCTCTCCATAGAAAAACTTTTTTACGTAAAATATTAATGGACAGCACTGATCCGCAATATAAGCTTGAAGCTGAGACACTTTTAAAATAAGGGAATAATTTTAAATGGGGACAAATCTATTAACAAATAACTTTTAGATCCTTATGGGAAATGAAGCCAAAAATTTCGGCAAAGAAGGTGAGGACCTTGCAGCAGAAATGTTAAAGGAAAAAGGCTACGAAATTCTGGAAAGGAATTACCGTTACGGCAAAGGGGAGATAGATATTGTAGCAAAAGATACTGAAAACGGATATACTGTTTTTGTTGAGGTTAAGTCGAGGAAGAATTTGGAATATGGGGCGCCGGAATACGCTATTACAAAATCTAAAATAAAGCAAATTAAAAAAATGGCGGAGCTATATCTTTATGATAAAAACATTACAGAGATTGACTGCAGGTTTGATGTTGTAGCAATTCTTTTTAAATACAAGCAAAAACCGGAAATAAATCATTACGTGAATGCATTTAGTTAGGCTAATTTCCAAACCGTCCCAGATGGAAAAAGCCCCATCTAACTCTTCCCCAAAGGGAAGGGCTATTTCAAATTATTACCTTCATGCATTTACGCGATATATCAATAAAACTTTTTTTCAGCATCTTTTTTTATTATTTTCGATACATAAAATGTCCTTTAAAATAAACTTATTAATTTGAATTTAACTGTTATTAAGCTTTTATTTAGTCAGTAATTAAAATCAATAATCAACTCAATCCATTTGGAAAATAACACAAAAGAAGAAGTATCCGTAGCAAGCCAAAGATTGACCGAGTTTTTTACAACCGTTGCGGGACTTTCATTATTTATTGTTGAATTCTTAAAAAATGTTTTTTTACCTCCGTATGAATTTGCTGAGATAAAAAAGCACATGGATGAGCTCGGCGTTAAAACATTGCCGATAGTAAGCGTTACGGGCTTTATAATCGGGCTAGTGCTTGCGATGCAGAGCCAGCCTGTAATGGCAAGGTTTGGTGCAGAATCTTTTCTTCCCGGTATGGTGGCATTGTCTGTTGTCCGGGAATTAGGCCCTGTTATTACCGCTTTGATATTTGCCGGACGTGTAAGTTCCGGTATAGGCGCGGAACTCGGTTCTATGCGGGTTACCGAACAGATCGACGCAATGGAGGTATCGGCAATTCATCCTTTTAAATTTCTTGTTGTTACAAGAGTTTTAGCGTGCACAATTATACTTCCGATGCTTACGGTATATGTAATCTTCATAGCTATACTTGGCGGATTTGTTGCAATATTCCTTTCACAGCATCTTAATTTCGAATTATATACAAACGCGGTAATTAGCTCGCTTGAGTTTTCCGATATTATCCCCGGTATTGCTAAAACATTTTTCTTCGGGTTTATTGTAGGCATTGTCGGAACTTATAAAGGATATAACACTGAAAACGGAACAGTGGGTGTCGGTAAAGCATCTACAAGTTCAGTTGTTATTTCATCTTTGCTGATATTACTGGTGGATATGGTTCTGGTTAAACTAACAGTATTATTCTGGGGCTGATACGATGGCAGAAGTTGAGATAAAAAATTTAAGCAAAGCATTTGACGGCATGGTCGTGCTGGATGAAATTTCCCTTAAAATAAACGAGGGGGAAAATGTTGTTGTATTCGGTAAAAGCGGCTCGGGTAAAAGCGTACTTTTAAAATGTATAGTACGGCTTATGGAACCCGATGCGGGCGAGATTTTTATTGAAGGCCAAAATGTATTAAAAATGTCCCTCCGGGAATTAAATGAAGTAAGGAAGCAGACCGGTTTTTTATTCCAGAGCGCCGCTCTATATGACTCAATGAGCGTTAGAGGAAACCTTGAGTTCCCTTTAATAAGAAATTTTAATTTTACCGAGGCAGAAAGAGAAAAGAAAGTAAAATCAGTTCTTGAGAAAGTTTCGCTTGAAGATTCTATAGACAAAATGCCTGCCGAACTTTCCGGAGGTATGAAAAAAAGAATAGGGCTGGCAAGGACGATTATTACGGAACCCAAATTAATTCTGTACGACGAACCGACAACCGGGCTGGACCCGATTACAACTAAAGAAATAAGTCAATTAATTATTGAACTGCAGAAAGATTTAAATACTACTTCAATTGTTGTTACACATGACTTGATATGTGCGCGGATTATCGCTACCCATGCTGTTGTTCTTAAGGACGGAAAAATAAGATACGAAGGAAACCTGGAAAATCTAACTTCACAAAAAGATCCTTTCCTCCAGGACTTTTTCAGCAGTGAAATAATTGAAGCTAAAAACGGGAGTAATTAAGAATGAAGAAAATGACTTCAGTAAGACTAGGTTTTTTTATTATACTGGGAATAGGGCTGCTTGTGGTGGGAGTCTTTTTAATCGGGCAGAAGGAATCACTCTTCAGTTCTACATTTAATGTTAAGGCATACTTTAAAGACGTGCAGGGCTTAAGAAGCGGCGCTACAGTAAGACTCAGCGGCATTGATGTAGGTACCGTTAAGAACGTTGAAATTGTTAATGATACTACCGGCCGTGTGGAAGTTGATATGAATTTGCAAACCGATATTCAGAGGTTTATACGAACGGATACGAAAGCCACTATTGAAACTGAAGGACTTGTAGGCAACAAAGTGCTGGTGCTTAAAATAGGCAGCGCGTCCGCAGAGCCGGTTAAAGACGGCGGGTACATTCAATCACAGGAGCCGGTCGGGTTTTCCGCTATAATTGCACAGACCGAAGGCATAATGAAGTACACTAAAGATATGACTAAAGATCTTTCCGAAATTGTGGGAAGAGTTAATAGAGGTGAGGGATCGATAGGCAAGCTTTTAACGAATGACGATCTTTATAATAACGCTACCAGGCTTACACAAACCGCTGATGAAAGCCTTAAGAATATTACCGATGAGCTTAACAAGGTTACCGGCTTATTCGATACGCTGGGAGTGGGAGTTAAGACCGTTGTGCAAAGTACGAACAATGTTGTTATGGATGTCGATAATATTATAAAGGGCGTTAAGCAGGGCAAAGGAGTTATAGGCGCTTTGCTGGTAAGCGGCAAGTACGATTCTACTATTGCCGGTACTTTAGTAAACATTCAAAAGACGAGCGTAGATGCCCGGCTTGCTGCCTCGCGGCTTGCGGAAAATATGGAAGCGTTAAAGCATAACTGGCTGTTTAAGGGCTACTTTGAACAGAGAGGCTACTGGGATAAAGTAAAGTTTGAAGATGACCTGGACGTAAGAATAAAAGAGCTTGATACAAAAATAAAAACTCTTAATGAACAAATTAATACTCTTAAAAGCTTAGAGCAGACACAAAAGTAAATTTTAGCAAGAGATGACATCTTTTTCTAAAGATGTTATCTTTTAAAATCATTGTGCATTTAAATAAAAAAAGTTTTAAGTTTAACCGCACATATACTGAGCCGCTATATAAGATGATGATGGGCAAATTGTAACTGCACTAAGACACGCATGGGGAAAAATCGAGATGGATAAAATAATTAACAATAGAATTGAAAACCGATCATTCGAATTAATATATAATTAAGCGTATCAATCTATTTATTAAATGTGGGACAAATATGAAAGCACTGGTTTTAGGCGCGAGCGGAGCAACGGGCAAATTGGTAGTGCAGCAGCTTGTAAAAAGGAACATTCAAGTTCGAGTAGTTGTGAGAGAATCTGCCATAATTCCACGCCAAATATTAGAAGAAAAGAGAATCGAGATAATAAAAGGAAATATAAATGACTTTGATATTGCAAAAATCAAAGATCTTGTAAAAGATTGTGATTCTGTTTTATGCTGCCTCGGCCACAACATAAGTTTAAAAGGGATTCTTGGGCCCTCCTCATAAACTAGTTTCCAATACCGTTGCTAAAATAATTGAAGCCATACAATCCCTAAACCTAAATTCTAAGTTCATCCTAATGAGTACAACCGCATATACAAACAGAAAGATGGGGGAAACAAACACCTTTGGAGAAAAAATAGTATTCTCGTTGTTAAAAGTCCTTTTACCACCCCACAAAGATAATATGCTTGCAGCTGATCTTCTTGTTTGCAAATTAGACTCAAAAACCAACATAGATTGGACAGCAGTTCGCCCTGACGCACTTTTCGATGAAGAAAATGAGAGTGAATATGAAATACATAATCATAAAATACGAAGTCCCATTTTTAACGCAGGCAAAACAAGCAGAATAAACGTCAGTCATTTTATGGTAGAGCTTGTAACAAACGACAAATTTTGGCAAGAATGGAAGCATAAAACACCTGTTATCTATAACAAAGAATAAGAATCTTGTGAAGGTCTAACAACTTTAATCCGTCATAGCCGGACAATCGCAATGCGAGGCAGGCAGGGAACTTTGTTTCGACAAAGAAAGTATTCTTATAGAATAATGTTAGGGAGCACAAGCTCCTTTATTTTTCATGTTGACAAAGGAAATTAGAACTAAAGATTTTTTATGGGCTGAAATTAAATTTAGATGTTAAAATTTTGTTGTGCTTTTTAATAAAATTTTTTATAAGTTTAACCACGAATAAATAAGCCACGATATAAGATGCAGGGAATGTTGTAGCTACACTAAGACACTCATGGGGGCAAATCGAAAAGATAAAAATAACCATAGTATCAGAATAAATTTGTTAACTTCAGAAGAAAATTAAAAAAGGAGTGAAACGCATGAAGAGAAATTTCATGTTTAACCTTGTATGGATATTCATGTTTTTGTTTTATAACGGTTGTACAACTACTTTTTATACAACAACAAATGCTGAGAAAGTATATCCTCAGACAAATGAAAAGGATATTACTATAACAACCGAAAACAATTTGGATAAACCATTTGAAGAAGTAGGTTATATTTCAACAACGCAGACAAATATTGATGCAGCAAAAGATAAATTAAAAGAACGAGCTTCTGAAATGGGTGGAAATGCAATTCTTAATTTCAAAATTACAGTTGTAAGAGAATACATTTATATATTTTTTATACCCATTCCCGTGGATCGTTACATTTGCCGGGGAATGATAGTCAAATACATATAGAGAGGACAAAATGAAATTCATTTATAAAACAATATTTATATTAATCCTGGCTACGGTACTTGCCGGTTGCGCAGCCTCAGTTGCATATTTAAATGACGGAATCCCGAAATATCCCGCAACAAATGCAGATTCTGTAAAAATATATTCTGAAAGAAAAATAGATAAAGAGACAATTGAAATAGGCTATGTCTCAGTTCATATGACTGATGACCCTAATGGTGATTTGATGAAAGAAATATTAAAAAAACGCGCAGCGGAAATTGGAGCAGATGCAATAGTTAATTTTCAGATAATGGGTCCGCTGGCAGAAGGTATAGCCGTAAAATTTAAATGACTTTTATTAAAAATTACTAGTTAATAAGTAAGAATATAATTTTATACTGGGAGGCTTAAAATGGATAAGTATAAAGGCAAAATATTGCTTCTTGTTCTTGCTTTTACAGCACTAACACTTACATGTCAGGCTCAGAGTCAATCAGCTGATAGTTCTTCATTAAAATGCGGAACCTGGGCTCTTCAATTTGGTATCGCTTCTAATTTTACACTCACGTCATTCCAGGGATCCACAATAGGAGCTAAGTACCAGCTTTCACAAAACAATGCAATCCGGGGAGGAATAACAATTAATGGAAACTCGAGCAACGGGCTGGGCTCGTTTTCGGGATCAATTGGTGATTCAAGTGCGGGTACTGTTTCAACTAGCTCTTCTGTAAAATCGGCAAATATCTCTTTTACAATTCAATACTTGTGGTACATGAATCCAAATGGCCCTGTCCATTTGTATGCCGGGCTGGGGCCTGCAATTTCATACTACTATAATCATAATTATTCAGAGAATCCCTTCTTAAATAATAATGGCAATAGTTCCGGGTTTTGGATTGTCGAAAAGTATAATTCCATCAGGACACTGTGGGCAGCCGGAGGAGCAGCTGTTATTGGTGTAGAGTGGTTTGCATGCCGGTGGTTATCGTTACATGCTGATTATAATGAACTTATTCAGTATCAGTGGGGTTCTTCATCATTGGTCCGTAGTTATAGTGCTGCGGCAAATTCTAATTATATACCTGTTAACCAAAGTAATTCCGGTACAACTAAAGGATGGACGTTAAACAGTTCGGCAGTAAGCTTTGGGTTAAATGTATATTTGTAAAAAAGTTCTTATATTTTTATACAAAGTGATTAAATTTTCAAGAAAAGATGTAATCTCCACAAGAAAAATTTTGGTTAGAAAATTAAAATTTGAATTCCGGAACGCTATAGACTATTATGTTGGCTATAGACGGCGAAGAAGGTTAGCGGCAATAGTTAATAAAAAATAAAAACGAAATTAAATGCCATTCGAAATTAACAAAAGTGTTTTTGAAAACTTTCCCGAATTAGAAAGCAAACGCTTGAAATATAGACAGATTACAGTAACTGATTCCGAAGATCTTTTTAAGATTAGAGTGAATGATGATGTAATGAAATATATGGATTCTCATAAAATGATATCGGTGACAGAGTCAGTTAAATTAATTGAATCTATGGGTGAATCATTTGAAAAGGCCGTGGGAATAAATTGGGGACTGATTGAAAAATTTACTAATCAATTTATTGGGTACTTCGGCTACTGGAGAATTGACGCGAAACATTGCAGGGCTGAAATCGGGTACGCATTGTATCCGGAAACCTGGGGAAAAGGCTATATGCTTGAAGCATTTCGTACTCTTATAAGGTTTGGATTTGAAAAATTAAACTTGCACAGTATTGAAGCAAATGTGAACCCGGGAAATGCCGCTTCTATAAAATTGTTGGAAAAATTCGGCTTTAAAAGGGAAGCATATTTTAGAGAAAATTATTTGTTCAACAATGAATTTAAAGACAGTGCAATTTATTCATTGCTTGAAAGCTATATAAATGATAATGAGATTTAATTACGAACAATTAATAAAAAAGGAAAAGGTTTAGATTTATTATTTATATTGAAAATCTAATTCCTATTCCTAAACTTTTCTTAGAACAAATCACATACCTGTTTTTTAAACTCTTTAAGATTCATTTCTTTTGTATATTAATAGTTCTAAGTTTTAATTATATAGTTTAAAAATGACGGAAAATTCAAACAATATAAAAAATAAAAAAATAATTATTAAGGGAGCGAAGGAACACAATCTTAAAAATTTAAGTTTTGAACTTCCGCGGAATAAAGTAATTGTTTTTACGGGTGTTAGCGGAAGCGGTAAATCTTCTCTCGTATTTGACACGATTTATGCAGAGGGACAGCGCCGTTATGTGGAAAGTCTTTCTGCTTATGCACGGCAGTTCCTGGAAAGAATGAACAAACCGGATGTAGAATATATTCAAGGAATTAGTCCAGCAGTTGCTATTGAACAAAAGACGGGAGCAAAAAATACTCGTTCGACTGTTGGCACAACAACCGAAGTTTATGACTACCTAAGATTACTTTACGCAAGGGTCGGCAAGACAATATGTTTTCAATGCGGCAAAGAAGTAAAAAAAGCCACTACCGGCACGGTATCAGATTGGCTGGAAGAGCAGCCGGAAGATTCAAAATTTTATTTGGGCTTTCCTCTTCATGCACATGAAGGACATACTATTAAGGAAGAAATTGATTTATTAAAGAAACGCGGATTTTTTAGAATTTATTTTAAGAAAAAACTGGTTGATTTAAATGAAGAAACAAAAAGTCCCGCAAAAAGAGATAAAGTAAGTGTTATAATTGAAAGGTTTAAAGTTCAAAAGGGTAAAGTGAGAGAAAGGCTTTCTGATGCAATAGAAGTAACGTTTAAGGAAGGTGAGGACAGGCTTATATTTAATAAATGCAGATACCGGTGAAGAAAAAGAGTTTAATAAATTTTACGAAAGCTGTGGAATAAGATACGAGGAGCCGGAACCCAGGTTCTTTTCTTTCAATAATCCTTTCGGTGCCTGCCCGGTTTGCCAGGGGTTCAGCAGGGTAATAGGCGTTGATATGAATTTGGTTATTCCTAATCCGTTGCTGACAATTTCGGAAGGAGTAATAGCGCCATTCAGGTCTGCAAAATACGGCAGTTATTTGAGAGATCTTGTCAGAGATGCAAAACAGTATAATATCCCGCTGAATGTTCCATTCAATAAATTAACACCGGAACAAGTTTCTCTGATTAGAAAAGGCTTCGGTGATTACATCGGAATTGATAAATTTTTTGAGAAGTTGGAAACCAAAACTTATAAGATGCACATAAGAGTTTTGCTAAGCAGGTACAGAGGTTATACTTTGTGCAACGCTTGCAAAGGTTCACGGCTCAGAAGGGAAGCTCTTCAAGTTAAAATAGGCGGTAAATCAATTTATGATGTTGTTAAAATTCCGATTGAGGAATCACTGCAATTTTTCCAGGAGCTTAAACTTTCAGATTATGATATGCTGGTCGGCGAAAGAGTTCTAAAAGAAATTATTAAGAGATTAACCTTCTTAAATGAAGTTGGTATCGGATATTTAACGCTTGACAGGTTAAGCAGCTCGCTTTCCGGCGGAGAAACGCAAAGAATTAATCTTGCAACATCGTTAGGTTCTTCACTTGTCGGTACTCTATATGTACTTGATGAACCAAGTATCGGTCTACATCCGCGCGATAATTCACGCTTAATAAAAATCCTGCATAATTTGAGAGATATAGGGAATACAGTACTTGTTGTTGAACATGATCCTGATATGATTAAGCATGCGGATTTGATTGTAGATATGGGGCCAAGGGCAGGTGTACACGGCGGTGAGATTATGGCAATGGGCACATATGAAGAAATATTAAAGAATAGAAATTCCTTAACCGGCAAATATCTTTCCGGTAAATTGGAGATTCCAATTCCAAATGAAAGAAAAACGGAAGTAAATAAATCTATTATGATTTCCGGTGCAAAAGAGCATAACTTAAAAAATATTAATGTTGAAATTCCATTAAACAAATTTGTAGTTATAACAGGCGTAAGCGGATCCGGGAAAAGTACATTAATACATGATATACTTTATGGCGGACTGGCAAAATATTTAGGTAAGGTTCCGCCTAAAATTGGAAAGTATGATGATATTAAGGGAGGAGAATATATTGACGACATAGAAATTGTAGACCAGTCTCCGATCGGCAAAACTCCCCGTTCAAATCCTATTAGCTACATTAAGGCTTATGAACTTATTCGCGAACTTTTTGCATCCACACATCAAGCCAGAGCCCGCGGTTATAAGCCTGGTTTCTTTTCATTTAATGTTCCCGGTGGAAGATGTGAGACCTGCTCAGGAGACGGGTTTATAAAAGTTGAAATGCAATTCCTGGCAGATTTGTACCTTGAATGCGACGACTGTAACGGGACAAGATTTAAAAAAGAAATAAGAGAAATTAATTATAAGGGGAAAAATCTAATAGACGTACTTAATATGACTGTGGATGAAGCTGTTAAATTTTTTAAAGATAACGAAAAGATTGTCAGAGGTATTCAATTGCTTTCAGATGTTGGTTTAGGCTATTTGAAGCTTGGTCAGCCTTCAAACACATTATCCGGCGGAGAAGCTCAGCGTATAAAACTTGCTGCACATCTAACCACACAGCGCGAAAGAAAACATACATTATTTATTTTTGATGAACCGACAACCGGGCTTCATTTTGACGATATTTCTAAGTTGTTAAACTGCTTTAATCTTTTGCTTGAAAGAAATAACTCGGTAGTTATAATTGAACATAATCTTGAGATAATTAAATGTGCCGATCATATAATTGACCTCGGCCCGGAAGCCGGAGATAAAGGAGGAGAAGTTATTGCCGTTGGTACCCCGGAAGAAATTGTTGAATATCCTGAATCATGGACTGGAAAATATTTAAAAGCATATTTTGATTGATAACATTTTATTATTCTAATTAATTTTTAAAAATAATTAAAATCTCTTTGCTCGCGGATTTCTATTTCATCTAATCTTTTTCATTGATTAAACTTTATGCTGAATATTAAGAGAATAATTTATTTTCTAATTCCAATTATTGTATTTGGAGTAGTATACTCTATTGTAAATCCAAATTCTCACAATGGACGCGGGGAGCAAAGCGATAAGATTAAAATCAACCGACCTTCGTTATATGAAGATTTACATCATAACGGAGGGTTAATAATTTATGCCTCAAACCCCGCTTTTGAGAAACAATATTTAAATGATGCTAATAATATTCAAAGGAATTTTAGATGGGCACATTTAAGAATAATTCCGGATACCGCGGTAACACAAACAGAATTAGAAAATAATTCTATAATCATAATCGGCACTTATAAATCAAATAAAGTCTTAAGAAAATTGTCGGGTTTACTCCCGGTAAAGTTTTCCAATTCCGGCTTTACATTTCATCAGCAAACATTTAATAATCAGTCGATAACACTTAATTTATTCTATTTTAATCCTTTCAATAAGAAAAAATTATGTTATGTTATTTCCGGTGTAAATGATAAATATGTTTCAAATTTATCTAATGTTCGTGCTGTAGGTGATATCAGATTAATGCAAAACGGGTTGTGTACCGAAATGGGTTTTTTCAAACCGGATGCAGGCGGTATTTGGGTACTTGATGAAAAAAGCTTCCGTAATTTTATTGATGAAAGAAAAGTTTATAACATATCGAAAATCTTTAATTATACAGTTTATTCAAAAGACATTACTTATTCACAAATAAAGAATATTGATAAAGCTAATGAAGCTTCATTGCAAAAGCTAAAACTGTTTTTTGGTAACAAATTTATTATTCCAAAAATTAATTTTTATGTCTTTGATAACTTCGAAGATAAAGGCCTTATTACCGGCAATACCCAGCTTTCAAATATTAGAGATAGCTCAATAGATATTGTAGTTAATAATTGGATTAGCGGAAACGATTTTTCCAGAGCAGCTTCATTTTTAATAAAGAAAAATTTTGGTGATCCAAAACTCGACTTTCTTCAGCAAGGACTTTCTGTTTACTTCTCAAATAATTGGAGGGGAAAAAGCTGGAAATTTTGGGCAAGCCTTCTTTACCGGTCAGATGATATTCCGGCTTTAAGTGAAATGCTGGATAATAATTTGCTGAATTATGAATCTTTCTTAATCACCAAGCCTCTTTCGGCAAGCTTTGTTGCCTATTTAATTAATAAATATGGGAAAGAAAATTTCATTAAAAATTACCTCAAATGGGACAAGAATAATTTACAATTAGAAGGGGAGTGGAAAAAATATTTAGCAAATGTTTCAGAAAATTATTTGGCTGAAATTAAAGATTACCAAAATAATTTCCCTCATAATATTCCTTCGTTCCAAAAAGGATTTTGTTTTGCTCACGAGGGCTATGACATTTATAATGGATATTTATCACGGGATGCGAAACAATCGGTGGAAAAGATGCAGAGCCTTGGTGCAAATTCTTTTTCAATTACGCCTTTTACATCTATGCGCGATGCCAGCAAGCCCGTTCCGTTAAGGTTTTGGGAATTTGCTGGTGCGGAAAATGATGAAAGCCTGATTTATTTGTCGCATATTTCAAAAACTTTAAAGATGAATGTAATTCTTAAACCTCAAATTTATTTGGGTGAAAACAGCTGGCCCGGGAATATTGAAATGAAAAATAAGAATGACTGGCGAAAATTCTTCCATTATTATTTCAACTGGATTAATCATTATGCAATGCTTGCCGAAATGTATAAGATCCCGATTCTTTGTATAGGAAATGAACTTTCTAAAGCTACTGTCGGGCATGAACAAGAGTGGATTAAAATGGTGAAAAGAATTAGAAAGATATACAACGGAAAAATAGTTTACGGACCTAACTGGAGCAACGAATTTTCAAAGCTTACATTCTGGAAATATTTTGATTATATCGGGTTGAGTGAATATTTTCCAATAAGTGATAAAAACAATCCTACGGATGAAGAACTTTTTCAAGGCGCAGAATCCGTAATGAAAGAAATTCATTCTGTACAGAAGAAATATAATAAACCAATTATTTTTACAGAAGTCGGTTTTAGAAGCACAGGCGAGCCCTGGAAGACCGCACTTGAAAATAAAACTAAAAATGAAACAAATCTTCAAAATCAGGCAAGGTGTTATAATGCTTTACTGAAAGCTGCCTACAATAA
>CAVQBN010000012.1:0-247992 GCA_963710735.1 uncultured Bacteroidota bacterium | reverse complement strand
GCAGATAATGCATCTTTATAATTTAATGAAGAATATTTTACTCTGATTAAAACATCACCTTCCGGCAGTTCATCAATAGATTTTTCATCGATTTCGCGGATGAATTTCCCATCCTTCTCTTTTACTATCATTGCTTTAAATTTTTTACTCTGCATAATATTTCTCCGGCATTAATTTATATCCAAATAAATATAGATTTTATATTTAAAATTAAATGAAAATTTCATAAAGAAAGATTTAATATCTTAAAAAATAATTACTACCTAAATTAAATTTAATATATCTGATTATTTTAGACTTATATATACCGTACAAAAGAATGAACCTCAAATTAGGTAGAATGAATCTTTCCCCCGACGGCTAATTCTTAACTATGGATGTAACATGTTATGAATAGCCTCAATATTGTATATAAAATCTGCCCATTAAGAGGTAAATCCATATTTGAGGGAGTAAATGATGTAATATGAAAAGATACCCGGTTTAAAAATGAAGAGCCGGGTATCTTAAAAATGCAAAAATTACTTTAGCAGCAGCATCTTCTTTGTTGAAATAAAATTGCCGGATTGCAATCGATAAAGATAAACTCCGCTAGCAAGATTACCTGAATTGAAATTTATATCATACCTTCCTTTCGGTTGATATTGATTTACCAAAGTTTTTACCAGATTTCCAAGTATGTCATAAACCTTTAAAGTAATAAATCCATCTTTTGGCATTTCGTAGTGAATTAAGGTTGATGGGTTAAATGGATTGGGATAATTTGATATTATGAATTTATTCGGTCCGATATTTCTTTTAATTATTTCTACTGAAGTATAAATATTAGAAACATCAATTCCATAAAGCATTTTCTCTGATTCGTTATCGTAGATAAGCGTATCGTTATTAGCCCATGTTAAATGATATTTTACATCCCCATCTGAACAATTTGTGCCGTGATAGATTTTACTTGAATCTATATTGTACACATAAATACCGGTAATAGGATTGGTTAAATGACGATATAAAAATGCCAACTTGCTTTCATCCGGTGACCAGCAAAGCGCTTCTAATGTTATAGGCTCTCGCCAGCATAAAGAACTGGAATCATCTCTTATAGTACCAAATACAAGTGTATCAATTTGTTTATCCTGGCAATGAAAATATATACCCGGATAGTTTTCATATTTGCTGTAAGCTAAAATTTTATGTCTTATATTATATGCAAACCCAGAGATGCGGGTATTTCCTGTTACTAATGTATCTATCCTTTTCGATTTAAGAAAATATTCTGCTATCGTTTTCTCAAAAGACAAAAAAACAAAACTGCTGTCGCTGCTCCACTGTGGCCATGCATCGTTAGTTTGGTAATCAACGGATACATTTATTTTAAGTGGATTGAGTGAGCTATCACTAAGCGCAAAATATAATCCGGGGAATATAAAATTACTGTCGTTTGGTGAAAAAGATCCATAATATTCTGAACCAGCAATGAACTTTAGAGTATCCGTAATTTGATAATAAGATTTGTTATCTAAATTGTATAGACATATACTGTTATTGCTGTCTCCATAATTCGTATTATTACTAAAAAGAATAAAATGATGTTTGTTAGCAAAAAAAGGTAAAAGAACTAATTTATTTGTTTTCTCAATATTCATACTATTTAAACTCAATCTTCTTACAGTATCTGTAAAAAAGTCTTTGAAATACACTTGTTGTGCAATTCTATCTATAGAATATTCTGTTGAGTTTATATTTGTTAATTTAAATTTCTGGCAATAGGAATTTGAGAAAAATGCTTCTATGATTGTTAGTATAATAATCCATATTACCCCAAAACCAGTTTTTGTTTTCATAACTCGCCCTTATTTGTACATAAAAAAATTTCTTGATACGTCGTTTAATGTTAAAAACAGATTTGATAAAAAATAAGGAATATTAAAGCATTGTCCGTTGCATAGTATGTTAATAATACTTTCACCGAATTAATATTGCAGTATTAAATAATAATCAAATTATTTAAAATAAAAGATTGAATTAGACTTGCTTCCCATTTTTCTCCCGCTATTTAACATTTTCTAGAAACAATGTACTCAAATAATTTTCTTTAAACAACTAAAATTTTTCTTAAATTTTTTTTTAAAGATGGGACTGATATGCCGAGGACATTCACATTTTTAAAATTAGTTTTAGTCTTTCTATATGTACCATTTCTTTTTTATATTTGAAATTCGAAAATCAAAAAAATCAAAATGAACGATAAATACGAAGCCGTAATTGGTCTTGAAGTACATGCCCAATTATTAACCGAATCCAAAGCATTCTGCGGATGCTCAACAAAATTCGGGAATGAACCAAACAGCAATGTCTGCCCGGTATGTCTCGGTCATCCCGGAGTTCTTCCTGTATTAAATAAAAAAGTTGTTGAGTTTACCGTACTGATGGGACTTGCAACCAACTGTACAATAAATGAAAAATCTATTTTTGCAAGAAAAAATTATTTTTATCCTGATCTGCCGAAAGGTTATCAAATTTCACAATACGAAGAACCAATCTGCGAATTCGGACATATCGATGTAACTCTTCCGGAAGGACAAGTCAAAAGAATTGGAATTACTCGAATTCACATGGAAGAAGATGCAGGGAAATCTATTCATGATCAATCTTATGATACTTTAGTTGATGTAAATCGCTGCGGAGTTCCTTTAATGGAAATTGTCAGCGAACCTGATATGAGAACTCCCGTAGAAGCATATCTTTACTTAACAAAGATTAAACAGATCGTGCAGTATTTGGGAATATGCGACGGCAACATGGAAGAAGGTTCGCTTAGATGCGATGCAAATGTTTCTGTCAGGTTAAAAGGTGAAGAAAAGCTCGGTACTAAAACCGAAATTAAAAATATGAATTCGTTTAGGAACGTTGAAAAAGCTTTAACCTATGAGATAGAAAGACAAATTGAAATTATTGAAGACGGCGGAAAAGTTGTTCAGGAAACTCTACTGTGGAATGCAGATTTAAATGAAGCATCATCAATGAGGAGTAAGGAAGAAGCTCATGATTACAGATATTTCCCCGATCCGGATTTAGTACCCGTTATTGTTAATGATGAATGGAAAAATGAGATTTCAAAAGGATTGCCTGAACTTCCTGATTTAAGAAAAGAAAGATTTATAACTCAATATAATATTCCCAAATATGATGCAGATATTTTAACTCAGACAAAATCCACCGCAGATTATTATGAAAAAGTCGCAGAAGTAACAGACGATTTTAAATCAGCAAGCAACTGGATAATGACTGATGTTTTAAAAATTATAAATGAAGAGAAAATAGATATAAAAGAATTTTCTGTTCCGGCGGAAAATTTAGGAGAATTAATAAATCTTATTAAAAACGGAACGATAAGCGGAAAAATTGCGAAAGATGTTTTCCCAATAATGCTTAAAGAAAATAAAAAGCCGTCAGTAATCGTAAAAGAGAAAAATCTCGTACAAATTTCCGATTCTTCTGAAATTGAAAATGCAATTGAACAAATATTAAATAATAATCAAAAACAGGTAAAGCAATTTATCGATGGTGAAGAAAAAGTATTTGGATTCTTTGTCGGCCAGGTAATGCGGGAAACGAAAGGGAAAGCGAATCCTCAAATAGTAAATAAAATTCTAAAAGATAAATTGGGAGCTCTAAAAAATAATTGAATATTTTAATTCCTATTGTGGAGTAATCATTGGCATTTAAAGAAAGTATTAAAAAAATTTTTGCCGCAAAATCCGAAGAAGAAGGCCAAAAGCCAAAAACTCCAAAGGAAAAAGTTAAGGAATTCATCGGGTCTTTATTATTTGCCGCTGTTGCCGCTTTCTTTATTATTACTTTTGTCGTACAAAATACAAGGATACCGACAGGCTCGATGGAAGATACTATTCTTGTTGGTGATTTTGTTCTAATAAATAAATTCATTTACGGATCAGAATCTCCCAGGTATATTCCTTTTACACAAATCGCTATTCCACACTTCCGGCTTCCTGCACTAAAAGATCCCCATAGAAATGATATTGTAGTTTTTGAATTTCCCGGCGGCCGTGACGTAGTAAAGGCCGGAACTCTGGGAGTTAGCTATGTAAAAAGATGCATCGGAATTCCGGGTGATACAATTCAGGTAATTAACAGAGTTGTGTATGTAAATCATAAACAATTTCCGATTCCAGCACACATACTTTATACCAATTATGAATCTACTCCTAAAGAGATTACAAGTCCGGATATTTTCCCAAAAGGAATGCCATGGAATCCGGACAATTACGGTCCGTTGGTTGTTCCTAAAAAAGGCTACACAATTCCCTTAAATATTTATAATGTCGGACAATGGGAAATTACGATTGACCGTGAATATGGAAAGAAAGTTGTTTCAGTACAAAACGGCGTTGTGAAAATAGAAGGGAAACCGGTCACTTCATACACTTTTAAAAAGAATTATTACTTTATGATGGGTGATAACCGGGACGAAAGCTGGGACAGTCGTTATTGGGGTTTCGTTCCAAGAGATAATGTTGAAGCCGAAGCTTTTATAACTTTGTTTTCATGGGATAGAGATATTCCTTTCACAGATTTTTTTAGGCTGATAGGTTCTATAAGACCTGACAGAATTTTATTACTTTTACATTAGTATTCTGATTTAGCTGCAAATCCTTAAACTGACTTCGAATTAAGAAACGCAGTATATTCATTTTGATCTTAAATACTTGGAATGGGCTAATTTTTACCTAAATTTAAATTATTACTGTAATTATTATTTAATACTTTCACTTTTGGAGAAATAAATTGTCATTTAAAAGCGGCTTAAAGAGATTTTTAGGAATTAAATCTGAAGAAGAAGAGAAACGGCCAAAAACACAAAAGGAAAAAGCAAAGGAATTTATTGAATCATTGATTTTTGCTGCAATTGCCGCTTTTTTTATAATCACATTCATCGTTCAAAATACAAGAATTCCTACCGGTTCAATGGAGGATACAATCCTTGTCGGTGATTTTGTATTGGTAAATAAATTTGTATACGGCTCCGAATCACCCAAATATATTCCATTCACCCAGATAGAAATACCTCACTTCAGGTTACCGGCACTGCGTAAAGTTCATAGGAAAGATATTGTTGTTTTTGAATACCCGGGCGACAGAGATCTTTTAAAAGCAAAAGAGCTGGGTGTAAATTACGTAAAACGCTGCATCGGACTTCCCGGAGACACAATCCAGGTAATAAATAAAGTTGTCTATGTAAACCACAAACAATTTTGGATTCCACCGCATATTTTGTATATGGAACCTTACACTAAACCTGCAAGTATGGTTAACCCTGATATTTTCCCGAGAGGAATGCAATGGAATGAAGATAATTATGGGCCAATAATTGTCCCTAAAAAAGGTTATACAATTCAATTAAATACAAACAGTGTGGAACAATGGGAAATAATTATTGATCGCGAATATGGTAAACGAGTTGTTGCAGTAAATAATGGTATTGTGACCATTGAAGGGAAACCTGTTACTTCCTATACATTTAAAAAAGATTATTATTTTATGATGGGAGATAACCGTGACGACAGCGCCGACAGCCGTTATTGGGGATTCGTTCCCAGCGACAATATAGAAGGCGAAGCGTTTATCGTCCTATTCTCATGGAACAGAGATATACCATTTATTAATTTCTTTAAATTAATCGGATCGATCCGGCCGGATAGAATTTTAAAACTTTTGCATTAAAAGTTTTTAATTAAATTTAATCGTAAATTAATTGAAGGGCGGGACTATCCTGCCCTTTTTCCTTAAAAAATAATTATGAATTATGAACATATTAAACATTGAATACGAAAAGTATAAGCTGAAGAACGGCCTTGAAGTAATTCTTTATAAAGATGATACCCTTCCATTGGTTGCTGCAAATATTTGGTATAAAGTCGGTTCTGCTAATGAAAAAAGAGGCAAAACCGGTATAGCACATTTATTTGAGCACATGATGTTTCAAGGATCGGAACATGTGCAGAAGGAAATGCATTTTAAATTTATACAAGAAGCCGGCGGAAACTTAAACGGTTCAACAAGTTTTGACAGAACTAATTATTATGAAAAAGTGCCGTCAAATTTTTTGGAACTTGTTCTTTGGCTGGAATCTGATAGAATGGGATATTTTCTGCCTGCGCTGACCCAGGAAAAATTAGACAATCAAATTGGTGTTGTTAAAAATGAAAGGCTGGAACGATATGATAACCAGCCTTACGGGCTTGCCTGGGAAATGCTTTTATCAAATCTCTTTCCTAAAGAGCATCCTTACAGCTGGCCTACAATCGGGTATATACCCGATATATCAAGCTATACACTTGAAGATGTTTCTTCATTTTTTACAAAATATTATTCTCCTTCAAATGCTTCATTGGCAATTGCCGGGGACTTCGATAATTCAAAGACGAAAGAACTAATTGAAAAATATTTCGGTAATATTCCGGGTAATAATCATACTGCAATAAAACCGGTAATTGCTCCTGCTCTAAAAGAAAATATCTTTCTTACTCATAAAGACAAAGTTCAGCTTGAACGGATTTATATTGGCTGGCATTCTGATATTGCTTACAGTGAAGATGATGCGGAATTGGATATACTATCAGATATTCTTGCCGGTTCTAAAAATTCAAGATTATATAAAAATATAGTTTTTGATAAAGAACTTGCTCAGGATATTTCTGCGTATCAGTTCTCAGGAAAGTTTGCAGGATTCTTTTTTATAGTTGCAACAGCTAAACCGGGAGTCAAATTAAATAAATTAAAAGAAGAAATATTTAATGAACTTGATAAAATAAGAAAAGAAGGAGTGACTCCTGAAGAATTAATTAAATCCAAGAACGGGATAAAGTCAAGTTTTATTTTTTCTATGCAGAATATTGATTCTTTAGCCGATCAAATTAACTCTTACAATTACTTTTTAAATGAGCCTAACTCATTTAATTTCGATTTAAAGAGATATGAAGATGTTCAAAGTGAAGGGATTAAAAGAGTGGCGGAAAAATATTTAACTAAGCCGTATGTTGAGTTAAATGTAATCCCAAATTCGTAAAGGAAATTAATTATGGAAACAATGGATAGAAACATTAAACCGAAAGAATCCGGTCAAATTACATTTGCACTGCCAAAAATTGAAAAATTTAAACTCGAAAATGGTTTAGAAGTATATTTTATTCAAAAGAATAAACTTCCTTTAGTGCAGTTAAATTTAATAGTAAATGCAGGAAGCACTTTCGATCCTGACGGCAAAAAAGGGACTTCAAATTTATTTGCAATGGCTGTAGATGAAGGTGCAGGAAATTACGATGCGTTAGCTTTAAGCGATGAGTTTGACCGTCTCGGCTCAAATTTTAGTGTGCACAGTACTCAGGACAGCATTTATTTTTCGCTTCAGTCTTTGTCGGAAAATTTCGAAAGATCGCTTGAATTATTTTCTACGGTCTTAACAAAACCTCATTTAAGCGAACAAGATTTTGAACGGGAAAAGAGAAAAGTAATAACAAGAATATTACAGATTAAAGATGAGCCGGACGAAATTGCCGATTCCGTTTTTGAAAAACTTTTATTCGGAAATAAAAATCCTTACGCTTCTCAAACTATCGGTTATGATGAGGATGTAAAAAATATTTCTGTAGAAGATTTAAAAAACTTTTACTTAAAATATATCCATCCAAATAATTCAGCTTTAGTTGTTGTCGGAGATACAACTTTAAGTCAACTTCAAGGACAATTAAATAAATATTTTAAAGATTGGAAATCCTCTCCACTCCCCCCTCAAATTTTGTATCAGAGAAAAGATAATTTATCAAAGATTTATGTTGTAAATAAAAAGGACTCGGTACAGACAGAAATCCGGATGGGACATTATTCAGCAAAGAGAAATGATGGTGATTATTTTTCTAAATCAATTCTAAACACAATTCTCGGAGGCCAGTTTACAAGCAGAATAAATTTAAATTTAAGGGAAAAAAAAGGTTATACTTACGGCGCACACTCTCAGTTTAATTATTATAAAAACGAAGCTTACTTTTATGTTTCTACATCTGTGTCATCGGAAAATACCGGGAATGCAGTAAAAGAAATTTTTAATGAATTAAGCAATATAAAACAAGGTGTACTGCCAAGTGAACTAGAATTTGCCAAGTCATCAATTATTAGAAAATTTCCAGCCAATTTTGAAACGTATAAACAAGTAGCAACCAATTTAGCCGGAATAATTTTACATTCGCTGCCGGATAATTATTTTAACACATATTTACAAAACGTCAATAACGTTTCTATGGAAAATGTAAACGATGCCGCCGTTAAACATGTTTCCCCGGAACAGGTTGTTACAGTTCTTGTAGGCGAAAAAGATAAAATTATGAATCAAATAAATGAATTGAAGCTTGGTGAAGTTATTGAGGTTGACGAGAGGGGAAATCAATTAGGTAATTAAAAAACTTGTTTTATTTCAGTATTAAAATATCTTCTTTATCTATTTTGAGGAACTTTTCTTATCCCCTTTATTCAATACAATCTTAGAAGGATTTATAAATTTATATCCTATTTTAATCAGGCTAAAAATTTCCGGCCGTGCGAGTTCAAAATTATCGGCATGAAGCATGACTAATTTTTGATCGCCTAATTTTGTCGGCTTAATAACATCTTTCAATGATTCTTGCACTTCTTCAGAATTTCCCTCATGGATATGAATAAAAGCACTTTCTTTAATCAATTTAATTTTTCTTTTTGCAAATTCTTCTTTAATGAATGAAAATACCGGTGAGTGATAAAGATTAGATGCATCATCAATTACATAAAAGACCGCATGGGGAAAAGCTCCAATAATTGTACGTATTACAATGCCCAGCCTATTTTTGGAGTAACTTTTATTTAGTTTAAAATCCAAATCATTAATATCATCATTTAAAAGTACAGCATATTCTTTTCTATTATTCAATAGGCTGTCTTTCAAACTAAGCGATAATTTTGAAGGAAGGAGCAGCACTGTATATGTTTGCGGAAATTGAATAAGCTTTCCGATATCTTTACTTTTAAGCTTATCAATATCAGACACCAAGAGGCCGACACTTCCGCAATTTCTAATTAAATTATCTTTGTAGATAAATTGAGCCGTAAGTTTTAATTGATTCCCCTGAAAAAAGACTTAATGAAGTTTTACCTCCTACCTTTTCTTCCGTTGATTTTATCTTAACTTTAGTCCGATTAAAAGAAGAATAAATTTCAACTAAGATAACCGGTATCGGCAAATCTTTAGGTACATTAATCAAATAAGAATAATCGGCATCATTAGATTTTTTAGTTTTTAAAGTTTTAATCCAATCTTTTTGAAGTCCGAAATCATTAACAGCGCTAAGAAATTTTGTATTTATAATATTTGAATTTAAGCTCTCAAGCTTTTCCGGTTTGGGAAGTTTATAAACTTTAGCGAGAATAATATTTGCAATAAGTGTAATTACCGCCAATGCAAATAATACTTGAATTATCTTTTTCTTACGTGGAGAAACATTCATTAAAATAAAAGTAGGTTTGGTTAGATATTATTTATTCTTAAATACAGGCTTTCTTTTTTCCAGAAAGGCAGAAGTTCCTTCTTTAAAATCTTCGGTGCCGCAGCATAGAGCAAAAAGACTTGCTTCATAATTCTGTCCTTCTTTTGAAGAAACCTCGTCCACTGCATTTACCGCTTTAACAGCCAGCCTAACTGCATTCCCTGCCTTTGAAGCAATTTTATTCGCCATCTCTGTTGCTTTTGTCATTAACTCTTCCCTTGGATAAACTCGATTAACAAGACCAATTCTAAATGCTTCATTAGCATCTATCATATCGCCTGTTAAAATATATTCCATAGCTCTGCCGGAATTTATTAAACGGGTTAATCTCTGAGTACCTCCATAACCAGGTATAATTCCGAGGCTGACTTCTGGTTGTCCGAATTTTGCATTATCGGAAGCTAACCGTATATGACAAGATAAGGCGAGTTCACAACCGCCGCCAAGTGCAAAGCCATTGACAGCGGCAATAACAGGCTTATTTAAATTTTCAATTAAGTTGAATACTTCCTGTCCTTTTTCCGAAAAAGCTTTTGCACTTATCATATCCAGCTTATTAAGTTCGGAAATATCGGCACCTGCTACAAATGCTTTTTCACCACCGCCTGTTAAAATTACAACAGAAATTTTTTCATCCTTATTTATTTCTGTGAACACTTTTTTCAATTCATCAATTAAATCAGAATTGAGCGCATTCAATTTTTCAGGACGATTAATTGTAACAACAGCAATGTTTTCCTTTACGCTTAATAATAAATTTTGGTATGACATTTTAACCTCTCTTATAAACTGATGTACAATGGAAGTCTAACCCTGAGATCCAAAGATATAAACTGATTTGTTTTTACATAATGATATGATGCAACGATTTCCAGCATGAACATTGAAAGCCCTACACCGGCAGTGAAACCGAATTTAGAGACGTCTTCCAGGTAATTACTTTTGCCTGAAGCAGGTTTAAATTGATGAAGTTTCTGGAAATAAACATAATCAGCCGAAGCCTCGACAATAGGCATAAAAAGTACTACGTTCTCAACTAAAGGCGGAAAAAAATATCTCACACCAAGGCTTAAAGGTAAGGCATTCGTTGAGTAATTAGAATAATCTGTTACTTCATAAAATTGCTGTGCGCCAGGAAATTGATCAAATCCAATTTTACCATATACAAAAACTGGCAGGTATGCATCATTTGTATATGAAACTTCAACATTAAATCCGTAACCAAGGTCTGATGAATTAGCAAAATAATTTATGGGAATTCTTGGACCGACTGCTACAGCAATAAAAACTCCTTGAGCATGGTCACCTGAAATTCCTTGAGGGAATAAAGTAGCAAAGTTTATTAATACTAAAAATAAAATTATTCTTTTCATTAATTAAAAATTTTTCGGACTTGATGTATTAAAAATACGAAATAATAAATTCTCTTAAAAAATAACATTAAATAATTGTTTTCTTTTTTATTGCAGATATCGAAATTAAAATAGCTGTGATTGCTAATTGGATCGGAAGCAATAAGTTAAAGATGTTTTTACTCACTTCAAAAAAGCCTTCCCATGAATTATAATTTGCAGCGAATAAAATGTGAATTAACGTTGGTGATTGACTTCCAAAAGTTAAAAGATTAATCCAAAATATTGAAAATATTATAATTGAAAGCCAGTAAATATTCTGGAAATATTTTATGATTAAACTTATTATTGCAGCTGAAATAAATAGTGATACTACATTGTAAAAATCAAATTTTTGCGCACCGATTGGTAAATATTCCGTTATGCATAATAAGATTATTATAAGAGTAGTGAAGAGTATATGAGATTTAAATAGCGGCTGAATAAGAATTAAGAAAATTGAAGCCATTAATAACTGCGGAACATTCCACAAGAAATAAATTGGATAATCTATTATGGATGATAGGCCGAATTCATAGAAATAATCAGGATCACCAATTTTTATTTTTTTAAAGATATATAGAGAAATTAAAATTAAAGCTAGCGGTATAAATACCCATTTGAGCGGCTGGAATGTTTTATTATAGATAGGATTCCGCAAAATTTTCTTTATGTTTTTAAGCTGATCAAATTTTAAAATAAAGGGAAATGGTACTACCAGGCTTAGGTGAAATCTGAAACCGGCAAATATTATATAAGAATCAAGATTAAAATATTTTAATATAAGTTCTAAAAAAATTGTAACAAGGACTGCGTAAACGATTGTAGAAAATTTAAGTTTATTATTCACAAAAATTTACTTTCGAATTTCAGTTTTTATAACATCAGTACCAATCCCATATTTATATACAAGTTTGCCTCCTAGTTCACCTGTTTGATACACTAAAAATGAACCGATTACCGCAAGTAAAATGAATAGGTATCTAACATTGCCGGAAAATTTCTTTTTAAGAACTAAAAAAGTTCTGAAAACTAGAAGTCCTGTAAAATACCACATTGTAAAATTTGCAAAGTCTTCGTGATTTCCTATAGCTTTCATATTTATGGATACTCCAGCTTTGCTTAGCTGTTTAGCGGCCTGCTGTGCGGAGTTGCCGGTTAACACTGCCGCAATAGCACCTAGTACGCCAAGGAATAAAATTAAATGTGCGGCTTTTAAGAAGAAATCTCTTTTAAAGATAATCCCAATTAATTCGAATAGTACGTAAGCCAAGAAAAATGCTATAGGAAAATGAACAATTTTAGGATGTAACTGAGCAAGAAAATCCATTTTAAAACCTTTATTATTTTAACTAAACTTAAAAATTGCTAATAAAATTAATTCATCCGCACAATACCGAACCACCGTTCACATTTAATATTTCTCCGTTTATATGTTTAGCCAAATCTGAAGCTAAAAATAAAACCGGCCCGGCTATATCTTCAGCTTCGGCAATTCTTTTTACTGGAATTTCATTTCGAACTTTTTCTCGATATTCTTTATCGGCAAAAACATCCTTGGTCATATCAGTAATTACCCACCCGGGAGCAACACTGTTAACAGTTATACCATATTCTCCCAGTTCAGAAGCAAGAGATTTTGTATATGATATTATACCCCCTTTCGATGCAGCATAATGCGAATAAAATGGCTCGCCTCTTTGCCCTGCAGTTGAAGTTATATTTATTATTCTTCCGAACTTATTTTTTTTCATTAATGGAATCACAGATTTAGTAAAAATAAACGTGCCGGTAAGATTTATTTTAATTGTATTTTCCCATTGTTCCAGACTCATTTCATCAGCTTTTCCGTACTCCCAAATTCCTGCATTATTAACTAATACATCGATCCTGCCGAATTCAGAAATTATTTCATTTACATTTTTCTCTATCTCATCTCTCTTACTTAAATTAATTTTATATGCTTTAATTTTAATAACTGATGAATATTTCTTTACCAATTCCTCAGCATTTTTTTTGTTTGAATTGTAAGTAAAGGCAATATCGGCATTTGCATCGGCAAATAATTTTACACAAGCTTCACCAATACCTCTTGAGCCGCCTGTAACTAAAACTGTTTTGGATTTAAAATTAAACATTTTTAATATTTTACCTTATATAAAAACAAGCCTTTTGCAGGGACTGCTTCGCCGGCAGTTTCGCGATCCCTCTGTTCAATAATATTTTCAAGATATTTATTATCATAATTATTTTTTACTGCTTTCAATAAAGTTCCGATGATTGTCCTTACCATACCGTGAAGGAATCGATCCGCTTCTATTTTAAAGATTATTAAGTTTGAAGTATTTTTCCAATAAGCTTCATAAATATTGCAAATTTTATTTTTTGTATCAGTGTTTTTCCTCGCAAAAGAAGAAAAATCTTTTTCACCCAAAAGTGATCTGCTCAATTTATTTAACAATTCACAATCTATTTCATTGTGATAAAAATATGAATACCTATCATAAAACGGAGATTTAAGTTTTGAAAATAAATAGAGGTAGCTTCTTTTCTTAGCATCAAATCTTGAATGGAACTCATTTTGTACCTTTTCTATTTTATTTATAGAAATATCTACTGGAAGAATTGCGTTTATTGAATGCTTAAATCTGTAAATGTCTAATTCGTCGCCGGTACTAAAATTGGCCACCTGGCCTAAGGCATGCACACCGGTATCTGTCCTGCCTGAACCGAGCAGGTTTACTTTTTCTTTTAAAATTAACTGGGCAGCATCCGTAATTTTTTGTTGAATAGTAGGCTGATTTAACTGAATTTGCCATCCGCAATAGTTAGTGCCGTCATACTGGATTAAAAGCTTATAATTATTCAAATCACAAAATGGATTAGTATTTGTAAAAATATTTCATTAAAATTTAGTTAAAATTTTAGAATTAAGTTAAATTGTATCCTTTATTAATCCTACATGAATAATAACTATTTAATAAAATAGAATCTCAGTTATCAGTTAGTTTTCAGAATTTCATCAATAAAAATTATTCTTCAAACAAAATTAAAAAGTTTCGATTTAAAGGAATAATTAGATTAATCAATAAAATATTTTAAAGTATCATATTAATTATTTTATATTTAGGATATAAATAATATCCGGCCTTTTCTTCTAAAAAAATTACTAAGGAAAGGTAATTTTGCCAGTTTAAAATCATTTTAATTATATAGGAAATAATTCAAAATGAATGATCATAAAATGAGTAAGGATAAATTAGAGACTAAGATAAAGCAGCTGCAAAAAAAGATTGCCAAGCTAAAAGATATTATTGATGAAAAAGAAAAATTGGAAAAAATACTGAAGTCAAATGGAGATGGTTTTAAGAGTTTATACGAAAATGCTACTATTGGAATTTATAGAACTACTGTTGACGGAAAAATTTTAATGGCAAACGATGCATTAGTAAAGTTGCTTGGCTATTCATCATTGTCTGAAATTCCTGATAATCCCATGAATGATATTTACCTGGACCTAAATGATAGAGCTTTATTTGTTGAGAAAGCATTTAAGGAAGGAAAAGTAGTCGGATTTGAAACAGAATTTAGGAAAAAGGACGGAACAGAAATTAGTGTAAGGATGAATTCCCGTTTAATAAAAGTAAAAGGAAAGAAAAAATATTACCTTGAAGGCACTATAGAGGATATAACAGAAAAAAATATTGCTGAAAAACAGTTGATTGCCTCAAAGGAAAAAACGGAAGAAATGAATAAGCTTAAGGGAAACTTTCTTGCAACCATGAGTCATGAACTAAGGACACCATTAGTTGGTATTTTGGGATTTGCCGAAATTTTTAAAAATGAATTGAAAGATCCCGAACAAAAAGAAATGGCCGAATCCATTTATTCTTCAGGAAGAAGATTGATGGAGACTCTAAATTCACTTTTAGATTTTTCCCGATTAGAAGCTCAGAAAATTGAAATAAATAGAAAGCCGCATAATGTATCACATCTTGTTGCTGATACAGTAAGAAGTTTTGCAAATATTGCGGAAAGAAATAATTTATATCTCAATCTTAAAATAGTTGATGAGGAAATAAGCGCTAGTTTGGATGCTCATATTTTTAATAAAATAGTCTTTAACCTTTTAAATAACGCTATAAAATATACCGAACACGGCGGAATAAATGTTGAGGCAGACAGTATTAAAGAGGGACAAAAGCGTTTTGCATTAATTAAAATAAAAGATAGCGGGATAGGCATTCCCGAAGCAAGTCAAAAGATTATATTTGAAGAATTCAGGCAGGCAAGTGAAGGTATCAATAGGCAATACGAAGGCAGCGGACTTGGATTGACAATTACAAAAAGATATGTAGATTTGCTTGGCGGCGAAATCTTCTTAGAAAGTAAGGTGGGCAAAGGCTCTACTTTTGTCCTTCGGTTTCCCGAGGTAAAGACAAAGGATAGTAAAGCAAAAATTAAAAGGAATAAGTTAACTCAATCAAAACATACGGTTAGTTCAAATCTTCCGAATGTATTGTTAGTCGATAATGATCAGGTTACAATTGATATTGCAAAAATAATTTTAAAAAATGTTTGCTTAATTGAAGCTGCAATAAATGGTCGGGAGGCTCTTAACAAAGTAAATGAAAAGGTATTTGATGCTGTTTTAATGGACATCAATCTTGGGGCTGGTTTAAATGGGCTAGATGTAACTAAAGAAATAAGAAAGAATCATGCATATTCTCAAACTCCTATTGTGGCTTTAACAGCTTATGCTTTAGATGGAGACAGAGAAAAATTTCTTCAAGGTGGATGTACTCATTATATTTCAAAACCTTTCGATAAAGAAAGTTTGATAAATTTAATGAACAATATTCTGCATAAATAAATTTTTAACTATTTCTGGTTATTATTCCTAATAAATATTCAAAATTAATCAGTATTTAGTTATAAAATAATTTTATAAATTTAATTACTATATAAATTATGCAAGTAAAATGAATAATCGGGGAAAAAGTAAGATCAAATTAAATAATGAATTTACAGGTTTACAAAGGATTAAAAACAAATCCCAAAAGACCGGGGAAGATATCAACCAGACAATTCGTGAATTAAAAAATTCCAAATTTGAAATTAAAGCCCTTTTAGAAACCATACACGGCGAAGTTGCCGTATTGAACAGGCATGGCAGATTTTTAAAAATCCTTAAAAAGGATAATCAAAAAATATTAAACAAAAACCAAAAGGAATTAAAAACAAGAACTATCTTCGATTCTCTTCCTTCAAAGCAGGCTAACTCTATTCTGAATAATATCGAGAAAGCATTAGACAAAAAAGAAACAATTTCTTTCAAGTACTCAATTAAAGTTAATAATAAAAAATATTCATTTAATTCTGTTATATCGCCTCTAAATAAAAACCAGGTTATAATAATTACTAATGATATAACCAGGCAAAAACAAAATGAGCAGTCCGAGAAGAAATCAATAAAACTTTTTAAAATGATTTGGGACACCTCCGCTGACGGTATGAGACTTACAGATGAGAATGGAATAATAATTATGGTGAATAAAGCTTTTTGTAGAATGGTAAAGAAAAAGAAAAAAGATTTAGAAGGGAAACCGTTATCAGTAATATATGAGAAAAATAAAAGTTTAGAAATAATACAAAAACATAAAGAAAGATTTAAAGAGAGAACTATTCTACCCTATGTAGAAAATGAACTTAAATTATGGAATGGGAAAATAATAAATTTTGGAGTTTCAAATTCCTTTTTTGAATTTGAAAATAAAATTCCTTATACACTTGGAATCTTCCGTAATATTACAGAGAGAAAAAGAAACGAAAAACAGATACTTATTTTAGCTCAAGCACTGAAAAATATTAGCGAATGCATAACTATAACCGATATGAGCAGGAGAATAATATTTATTAACGATGCATTTGTAAAAACTTATGGTTATACTAAAGATGAGTTGCTGGGCAAAAAAATTGATATTGTCCGAACAACTTCCAATGATGAAAAATTATCTGCTCTAATACATAATCAATCACTGCAAAACGGTTGGCAAGGCGAAGTACTTAATAGACGCAAAGACGGAACTGAATTTACTATTTTCTTATCTACAACCTCAATAAATGATACTGAAGGTAATCCTGTTGCAGTAATTGGTGTGGCAACAGACATTACCGAGCGGAAAGCAGCTGAACAACACCTTAAATTAACTCTTTCACTTTTAAATGCGACACTAGAATCAACTGCCGATGGACTTCTCGTTATAAATGGGCATAGCAAAATCACAGGTTATAATCAGAAATTTCTGAAGATGTGGAACTTACCTGCTAAGTTAATTGCAGGTGGTGACGGCGAAAAGGTTCTGGCTTATGTTAATAAAGACCTAAAAGATCCAGATGCTTTTCTTAAACAGGTTGAATACTTATACGACCATCCGGAAATGGAAAGTTATGATCTCCTAGAATTTAAGGACGGTAGATTATTTGAACGATATTCTTTACCGCAAAAATTGAATGAAGAAATTGTCGGCCGGGTTTGGAGCTTTAGGGATGTTACACGGGAAAAGAAATCAGAAGAAGCTTTGATTGAAAGCGAAAAACGCTTCCGAATTCTCTTTGAGGATTCAGCTGAAGCAATTTGCATAATGACTGACAAATTTGAGGAATGCAATGAACAGTTTTGTAATCTATTCGAATGCTCGAAGGAAGATATAATTAATCACTCTCCGTGGGAATTCTCACCTGAGATCCAGCCCGATGGTAGAAGCTCCAGAAAATCTGCTCTTGAAAAAATAAACGCGGCTTTAGAAGATGAACCGCAATATTTTTATTGGCAGCATAAAAGTAAAAAGGGTAAACTTATCGATGCCGAAGTTTCTCTCAATGGTTTTGTGCTTGGTGGTAAAAAATTAGCTCAGGCAACTATTCATAATATAACTGAAAGAAAGAAATTCGAAAAAATTCAAACCGCTTTATACAAAATTTCCGAGTCAGTAAATACAACCGAGGATATGCAGACGCTCTTTACTAAAATACACGAAGTAATTAAAGGGTTAATGTCCGCAGATAATTTTTACATTGCATTATATGATGAGAAAACTGATTTACTATCCTTCCCTTATTTTGTTGATAAAGTTGATCCACCGCCTCCCCCAAGAAAATTGGGAAAGGGATTAACAGATTATGTCCTACGTACGGGAAAGGAGGCAATAATAAGAGAAAAAGAAGAGATTGAACTAAAGAGAAATAATGAAATTGAATTAGTTGGCTCATATTCTCCTGTCTGGGTTGGCGTTCCGTTAAAATTAGAGGGAAAAACTTTTGGTGTAATGGTAGTACAGGACTATCAAAATGAGTTTGCATACACTGAGACAGAAAAACAAGTTCTTGTATTTGTATCAGAACAAATAGCCTTAGCAATAAACAGAAAGAAAACGTCTGAAGAATTAATAAATTATACTAAGCGTTTGAAGGAAAATAAAGATTTGTTAGAGCAGAAAGCTTCTCAATTAGCTAAACTTAACAAACAACTGGAAGAGTCGGAGAAAAAGTTAAAAGAATTAAATGCAAGTAAAGATAAACTTTTTTCAATTATTGCTCACGATTTAAAAGGGCCTTTCCAGCCTTTGTTGGGTATGTCGGAAATTCTTGCTAGTGAACAACATACTTTAAGTGAATATGAAAGAGATAATTTTATAACTGAGATTCATGGCTTATTGAAAAATCAGTTTAAGTTAGTTGACAATATACTAGATTGGGCTAGAATACAAACAGGCAGACAGCAATTTGATCCTGTAAAAATTAACTTATCTGAAAAAGTAAACGAAGTAAAAACGATTTTAAATGCCAATTCTATAAATAAGAATATTAAAGTAACTAACAATGTTGAAAGTGACGTTTTTGTTTTTGCAGATTCATATATGCTTCAATCTACTCTTCAAAATTTAATTTCGAATGCAATAAAATTTACCAACATCAATGGGACTGTTTTAATTTCATCCATAGAAAAAGATAATTATTTTGAAATTACAGTTGCTGATAATGGTGTGGGAATCTCTCATAAAGGAAAGGAAAATATTTTTAGAATTGATACTCAACATTCAACTTTAGGAACTGAAAATGAAAAAGGTACAGGTTTAGGATTAATAATATGCAAAGAAATGATTGAAAAGAACAACGGCAGAATTTGGGTTGAAAGCGAACTGGGAGTCGGAAGTAAGTTTACTTTTACCATTCCCAAATGTCCAGAAGATTAGATCTTAGAATTTATTTAACATAAACTGTTTTTATGTTAACAAATTCTTTTATTCCAATTGCTGAAAGTTCTCTGCCGTATCCTGATTCTTTAATGCCTCCAAATGGCAATCTCGGGTCTGATTTAACAAATTCATTTACAAAACAACATCCTGCTTGTAATTCTTCTTTTGCAATCCTCTCTCCTTTTTTTACATCGGAAGTAAAAACTGCTGCGCCTAATCCAAAATTATTGTCATTAGCAACTCTAATTCCGTCTTTTTCATCCTTAGCTTTTATTAAAGCTGCTACCGGCCCAAACAATTCTTCATCGTATGCAGGCATTCCAGGTTTAACATCTGAAAGAACTGTAGGAGGATAATAAGCACCATTCATTTGTGGTATTTCGCCGCCTAATAAAATCTTGGCACCCTTCTCAATACTTTTAACAACCTGTGAATGCAGTTCATCTCTTAAATCATTTCTTGCCTGGGGACCCAGATAATTTTTTTCATCTAACGGATCTCCCATTTTCTTTTCCTTCATCTTTTCAACAAAGAGACTTTCAAATTTATTATATATAGATTCAACTACAATAAAACGTTTTGCAGCAATACAGCTTTGTCCGCCATTCAGCAACCTTGAGGTTACACATGTATCGGCCGTCTTTTCCAGATCGGCATCTTCCAAAACTAAATATGGATCGCTGCCGCCTAGTTCGAGAACAGTCTTTTTTAGCACCGATCCGGCCATCGAAGCAACAGCTTTTCCAGCGGGCACACTACCTGTTAAAGTAACTGCACTAATTAATTTATTTTCAATTACTCCTTTAATACCTTTTGAAGAAACTACCAAAGTCCTGAATAGATTTTCAGGAAATCCCGCATCTTTAAATATTTCTTCGATTGCTAAAGCACATCCGGTGACATTAGATGAATGTTTAAGAACGCCTGCATTTCCTGCCATTAAATTTGGTGCAGCAAATCGGAAGACCTGCCAAAAAGGAAAATTCCATGGCATAACTGCAAGGATTACTCCTAAAGGATTGTAAGTAACAAAACTTTTTGATGCATCTGATTTAATTATTTCATCTTCCAGAAATTTTTCTGCATTTTCGGCAAAGTAGTCACAAACCCAGGCGCATTTCTCAACTTCTCCGCGAGATTGATTTATCGGTTTTCCCATTTCCAAAGTCATTACTTCTGCCCATTTATCTTTTTTCGACCTTAAAACTTCTGCAGCTTTTTTCATTAAAGCCGATCTCTGGGAAAAATCAGTTTTATGCCATTTTAAAAAAGCCTGATTTGATTGTGAAATAATTTTATCGATTTGATCGGTGCTCATCTCAGGATAAGTTTTGATTTCCTCATTAGTAGCGGGATTGATTGATTTAATCATTTTAAATTTTTCCTTTTTACTTAAATCAATTTAAAATTTGTTTGATTAAAATATAAAATTGTTTAGTTGAAATAAACACACTTCGCTTAAATGTGGAACTATTCCGGACTAATTAACATTGGAAGGAATATTTTTCCGAAACTATTAATATGCTGCATTAATTATAGAAATCATTTCTTAAAAATAACCGAAGGCAGAATCATTCAAAGCTAAAGTAACTGTAATTATTTATTTTTAAAAAAAGTAAGTACAGTTTGATTGAATAGCTTGGAATGTTCCTGCAAAGCATTATGATGAGAATTAGGGAAAGATACAAAGCTCTGCACCGGGAATTGATTGAAATATTTTCAAAGTATGTCCGGTTTTATTATGTCATGATCTCCTGCCATTACCAATACCGGGCAGTGAATTTGTTTCAGACTATCATACGAAATATTCGGCTCATCAAGCATCATCTTATTAAGCGCAATTTCTGTTTTAGAAGCGGTAGTATCATGCTCGACAAAATTTCTCATAGACAAGATGTCGCTATATTTAAAAGCCGTAGAATCTGGAGTTGTATTAGCCCCGGAAATTGCTAATTTTTTAACTTTATCCGGATACTTTAAAGCCATTAATAATCCGTTAATTCCGCCGTCACTCCAGCCTAAAACATATGCCGAATCTATATGAAGTTGATTTAATAAAGCATTAAAATCAGAAGCCATCAAAGAGTAAGAAATAGTATCAGGTGATCCGCCGGATTTGCCCTGCAGACGACTATCAATTGCAATTACATGATAATACTTTTCGAAAAAAGGAATCTGGTTAGAGAAAGCTTCAATTGAACCTCCGTTACCATGAAGCATAATCAACGGTTCGCCACTGCCATAGGTCTCGTAATATAGCTTAATGCCATTAACCATAGCATAATGCCCCGCTTTTGGGTTGTTGCCGTAATCTATCTTTTTGGTTTGAGCTAGAGTGCTTGCAAAGCTAACCAGCAATACCAGAAAAATAATAGTTGTTTTACTTATAATTTTTTGAAATTGTTTTTGTTGTGGAAATAATGCAACTTCATCAATTAAAATCTTACAGTGTTCCATATTCCTGCTTACTTAATTAACTATGAGTTATTACTTGGGATAAATCAAGTAAAATTATTTACTGAAGATTTACTATAAATAAGAATAATTATTTAAGACTTTGCTTTAAAGCAATATTATGGCATTCTTTTGACGACTACTAAGGTTTTGTCATCAGAATACTCGCCATTTTTAGAATACTTAATCAATTCATCAAATATAGAGTATACAATCTCTTTGGGTGATAGATGTTTATTTTTTATTAACAGATTGCTTAATCTTTCTTCACCAAAACTTTCAGACTTATCATTCATTGAATCTGTAACACCATCAGAATAAATTAAAAGGACATCATTTAACGAAAAATTAATACTGTTAATACCAAACTTTGCAGATGGGGAAGGCCCCAAAACAGGCCCGGTTGGTTGAAGCGTAGTTAGCTCATTCGAGTCCTCTTTAACAAACATTGGCGGATTGTGGCCTGCATTTGCATACAAAAATAAGCCTTTTGTATCAGCTGAAAATTCTCCATAAAACAAAGATGCAAACTTTTCATCTTTAAATATTTTGTTAACCAAAGTATTCATACGCTTCATTAAAGCTGCGGTTTTTATTTCGAAACTGCATGCCATTCTTAAAGCACCGGAAATGTACATGGCTTCTGCAGCAGCGGCGACTCCTTTGCTGGCAGCATCTCCTAGTACTACACCTAACAAATCGCCTTCAGTGCCTATTTCAAGATAATCAAAAAAATCACCTCCAACGATTTCAGCCGGATCGGACAAACCAAAAATTACATAATCATGAAAATGATATTCATGCTCAGGTAGAATTCCTTTTTGGAGTTCCCTTCCCTTATTTATATCGGCTTTTAAATTTGTTGCTCGAAGTGAATAACGGTGCTGTTTTACTTGAGATGTTAAAGCTGTTGCAATAATGCTCAAAGTTAAACGAAGGTCCTCATCAATATTTTCACTATTTAAAGCCAGAAGATATTCATAATATGGATTGTCCATGTACTTAATTCTAGAACCAACACCGGAAGCTGAATATTTAAATATTCCTTTTTCTCTTAACACTTGATTTGTTTCATTTCCTAAAACTGTTCTTTCCTTGGCTATCAATTCAAATAAAGGATACTCTTTTATGTTAACGCGAAAATCCTGATTTATTTTTTCAACTTTTCCGGTTTGATACAATAAACAATAGTCTCCGGTAACAGAATCAAAGTGCCAAATCCTGCCTCCGGTTACATGAATATCTTCCATCCCAACTATCTGGTTCAAAACAGAAATCATCATATCTTTTTCGGTTTCGAATTTTTGAGATGCTATACTTTCTATGGTTTTATAAATTTTTCTTTGATCCATAATTTTTTTTCTTTTATTTCCCTTTTAAAATTGAACTAAATAAGATAAATCTTCATTTAAATTATTATGTCACTTAATTTTCTTAGATCCCGGCTTAATAAACGGAATGTCTTTTTTACACAACTCACATTCGTCCGGAGCAAATGAAACAACGTCCATTTTCATCGTACTCATTTGCGGAAAACCAAACTGGACTTTTCCGTTACTTCGGTCCACAATAAAACCAACACCTACCACATTAGCTTTATTATTTTTTACAATATCAATTACTTCGAATACTGAGCCGCCGGTGGTTACAACATCTTCACACACTAAAACATTTTCCCCTTCTTTTAAGGAAAAACCTCTTCGTAGCGTTAAGGCTTTATCTTCCCTTTCGGCAAAAATAAATCTTTTATTTAATTGACGTGCCACTTCCTGACCGACAACAATACCGCCAATTGCCGGAGCAATTACAGTATCAATTTCATAGTTGCGATAATAATCTGCAATTATGGAACAAACTTTTTCTGTGTACTCTGGAAATTGTAAAACTTTAGCGCATTGAAAATATACATTGCTATGCCTACCGGATGTAAGTAAAAAATGTCCTTCTAGCAGCGCTTCTGTTTGTTTAAAAATATTTAGTATTTCCGATTCACTCAAGTTCATCTAAAAATTCCTCCATTTCTTTTGCAGATCGATTATCGCCGACTTTTTTTGCTACTTGAATTCCTTTTTTATAGAGTTCTTTTGATTTATTAATTTCGTTTATGTTTGTTTTCATTTGAGCATATTGCATATAACCAGCAACATAATCCGGATCATTTGTTAAAAGATTGTTAAAAAATTCTTCGGCTTTTGTATAATTATTTAATGACATATATTCTAATGCAATTCCATAAATTACAAAGGAGTCTTTTGGATCTTTATTATAAAAATCGATAAGCGCTTTAAGACGATCATTCATTACGAAATATTTTCAATTCTTTTTGCGAGGTTAAAGTCATTTTGGGTTACACCGCCGGCACTATGAGTTGAAATAGTAATTTTAACTTTATTCCATGAGTGTAAAAATATATCGGGATGATGATCCATATTTTCAGCCTCATTTCCTATCTTGTTCACAAATTCCAGCGCTGATTTGAAATCTTTTAATTGAAATTCTCTGCCAATACTATTATTGGAAAATTCCCAGCCTGGGATTTCATTTAATTTTTCATTTATCTCTTTTTGGCCTAACATATTCATATCTCATCCTTTGCTAATCATCTTCATAAACAATTGTTCAAATTTAAGTATAAAAAAAGCGTATTAAAAATAATACGCTTTTTTGTTTTTATGTCAGTTATCAAAAACACAACAAGATAATTCAACTTGCCTGAAAAGTTTATTTTACTTCTCCGGTATCGCTTTTTTCTTTTTCTTCATGTGATTGATCAATATTTGTGTCATCTTCGAGAAAAACTAACTCTTCAGTATTCTCAAAATGTTTAGCTACAATCTTTGCACCGTCTTTAAAAGTACCGCGCAAAATTTCTTCGGCCAACATATCTTCAACATATTTTTGAATAGCACGTCTTAACGGACGAGCACCAAATTTTTGATCAAATCCTTTTTCAACTAAGAAGCTCTTTGCACTATCCTCAAGAGTCAATTCCATCTTATTTTCGTGAATATTCTTGAATATTTCTTTCATCTCAATGTCGATAATCTTAAGAATATCATCTTTTGTAAGACTTCTAAATACGATTGTTTCATCAACTCTATTAAGAAACTCCGGATTGAACAGCTTTCTCATTGCTTCTTCAACCGTATTCTTCATAGTCGAATGTTTATCCTCAGCATTTTCACTTCCGAAACCGAAAGAACCAATATTTTTAATATCGCGCGCTCCAACGTTTGTTGTCATTATGATAATAGTATTTTTAAAGTCAACTTTTCTTCCAAGACTATCTGTCAATACGCCGTCATCTAAAACTTGAAGAAGAATACTAAAAATATCCGGATGCGCTTTTTCAATCTCATCAAACAGAACAACTGAATATGGTCTTCTTCTAACCTTCTCAGTTAACTGTCCGCCTTCTTCATAACCAACATATCCAGGAGGCGCACCGACCAAACGTGAAAGCGAAAATTTTTCCATGTACTCACTCATATCGATTCTAATCAACGCATTATCCGAATCGAATAAATAATGAGCAAGGACTTTACAAAGTTCAGTTTTTCCAACACCTGTCGGACCTAAAAATATGAAACTTCCAATCGGTCTGTCAGGATTTTTTAATCCAGCTCTAGTTCTTCTTATTGCTTTAGTAAGTTTTGTTACCGCTTCATCCTGTCCAACAATGTAAGCCTTTAAAGCGTCTTCCATTTTCAATAATTTTTCCGATTCGGTTTGCGCAACCCGATTAACCGGAATTCCTGTCATCATTGCAACTACCGTAGCAATATCTTCCTCAGTTACATCATGCACTATATCCCGGGTTTTGGCTTCCCATTCTCTTTTAGCAATTTCAAGATCTGATTGTAGGTTCCGTTCATTATCACGAAGCCTAGCTGCTTCTTCATAATCTTGCTTTTTTACAACTGATGCTTTTTCCAATCTTACTTTTTCAATCTCACCTTCTAAGTCAAGGATATCCTGTGGCACTTCAAAATTTCCCATGTGAACTCTTGAACCGGCTTCATCAATTACATCAATCGCTTTATCCGGAAGATGACGATCTGTAATATATCTATTGCTCAGTTTTACCGCTGATTCAACAGCATCATTTGTATATTTAACATGATGATGTTCTTCGTACTTGAACTTAATATTATTTAATATTTGAATGGTCTCTTCGTAACTTGGCGGCTCAACCATTACTTTTTGAAAACGTCTATCTAAAGCACCGTCTGTTTCAATATACTTACGATATTCGTCCAATGTAGTTGCACCAATACATTGTATATCACCGCGAGCTAACGCAGGTTTAAACATATTTGAAGCATCCAGTGAGCCTGAAGCACCGCCGGCACCAACAATTGTATGCAATTCATCTATAAATAAAATTACATCTTTTGCTTTTTCCAATTCATTCATTAAAGCTTTCATTCTTTCTTCAAACTGACCACGATATTTTGTTCCGGCTACAAGTCCGGCGAGGTCCAGAGTTACTACTCTTTTATCTTGAAGAATTCTTGGAACTTTCTTTTGAACAATTTTTAAAGCCAAACCTTCAGCAATTGCAGTTTTTCCAACGCCAGGTTCACCTATAAGTACAGGATTATTCTTTTTCCTTCTGCTTAAAACCTGAGCTACACGTTCAATTTCTTTTTCACGACCGACTACCGGATCAAGTTTATCCTCCATTGCATATTTTGTCAGATCCCGACCAAAATTATCTAGGACAGGTGTTTTTGTTCGCTCAATTTTTTTGTCAGGTGGTGGAATTGTAGCACCTGCATCTTTAGGATTTTTACTGCTTAACATAGCATTTAACTCAGAACGTGCCGCATCATAAGTAACGTTAAATTGATGAAGAATTTGTGTAGCAATATTATCTTCGTCTCTTAAAAGTGAAAGTAATAGATGTTCAGTGCCTATCACATCAGCTTTATAAATTTTCGATTCAATCTGAGTAATTTTTAAAACCTTTTCTGCTTGTTTTGTAAGAGGAATATTACCAATAGTTAAAGTTCCGCCAGAAGTTCTAACCGTATCTTCAATGGCTTTTTTCAATTTCATCAGATCGCAATCCAGATTCCTCAATATTTTTACCGCAACTCCCTGGCCTTCCCGAATAATGCCAAGTAAAAGGTGTTCGGTCCCTATATAATCATGGCCGAGCCGGAGAGCTTCTTCTCTACTCAATCTGATTACATCTTGAAGTCTATCTGAAAAATTTCCATCCATAATTTATCCCTTGTTCCTTAATTAACTTACACCAAAACATTTATTTGGTATTATTAGTTTCTTACAATATATGAATTCTATAAACTGCAATCAAGATAAGTTAATTTTGCTTAATTTTACAGAATATTTGAATAACCTGAAACACAATATTGATTTTTTTACTCTAAATCACTATTAAAATTGAGACATTTAAAAAAATGATGACCCAGCCTACTTATAAATTTTAGAGAATTTTAATTTTGTGAAAAATTTATCTTCAATTATGAACTGAATTTATACCGCTTAAATTTTGAAATAGTTTCAATTATACATAAAGAACTCTGTGTTTATATCCTATAATCGAACATATCACAGCTTTTTTATGTATTTTGTTATTTTTCTTAATTTGAATTCTGATAAAGATAGAAAAATAATTTAAATAACCAAAACCTTCACTTTTATTTATTTAAGCAATAAATTAGTACTTTGATATATTCATCTTAAAATAAATCGGAGAACCTAATGGAAGCAGTAACGGGGATATCCTTAATAATTATTATCGCTTTAATCTTGTTTTTGATTGTATTCGTTTATTTCATACCAATCAATCTTTACATTACCGCATATTTTTCCGGCGTAAAAATGAAAATCTTCAAGGATTTAGTTGGAATGCGCCTTAGAAAAGTACCTCCGGTTACAATAGTTAGAAGTATGATTACAGCTACAAAAGCAGGTATAAAAGTAGAACAAGGAAAACTAGAAGCACACTTTTTAGCCGGCGGAAATGTAATAAAAGTTATACAAGCTTTAGTTTCTGCCGATAAAGCAAATTTGGGTTTAAACTTTGAAAGAGCTGCGGCTATAGATTTGGCCGGCAGAGATGTTTTGGAAGCCGTAAAAATGTCTGTTCTGCCAAAAGTTATTGAAACACCGCTTGTAGCCGCAATGGCAAAGGATGGAATTCAGTTAAAAGCCATTGCAAGAATTACTGTTAGGGCAAATATTGAACGTTTGGTCGGCGGCGCCGGTGAAGCAACTATTCTTGCTAGAGTTGGAGAAGGAATTGTTTCCACAATAGGTTCAAGCGACAGCCATAAACATGTTTTGGAAAATCCGGATAGAATTTCTAAAAGTGTACTTGCAAAAGGCCTGGATTCAGGAACTGCTTATGAAATATTATCAATTGATATTGCCGATGTTGATGTCGGAACCAATATCGGTGCAAAATTACAAACAGATCAAGCTGAAGCTGATTTAAAAATTGCAAGGGCTAAAGCTGAAGAAAGACGTGCAGCAGCAGTCGCACTTGAACAAGAAATGATTGCCGAGGTTTCAAAGCAAAGAGCAAAAGTTGTTGAAGCCGAAGCAGAAATTCCGCGTGCAATGGCTGATGCTTTTAGAAACGGCAACCTTGGCGTAATGGATTATTATAATTTAAAAAACATTCAGGCAGATACTCAGATGAGAGAGTCAATAGCTAAACCGGAAAAGAAGAAAGATAAAGATCAAAATGGATAATAGTTTTGTTGAAATATTATTTTATGGATTTATTATTTTTCTGGTTTTAAGCTCACTTTTTAAAAAGAAGCCTCAAAATAAAGGAAGCGAACAAACACAGTCACCCGATGAGGATGAATATAAAAATAGTGAGAATGAGAATCCCGATATTTTGAAGGAAATAGAAAATATCTTTGATAGCCAAAAATCTCAAAATAAAAACCCATATTTGTCTCGACCGGAACCTGAGGATTACAATTTATCTAATGAACCGGAAGAACCTGTTCCGTTTATTGAGAATAATTCTGATCCTTATAGAGATAATATCTCATCCAATAATCCTCCGGCTAAAAAAGATTATGTTTCAAGTAATGTTAAAATTTTAGACTCTTACTTAGAAAAAGAAGCAAATAAATTTGAAAAATATTTCTCATTAAATAAAGGAAATGATGAACTAATAATTAAAAACTTGAGAGAAAAAATTTCAAATAAAGATTTGTTAAAAGAATATTTTATAATCTCAGAGATATTGGGCAAGCCTAAAGCATTGCGTAGATGATACAAAAAAAATATACTTTAAAGAGAATTAAAGAAATCGGCCTTGCAAAACCTCTAGTTGACGAAGGCCGGTTTGCTATCAATTACCAAAATGAACTAAACCCTTCTCAATTCGAAGCCGCTTCTGCATTAGATGGTGCATATCTTATTATCGCGGGTGCGGGAACCGGGAAAACCAGGACATTAGTTTATCGTGTTGCTCGATTAATTGAACTTGGCTATGATCCAAAATCAATTTTACTTTTAACATTTACAAGAAAAGCCGCCAATGAAATGATGAACCGTGCATCTATTCTTCTCGATAACAGATGCTCAAAAGTTAACGGCGGTACATTTCATTCATTTGCAAACCTTACTTTACGAAAATATGCAAAAGCAGTTGGCTTGGATTCTTCATTCACCATTCTTGATCAAGGAGACAGCGAAGATGTTATAAACTTAATCCGGTCTGAGGCTGGTTTCATTTCAAGAGAAAAAAGATTTCCGAATAAAAAGACACTTGCAAAAGTTTTTAGCTTTAGTGTAAATACAGGTAAAACTGTTGAACAAATAATTGAAGAAGATTATCCTCATTTTAAAGAGGATCTTGATAAAATTTTAGATATCAAAAAAATATTCACCAGCTATAAGCATAAAAATAATCTGCTTGATTACGATGACCTGCTTGTGTACTTAAAAAATTTTCTATTGGAATTCGGACCAGGTGCAAAATCTCTTCTTTCATCAATTAAATTTGTAATGGTAGATGAATACCAGGATACAAATAAGCTTCAGGCTGATATTGTAAAGGGATTAACCCGGATAAACAATAACATTATGGTTGTCGGCGACGATTCGCAATCTATTTATTCTTTTAGAGGAGCTAATTTTAAGAATATAATGGAATTTCCAAAACTATTTAAAGATGTTAAGATAATTAAGCTGGAAGAAAATTATAGAAGTGTACAACCAATCCTGGATTTTACTAATCATATTATTGAACGATCATTAGAAAAATATCCTAAAAATCTTTACACAAAAAAAACCGGTGGAATATTACCGGTTATTATTGCAGCCTCAACTGAGAATTTACAGTCTAAATTTATAGTTGATAAAATTTTAGATCTAAGAGAAGAAGGTGTGTCGCTGAAAGATATTGCCGTCCTTTTCAGATCTTCATTTTTTTCTTTTGATTTGGAAATTGAGCTTGCAAAAGCAAATATTCCGTTTCAAAAATTTGGCGGAATGAAGTTCATAGAAACAGCTCATATCAAGGATATTCTTGCATTCTTAAGGATTGCGGCTAACCCAAAAGATATCGTGAGCTGGTATAGAGTTTTATTGCTTCATGAAGGTGTCGGGCCTAAAACTGCACAAAAGATACTTGACGAATTAGCAACAGCAAGATTAACAATTAAAGCCGATCCGGGTTATAATTCATCATTTAGATATAACGATAAGATTGCAAATCTTTTTAAAATACTTTACAAGTTGCATATGGATAAAACTTTGCCATCTGAAAAAGCGCAACTTGTTGTTGATTATTACTATCCCCTATTCAAAGATAAATACGATGATTTTAATAAACGTAAAAAAGATATTGACATCTTTTTAAACATTACAGAGAATTATAAAACATTGAACAATCTTCTCGCAGATATGGCAATAGAGCCTATAATTGACAGTGTAATTGATGTTGGTGCCGAAGATAAGGAAGATGAATTTGTTTCTTTATCGACTATACACTCGGCAAAGGGATTGGAATGGCACTCTGTTTTTATAATGCATTTGGTTGAAGGTTTTTTCCCTTCAAGCCGATCTATTGAAAAAATTGAAACACTGGAAGAAGAGCGGCGCTTAATGTATGTAGCTTCAACACGGGCAAAACAAAATTTATTTATAACTTACCCGATGAATTTATTTGATAGAGAAGCAGGTACAACTTTATCTAAACCTTCCCGGTTTATTTCTGAAATTGATTCCGAATTGGCCGAAGGCTGGCTCTTAGAAGAAGAATATGAATAAATATCAATTTTGACATTTAACTCTGGGAAAACTAATTTATATTATCTAAACTAATCAAACCAGAATTAATTATTGGAAAGAAGTTCTGACAATAATATTATTTTTACTTCTAATTATTTTTATTTTGTTCAACTTTATTTTGTTGATTGAAATAAATTTAATTTCAAATCAAAAAAATCCACCGAAAAGTGATTTAAATTTTTCAATAATAATTGCCGCTAAAAATGAAGAGGAAAACCTTCCTGCGTTAATAAATTCTCTGAATGGTTTAAATTATCCAAAAGAAAAATTTGAAATAGTTATGGTTGATGACAATTCCAATCCGACAATACTTTCAATACTGCAAAAAAACTTACAATTAATTTTGAAAATTTTACCGTTTATAAAGTAAAGGAGAAAAAACTTCTCGGTAAAAAAGGCGCATTAACTTTCGGAATCAGCAAAGCAAAAAATCCATTCATTATGATAACCGATGCAGACTGCCTGCCGAATCCGGATTGGTTAAATATTTACTCAGGAGCTTTTTGCCAAAGGATATGATTTTATTTTCGGTATTTCTCCATTCAAACAGAATAATTTTTTGGTAAATAAAATATCCTGTTTTGAGAATTTGAGAAACTCAATATTAACTTTCGCCGCATCAAAATTAGGTATTCCATATTCGGCTTCGGCTAGAAATTTTGGATTTAGAAAATCAGCATTTCAAAAAATAGATGGATACAAAAATACCGTTGAAACCTTAAGCGGCGATGATGATCTTCTTTTAAGAGAAGCAGTGAAGAATGGATTTAAAATCGGAGCTATAATCAGTAAAGATGCTCTGGTTATTTCATCTGCCAAAAACACTTTCAAAGAATATTTTATTCAGAAATCGCGACATACCAAGACTTCTTTGCATTATCTTTTAAGGCATAAAATATTTCTGGGTGTATGGCATATTATAAATTTATTTTTTCTGGTTTCTATTTTTCTCAGCTTTATCAACTCTGTCTTCATTTGGCCTTTTATTTTAAAAATTCTTATTGATACAACCGTCATTCTTATGGTACAAAAAAAATTCAATTACAAGTTTAAATTCTTTGAAATAATTTACCTTCAAATTTTGTATGAAGCATTTTTAATTATAAATTTTTTGGGCGCTTTGTTTAGAAAAGAAAGATGGACATGAACGAAAACATAATCCCGGTTTGGCTGGATAAGACCCATCCGAATTATTCACGCTGGGAAAGGAGTAGAAAGCTTTCTTTAGAGCGCGGTGAGTTTGTAAAATCAATAATTGGAAAGCATATTAATTGTTCGGAACTTCAAATACTTGACCTAGGTTCCGGTGAAGGCGGAACTTCCGCAATCCTATCAAGAAATAATTCTGTTGTATCATTTGACTTAAGCTTAATCAGATTAAAACGGCAAAAAGGGAAAACAAATTTTCCCAAAATTAATGGCGATGCATTAAACATTCCTTTTAAATCGAACAAATTCGATTTAATAATTCTTCAGGATGTAATTGAACATGTATCAGATGTAAATCTTTTTGTTAAGAATCTGAAAGATATTTTAAAGACAAATGGAACTATATATCTGAGTACTCCTAACAAATTTTCATTATTTAATTTCATAGCTGATCCTCACTGGGGATTGCCGATAGTTTCGGTTTTAAAAAGAGATAAAATAAAAAAATATTTTCTAAAGAGGTTTAGGGAAAATGAAATTGATCGAAAGGATATCGCACAATTACTTTCGTTAAAAGATTTAAAAAAATATTTTAGACCGGAATTTGAGATTACATTAAATACAAAATATTCTGTACAGAAATTGTTTGAGGGCAACAAAGGAATTGTTTGGAGTGAGTTTCACTTATTTTTAATAAGGACTGCTAAATTTTTGCGTCTGGATAAAACAATATTGAAAATCGCCAATGATAAAGATGGATTTATAAATAAATATTTAAACCCGACTTTTTATTTAATCTTAAAAAGAATTGATTGAATAAAATTTTTATTTTAAATGATTATCCTTTTGATTTATAAATGTAAAAACATATTTTTATAACCTAAGATTGGAATAAAGGTAGTATGGATTATAAAACACTTGCAGAAAAAGCCATTGAAGCTAAAAAAAACGCCTATCCTCCTTATTCAAAATTTCACGTAGGGGCAGCACTTTTAACTGAAGACGAAAAACTTTATTTAGGGGGAAATATTGAAACACCATCCTATAGTTTAACCATTTGCGCCGAGAGGACAGCAGTATTTAAAGCATTTTCGGAAGGTGAAAGAAAATTTAAAGCAATAGCAATCGCAAGTGATTCCCCTGCTTTCTGCCCTCCTTGCGGTTCTTGCAGGCAGGTTTTATTAGATCTCTGCGGAAACATTGATGTTGTGATGGTTAATCATAAAAATGAATTAAAAATTTTAAAATTAAATGAATTATTACCCCTCGCATTCGGGGATAAAGATTTAGTCTAGAAATTCAATTAACTAAAGTAAAATATATATAACTATGTTAGATAGAGCACCCCATTTTATGCCCAGAGAAACCGGTTGGATTGAAGTTATTGCCGGATGTATGTTCAGCGGAAAAACTGAAGAACTAATAAGAAGATTAAGGCGGGCTAAAATTGCAAAACAAAATGTAAAGATCTTCAAACCCAAAATTGATAATCGATATTCTAACTCAGACATTGTTTCCCACAGCGAACAATCATTACCGTCTATTTTAATTGATGACATAAATGAATTGTTAAATTTTTCCGAAGATGCCGAAGTTATAGGTATCGATGAAGCTCAATTTTTTTCCAGCGATATTGTAGGAATATGTAATAAATTAGCTAATGATGGAAAACGAGTTATAATTGCCGGCCTTGACCAGGATTATCGGGGAATTCCATTCGAACCCATGCCTCAATTATTAGCTATTGCCGAATATATTACCAAAACATTGGCCATTTGCGTTGAGTGCGGAAACCCTGCAGATAAGACACAAAGAAAAACCGAATCATCCGAAAGAGTTGTTGTAGGTGCTTCTGATATTTATGAAGCTCGCTGTAGAAAATGCCACTACATTCCAAAAGAAAAATAAAGGAGTACTATGAGCTTTGTTGCAATTTTTAGAGGATTAATTGGAATTATTTTATTAGTCGGAATCGCCTTCCTTTTTTCAAATAATAAAAAAAAGATTAACTGGCGTCTGGTTTTAGGCGGATTAAGTTTACAAATAATTTTTGCAATATTAATCCTCAAAGGTGATTCATTAAAAGTATTTTTCTCACCTTTCGGCTGGCCGAAAGAATTTTTTACATGGATCAGCGGATTTTTTGTGCTCATTTTAAATTTTACATCTGAAGGAGCAAAATTTGTTTTCGGTAATCTGGCACTCGGACCTGGCACAGTGGGCAGCTTAGGTTCATTCTTCGCTTTTCAAGTTTTGCCTACAATTATATTTTTTGCCAGCATAATGTCAATTCTTTATTATCTTGGAATAATGCAAAAGGTAGTTCAGGGGATGGCATGGGTTATGGCAAAAGTGATGGGAACCAGCGGCGCAGAATCGTTATCTTGTACCGCTAACATTTTTGTCGGACAAACAGAAGCGCCTTTGATGATTAAGCCATTTTTAAAGGGGCAACAAATAGTGAGCTCCTTACAATTATGATAGGCGGAATGGCAACAATTTCCGGCGGAGTGATGGCTGCTTATATTCAAATTCTAGGGAACTCGTATGCACAGACATTACATTTGCCATTAGTACAAGCACAGCAATTATTTGCTACTCAGTTGCTCGGCGCAAGTGTTATGGCTGCACCTGCCGCTTTAGTTATTTCTAAAATATTATTCCCAGAAGTTAGTGAACCGGAAACCAAAGGAACTGTAAGAGTCAGAGTTGAAAAAAATGCTTCGAACCTTGTAGAAGCGGCAGCAAACGGAGCCAGCGACGGATTAACTCTTGCACTTAATGTTGGTGCCATGCTTATTGCTTTTATTGCCTTAATCGCCTTAGTAAATTACTTACTTCAAGGTTTGGGAGATATTACAGGATGGAATGCGGCACTTACAGCAACTTACGGGCATCCATTAAACTTTCAATTATTAATCGGATGGATTCTTCAATTTTTAGCTTATGGTATCGGAGTTCCCTGGCATGAATCCCTAAACTTCGGCAGTCTGATCGGGACCAAGGTAGTTCTAAATGAATTTGTTGCTTACCTTGAACTTGGTAAAATGATAGCTGCTAAAACCTTCACAGATCCGAAAGCAATATTTATGGCAACATATGCTTTGTGCGGTTTCGCTAACTTCAGTTCGATTGCCATTCAAATAGGTGGAATTGGACCTTTGGCACCGGAAAGGAAACCTGATTTGGCAAAATTAGGTTTTAAAGCTGTACTTGGGGGTTCGTTAGCAACTTTAATGACTGCAACACTGGCTGGTATTTTATTCTAATTTTATAAATGAAAAAATCTTAATGTAATTTTGTTTTAAATGATTGACCTAAGTTTTAAATATAAAAATTTACTTAATTCGATTTCCAAAGAAAGTCCTTTCGAACCCGAACTTGCACTTATCCTTGGAAGCGGTTTAGGCGATTTTGCAAATAGTGTTACAATACACAAAACAATTTTAACATCCGATTTAAATGGATATCCGCCTTCAACTATTCCGGGACATGAAGGTAAAATTCATTTTGCGGAATACGCAAATAAAAAAACATTATTATTCCAGGGAAGAATTCATTTTTATGAAGGATACCCAATTTCCGAATGCATCCTTCCGGTTTTTATTTCTTATAAACTAGGCTGCAAAAAAATGTTCCTCACAAATGCTGCGGGCGGAATCAATTCAAATTTTTCTCCCGGCGATTTAATGCTTGCGGTTTCTTTCAACGGTATTAATATTAAAAAAGAATTAGCCGAACTTATCGGGGTTTCATCTCTTGACGGAAGTTTAAATTTCTTTGACTTCCCTTCTGCATCATTTAATAAATTGATTAAAGATGCTGCATTAGAAGAAAAAATCGATTTAAAAGAAGGAGTGTATTGGTATACAAAAGGTCCCAGCTACGAAACCTCGGCTGAAATAAAAATGATAAGAAATTTCGGAGGTGATGCTGTAGGAATGTCAACAGTTCATGAGGCAATATTTTCGGCTTATCTGGGTATGAAAACATCGTCAGTAACATGTATTACAAACTTTGCAGCTGGAATTACTGATAAAAGACTAAATCACACAGAAGTAACAGAAACCGCTAATAAAGTAAAGGAAAAATTTGAACGTCTTGTAAAAAAGATGATTTCAAATATATAATAATTCTTATAAAAACCAGTAATTATTACAAAATAGCACTAATCTAAACCTATTCTTTTATGATCAATGAGAGCTATTTTTATTGACTTTCTAAGCCTTTAGAGGTAATTTTGGTTTTTAATTTTTTCAAAATTCAAATAAAAGCAGTACCTACATATGAAAGAACTTAGATTTAGAATTATTCTTATAATCGGTGCAGTTGTTCTATCACTTTACCTATTATATCCTACCTACACAAATTATAAAAACAACCAGATGATTGATCAGACGACTGCAAAAAGAAGAGCATTACTTGAAAAGGCTGTTCCAAAGCTATCAGTTGATGCAATTGATCAAAGAATTAAGCTGGTTGAAGACAGCATTAAAGCTGCTGATCCTTCGATAACAAAGGACAAGCTAAAAAGCCTTAAACTTGGCCTCGATCTGCAAGGAGGAATGCGTGTCGTTCTAGAAGTTAATACCGGTAAATTGATAGAAAAATTAGCAAAGGATCCTGATAATACCTTTAAGGAAGTGCTGGCATCTTCTGAAAAAGAAGCGGCTACCTCAAATGTATCGGTTGTTGATTTGGTTGCTCAAAAAATGAAAGCTAGGGGAATACGATTAAGTCGTTACTTCGGTAATATCCGGGAAGATGACGGTCAAATCGTATCCGAACTAAATAAAGATGCTGAAGATGCAGTATCAAGAGCAATGGAAATAATTCGAAACAGAGTTGATCAATATGGAGTATCTGAGCCTACAATTCAAAGAGAAGGCAGTAGAAGAATTATAGTTGAATTACCAGGCGTTGCCAGAGAGGAAGAAGCTAAACAGCTTTTACAGGGTACTGCATTATTGGAATTTAAACTTGTTAAAGAACCACAATTTACATACTCCGTGATGCAAAAAATTGATGAGGTTTTGGCAGGTAAGGTTAGTTTGGACAGCACTCAAACCGATACAACTGCCGCAGGTAAATCCAAGACCTCTGAAAGTAAAACTAAAACTGCGACAAGTAAATCTAAGACTTCAAAAAATGTTGCCGCTAGTGATACAAATGAAAATAAGCAGCTTACACCTGAAGAATTTGCAAAAAAACATCCTTTCTTTTCTATCGCAATTTTGAATCAAAGATCCGGAACCGCAGATGCTTATGTAAAAGCTGATGATAGAGATAAGTTAAAATTGTGGCTTGCTCGCCCCGACGTTCAAAAAGTAATACCAAGTAATTGCCAATTTGTTTTTTCTGCAAAACCTTTTGGTAATGAAAACGGACAGGGTGTTTACATGCTTTATTGTGTTAATAAAACTGCTGAATTAACGGGTGGTGTTATTACAAATGCAACTGCAAATATTAGTCCTGAAACATCTTCGCCTGTAGTAAATATGACAATGAACTCTCAGGGTGCTGCAGACTGGGCCAGAATTACAGGTGCAAACATTAAAAAGAGAATAGCCATTATTTTGGACGGAGTAGTTTATTCAGCCCCTGTTGTACAGAACAAAATTACAGGCGGCCGTTCGGAAATTACCGGAATGGCTGATATGAAAGAGGCTCAATTATTAGCTATTGTACTAAAGGCCGGTGCTCTTCCTGCACCTGTTGATATAATTGAAGAAAGAACTGTCGGACCGTCCCTTGGTCAAGACTCGGTTTACGATGGTTCCCTTTCTACTATTCTGGGTTTTCTTGTTGTAAGCTTTTTTATGATCATCTATTATCAAAGAGCCGGGACAATTGCAGCTGCTTCTTTGGTATTCACAATTTTATTTATTTTAGGCTGCCTTGCAGGGTTTAACGCAACGCTTACTTTGCCTGGTATAGCTGGTATTATTTTGACCATAGGCATGGCCGTCGATGCGAATGTGCTTATCTACGAAAGAATTAGAGAAGAACTTGAAACCGGTAAAACTATGAAAGCATCGGTAGACAGCGGTTTCTCTAAAGCTTATTCTGCTATTATCGATTCAAACTTAACAACCTTTATTACCGGTATTATTCTTTATCAGTTTGGTACCGGACCAGTGCAAGGTTTTGCACTAACTTTGATGATCGGATTAATGGCAAGTTTATTTAGTGCACTTGTTATCGCTCGTGTCATATTTGATTATATGGTTCAAAAAGGAATTAAAATCACTGTTGGTTAATTAACTCGCAAGAAGGAGCAATTTTATAAATGCGTATATTCGAAGATATTCATATTGATTGGCTTGGAAAGAGAAAAATCTTTTACATTGTCTCTTCGAGTCTTTTCTTAATAGGATTACTAAATGTCGTTTTCCGTGGTTTACATTTCGGAATCGATTTTAAGGGTGGAACTGAGATAGTGCTTGAATTTCAAAAGCCTGTAAATGTAAGTACATTGAGAGGATATTTAACTAATATTGGTTTAGGCACTGTAGAACTAAAAACTTTCGGCGGTGAAACCGGCGTACTTGCGAGAACCGAACTTCAGGAATTACCCCGGGCAATATTCCCCAAAATAATCGGTAGCATTAACACAGTTATCAATAAAGAGCATCCGGGATTATCTTATAAAATTGTTGATACTACAGCATCGGCAGTAACTTATGCTTTTACAAGTCCGGATACAGCCAATCTGCTTGTTTCTCAATTATTCAAAGCTGGTTACCAAACCGGTAAGGTTTCAGAAGAACCTACAAATACTCAAATGGTTGTAAGAGTTGGTATTGCCGACTGGTTAAAACAAAATTTAAAAGAAAGAGTATCCGGCAATTCATTTCAAGTTGTTAAGGAAGACCACGTAGGGCCAAAAGTAGGTAATGAACTAAAGACTAATGCCGTTATTGCAATATTCCTATCACTCGTAGGTATCTTAATTTATTTAGCTTTTCGTTTCAAGTTTATATTTGCATTAGGAGCGGTTGTTGCATTATTCCACGATGTATTAATTACTGTGGGACTTTATGCTGCACTTTATGGTGTTATACCGGGATTAAATCTTGAAATTGATTTAACAGTAGTTGCAGCCTTTTTAACTCTAATTGGATATTCTGTAAACGATACTGTTATTGTCTTCGATAGAGTTAGAGAAAATCTTAAAATTCATAAGACTATGCCTTTGGAAGAACTTATTAACCAAAGCGTTAACCGGACAATGAGCAGAACGATTCTTACTGCAGGTACGGTTCTTCTTGCAGTATTTGTACTTCTTATCTTCGGCGGTGAAGTACTAAGAGCGTTTTCATTCACCCTATTTTTCGGAACCATAATCGGTACTTACTCTTCAATATTTATTGCAAGTGCACTGGTGCTTGAATACGCGAACCGTTTAAAGAAGAAAGTACAGTTCTAATTCAAATAAAATTATGATTACTAAAACCGGCAGATATGCCGGTTTTTTTTATACCGTTTCCCCTTCTATGATTACTTATCCAAATAAAGCAAATCTTTCTTAATCATTTAGTTACATTAAATTCATCATTTAATAACATTGACTTCATATTTTTATGCTGTAAATACATTTATATAACAACAAATAGGAATCAATGAGAATAGCACATTTATCAGATCTGCATTTTACAACTTTTTTTAAGAAGTCCGACCTGGAACGCATACAATATTTATTAAATTATGCAATATCAAAAAACGCCGATCATATTGTAATTACGGGAGACCTTACCGATAATGCCACCGAATCTGATTTTCTTATACTACGACAGCTATTTAAAAAGCTAGATATATTAAATTCGCAAAAACTTTCTCTCGTAATCGGTAATCATGATATTTTTGGTGGAGTACAAACTGCTGAAGATATTTTTACTTTCCCTGAAAAATGCAGTAAGGTAAATTTTAATGAGCAGGTTAATTTGTTCTATAATTACTTCAAAGAAACATTTGCTGATTGCGTTTATCTTTCAAAGCCCAACATTTTTCCTTACGCAAAAATGCTGAACGGAATTTTGTTTGTGGGAATTAATTCTATAGCAGGGTATTCAACTTCAAAAAATATTTTTGCTTCAAACGGAAGTGTCGGAATTGATCAGTTTGATGAAACATTAAAAATACTGGAACAATTTAAATACAAAGCCACTAATAAAATTATTTTGATTCATCATCATTTTAATAAAATAAAAGTTAAGGGTAAAAATTCATTCGGAAATTTTTGGCAGAATATTGAAAAGCAGACTATGAAATTAAGAAAAAAGAAAAGGCTGTTTAATCTTTTCAATAGATACGAAATTGATTTGGTTTTGCATGGACATTTTCATGAAATGGGTGAATATAAACGCAAAGGAATTCGTTTTCTGAATGCAGGCGGAAGCTTAAAAAGTAATTCAGATAATCTGATCGGAATTAATTTTATTGATATTGCCTCAACATCAAAAATATTTACTCACACAGTAGAATTCAAATTGGAGCAAATAGAACATAAGATGAAAAATCTAGTGCACGAGTTAGCGGAGACTAAAGAATTCTCGCTTTCTTAAATACCATATAATTCTAAAGATGTAAAAATGTTCATACTAATTTACTTGGCTGTTTAATAATTATTCATTTAATCGATTTTTCAATTTTGAAATGCAAATTGTAAGAAAAGCTCTTGAAAGTGATTTCACTCAATATTTTGTGTTTTTATAAAATATGGCACTTTTCTTTTTCTTGAGTTTATATACATTAGCTAATAAATTACTTTCAATTAGCGGAAAATATAAATTTCTTTCATTATTAAACAAGCCTATTAGTTGATTAGCGGCTATAATTGCAAGATTTTATTGACGAACAAATAATAATTGAACTTTTAAATAGATAGAACATCTAAATAAACAGGAGAATTAGTTGTTGATTAAATTTTTTGAAATAAAGGGGGCATTATGAAATTAAGTAGTTCGGTTAAAGATTTAAATTCAGATATAAAAGTTGCATATTTTGCCGGTACTATGCGTCCCGGGCATGACGGCGTTACAAGAGTCTTGTACAGGCTTATTGATGGACTTAAAGACCGCGGCATTAAAAACATCTTCTTCTCCCCTATTATTCCTTCCGAAGAAGAACAGACAACAACAATGTTTGAAGTACCGTCTTTTACTTTTCCGTTATATAAAGATTATCGCGTATCGATTCCAGGTTTAAAACATTTTGAACAAGAATTAATGGAATTTAAACCCGACATTCTGCATATAAACAGCCCGTGTTCACTTGGTTATGCCGCAATAAAATACGGACAAAAATTTCAAATTCCTGTTGTAGCAACGTATCATACTCATTTTGCAAGCTACGCAAAATATTATAAGGTTAAAGCCCTCGAAAACTTCAGCTGGAATTATTTTCGTAATCTATACAATAAATGCGAACGAGTTTACGTACCTTCTCAACCGATAATGCAGGAACTTAATGAACATGGATTAAATACAATTGAGTTTCTGCCGCACGGGGTAGATACGAATGCATTTAACCCGAAGTTTAAATCTGATAATTGGAAGAAGAAATTAAATCTTGAAGGAAAAATTACTCTTCTCTTTGCAGGACGTTTAGTTTGGGAAAAAGACCTTTTAACATTAGCTAAGACCTACAAAATTCTAACGGCTAAACATAATAATATTGCTTTCGTGTTAGCCGGAGATGGCCCCATCAGGAAAGAACTTGAGGAAATGATGCCCGGTGCTGTTTTCCTGGGAAATTTATCGGGCACAGAACTTTCAACTGCTTATGCTTCAAGCGATATTTTTGTTTTTCCTTCTACCACAGAAACATTCGGCAATGTAATTGTTGAGGCTATGGCATCCGGAATTCCACCGGTTTGCGTAAGAGAAGGAGGAGCTTACGGTTTAATCGAAGATGGAATAAATGGTTTAATTGCTGAACCGCATAATCCAGCCGATTTAGCTGATAAAATTGAAATTCCTATTGAACAAGCCTGCACTAAGGGAAAAAATAGCATTGAATGCATTTACATTTTCACAAACACAATCATGGGATGAAATAATTGATAAACTAATTCTCAGCTATAATGATGTTATTCAGGGTTATAAATCAAAGACGCTGCAGAATAATCTTTTGCTTTCATCAAAAATGAGCCATCGGTATTCGAATAATTTGTATAAATAATACATCTGCCGTCAGCTATATTCAAATTGGTTTAATCTGAATCCATTCGATAAAAACGTCTAATCTTTTAATCATACTTATAAAATATTTTATATCTAATAAAAGGAATTGAAATTTATTTCCAGATTGATATTTTATTAATTGAAAAATCTTAATTTCTAACTTTAATTAATTCCTAAGAGTTAAAAACAATTCGGAGTTAAAATGGGTAAAGGAGATAGAAAAAGTAAGAAAGGGAAAATTTGGAGAGGAACCCATGGAAAAAAGAGGCCATATCCTCAGAAAAAAACTAAACCGAAAGAAAAAGCTAAATCATAAGTTAGGTTAAAACAGTTTCCAATTGCCTTATTGAAGTTTTATTAACCCACGGATTTTCCAAAAGAATTGCAATGCCAAATCCGCGGGTTAATAATAAACAAAATATGTATTAATCGTTTTACTTTTCCGTCCTATGCAGGTTGTTTCAAAACATTAATAATATCATTTAATATTTGTAAAAAGTCATCAACCGCTTTAATAAACATATCGGGCTGGTCAACAAAGGTCATATGCCCGCTTTTGGGGAAGATAACTAATTTGGATCCGGCAATTTTTTCATGCATCTCCTTTGAAAGTGAAGGATCACATTCATCGTGATCACCGCATGTTATTAAAGTCGGGACTTTAATTTTATGAAGCTCATTTACAAATTCCACAGATTTAAGATTGCCGTCAATTATAAATTCACCGTGCGAGCCCCACATTTCACGATATAAATCCCATGACATATTTCCATTCGCAACAGGGTCGTAATTAGGATCAGGCCTGTTTTGATATAAATAAGGAAAATAACCTTCTCCCCAGGCTGCTTTCATATATTCAGCACTATACCTGTTTCTTTCGTAAGGTTCACCATGACCGAATAAACCGGCCTTTTCCATTTTATCAATTTTATTTCTTAGCTCGGGCGACATATTATCTTTTATCTTCTTTAATACTTCATTCATTTGTGTAGTACTTGGAAAAGTACTGCATAAAATAAGATGAGTTAAATTCTTTTGATATTTTAAAGCATATGCCTGTGCAAGAACTCCACCGCACGAATGGCCGAGTAAACTTATTTTTCCCAGGTTAAGTGCTTTCCTGACTGCTTCCACATCCTCAACCATATTTTCGTCTGTGTATTGGGATAAATCTTCAAGCTTTTGTGATTGGCCTGAACCGCGTTCATCAATAAATATTAAACGATTATGCTTTGCAAGCGGAAGAAGGTAAGGAAGAAAATAATCATGCGATGCACCGGGCCCGCCGTGCAGAATCATCAAAGGTTTTCCTTTACCGAATTCCTCGTAATAAATCATTACTCCGTTTGCATCAACAAAGCCTTGATGTATTGCGTACACATTATTGGAAGATACATTTTGCGTCTGTTTTGTTGATGGTGATTGACTGAAAATTAATATTGAAGAGATGAATACAGCTATTATTGTAAGCCAACTCTTTTTCATAATTCACTCCGCTAAATTTTTAATTGTAAAAGAAGTTAGGTAATAGTCAGTACTAAAGTAATCTATTTAAATAATTTTAGGAAGAGAAATAATAAATTTTTTATAATCTATTAGATATAAAACTTTATTTTAACTTTTTATCAAAGCAAGCGTAGTTTTCCATAATTATCATTTCGAACCCGCTTCCCGGCAGACAGGTATGTCGAAGCTCTGTAATCAGTAAGTAAGTCGTAACTGAGGTGAACGAAAAGCAGCTTCATTAGGTAGAAAAAAGCAGTCGATGAACTTATGAGCCGGAGTGAAATCTGTTATGATGCGGGAAGAAATGACAAGAAGCACAGTTTATGCCGGCCGGTTTATTTAACTTATTGAAAAGTTCAATCTTTGTAGGAGGCTTAAAATTGAAAACTCTAGCTGTGGTTTTTTATTATTTGTTAGTTCCTTCCTTCCTATTTGCCCAGATTCAAATTACAAGTAATGATATTGCAAGCACGTTTGCGCCGGGAAAAGCGTGGCAGCAGGAATCTAGCCTGGATACTATTTCAATGAACGTCGGGAACGCTTCCGGCAGGTCTCAGATATGGACAGTTCCCGCTAATATATTTAGCGATACAGCCTTACGAATAAATATTCCTCCCGCAAATACTCCTTACGCAAATTTATTCCCGACGGCAACCCATGCGCAGTATACATATAATAAAGTCCTTCCTGGAAGTGGAAATTCAGATACCGTATATGAATATTTAAGGATAACACCAGATACCATGTGGACCCTTGGTGCCGTGACTCATTTTATCGGCCCCGGGCTGGATACTATCTATATAGAAAAGGTGAATTTTATTGGTGCAATTTTTCCCCTGCATTACGGCGAAAGTTATGTAGAAGGACGTGACTCGTTAAATTACGGCTTTGGATCTTACCTGGTAACAACATTTACTGTCCATTACGATGCGTTCGGGACAATTACTTTCCCCGATGGAACGTTTAATACATTAAGAGAAAAACAAGTAGCTCAAACGGATACTTATGTTAACGGTTCTCTATCGAATTCTACTATAACTAATGACTTTAGCTGGCTTACAAAAACTAACGGTAATTTTAACGCTTATATAGATACCAGTTCGAATATATCGGGTGATGTTTCCGTATACCAGCCACTTCTTAATCTTATTGAAAATTACCCTACGGCTGTAAATGAGAGCACTTCAAATATTCCGGAAAAATATGAACTGTTTCAGAATTATCCCAATCCTTTTAACCCGACGACTAGAATATCTTTTAATCTGCCCGAACAGACTAATGTAACTTTGAATATTTATAATATTCTCGGTCAGAAAATATCAACGCTGATAAATAAAGAAATGCGGGCAGGAAAACACAACGTAGAATTCAATGCTTCCTCTTTATCAAGCGGCATTTACTTATATAGAATTACTACGGATCATTTTTCCGCAATTAAAAAAATGATATTATTAAAATAGTATCAAATGATACCGAAGGAAGAAATAAGTGCAGGTTAAATTATATTATATCTTTTTATAAAAATATTTTTTAAGTTAATACCGCAATATCAAACGACCACGTAATTATGATGTATGGGGGTGATGGTTAGGGTGAGCCACTATTTGTATACTATTCAAGCCGAAATGAAAAAGAATTATTTACCCAAATGATAGATATGCATTGAATATTTTTAAAACGTTTAATTATTATTTAATAAGAAATTGGAACGTAGATACCTGTCCGGCTCTGACGGATTCAGTTGCATGCACACCTACGTTCATAAGATAAATAATGCATACAGTATAGGAATAGTTACATGTACGAAGAAAGTATGTCTAAAAAATATTTAACCTCATATGGTGAGTACTATTTTGAAATTAGTGTTAATCATTTTAGTGAATTTTTGGATTTCAATGAAAAGTTAAAAAATACTTGGTCGGAAATAGATAAAATTTCGGAAAGATACGATGTTGATGGAAATGATGAAGATTCGAATGAAATTGATATTTTAATAAATATTGCAGCTGGATTTAAATATGACCGTGATGCTTCTGGGCATATTTCAATAATATTTGCAGCAATGTGTTTAGAGACGATTATTAATCATTACGCAATATTACGTTCTTCAAATAAATATTTTGAAAATTACTTAGATAAACTTGATGTTAAATCAAAGTGGATAGTCATACCAAAATTATTTATTAATGTAGAATTTAATCGTGATTCACAAGCTTTTGAATTTCTTGGAAAATTAATGACATTAAGAAATGAACTGGTTCATTATAAACCCAAAATAATTGAGTACACTTTTACTTCAAGTAAAAAAATTAAAAAAGAAGAAGATGAAAATGTTACCAATGTAAAAAATTCAATTAAGGCAATGATTCATGTAATAGAAGAGTTGAGAAGAATAGATCTTAAATGGGAAGAATATAAATGGTATTCACATTTACAAAAAGAATATTCTGAAATTTTAAAGTATATTAAATGAAAATTTATTACAGCATACATATAATCTACAAATCAACCGGATGCAGTTGATTGCATTTGTTATTTTCGGAGATAATTATGGCAAAATATAATCGTTATAAAGTAAGAAATGATTTTTGCATCCTAGAAATTCGACAAGAGAAAGAAAATATTACTCAATTTGTGCTGTATGGAGATGGGAAAGCAATTCGTACTTATGAGTCACCAGAAGAGGCATCAGCTGCTGTTTTATCACGCAATACTGGTTATTGGGTTATTGATCAATTAAAAGACAATCCAATGAATCATGCCAGTATTGATGAATGGGAAGTAATCGAGGAATGATTATAAATGTGGAGCCCTAATCAACATACAGATCAAGAAAATCTCCATTGGTGTTGGTTGAGAGCCATTGAATGGGGACGTTGGCCAGTTTTTATTTCTCAAATAGTAGCACCTCCCATGTTATACATATTTAATTGGCTAACAGTAGTATCTTTTTTTGTTGTATTAAATATTTTGTGGTCATTATTCATTAAATACAAATATGTAAATGTTAAACTTGCTTTTGTTGGTGTATTGGCTACAAAGTTAAAGTGGCTTATTTGCCCTTTACTCGGATACTACTTTTATACACAAAACGAGGTGCTTGTAGCTGTAATCGCATTATTCTGGCCATTATTAATTTTTATTATAGGGGCATTACCAACAACTCAAATTACAGTTATACAGGATATGTTTATGATTAAGCAGGGATATATAAAAAATGATTTGTCAACTATCAACAACTAGTTACTTTATAAAAAAAATTTACATTTTACAGCTTAAGGCCTATTTGCATTCAGCTAATTTAGACTTTTGAGTTAAGTAAAAATATAACTACAATTATAAAGGGAAACAGCATGAAACATTTTATACATATTCCTCTAATTACGGCATAAACTAATTATAACCAAATACAAAAAACGAGGTATGTATGAAAAGAAAAGCATTGTTCATAATTGCAGTTTTTTCAATAGCCGCATTTTCACTTCCATTAAACGGCAAAGGGAAAGATTTAAAGGATACGAAACCTTATAAGCAAATTATGCCGATAGCATTATCAATTTTAGAAGGCAATTATTCGACCAAAATTAAAGATAACATTTCCCCCGAAGCATATTTAATTAACAACAACCAGTATGAAAGCTTATTTGAAGTATTGGAAAATCCCGCTAAAAGAAAAAAGTTTATTGGAGATAAAAATACGATAGTTGAATTTTCACAAATAATTATGCCCGATGAAAAAACAACCGCCTATGTAATATTAAAAACAAAATCCATGGACAAAACATACTGGCACACAATATTTTTTGAAATCGGGAAGAATAAAAAATGGCAGGTTATAAGCTGGCATAAAAGTTAAAGAAATAATTTGATAACAATTAGACGAATCAGGATTGGTGAATCTGATCTATTTAAACGGATCAGACTTACGGCTTTAAAAGATGCACCTAATGCTTTTTCAGCCACATACGACTCAGCTTTACAGAGAAGTGCTGAAAGCTGGCGGGAACAAGCAGACAGCACAGCATCGGGATCCGACCGGGCAACCTTCATAGCTTTTTCTGATGATGCGCCTATTGGAATTGCCGCATTATACCGTGATAAAGATAAAGTCGAATTAGGTGAACTGCTGCAGTTATGGGTTAGTCCGGAATACAGAGGCGTGTCAGTTGCGCGGGATTTGATGGATACTATTTTTCAGTGGGCAAAGGAAAACAACTTTCGCAAAGTTAAAGCTGGAATCACAAAAGCGAATTCCAGAGCATTAAAGTTTTATTTCAAATACGGCTTTTCTATTCTGGAAGAATCTTCGGAAGGTATTTATTTAGTGAAAGAAGTTAAGTGAGTACGAGTGCAAAAAGCGGCTGACAACTGCTGTAATGTAAAAAGTTCAAAGTCGTGAGGAATTATGGGCGGCTGGTTAACTTCATAATCGTTAAACACAGAGGAGAGTTACTAAAATGAAAAAAATATTGTTTACGCTTTTTTTCTTACCGGCACTTTTATCGCAATTTAAGTTGCAGCTCTAACAGTACCGGACCTCAATCAGTTGATAAGTATATGAGCTCTGTCAGTCGGAGATATAAGAGAGTATTATGATTCTACTACAGGAGCTTATCAAACCTGGGAGATAATCGGCAAGACAAAACGATCCGACAGCACCGAAGTTTTTATCGGGAAAGATTCAAACAGTCTGGATACTACTTATCAAGGTATGGTAAGCTACTATGCAATAATCGGTAATTATTTTGTCTCGACACAATTAGTAAAATCAAATAATTCTGAAAATCCATATTATGAGCAAAGGCTGGCTGAAGTAAGGCCTAAAGACGGAGACCGGTGGATAGACATTTTAGGCGTTCCGGATTCTGAAATAACTTATTTTACCGCAAAATATGTAGGCAGTTATAAAACATCCGCTTCGGAATTTAAAGACGTTTACGGATTTACATTATCAGATTATTTTACTGTTTATTATGCAAATAATTTCGGACATGTAGGAACGGGAAATACTGATTTTGGTATTAGTATTAATTATGCAAAAATTAATGGCCGGGAGATCGGAAAATTTATTCCATTAACTAAACCGAACCTTTCTGCAATAAGAAAGAGCAATAAACATTTTAGAAAAGTAAATTTTCTGGGTCAGTTAATTCAATGAGAAGCGTATAGAATTATAAATTTTGGTTTTAGTAATGTAGTTTACGGCGAGATCTGGATTAATGGGTTATAAATTATGTTGTAAAATATTTTAATGGAGTATTATGATAAAATTTTACCTTATCTTAACTAACAGAAAGGTAAATCGATGAAAATATTATTTGTTCTCTCAATACTCTTTGTAACATTTTCTTCTTTTGCTCAAACCACAACATATTCAAAAGAAGAAGAAAGAATGGTAAATTATGTAGCAAACGGATGGGGATATGCCCAAAAATACGATTCTGTCCAAAATGTCAAGCCGGTACTTGATTCATGTTGGAAATTTCTTCAAAAATACCCACACTCTTTTGCTAAACCAAATGTATTCACATATATGCTAGAAATGACATCTTAATAAGTAAAGATTACAGCGGTTATAAACCCATTAATTGATTCTGTCCTATATTATGATCAATTACCTGCTACAAAGGAAAGAATTGGAGAAATACTAATTACTAGAAATCTAGATGTCACCAGAGGAAGGGAAATAATAATCAAAATACTACCCAATTTGACTGTGCCCTTTCATAAATATAAGGCATACATGTTAATAGCGAAATCCGATATTACTCTAGGTTATTTCGCTTCAGCAGAAACGAATTTTGAATATGCACTACATATTGATTCAACTCGTGCGAAAGGTTGGTATGAATACCTTAGCTTTTTGAAAATGAGAGAAATTCATAATTCATTTGTAAAAGTTAAAAATAAAATAGAGGAATTGAATGAAGAAAAACAATTGCATTATACAGATTGACACCCATACTAGCCCGAATATAAATAAAAATATTTCTAAGATAGAAATGAAAAATTTAGATAATAATAATATTAAAGTTAGCTCAATGAATGGCTAAAGTATTAGTTATTGACTGCTTCTAATTGATTTAGGTGTAGGCTTTGTGCAAAAGACAGCAACAATGTTAAAAAAGCTTATTATAAGAAGTACCTCAAGTTAAATATATTTTTGTAAATTATAATAAGACTACCCGAAATTAGGACGATATTTTAAGATGAAAGAATCCAGTTATTCTTAAAAATCAACGGTAATATTCGGTTATTAAGACAACTTAATAAAACCATATCCTGGCATTAGGTGTTCCTCAAACGCTTGTATTGACAATCATTTAATTGTACGTTTCGATAATATGGAATATAATAAATATTTGAATAATCTCTTAGACTATCCTATTTAATAGGTTAATTAATGAGAAGCTTAAGAAACTATAATGCATGCCGGTCGTGATGCTTGACGGATTGACTGCACCGTTAAGGCAGTATATCACAAGTATTATTCACTAATATAACAGGGAGAACTTATGAAAAACTTTTTGTTCTTTTTTATAATCATTTCAATTTTTTCATCGATATCAATTTATTCACAAAATAAAGATGAAAAAGAGAAAGCTGAAGCTGTTGCTGCTCAATATCTTAATTCAGCAGCAAACGAAGCAAAAGTTCCGTCTAATATTATCTCAACTGAGTCTTTGGATAAAGTAAAAGCTGATTATTTGTCTATGGCATTAAAGTATGATTCAACCGGGGAAAGTAATTCGATGATGCTGCTGCCCGCAAATAAAATAAAAACCATGACGCCAGCAGAAGTTTGGGACTATATGGAAAATTTATCAAGCACCATGGGAAAATCTAAAATGGATATCAAATGGAATATTGTTAATACCGAAATTAAGAATGATCTTGCAATTGTCACTTACGATGTAAAAGGCAGAAAACAAAAGATTTTATATCTAAGAAAAGAAAATAACAAATGGAAAGTAATTCTTAGTTTTGCTTCTATTTTTTAGAATTTGGTTTGATAATTTTTTCTGCTGCTTTCATAACACTGCAAAGCTATAATCATCATCTCAAAATGTTAAGTTTTTTGCGCAAAAAACTTGACAAATATTAGACTTTAGTTCTCTATGGTTGCGAGTCTTAACAAAAAGAAGTTTTTAATCATTTCCACCTTTTAATTCTGAATATTTTTGTTTCCAATCATTTCAAAAATCGGTTTTGCTAATTTGTGAAAATCGGCTATTGCATTATAGTCCAAAACTCTTCTATATCTAAACTTTTCCTTTTAATCTATTTTATTTTGGACAGCAGTGATTAATGCACAATATTTTATGATTGTTAAGCAAACTTGCATCTTAAAATGTTTTTTTATTAATTGTTTTTAGCATATATACTTTTGAGAATTTATCTCACAGTTATATAGAAAAAATCCTGAGCTAATATAATTTCTCTTCGAGCACATAACTGTTCCAACTTTTAAATAATTATTGCTCGTCTGGTTGAAAATCTTCAATATAAAAATACTATCCAAACAAATTCAACAATTGCATTACTGTATCTATAAAATTATTCGGAGGTCCTATGCTTCACATATCTAAAGTCTTTTTTACTCTAATAATTTTAGTAGTTTTTATTTGCTCCAATAATTTGCACTCACAAGAAATTCTAGAACACCCTATAATCAAACCGTTTCCAAACTCAAAACTTGCTAAAAATATGTCCAAGTATACTAAGTTTGACGAGTTTGAGTTTAGAGTATACAACAAAAAAACAAAGAAAACCGATAAGGTTAAAGTCAGGGGTCAATATTGGAAACTATTATATGAATTACGTAAACCAGATGGTAGTTGGGTAAAGGACATTTCTAATTTAGAGTATATAGAAAACTATAAAAATGCAGCTTTAGAAAAAGGCGGAGAGATACTAGACGAACAAGGGGGATTTTTATATTTTAGAATACCCAAAGATGATGGCGGTTATACTTGGTGCAGAGTCAACCCTATTGCAAACCAGGGGCAAGTATGGTTAAATATAATTGATGAAAAAGGATTTAAGCAATCCTTGACATTTGGTGTTGATGAATTAAAATCTGCTCTTGATAAAGATGGCAAAGTAATTTTGCACGGAATATTATTTGATCTTGATAAGGCTAGCTTAAAAAAGGAATCTGTAAAACAGTTAAGTAATATGGTCGATCTACTATTAAAATATCCCGCATTAAAAATAGAAATTCAGGGGCACACCGATAATCAGGGCAAGGATGATTACAATATGAAGCTTTCGAAAAACAGAGCGGAAACAGTTTCGAACTATTTGCAATTATTTGGAGTTGATAAAACAAGGCTCGTTTCAGAAGGGTTTGGTGAAACTAAACCAATTGCCTCTAATGATACTGAAGAAGGCAGAGCTCAAAATCGCAGAGTTGAATTAATTAAAATAGATTAACAATAAAAATATCTGCGATTTTATTTAAGACTTGAAAAGTAAGTTCGTTAACTAAATAGTTTATTTACATATTTAGCAGAGGAGAGAAGTTATGAAAAATCCTAAAAGTATATTCTCGTCAATCTCAATTTTAATTTTACTCCTATTATCATCATCTACATTTGGTCAGTTCAAAGGTAAAATGACATTTAATAATATGGGTAAAGAACGATCATTTGATGTATATTCCGCTGAAAATGGTTATCGCTATGAGTTTAATGAGGATGGCCATGACGGTGCTGTTATTGTAAATAAAAATTCTCAACAGGTTTTCATTTTAATGCCGTGGAAAAAAATGGCAATTAAGAGTCCAGCGAATAACCTAATGAGTAAGATGAACGACCCACTACAAGCATTTGAGTATTATCAATCAAGTGGTATTTTGAAAGAAGCAGGAAAAGAAAAAGTTAATGGAATAAATTGTACCAAGTCAATATTATATAACAAAGACAACCCATCTCAGAAAATGTTCACGGTCTGGTATTCAGATGAATATAAATTTCCAATGAAGATGGTAAACCATATTGATGGTAATAAAAATTCAGGAATGGAAATGAAAGATGTTGAGCCTTGGAAACCAGATCCAGAAAAATTTGAAGTCCCTTCCGGATATAATATAATGGATGTACCTGGAATGCCTAACAAATAAGAATCTCCTTAATTATTTAATCCATAATAAAAAGGAGAAAAAGAATGAAATCAATTTTATTGTTTTTTTAGGAATGTGTAACTTTTTTGAAAAATAATACTTAATAAAAATATTAAAATATATTGAACAATTAATTCCGAAAAAATAATTTTTCTATGTAAAGTGTATTTGTTGCGAACAGATTTTTGTTGTATGTTATCCCATCCCCATCCCAATTCAAAAATTTTCTTATTATCACTAAAGATAAAAGAATATTCTTTAATTGGTAAATCTAATTCTCTATAATACATTCTTCCTTGTTTAGTCTGGAGTTTTTCATCTCCCCCAATTACATGGAGGGAAAAGAGTAGCTATAATACTTAGTGAACAAAAAATGAAAATAAAAATATTTTTATCTTGCAAAATCAACTTTATTTAAATCATTATTTGTTCTGAACTTTAAATGGAATTATTTATATAACCCTTATCAGGATTAAGTAACTTTCACAATAACCATTGTCATATCATCGTTTTGTTCGGCATTGCCCCTAAATGATTTTAAAGAGCTCCAGATCTCATCCATTATTTGTGTGGACGCTTTGGATTTATTCTTTTTCAATATTTCAGATAAATTATTTTCCCCGAAAAGTTCCATAGTTTCATTCATCGCTTCTGTAATGCCGTCAGAGAAGAAGGCGTAGATTTGCCCCGGCTTTAATTTTACTTCTTCTTCGATTAAAGTTTTATCAAAGATAGTCCCCTTCTCAAGTCCCACTCCAATACCTTGAGTCCTATATGAACGGACCGTACCATCTTCCGCGGTAAGCACAGGCATATGCCCTGCCCTGCAGAAAGTTACTTTATTTAAATCGGAATCGAATAAAGCAAGAGTCATTGTAACGAAAGAGTTTCTTTCAATTACATCATAAAATTTTCTGTTCAGCTCAGTCATAATTTCTTTCGGAGTTTTATCCAAAGTACATGAAAGCTGTATCATGGTCTGAAGCTTAGTCATATATAGTGAAGCGGAGAGGCCTTTTCCGGAAACATCACCGACAACAACGAAAAGCTTTGAATCCGAAACGGGAATCAAATCATAATAATCACCGCCGACCTGCATTGCAGGAATCATTTCTCCGCATATATCTAATCCTTTCGTAGCCGGAATACACTTCGGCAGGAGCCCTTGCTGAATTCTTCTTGCAATTGCAAGGTCTCTTTCAATTTCAAGTTTTTCGGCTTCTGTTTTATATAACCGCGCATTTTCTATAGAGACAGCTGCCTGGCTAGCTGCAGCACTAAGCAGTTCCAAATCTTTTCCCGCAAACTGAGATCCCGAATGTTTTAATCCGAATAATAACATTCCGATAACTTTAGATTTAATAATCATCGGAATTACAGTAAAGATTTCTTCGGTGTTCAAACGATCTGAAGCATCCGGAAAAATTTGAGGAAATTCACTTTGCTCAAAGACTACCTGTTTAAATGCTAATGTTTTTTGAGTAATAATCTCATCAAAGCTGCCTTTTTCGATAACAAGGTCATCCTTATAAATTCCAACACTTCTAACGAGATTAAAGCAATTCTCTTTTTTATCTTTAATTAAGATACCAAAATGGTTAATCATTAAAGCTTCAACAAAAGTTTTCTGCATAGTATCTAAAATATTATCAAGGCCCACAACCGTTGATAAATCACTGGTAAATTTTACTAAAACTTTTTGATAAGCAAATTGTTCAGGATAAAAACGAGCTGTAATAAAGTCTTGAACCTTATCTTTACTTGATTGAAAAACTACCGCAAAAGCAATAAAAATAATACCCGCCAGTATGCCCTGAAACTGAGTTCCGATTGCTTCACTTATGCTCTGCCCTAAAAAGTAAATAACAGCAAAATATAACGCCGCAAGAGTTATCGTAGCGGTACCGTACATAACTGTATTTTTTATTACAACGCTTACGTCCATCAATTGATATTTAAATATTGAGTATGCGAATGCAATGGGAATTAAGATAATGAGTATTATAGGCGTATAATATTCCGGTGAATTGAATATTATATCTGAAATAGCAGGCGCAACCCGCGCGGTATAAATTGAAGACGCGATAGCGATAGCCAAGGCTATTAAAATTAAAAGAATACTCTTTTTCTCGTTCTTCGTTTCAAGCCGGCGATAATTAATAATAAGCGAGATTAAGGCCGCAAACAAAAGCAATAAAAGCAACATATCCATTGATTGCAGCTCTGTATGTACCGATAAATGAAAGTGCCTTCTGTATATTAACGAGAACCATCGGCAGAAAAATGAAATTCATTACGAATATCAAAACCGGCAGTGAAAACACCGTTATTTTCACCCATTTTTTCTGCCAGAACTTAAAGGGTTTGGGGAATATCCAGAAAAAAGCGAGCAATAAAAACGGCAGGAATGAGCCCCCTAGTGTTATTAATAATGCTGCAAGCAGATAAAGCTTCGGACTTGTTTGAATAACCTCCGGTGTAACAATTCTTGGCAGGAAGGATTGAACAGATATAAAAACAGTAGCAATACCGATTGTGTAAAACATTTTCTGGATTTTACCGTCTGGTTTTGCCATCAGTACAATAAATGCAATAAGCATCCACATAAGCGCCAGAAGAGAGTTTGCTAACATATTAATTTGAACCAGCTTCTTTACATAAACTTTTGTCTCATAAGTTTTGCCGTCCTTTGCATAAGTATAATCGGCATAATCACCGGATTTAATTTTATCAAGAATTTCCTGCGCTTGAAAAGTATTTTTTAATTTTATATGGTTAATCGCTATTAGATAATCGCCGTCTCTAATTCCAGCCTCCCAGGTAACACCGCCGACTTTCACACTTTCAAATTTAATAAAGGCTGAATCTGTTTCAGTTCTTTGCTGTATCCATAAACATTCATCGTTTGATGTAATATTAACAAACAGAATATAATAAGTGCTTAAAAAAGCTGTAAATATTAAAACAGTAGATAGGAAGATTATCAGCCTTTTCTTGTTCTTAAGATATGTTTGTTTAATACTGTTCATTTAATTTAATATTATTTAATTCCCACGAACGGAGATAAGAATAAATTTATCGGGTAATTTTATTAATAAAACTAACTATTTCCTTTCAAACAAAAAACCAGATTACTTAATTTTCAATATCACAATTGTCATATCATCAGATTGTACAGTTCCGGTTGCGAAGGATTGTACCTCTTTTTTAATTGAATTTAAAATTTCCTTAGATGGTTTATCACTTATTTGTAGAGCTAGTTCTTCAAGTTTTTCATCCGAAAATTCTTCACCGTTCGTATTCATAGCTTCCGTAATCCCATCGGTGAATAAAACAATTACATCATCTTTCTGCAGTTGAATTCTTTCAGATTCATAGGGATATATGGTTTTCATTACTCCTAAAATGATTCCACCTTTTCCCAATTTCCGTATTTTTCCATCTCTTATAAGAAGAGGATGATTATGGCCCGCATTAACATAATGCATTGATTTTTTATTATCTTCAAAAACCGCCCAGAAGAATGTAATGAACTTTCCATCTGAAGTATTCTCCGAAATCAAGTCGTTAATAAGGGCTGTTGCATCTTCCAGATTCATTCCCTGTTTGCAGGTTGTTTTTAAGAAAGCCTGAAGGTTTGCCATCAATAATGCGGCCGGTACTCCCTTTCCGGATACATCTCCAATTGCTATACAGAAGCTGTCTTCATCCAACGTAATAATATCGTAATAATCACCACCTACTTGCTGAGATGTTAAATTGAATGCAGATATATCGAAATTTTTATAAGTTGGAATTACACTTGGCAATAAATTTGTCTGGATTCCTCGGGCAAGCTCAAGTTCTTCTTCCATTTTTTGTTTTGCTAACTCTTCCTTAAACAAACGTCTGTTCTCAAGAGAAATAATTGCCAAACTTCCAATTGAGTATATGAATTCGATATCAGCTTCGGAATAGTTTTGATTATTAATTCTTTTACCGAGAAAAATAAGACCTTTTGTTTCTCCTTGAAGCTGCATCGGTACTATCAGCTCAATATATAATGATGCAAAGCCGGAGTAATTTTTTTGAATACTGTCTTTAAGTATGGGGTTTTCCACTTTGGAAAAGTCGTATTGTCTAATGGCAGCTAACAGCACATCAGCAGGATATTTTGATTCCAAAATATTTATATCGCCGTTATTAAAAGTTATTACTGCAAACTTGGAAACAAGAAATTGTCCGATTACAGAATAAACTAATAATCTGCCAACTCTAGTTGAATCCGAAAACAGCCCAAACTCTTTACTTAGTTCAAACAATGAATTTAATCTTTGAATCCTGGAATCCAGAACACGGTTTACTCTTTTTAATTCATTAATTACAATTGAATTCTGTATTGCAGAAGCGGATATATTTAGAATTGTTTTTAAGAATTCAACATCATCTTCACTAAAAGGAGATTTATTTAATTTTTCGCCGAGACAAACGATGCCCAAACATTCGTCCGAAGAACTTATCCTCTCATATATAGATAACTTACATTCACTAAAAAAATTTAAAAGTTCAACATTATCTTTAAAATCCGTTTTAGCTACTATTTCAGGAAATTTGGCAATCAGCTCATCAGAAATTCCTTTAGAGGATCTAATTATGATTTTATTATTCTCATTTAATGCAATTAGCCCCTTGGTAGCTAAAAACTTTCCCATACAAGTCAACAGCACATTATTAAGGATAAATTCCAAATCAAGGCTGCTGTTTATTATACGGCTGAATTCAACTAGAGCAGTAAGGTTCCTTTTTACTCTAATATTATCTGAGTCAATCATTATTGATGAGTAATATTTAAATTTTTAGAAAGCATTACCTGGTTATATTTTCCGGGTACGGAAATATATTTAACTTCATCCATAAGAGATTTCATTAAATACATTCCAAGGCCGCCAATTCTGTGCTGAAGATAGTATTTTTGAAGATCCGGGTCAGGAATAGTTTCTGGTTTGAATGGAGCACCATGATCAATAATTACAATTGTAAATTTCTTATCAGTATATTTTATTTTTATGGTTATTTCACCTTCAGGAAAAGACTTATAGGCATGTTTAATAATGTTCGTACAGGCTTCATCAACAGCAAGAATTATATTTTCTATAACTTCGGGAATTATGCCGGCTTCTGAAGCAGCAGCATAAATGAAGTCTCTTATTTCAGAAAGATTATTCGTCCGGCTTTTTACAACCAGTTCTTTCTCTTTTATTTTTTTGCTATTGGTTTTCAAGTTTATTAATCTCTTTAAATTTATTAATCGCTTCGTCTTCGGTTTTAAATATTTCATATAAAAGAGGAAAACCCAACAAATCGAAAATATTAAAAACCTTATCGCTCATTGCTGATAATTTAATATCGCCTTTGTTCTCACGTATCTTTTCAATAAATGCCATAAATACTCCAAGGCCGGCACTGCTTATATAATTTAGATCTTTAAAGTTTACAACTAACGAGTAATCACCTTTATCTATAAGACTGGAAAAAGTATTTTCCAATACAGGTGCCGTGTGAGCATCCAGATAACCTTTAAGATAAATTACGTTTATGTCACCTGCGGTTTTAACTGCGGTGCTGAATTCTGCCATTCTTTTACTCCATCATTTTTTAATTTTTGTTTCCATTTCAATATAACTAATGTAATATCATCATGCTGTGAGTTGTTTTGAGAAAACAAAGCAACTTTACTCATCACTTTATTTGATATTACATCGGCTTCTTGATCGGCGTTTTCCAATAATACATTTTCAAATTTTTCACTGCCGAAATCTTCTAGCTCACTGTTCTTTGCTTCGGTTATACCATCAGTATAAAGAACTAAAATATCGTCGTCCTCTAATTTAATATTTTTTTCATCAAGACTTTCTGTAAAATTATCACTATAATCTAAACCTAGCCCAATTCCTGAAGGCCTTAACTGCTGTGCCGTATTATTTCTGATCAATAAAATCGGGCAATGTCCTGCTCTTGCAATTGAAAGTGTATCGTTCTTTAAATCTATTAAACCATAAGCAGCACTAACAAAAGTTTTTCTGTCCAAAGTTCTTTTTAATATTTCATTTGCTTTTATCAAAATATTTCTCGGGCTTTCTATTGTTTTTGATAATGATTCAAATATCCCTTTTATCTCTGCCATTATAAAAGCAGCTGAAATTCCCTTTCCGGAAACATCCGCAATTACAAAACCAAATTTTTCAGAATCTAATTCGAAAAAGTCATAATAATCTCCACCGACCTCGAATGCTGGAATAAACACCGATGAAATCTGCAATTTTTCCAATTGAGGATTTTGAGAAGGCAAAATTTTTCTTTGAATTTCACGAGCTACATCAAGTTCTTTTTCCAATCTTTCTTTTTCAATCGATTCTTCAAGCAGTCGAGAGTTTTCAATAGCTAATGAAGCATAATCGGAAAAAGTTGTCATAGCATCTTTATCTTCATCATCGAAAATATAATCATTCTTCTTTACAGCAACCAAATAACCCTTTAATTCATTATGAGCTTTTAAAGGAGCAGCGGCAACATGGGCATAATTATCACTTAGTTGAGGCCTATCTTTAAATCTGTTTAAATTCAAGAAAAAAGTTTGTTCGCTATTTTTAGGCAGTTTATTTTCAAAAATATATTTTGTTAATAAGTTCGAATCATAATAACCTATATTTTTATTAGCCATTGCTTTATATTCTTCCCCATCTTTCCAAACTAACCATGATGCATCTGCATTACAAACTTTGGCGCTTATTTCGGTTAAACTGTCAGCTAAATCATTAAAATCCATTGATTGAGTAATAAGTTTACTGAAATATTGAAGAAAAGAAACTTCTTGCGCTTTCCTGTCAAATGCCTCTGCAGTTGGAATATGAAATAGGGTGGTAAAAAATAAAATGCTGAAATAAACAACTCCGTAAGTCATAATTATTTTTAAGAACTGATTCAGAATTGGTGAAAATTGTATCAGCACTTTGTTGCTGGTATTATTTTCAGAACCATTTATAAGATTTGCCACAAACAGAACTGAAATTACTATAGATAAAGCAAGTAGAGAAATTTTTTCTTTCTTAACAATAAAAGCTATCCAGGAAATCTTTAAAGAATTTATTATGATTAATAAAACTGAAATGATAAAGAATGTATCTCTTATGTAATGAAGAGCCGGTACATCAATTAATAAAGCACCGAATGAAGCAAGAATAAAAAAGACAAGCATCGTATTGAAATATATGCTGACATTTTTTTTCTGCTTTAAAAAATAGAGTTCTCTAAAGACTATGAACATAACTGATACTGAAACTAACACGATAAAGGAGTAAAAGAATGAAACTAAACCATCGAATATATTAGGATTTATTCTTCCCGTATTGATATTCAATAATCCGCTTAAAATTGCATCAGAATAAGTGAACATAAAAAACAATACGGCATTTAGTATCCCAACATTTATTACTAATGCAAGAGGATTAATCTTTCTGGAATGACTGAAATCAATAAGATATAAGATGAGAGAAGTAATTGTTAGTGCAACCAGAATGCTATTAATTATAAAAAGTATCCATGAACTGGATGAATATATAAGTATTTTATAAATAAGCAGAAGTATTGTAAATCCAATAAAACTCTGGAATTTCAGATTTCCCTTCAGATTTACAGAATCGAGTTTCATAAATAGAACTTCCTGATTTATCAAAATATATTAAAAGATCATTTCCAGAAAGATAATCAAATTTGGTTAAAGTGTTTAAAATATAACATCTTAATGCTTCAAACCAATGTTAAATTACGCTAAAATTTGATTTTTGTAAAGAAGAGAGGGATGAACGGAAAATTTTTAGGATAGCTGTTAATTATTTGAATTAGTTATGATTTACATCCCAAAATTAAGCAAACTTTTGGGAGTAGCGATTAAATCAAATTGATTTAATTAAAATATTCTAAATTATTACCGGTTTTTTAGACTCCGGCTGCGGTACATTTTTCTGGAATTCCTTCTGCATTTTTTCCATTTCCTTTCTAAAACTTTCCATTTCTTTTTGGAATTCCTTCATTTCCTTTTGAAGATTTCTTTGCTGATTTAAATTAGTGGAATCATTCATAAAGAATTTATAAATGGAAGCCATCGAGTCAGGATTAAAGGAAAAATGATGATTCTTAAATCTTGAATATAGTAATGAATCAGCTTTATGATTTTTAAAATTATATGTTGAATCGAAACCGAATGCTTTAAAGTTAAAGTTTAATCCCTTAGAAGAATCATTATAAAAGTATTTGAAATTAAAATTTTTATGTTTTCTTAATTCCGGAATATTAAAGGAATAATCCTTCATCAATTTTGTTAAACTGTCAAGATGCATGGTTATGTTACCCATATTCGGTAAAATTACCGGCGGGATAATTATATTAGGAATGTGTACCTTGCAGTAATTGCTGTCAATAAAAACTTTAAAATCTTTACCCCAGGCTGAATCTTTTTTCAATCTGGCAAAACTGTCCCCCAAATGGACAGTAATATCGAAATTCTTATTCAACTCATTCATATTCTTGGCCAATTCATCGGACCATTGCTTCATTTCTTTTTTAAAGTCATCCTTATTGAAATAGAACGATTCAGAAAAAATTGAATCCGGGGTAAAGAAAATGTATTTATTGCTATTTGAGGCTTTAACTTTATTCACCATTTGAGCGAGTGATTTTTTATTATAATAACGCTCAAACCCGGGAGGCAAAACCTTGTCCATCTCTTTTTTATTTGCCTTTGCTGCAAAGGATATTAGATCTGCAGTTAACGCTTTATTGTAATTCCAAATATTTGGGTTTATAGCAACGGTATTCTTTTCATTTACAAGGACTTGTGATTGTAAATCTGAAGCATAAGAAGCAAGAATTGAATCCATTTCTTTCTGCTGTGTGCCGTTAAGATTTAATCCCTTAATAAAATTCTCTAAATTATTTTTACCCTCAACCAAGCCGGCATTTCTAATTTCAAAATACTGTTTGCCATTATTATCGGAACCGAATTGTAAGTATTGGTGCTTCTGATTGTCCAGCGGCAATTGATGGTAGAATGCGAAGTTAAAAATATCCTCGTTTGTTAAATCTGCTGCGAACAGTAAGGGTTTTAAATTTTCTTTATAAAAAGCTGATAAGTTAGATTTTTGCTGTTCAACAAGTCTGTCTATTATCTGAGGATTGTATTTTAGAACAATCATTAAGGCAAGGCTGACAGCAACTATTCCTAATACCGGAGAAAGTTTTTTAAATTTAGTGTACCATGGATTTTTAATCCGCATAGATGCAGCTAAACGAGTTTCAAAGTAAGGATTTTCCCCGATACTTTTTACTGATGAAGTAGTGAGTAATTTTAATTTCTTTAATTCGGCAAGTTTTTCTTGAAGTTCTTTTGAAAATTTTAATTCTTCTTCAATTTGTTTTCTTTCAGTATCCGAAAGCTCATCATCAAGATATGCTGAAAGCATTTCAAATTTCTTGTAAAAAGTTTTCATCACATTAACTCCTGAGCATATGGCTTAAGTATATCTCTCAAACCTTCTCTTGCCCTAAATATCCGAGACTTAACTGTTCCGATTTCACATTGAACAGATTCAGCAATTTCCTGGTAACTTAAACCTTCTATATCTTTTAGTAACAACGGGATTCTCAATTTTTCCGGTAATTTTGCAATGGCATTTTGAACTATTTCTTTTATATCCGAATCATCCGGTGAAGGATTATAACCCAGCTCTTCTTCAGAATCTTTAATTGGTGAAAAAATGTTTCTAATCTTCATTTTCCTTAAATGATCTTTACATTTATTTACCGTAATTCTATACAGCCAAGTTGTAAACTGAGATTCGAATCGAAAATTATTGAGATTTTTATATACTGTTAAAAATACTTCTTGTGCAATGTCATCAACTAAATCATGATTCCCGATTGTTAAATAAATTATATTCCTTACCTTTTCCTTATGGCGCTGGACAAGGTTATTAAAAGTCGATTCATCCCCCTCTATGAATCTTTTAATCAGAGAAAAATCGTCATCTAAATTTAATATCTGCGGATACAACAATTCTTTTTTCTTTTTATTGATTTTCATGATTTTAGACGCAAACCCTTGATAATTGTTCCCTAAAATAAATATTTCCGGGATAATTCAAATAGAATTTTTTGTGATATGCAATTTATTTTGATAAGCGATCCGTTTCAATTACCAGAGGTAATATTTTGAGTAAATAATTAATAAATTTTGTTAATGTCAGGTTTTTTTTAATTTAGCTGTATATAGAATTTACTTTTGCTTTTTTTTAATTCTGCTGCAATTTGTCGCACAAAATGAGAAATTTTATAGAATTTAGTATTTTTTGTTAGCAATTTAATTTTAAGTTAATTAGTTTTGACCTGCTTCCTATTGCAAAAATAGCACTATCTAATTAAATTGAAAATCAAATTAAAGGAGTTATTCATGAAAACCAAAGTAGTTGAACAATACAACGCAGTTGTAATTGAACTTAAAGGCAATGTTATGGGAGGAGATGACACAAAAGAATTTAATGAACTTCTCCATAAATACCTGGATCAAGGCAAGAAAAATATAGTTGTGGATTTATCGGAAGTTAAATTTATGAATAGCTCGGGTTTAGGTATGCTTATTGGCGGCCTTACAACTTTGAAAAAAGGAGAGGGGCATCTTAAATTAGCAAGAACAACAGAAAAAATTGAAAGTTTATTGGTAATTACAAAACTAATTACAATATTCGAATCCTACGACACAGTTGAAGACGCTATAAAAAGCTTTTCAAACTAAAACGTATTTAAATAAAGGTTTTGTAAAAACTCCGGATTTAAGGATTCGGAGTTTTTCTTTTGTTTATACAACGATCGTTTTTGTAAATTTTTATTAAGGAAAAATTAATGAGCGTTACAGTACTTGTGGGGAGCCAATGGGGAGACGAAGGTAAAGGTAAAATTGTAGACATCTTAAGTGAAAAATACGATATTGTAACCAGATATCAGGGCGGTGCAAATGCCGGACATACAGTAGAAATAGGCGAGAAAAAATATATACTGCACTTAATTCCTTCCGGAATATTGAGAGAAAATGTAATTTGCGTAATTGGAAATGGCGTTGTAATTGACCCAACCGCACTGTTGGATGAAATTAATTTGCTTGAAAAGAATAACATCAAAGTTGACGGCAGATTATTTATTAGCCATAATGCTCATTTAATTATGCCCTATCATAAACTATTAGATTCAATAAGTGAAAGCGGCGATAATAAAATTGGAACTACAGGCCGCGGAATTGGGCCTTGTTATATTGATAAATATGCACGAAAAGGAATTAAGATAGTTGATTTACTAAATCGTAAAGCCTTAGAAGAAAAAATAAGGGAAAACTTAAAAGAGAAAAATAACTTACTAAAGAAAGTTTATGGACACGAAGAATTAGACGTGGAAGAGATTATTAAACAATATGTTGAATTCGATAAAACCATTGATAAATACATAAAAGATGTTCCTTCATACCTGAACAGTGCAATAGCAGAAGGCAAATCAATTTTACTTGAGGGTGCACAGGGTGCTTTGCTTGATGTTGACCATGGCACTTATCCATATGTAACTTCTTCAAGCCCTACATCCGGCGGCGCATGCACGGGAACGGGAATTCCGCCGACGAAAATTGACGACGTCGTAGGTATTGTAAAAGCCTATACTACCAGAGTCGGTTTCGGCCCATTTCCTACTGAGTTGATAAATGATGAAGGTGAAAAGTTAAGAAAAATAGGAGCGGAATATGGTGCAACTACCGGCCGTCCGAGAAGATGCGGTTGGTTTGATGCATTCTTAGTCGGCTATTCTGCAATGATTAATGGAATTGACTCAGTTGCAGTTACAAAACTTGATGTTTTAAGCAGTTTTGAAAATATAAAAGTTTGCGTCGGTTATGAGTTAAACGGAAAACAATTAAAATCATTTCCAACGGATGTTGAGAGGCTTTCTTCTGTAAAACCTGTTTACGAAATTTTGCCTGGCTGGAATAGTGATATTTCAAAATGCTTATCTTATTCCGAACTGCCTGATAAGACAAAGAATTATTTAAATTTTATTTCTGAAAAATCCGGAATTAAGATTAAAATTGTTTCTGTCGGACCGAAACGTCAGCAGACTTTTTTTGTTGAGTAACAATTGTATTGGGGAGATTTTCAATTTAATCTTTCATAAATTTCTCAAAAAGAATAGCTAAAATTTATTTTTATAAGAACAATCATCATGATTTTTCGGAAATTGATATCTAAATAGTAAAAACTATTTTGGTGTTAATTCAACGATAAAAGTAGAAAGCTAAATTACAGAAGTTTATTATCTATAAGGGATTCAATAAATGAAAATGTCCGGCGGCCCCGCTTCATTAAATATTAAAATAGCACTACTCATTGTAGCCATTTTTATTGCTGGAGGAACCCTTTACTACACACAAAACTTAGTCGATAAGCTGCAAACAACTGAGCGCAAAATTGTTCAGCTATATGCCAAAGGAATTGAATATTTGGCAAATACTTCCAGACCTGATGTTGATATTACATTTCTTTTTGAAAACATTTTAAAACCTATTGATTTTCCTTTGATAAATACAGGGCCGGATAATAAGGTCATTATCGATGATAAATCGGATATTAAAAATGTTAAAAATATTCCATACGACACTTCATTGACTAATGCTCAATTAGAAAAATTTTTTGATGGTAAAATTATTGAAATGGATAAAGCGCATAAACCAATTGCAGTTACTTACAAGGATACTGTAGTTCTTCAAAGAATTCATTACGGAGATTCGGATCTTATAAATCAACTTAAATATTATCCTTATTTGCAAATACTTATTGCGGGCCTTTTTATAATATTAGGTTATGTCGGTTTCAGCAATATTAAGCGAAGCGAGCAAAGCAATATATGGGTTGGTATGGCAAAAGAAACAGCACATCAATTCGGCACACCAATTTCAAGCCTAATGGGGTGGCTTGAGATGCTTAAAATTAATTTTAGGGATCCCGATAAAGTAGTAGACATTTCAGAAGAAATTAATAATGATGTTGAAAAATTAAGTAAAATTACTTACCGCTTCTCCAAGATTGGTGCAACACCGGAATTAAAGGAATTGCTTGTCTATGATGAAATAAAAAAAGTTGTGGATTATTTTCAAAGACGCTTACCTCAAACTGGAAGAAGCGTAGAGTTAACAATTGATGGTGATAAGGAATCTAAAGCTAGGTTAAATTCGGAATTATTCGAATGGGTTATTGAAAATTTAGTGAAAAATTCGCTGGATGCTATGGATCAAAAAGAAGGTAGAATAAAGATTGATGTGAAGGCAACACATAGCAATGTAGAGATTGAGGTATCTGATACCGGAAAAGGAATAGATTTAAAAGAAGAAAAGATGTATTCCGTCCGGGATATAGTACAAAACGAAGAGGCTGGGGGCTAGGTTTGAGTCTATCAAAAAGGATAATTGAGACCTATCATCAGGGCAAAATTTATGTTAAATCTTCTATTCCTGGAGAAGGTACAACCTTTAAAATTATTTTGAAAAAAGTTTAACTCATCTCAAGCATTTTTTCTATTGGTAATAATGCTTTCCTTATTACCATATCATCCAATTGTATTTCCGGTTTTTTATCTCTCATACAGAGATATAATTTTTCAAGTGTATTAAGTCTCATATATGGACATTCATTACAGCTGCAATTTTTTTCCGGCGGTGCTGCGATGAATTTTTTATTTGGCGCAAATTTTTGCATCTGATGGAGTATTCCTGCTTCCGTTGCAACTATATAAGTCGATGCAGAATCCTCTTGCACGTATTTTAATAATTTAGTGGTAGAGCCAATATAATCAGATCTTCTCAGGATGACATCTTCGCATTCCGGATGAGCAATTAACTTGGCTTCTGGAAATTGTATTTTAAGATCTATTATTTTTCTTTCACTAAATGTTTCGTGGACGATGCAAGCCCCATTCCATAATAGCATATCTCTCCCTGTCTTTTTTATTAAATACTTACCGAGATTTCTATCAGGAGAAAAAATAATCTTGCGATCTTTTGGAATTTGATTTATAATTTTTTCAGCATTACTTGAAGTACATATTATATCGCTTAGTGCTTTTACATCTGCACTGCAATTAATATAAGTGATTGCAATATGATGAGGATTTTTTTCACGGAATGCACTAAATGAAGAAGCCGGACAACTATCGGCTAAAGAACAACCTGCCTCTAAATCAGGCAGTAAGACCAGCTTATTTGGATTTAAAATCTTAGCAGTTTCCGCCATAAAATGTACTCCGGCAAAAACTATAACATCTGCATCAGTAGTTTTTGCTTTTCTAGCCAATTCTAAACTGTCCCCTATAAAATCGGCAATATCCTGAATTTCTGATTCCTGATAATAATGTGCTAAAATAACAGCATTCAATTCTTTTTTTAATCTGTTAATTTCTACTTCAAAATCTATGTCTAGATCCAAATTGATTTTATTCATTTTTTATAAATCTGAAGAATATCTTGAAATTTTTACTAAAATAATTAAATGTCTCGAAATAAGTTTCGAACAATAATAATCTTGAAATAAAACAGATACAAGTTAAAATTTATTCTAAAATTAAACTATTTCTCAATGGCATGGTACTTGGGTTAATTATAATGAAATAGATAAATACTTTAAGCAAACCCTTCTAAATAAATTCAATCATAAGGTTGGCGAGTTCAATCCTTCAGAACTCGCCGACTCCTCTCTTAAGAAACTAAAATTTTAATAAAAAATCTTTCAATTATATTATTTGGTACTATAATTATCCTATAACAAGGTAAAATGGAAATAGTCCGGTAATTATTACAGGTAATAATTATCTAAATATTACTAATGCTTCAAAAATGATAATAAACGAAGGAAAATCTTCTGGCATGTCAGTTGATATATCTTATGCGAAAATAGAAAATAGTTTTAAGCATAACATCCCTCCACAAGAATGTCACTCAGAAACTGCCGGATTTATCCCTCGAATCCGGCAGTTTTATTTTAAAGCCTGTCGAAATAAATACTCTTAAGTGAGTAAATTATTAAAACACATAAACTTAAATTGTGGATGAGAGTGCGTTCAGAACGGTGAATTTATTCTTTTTCCCATTTCGTCAAACGTATAAAATAATTCTTTCTTACTAGCCTCAACATCCAGTAAGATCTTCCCAATTTTAGAAAGCAATACAAACTTTATTTTACCATTTCTGTTTTTCTTATCATGTAACATAATATTGTATAGATTATTCCTATTTAATCCAAGCAATTTTACCGGAAGCTTTACTTTTAAAGGTATTAACAAGTAATTCTCTAAATCTTCATCCGAAAGAAAACCTAATCTGTTTGATAATATTAAAGCACAAATTAAACCAGCTATCACAGCTTCCCCATGTTTAATTGAAAATTTTAATTCCGTTTCAAATGAATGAGCAAAAGTATGGCCCAAATTTAAAATCTTCCTTAACCCAGTTTCTTTTTCATCTTGAGAAACTACATTCGCTTTTATTCTATCCGACTCAATTATTGTCTTTTTCAGGCTTTTTTCTTCTAAAAGAAATATCTTTTCAAGATTTTCATTTACAAATTTGAAAAAATCTAAATCGGCTAAAAAAGTATATTTTATAACTTCACCTAATCCAGAAGTAATTTCTGCTTTTGGTAAAGTCATAAGAAAATCGGTATCTATTAAAACTAACTTAGGCTGATAAAATGCACCTATCATATTTTTTTTCTTTTCAAAATTAATTCCAGTTTTTCCGCCAATTGAACTGTCAACCGCTGCCAATAGCGTCGTAGGCACATGTATGATCTGAATTCCCCTCATATATGTTGCTGCCGCATACCCAGCCAAATCACCTGTTACACCGCCACCGATAGAAATTATTAAACTATCTCTTCCATAATTATTTTGTAAAAGGAAAGAATATATCTTATTTAGTTCACTAAACGATTTTGTTTTTTCTCCTGGGTTTAAATGATAAAAATTTTTTTTAACATTTAGACTTTTTAAATCCTGATGGATTTTTCTCTCGTGAAATGCATTAACATTTTTATCAACAATGACCAGGATGTTTTTATTCAACTCTAATTTGTTAATTAATTCCGGAATTTTTGTGAAAGCTTTTTCTCCGATATAAATTGGATAATTGCTTTCTTTAAGAGAAACTTTAATTTTATTCAAAACATCTTCCTTAAAAAATAAAAAGTTATTCTAATAATTTGCCAATTTAACTATTTTATCAACAGTTAATCCTATAGAAATACTATCAGTATCTATCACTATGTCTGCTTGTTCATAAAATTTTTTTCTAGCTTCCATTAGTTTAGAGATTTTATCTATAAATTCATTTTTACCCAAATTGATTGTTCCATCCAGAGTTAAAATTGGTCTGTCTCTTTTAAATCGAAGCCTTTCATAAACAATGGATGGAGACACTTTTAAATAGATTAACTTGCCCGCATTTTTTACAGAATTTAAATTTTCTTCGTTCACTATAGTGCCGCCACCTAGTGAAACTATAATGTTCTCTTTTATAATCAATTCATTCAAAATATCTTTTTCTTCTTTCCGAAAATATTTCTCACCTAGTTTTTCAAATATTTCAGATACTTTCATACCAATTTTTTCTTCAATAACTTTGTCAAGATCATAATAGTCCCACCCCATTGTATTAGCCAAAATAGGGCCTATTGTGCTTTTACCTGAACCCATAAATCCGGCTAAAAATAAAATTTTATTCTTCATAAAAGTAAGATTATTAAATAAAATAAATTAATTAAATGAGAAGCAAAGATTAAGAAAGTTAACTATAAAACTTACAATAATTAGTAGATTTATTGTTTAAACAATTAGAATGAATAATCAGCACCTACTTCAAAGGTTACCCCATCAACATTTATCTTTGAAATGAAAGAATTTTGAGCTAAATCCAGAATGCTTCCATTATAATTCACAATTTTATGATCATAAATATTTTTAACTGTAAATTGAGGATCCCTAAATTTCATTGCCCCGCGAACACTTATACGGTTAGTAATTAAATAGTCCATTGAAATTGAGACTTGTATTCCATAAGCAATATGAGTTTCACTACTTTTCACACCAGCATCACCAAAATTCCTTATTTGCTTCCCATAATAATAAGCTCCGCCACCGCCCATTAAAAATTTAAATTTTTCTGTTGAGAAAGGAAGTAAATAATACAACGATAATTCAAATGGAACCATTATAAATCCATCTTCAACATCAATAGTTACAGTTTTATTATTTGAAAATACTGTTAAATTTCTTCCGTTCTCAGTTTTTTTCATATACTCCATGTTAAAACCGATTAATAAATCATCGCTAAGCCTGTAACGAAAGAAAATACCTGGATTGATAATATCCGACAATGGGAAAGATGTATTTCTGAGAACAACATCAGACGAGTTTGGATATAAATATATTTTTGCCGAAGTAGTATAAACTCCATTTACTCCAATCATAAATGAATTTCCATTATATTGACCAAAGCTAAGGGAAGTAAACAAAATCAAAATAATGATTAAATATTTACTAATCATAAAAAAAATAATTGTTTAGATGATTTTTAATATTAATATATATTTAAAAATTAAAACCCCCAACCATTATATGATTGGGGGCAAGTTAATAAATTTTTATTCAAATTTTATTGACCGAAAAATTGGCTCCTATGATCAACAATGTCGGCATTCTTTTTAAGATTGGCAAGCCACTCACTAAAGAAAGCACTCTTTTTTTGTTCCAATAGGTTATTCATAATAGCATTTTTTTGAATTGCAAATTTTTTAGCATCAAAAGGTGTTCTTGAAAGTACTTTTATTAGAAAATAACCACGCTCCCCTTTTACGGGATTTGAAACTTTGTTAAGTGGTAACTTTAGAGAATGTGCGATAAAGTTATAATCCATACCAATTCCTGGAATTGATCCAGTTGCAGAAAATTGTCCGGTTTGACTAACAATTACCTTGGGATCTAAAGTAACTGCTTTTGTCAAATCTTCACCAACTTTACTTTTAATATTTTTTGCTTTTTCCAGGGCGAGTTCATATTTTTTCTGTTTAATAACCAGAGGTTTAACCGAATTCTTAACTTCCTCAAACGGCTTTACACCTTCATGAATAACATCTGAAACTTGAGCGACAACATATCCGCCGGTAGTTCTTATAGGATCACTTATTGAATTCAGATCATTATCAAATGCAAAACTAATTAAGTTTTTGCTAACCCCGATTCCGGGAATATAATACGCGTCTTTTGTAAATGCAGGTGTCTCCTTTAAATTATACTTCATTAACTTTGCTTCTTTTATAAATGCATCCTTATTTGCTATATAATTAAAATCTTTTGCATTGCTTAGTAATTGGTCCTCCGTCGTAGTAGATGTTTTTATAGGATTCACAATTTGTTCAACAATATACTTTTTATCGGATCTACCGGTCACTTTTATAATATGGTAACCATAATTAGTTTTAATAGGTTTCTGAACGACTCCTACTTTTCCACCAAATGCAGCTTTTTCAAAATCAGGAACCATCTGTCCTTTACCAAACCAACCTAAATCTCCACCACGAATTGCACTTCCAGGATCTTTGGAATATTTTTTGGCCATTTCAGAAAAACTTGCACCTTTCTGAATTTGGTCATAAATCTTCATAGCTTCAGCAAGGTTCTTAGCATCATCTCCATATTGGTTAATTAAAATATGAGACGCTCTAACTACAGGTTCCTTTGATGGTACGGTTCCGACTAAATGAATTAAGTCGTAGCCTTGCCTGGATTGAACAGGCCCAATAATGGTTCCTGGTTTTGCCTTTAAGAGCTGGTCAGCAGCATCTGTTGTAAAGGATGAAATTGATAAAGTATCTTTTGAATACGGAACCGAAGAATAAGTTTTCACCAAGGTTTTAAAACTGGTTGTATCTTCTGTTTTAGTTTCGTTTAAAATGCTTTCCAAAGTTAACTTAACATTTTGAGAGTCATCTGCAGATGGTATAAATGGGAAAAGGACATATCTTACTTTTCGTTGCGCTTTAATTCCATATTGATCGAGGTGTGAATTATAATAATTATTTAAATCATCTTCAGAAATTTTAATCAATGAATCCGGAAATTCTGTCAAACTTACAAGTGCATACTGATCATTCATTTTTGTTGTTTGATCAATAAATTTTCTTTTAACTTCAGCATCACTAACCGTTAATGATGCTAACAGCATACTCTGTAGTTTTTGATTCAGTTGTGTTTGTCTTATGTATTCTTCAAACTGTAAAAGAGCTTGAGAATTCTGAGTATTATAAAGTGCGCTGATGTATGCGTTTCTATTAAATTTTCCAGTTGAGTCAATAAAATTTCTTTTTAAGGCTTCAGGAGGGTTTGGACCTAAAAGTATATTTCTTATTTCCTGATCCGAAACTGAAATACCATATTTTTTTACTTGCTGCGCTAAAAGAGTTTGAGTAACCAATGCATCCCAAACCTGATCTCTAAATTGAAAACTATCATCATCGGGAACGTCTTTACCCTTTTGTTGTTTTATATTTTCCCTTTCAGTATCAATAGCTTTCATAAATTCTTTATACGTAATATTTTCACCGTTAATAGAGCCGACGTTGTTAGTTCGTACACCAAATACTTCCATAATATTTGAATCTGAAACAACCATAAAAAGGACAAAAATAACGCCGACTCCAATAATAAAGGCCGGGGCTAAACTTCTCATTTTGGCCATCATAGCCATAGCGTATTAAACTCCAGAATTTGATTAAAAATTTTAAGAATGTAAAAATAGATACATACACCTAAAAAAGCAATGTTTTTTAGCTTATATGCTTCATTATTAAATTATGCCATATTGATGCAGACTGTGAGTTCGCTCACATGTTGTTTTAATGTTTACAAATCATGCAAAAAATTTAGATAAAGTGATTATAAATCCATTAATATTTTAATGATTTATAAGCTATTATATAAAGAGAATTTACAAAGTTTGACTTTAACTAAGTTCCACTTTATATTTCAACTTAATCTATTAATAATGAGGGATTAAAATGCAAGAAAATAACGATTTTCTTAAATATGTACCAATTTTTTCCGATTTAGATGACAATACCTTGGAACAAATATCAAGATTAGGTATTAGAAAGTCTTTTACAAAAGACTCAGTTGTGCTTTTTGAACACGAAACCGGTTCTGCATTATTCGTAATAATAAATGGTAAAGTAAAAGTATCAAGAGTAAGCGATGATGGTAAAGAAGTTATTCTTACTATTCTCGGTGAATCTGATTTCTTCGGAGAGATGGCAATATTAGACGGCCTTGCCCGTTCAGCAAATGTTACAGCAATGGAAGATTCTGAACTGTTTATAATACAGAGAAGCGAATTTCTTGATTTGCTGCATAGTCATCCGGAAATTGCTGTTGCTTTACTTCAAGAATTAACTCAAAGATTAAGATCTGCGGACATGAAAATTAAATCTTTGTCACTTAAAGATGCGGAAGGAAAAGTAGCAACTGTAATTCTTCAACTGGCAGACGATATAGGAAAAATTAAACAGGGAACAGTTGAAATTGAAAAATTACCCTTTCAACATGATTTAGCAAACATGGCAGGAACTTCCAGAGAAACTATATCAAGGACTTTGCATTCATTTGCTAAAAAAGGTATGGTGGAACTTGATGGTTCACGATTAAGAATCATCGACTATGAAAAATTTAAAGAATTATTTAGTTAATAAAATTAAGAATAGCATAAATGAATGGGAAAGTAGATTTACATACTCACACTGCGTTCTCGGATGGTTTCTACTCTCCTGAAGAACTAGTAAAAAAAGCTAAGGATGCCGGGATAGATATTTTAGGCATTTCGGATCATGATAATATTGCTGGTATTACACAAGCAGCAGAGATAGGAAAAGAAATCGGAGTTGATGTTGTCCCTGGAGTTGAAATTAGTTCCGATATTAAGGATAGAGAAATTCATATTCTTGGCTATTTTTTTGAACCAGATAATAGCGAACTAGAACGATATTTGGTTTTCTTTAGAGAGGAAAGACTAAGAAGAGCTGAAAGAATAGTTGACAAACTCAAATCTTTGGGATTATATCTTTCCATTAATGATGTTTTAGATAAGGCAAAAAGCAGCGCAGTAGGAAGGCCGCATATAGCTCAAGCTATGCTTGAAAAGGGATTAATATCATCCTACTATGAAGCCTTTAATAAATATATCGGCAACGGAGGCCCTGCTTATGAAAAAAAAGTTCATTTATCACCGCAGAGCGCTTTCAAAATTATCAATGATGCCGGAGGTTTAAGTTTTATAGCGCATCCTGGATTTATGCCGGAATCTCTGTTAAAAGAATTAATAACTGCCGGGGTGGATGGAATAGAGGTAATTCATCCTTCACATTCACCTCAGCAAATTAAATTTTACAGGGGAGTTGTAAACGAATATTTCCTGCTCGAATCAGGTGGATCAGACTTCCACGGCGGTAAAAGAGAAGATGATTATAATCTCGGTAAATATTATGTTAATGCTTCCGTTGTGGAAGCAATGCATCAAAGATTGTTAAAAAATTCAGCTTAGATTTAAAATACTTAAAATATAATCTCAAACTTTATGAATATTATTGAAGGAAATTTTTCTTGCGCTAATTCTAAATTTGCTATTATTGTAAGCAGATTTAATGAATTTATCGGACAAAAATTATTAGAAGGCGCATTAGATTGTCTTAAAAAGCATAATTGCCCGGATCAGAATATTGAAATTATTAAAGTGCCCGGTGCTTTTGAAATTCCCCTTACTGCCGCCATATTAGCAGAACAAAAAAAATTCGATGCTATTATTTGTTTGGGTGCAGTCATTAGAGGGGCAACTCCTCATTTTGATTATGTAGCTGGAACTGCAAGCAAAGGCATAGCAGATGTCTCGTTAAAGTATAAAATTCCTGTGTCTTTTGGAGTATTAACAACAGACACTATTGAACAGGCAATTGAAAGATCAGGAACAAAGTCGGGGAACAAAGGCTGGGATGCTGCTTTAACTGCAATTGAAATGGCAGACTTAACAAAAAAGATTTGATTCCTTTTATTTTCCGGGTATGACTTTAAAAACTTATTTAATCGACAGGCAAAAATTTTTATCAGCTTTATTTATATTTATTTTTGCAGCCTCCATATATCTTCCTACAACTAAAATCCCTCTAATAAGTGATGAAATTTCCTTTATTCAGCGAAATGAGGTTCCATCATTAAACAAGCTGTATACTCTATTCAATAAAAAAGATTATGATGGTTATTATTATCGCCCTTTACCGGATATGATATCCGGTTTCATTTCATACTATTTTAAATACGATTACAAATGTTATCGAATTTTTAACCTTATACTCCATGCAACTGCATCTGTTCTTGTTTATTTTTTTATTTTTTCACTATTACAAATTCCAAACAAAAATTATATCTCTTTGTTTGGAGCACTTTTTTTTGCTTGCTTCCCTATTCATGATTATGCCGTTATATGGCATACCGATCTCTTCGACAGAATAATGATTTTATTTTACTTAGCAGGTGTGATAGCTTTTATAAGGAATAAATTTTCTGTTACAATTTCTTCCATAGTTTTCTTTATTCTTGCATTGCTTTCTAAAGAAATGGCTTTCAGTTTTCCTTTAATCATAGCATTAATTTATTTTTTCTTTAGTGATTCAAAATTTGATTTTAAAAAAAGTTTAAAGAAATCTGCTCCTTATTTTTTAATTGCATTATTATTTATTCTTTTAAGAATTATTCTGTTCAATAATGATTTATTTACTGCAAAGGATGCTCATTCTACAGCTGGCATAATGGATGCTTTAAAAAATTATTTGCTTTTCACAGGCTTAGTAGTGTTTCCTTTTTTTATTAGGGAAATTCAAAGTTTTATTGCCGGAAATAAATTAATTTTTCTCCTTTCGGGTGGTATAATATTAATCAGTATTCTAACAATTTTATTCAAATACAGAAAAAAAGATTACCTTTTATTGTTCTTTATTTTATTCTTTGTGTTCTCTCTTGCACCTGCAAGCAGGCTCTTAATGCGCTGGTATTTATATTTACCTTCCATTGGATTTACCGCCGCATTGGCTTATTTACTTTTTACAATTCCACTTAAAAAATCAGTAATAAATTTAACTGTGGCGATTTTAATAGTTGTTGTTTATTCATTAGCATTAATTCAAAAGGAAAACTTATGGATTAATTATTCCAATAAATCCATTGGAATTCTTAAAACTTTTATAAATAAAAACAAAAAAGATATTGTTGCAAATAAGGAAGCGGTCTTTTTAACTATCCCGGCAAAGATTGATGATATTCCTATTTTCCAGCTTGGGTTTAATTATCTATTTAATTATTACTTAGGGGGAAATGATAGTGTAAATGTTGAATATTTAACAAAAAGTTATCTCAATCAACTGAATGACGAAGTAAGGACAAAAATTGATTCTGGTAAAATTTATATGAGTCAAACTGATAACAATTATTTTATACTTTTTAATGGTGAAAAAAATATTAAATTTACAAAGATAAAATATTCTAATGGCAAACTTAGTTCTCTTGCAATTAACATTTCAGAGGTGAAGAATAAGATAATTTATACCTTTTCAAATGGAAAATTTTATAAACTAAAGGGCCTGTGATGAAATATTTACTGAGTATCTTATTCTGTTTCTTTTTAGTTCTCCCTGCCAATGCTCAAAATGCTTCGAACTGGAAAAATTATACAGATATGAAAGATATCAACGCATTGATAAATTCAGGTAATATTATCTGGGCAGCTACTGGTGGGGGCGGATTTTTATATGATGAGGCCGCAAATACTTTCAAAACCCTTCATAAAGCAGATGGATTATACAGCCAGGATCTTACAGCAGTAACTATTGATAAATATGGTAAAATTTGGTTTGGTAGTGCCGAAGGTGTAATTGATATATATAATCCGAAAGACAATTCTATAAAATCTATTCTAGATATTTATAATTCAGATAAAACTTCAAAGCAAATAAATGAACTGGTTGCTTCCGGCGATACAATTATCGTTTCTACAGATTTCGGAATATCTTTAATTAATACGAATAGTTTAACATTCTATGATACTTTTTTTAGGTTTGGAACTTTTTCTTCGAACATCCAGGTGAATAATGTAATAAAACCGAAATTATTTTATGCAGCTACAGTGTCTGGTGTAGCTATTCAAAAAATAGGCGCTACAAATTTATCAGCACCGGAATCATGGAATGTATATTCATCTGCTGATGGGTTACCTTCGAATCATGTTAATAAAATCTATGACTATAAAGATTCGATAATCGCCGCAACAGATAACGGATTAGCTTCGTTCAACGGATCAACCTGGCAGCCTTTTATACCAATATTGAATGGGAAAAATATAAATGATTTGCTGTCAGTTAACGATACTCTATTTATTTTGTCAAACAATAATTCTCTTTATTCATATTATAACGGAAATTTAAAGTTAAAAAAGACATTACCTTCTTCCTCACAAAAAATTGTTTACTCAAATTCACTCGGTTTATTGGCCGCAACTTCAAACGGTATATTTGCAGTAAATGATTCTGCCGCCAATAGTTATTTATACCCCAATGGACCAGCATCAAATCAATTCCCTTCTATGGTAGTTGATAACGATGGAATATTATGGTGCGCAAGTGGAACAGATGTTACCGGGAAAGGATTTTATAAGTACGATGGTAAGTTATGGACAAATTACTCAGTGTCCACCAATCCGGAATTTATTTCAAATTCATTTTTTGTTGTCTATGCAGCTCCGGATAATTCAATTGACTTTGGAAATTGGGGAAGAGGATTTATTCATATAAAAAACAACAACATTTCTGATTATTATCTGGATAGTACAGGAATGAAGGGAATAAATACAGACCCAAAATATATAGTAATTTCAGGTTTTGCCGCAGATTCAAAAAATAACTTATGGGTTTTAAATTATGGAGGTATTGATCAAAAACCTCTTAATATGTTGAGCCCTGATAGTGTCTGGTATCATTTTACTGTCCCGGTAACTGGTAGTCAATACATAGCTCAATATTTTAATTTAGTAGTCGATCAGTTCGATACAAAATGGTTCAGTTGTTACGATCCTAACAGATCAGGTTTATTTTATTTTAATGAAAACAAAACTTATTCTGACCCAAGTGATGATGATTATGGTTTCTTAACAACGAATGACGGGTTAAATACCAATACTATTAACTCAATAGTCGTAGATCAGAGAGGAGATCTTTGGGTTGGTACCAGCTTAGGTGTAAATATAATTTCAAATACGGAGAGTGTCCTAAATGGCGGAAGTTCTCAATTGTCGATTTCAAATGTGTTTTCATTACGGCAGCAATCAATCAACTGTATTGCTGTTGATCCTATCAACGACAAATGGATTGGAACTAATCAGGGCCTTCTATTAGTAAATTCAGATGGGTCAAGTTTATTAGCATCTTATAACACTCAAAATAGCCCGTTATTAAGCGATCAAATAACGAGCATTGCTGTTGATAAAAACACCGGAACAGTTTATGTTGGAACTAACAGCGGATTAACCTCATTCCAAACTCCCGCTATACAGCCCCAGTCTAGCTTTACAAAATTATTCATGTATCCAAGTCCTTTTGTGCTTAAAAACGGAGTGAATAAATTAACTATTGATGGCTTAATAAAAGATTCTCAGATTAAAATTCTTACTATCACAGGAAAATTAATTAAAGAGTTCGCTTCACCAGGCGGTAGAATAGCTTTTTGGGATGGAACTGACTCAAATGGTAACTTGGTGAATTCCGGTGTTTATCTAGTTGTAGCTTATGATACTGACGGAAATAATGTATTCACTGGAAAAATAGCAGTGCTTCATCAATAATAATTAACAGAATAACTATAAAAAATTAAATTAAATAAAGATATCGATTGAATAACCTTAATGATAGACCTCTCTAACATTTCCCTTCAATTTAACGGGAAGTATCTATTTCAAGATATAAATTATAAAATTAATTCAGGTGATAAAATTTCGTTGGTCGGTGCTAACGGAAGCGGGAAAACATCTTTATTAAAAATAATTGCCAATGAATTACAACCAGAATCCGGAAAGGTAGTAAAACAGAAGGGCATTAATATTGGTTATTTACCTCAGGAAAATGTAACTCATTCAGGAAAAACCCTAATCGAAGAAGCGAGCTCGGCTCTTACTACCATTATTTCACTTCAAGAAAAAGAAATAAAATTAACAAATGAATTAGGCAATATTAATCTAAATGAAGACGAAAAGCTGGATTTGGTAAATCAATTAGGTGAAGTTCATCATCGCTTGGAAGAATTGGATTCATATAGTGCAACTTCAAGAATTGAAAAAATATTGCTCGGCTTAGGTTTTGAAGAAAATGATTTTAACAGACTAACGGATGAATTTTCCGGAGGCTGGCAAATGCGTATTGCACTTGCTAAAATTTTGATTTCTCAAAATGACCTTCTTTTAATGGATGAACCGACAAATCATCTCGATCTCGATTCTTTGGAATGGTTAACCGGATTCTTAAAAAGTTTTTCAGGTGCATTATTAATTGTCTCGCATGATAAACGTTTTATCAATTCTATAACAAAAAAAACGTTAGAAATTTATCTAAGCAAATTCAATACTTTTAACGGCGATTACGATGCTTATTTAAAATATAAAGATGAAAGAGACCGGCTATCAATCAATCAATACCTTCAACAGCAAAAAAAAATTAAAGAAACTGAAAATTTCATAGAAAGATTTAGATATAAAGCTACCAAAGCTAAACAGGTGCAGAGCAGGGTTAAGCAGCTTGAAAAAATTACCCTAGAAGATCTGCCGGAATTTAAAGAAGATATTAATATTAAATTCCCCACTCCCCCATCAAGCGGTAAAATAAATATAACATTAAAATCAATTTCAAAGTCTTATGGGGAAAAAAGGATCTTTGAAAATTTGGATTTCCAAATAGACCGCGGAGAAAAAATTGCATTCGTTGGCCCGAATGGAGCCGGGAAAACAACATTAGCCAAGATAATTGCTGGTGTAATAAAATTTGAAAAAGGTGAACGAATTATCGGCCACAATACTATCATTTCATACTATGCTCAAGATGTTGCTGATAATCTGAATGCCGATCTGGATATTTTAGAAACGGTTGAAAATATCTCTGACGAAAAAACAATCGGGCAGCTGCGCTCATTACTAGGCTCTTTTTTATTTAGCGGAGATGATGTATTCAAAAAAATTGGAGTGCTTTCTGGGGGAGAAAAAAGCAGGGTTGCTTTAGCAAAAATACTATTGACCAAATCAAATTTTATAATTCTTGATGAACCCACAAATCATCTTGATATTTCATCAAAAACGGTTTTACAAAAAGCCCTAATTGAATTTACTGGTTCTTTAGTCCTTGTTTCTCACGATGTTGAATTTCTTTCGCCGATTGTGAATAAAGTTGTTGAAATTAGAAAAGGTGAATTAAAAATTTTCGATGGCGGAATAGATTACTATCTTTCAAAAAGGGAAGAGTCAAATAATGAGCAAGAAAAAAGGCGACAGGCTAAGACTCTGGATTTAGAAGCGATCTCAAAAAAAGACCAGAAAAGAATTGAAGCTGAACTTAGGCAAAAAAAATATGCTGCTTCAAAAGGGATTGCAGAAAAGATTAAAAGGTTAGAGAAAGAAATTGAAAATTTAGAAAAAAAAGAAAAGGAACTTGAAAAAACTTTAGCAGATCAGGAGACTTACAATAATCCGTCAGTTGCAAGGGAAAAGACGATTGAGTTCAACAAAGTAAAAGAAACAATTGAAGAAACAATTGCTGAGTGGGAAAAGCTATCAGAGAAACTTACTCAGATTGAGAAACAATTTAATTAAACATTTATTCCTAAAAATTCTTCAGCCAAAGCAATCCCGCCGTATAAAGCAGCATCATCACCAAGCTTACTCGAAATTATTTTTATTCCTTTAGATGCATCTTTTAAAACATACTCTTTAAAAGAAGCTTTTATTTTCGGGACCATAAAGTGATCCAATGCTTCAATTAATCCGCCTCCCAAAACAACCATGTCAAAGTTCATCAAATTTGTAAGGTTGGCTATAACTGTTCCCATTGTATAACAGGCATTCGAAATATGTTTAATTACTATTTTGTCTTCAGCTTTAATGGCTTGAGCAAGCATTTTACTTTTTATCGGTTTGCGAGGAGATTTTAGCTTGGCAAGAATAGTTTTTTTCTTTGCTTTTATATCCTTTTCTATTTCTCTAACAATGGCACTTCTACTTGCAACTGCTTCGAAGCAGCCCTTATTTCCGCAGCCGCAAACCGGACCGTCTTTTTTTACAATTATATGGCCTATCTCTCCGGCTACAAAATTCGATCCCCGGTAAATTTTCCCATCAATTATTAAAGCACCGCCTATCCCGGTACCGATAAAAATCACTAAAACATTTTTCGCATTTTTTGCAACACCGAATTTCTGGATTCCAAGAGCACCAAGATTTACATCATTTTCAATCAAAACCGGAATTGAAATCTTTTCTTGGAGTTTATCTTTTAGAGGGAAATTGTGAAGCCCAATATTTGGAGCAAGCCCAACTATGCCTGTATAAGGATTTAGCGAACCTGGGATACCCAGACTAACAGCTTTAATATCCGAATATTTCAACTTAGCATCTGAAATTAGTTCTAATACAATTTCCGTTAAAATTTTTATATAAGATTTTTGATTAATATTTGCATATGTGGGCCGTTTGACTCTGGTAATAACTCCTTCTTTTGAGTTAATAACAGCACCTAATATTTTTGTGCCGCCCATATCAATGCTAATAATATATTCTTTTCTCAGAATAACCTCCGGGTATTTGCTTTAATTTTTCAGAATTATTTTAAATATAATAATTTAAAATTTAGACAATATTAAATATCAATTGCAATTTAACTTATGAAATTGATTGAACAAAACTAATAAAATTGTTTATAAACTACTTATTCAATAATTTTAGGAATGCAAAAAGTAAAACCATTAAAAAGATTCGGACAGAATTATCTAACCGACAGCAATATTTTAAGCAAAATAGTATCAGAAATAGCCCCGCAAGTTAATGATAACCTGATTGAAATCGGTCCCGGTTTGGGAGCCCTAACAGAAAAATTATTGGCAGTAATCCCGCACTTTACAACTGTTGAAATTGATAATAGAGTAATAAATGATCTTCGGATAAAATATCCAGGGCTAAACTTAATTAACGCGGATTTTTTAGATTTAAATCTTTTGGAATTATTAGATAACAAAAATGAGAAGCTCCGAATTGTTGGAAATATTCCGTATAATCTTACCTCACCCATTCTTTTCAAGATGATGGAGTCAAATGAAATTGTAAAAGACTCGGTCTTAATGATTCAATGGGAAGTAGCAAAAAGAATCACGGCAACAAAAGGCACAAAAGATTACGGAATTCTTGCCGTCCTAATGCAGCAATTTGCAGATATCAAAATCAGCTTTAAAGTCTCTCCAAATGTTTTTTATCCAAAGCCAAAAGTTTATTCAGCCGTAATACATATTTGGTTCAAGGAGGATTGCCTAAGAGATGAAGAAAAGAAATATTTTATAAAAATAGTAAAAGCTTCTTTTGGAAATAGAAGAAAAACTTTAAAAAATTCATTAAGTAATAGTATATTTAGTACCGTAAATTTTTTTGATTCTGGAATTGATTTGACTCTCCGGGCGGAACAACTAGATATGGAAGATTTTGTTAAGCTTGCAAAATTTACCCTCGCAAAAAATCGACAAGGTTTACTGAAAATATAAAATTCAACATAACGACTGCATTTTAATAAATGGAATTAATAAAATCATTTTTAGTGAAATTAAAAGCATACGATTTGGTAGTCGTTGTGTTTTATATCTTCCTTACAATATTAAATTTAATTTTTCACAATGAAGTTATCCACTGGCTCCTATGGTCAACAATTAATGTAGCAATTATAATTTTAACATTTTTAATTGCCTATTTTGAAAACAAATACAATAACAAATTCTGGCGTGTTGTTCACTACTGGTATATTGCTCCCTTAATTTTATTAACATTTAAAGAATTATACTATCAAGTTGAACCCATTAGGCATCAAGATTATGACTGGTTATTTATTAGAATTGACCACTGGATGTTTGGAACCAATCCCACAAAATTATTACTGAAATATTCATTTCCTCTGCTTACGGAATTGCTTCAAATAATTTACAGCATGTTTTATCTTTTACCAATTTTCCTTGCATTAGTGTTATTAAAAAACCGTCGATACGTTGCGTTGGATTTTACTGTTTTCTCAATTATATACGGCTTTTATCTATCGTACCTGGGATATTTTATTTTGCCGGGAATTGGCCCAAGATTTACACTTCATAATTTTGCAACATTGAATCAACAATTGCCTGGAATATTTTTCACAAATTATTTAAGAGATTTTATAGATCTTGGAGAATCAATTCCTCCCGGAACTATAAACCCGGCAGCAGTTGTACAAAGAGATGTTTTTCCAAGCGGCCATACAATGATTACGCTTATAGTCATGTATCTTTCAGTAAAATTGAAGAGCCGGTCTAGATATTTTTTTGTACCTGTCGGTGCTTTATTAATTTTTGCGACTGTTTATTTATGGTACCATTATGTTATTGATTTAATCGGCGGTTTAGTTTTTATGATTTTCACAATGTGGACCGGAAAATATATTTTTAATTGGTGGAGGAGAACTCTTGGAGAAGAAGAATTCGATTACCACAAATATTAATTAAAAAAATTTAATCACTACTTTTTATTCTTTTAAAAACTTTTTGAGATATGGAAGATAAGAAGAGTCAAGTTAGACAGATATTTGATTCGATAGCTTTCAAATATGATTTCCTAAATCACTTACTCAGCTTTGGAACTGATTATTATTGGCGATATAAAGCTCTTAAATTTACAGGGGTAAATGAAAATACTATTCTTCTCGATGTTGCCTGCGGAACAGGAGATTTCGCTATTGCTGCCAGAAAAATGGGAGTAAAAAATATTTTTGGAGCAGATTTTTCACACAATATGTTGAAATTATTCAATAAAAAAAGTAAATGGATAGTCGGCAAAAATGTGCAGATGGTTGCAGAGAAAATTCCGATAAAGAATGAAACAATTACAAATATTACAGTTGCATTCGGAGTTCGTAATTTTTATAACTTAACGGATGGGTTTAAGTCTTTCCATGATGTATTGAAGAAAAACGGGAAAGCTACAATTTTAGAATTTAGGCTTCCTTCAAATCCTGTATTTAAAGCATTGTACAAGTTTTATTTTAAGAAAATTTTGCCGGTAGTCGGTGGAATCATTTCAGGTGACCGCGAAGCTTACAACTACCTCCCCCGCTCGGTTGAAGAATTTGATGAGAAAATAAATCTGCCTGAACTCCTTAAGAATTCAGGCTTTCAAAAGGTTGATAAATACACCCTTACATTTGGAATCGTTCAAGTAATTATTGCAACAAAATAAAATCACTTATTACTTAATTTTATATGAAACCAAACTCTGCGTGACAGTTGATGTGGTATCACCTAAATTGATGCCTCCACCGGAGAAAGCTCCAAGCACAGCTTGATTACCCTGCCATTGAACTATACCAATACCACTTGAGAACCAGGCGTATGCATTATAGGTTGCTGTATAGGGCGTTCCTAACGGGTTTTGTAAATTAGGTATGGTTAATTTTAATACATATTTTATTTTAGCTGCATTTTCTGTAACATTTCCAGTTACTAAATTAAGCGGTACCTGTTCCATGCCCTCATAATATGCTGTAACATTTACTAAGTTAAAAGAAATAACCCCGAATTTTAGAGATAAATTAAATACCGGCCAGGATCCGCCATCTTGAAAAGGAGTCTGTAAAAATTTTAAAGTAGCATCAAGTTGTACGTATTGCATCAGCGAATCGGGAATAGTTTGTGACAATCCCGTTGTATCTAAAGCGTATTCAACACTCGAACCGGTACTTAAACTAGTTTTCAAGAAAAATGAATGTGCAACTGTAGAAAAACCACTTACAGTAACAGTGTCAACTTCATTTTGGAATGTGCTGCCTCCTATTACAGTTGTACCTGAATATGTTGTTGACCTCGTACCGGAGGTTTTAGTACCATTCGAATCAGTTGTTACAGTATTATATTTATAGGCAGTTCCGTCGCCATTAGGGAAAAAATCTCCCGATACAGAAGGAGTAGCTGGTTCTGTGGTACTTTTGCTTTTGCAGGCGTTAAATAATATAGCGGCAGAAAATACTGCACAAATTAATATGATCTTTTTTATCATGGCTTCTCCATTAAATTTATTATTAAATCTTTCAGCATATTAAAAGCTATTGATCTATGGCTAATTTTATTTTTTTCTTTTAACCCGATCTCTGCGGTTGTTTTTGAATATCCTTCGGGAATAAACAAAGGATCATATCCAAAACCATTTTCTCCATGAGGTGAATTAATTATTCTTCCTCTTAATTCCCCATAAGCGCTTAAGAAATTTTTGCCGTCATAGTAAACAGCTGAACAAATAAATTTAGCAAAATGCGGTTCCGGAAAATTTTGTAATTCCATTAATAACTTTTCATTATTTTCATCATCAGTTGCATTCTCTCCTGCATATCTAGCGGAATAAACACCAGGCTTTCCGTTTAGCTGTTCAACAGATAAACCTGAATCATCTCCTATTGCCGGAATACGAAATGCATTGTATACTTCTAAAGCTTTAATTTTAGCATTTTCCTCAAATGTGGTTCCACTTTCAATAATTTTAAAAGTATCATCCATGCCCAGCAAAGAATACAACTTTATATTAGCGTCATTTAAAATTTCAATAACTTCCTTTATTTTCCCTTTATTCCTTGATGCAAATATAACTGGAATCATATTTCTGCCCGGATCGCTTTAAATTTATAATAAAAATTAATCATTGCCCCAACAGCAGTCATAAAATTTAATGTTGAAAAAATTACGTCATGTAGAAATACGGCATACAACATTAATGACACACTTCCCACAAAACTTAAAACCAGAAAGTAAATATTAACCTTACAATCTTTTTCTTTAATTGTTTGAAAAGTCTGTGGAATCCAACCGGCAGCTAACGCCGTTAACCCAACTAAACCAATTGCATGCATTTTTAAAATCCTTTTTTAGAATTACTTTATATTTTATTAAAAATTTGTATTGAATTAACCAAATACATTTTGAGTATTTTGATTATTATATTTTTATTAAAATAAGATAAGTGATATTTAGTAATTAGAATCTAGTATAAGTAACTAAAGTAAACTACTTTCAAAACCAGCTTCCAATTTTAATTAGAATATCCGCGTATTTTTAGTTCCGAATTTTCAGAATATCATATACTGAAAATAATAATACATTGAAGATACAACAATATATACTTAAACTTATGTATAAAATTATTTTAATTTTTTTGAATAATAATCCGTTGATTAATAAAATTTTATAGGTTATTTACTAGAAATAGCACTGTTGCTCTCACCAAATATTTCTTCCATCATCTCAAATGCATATCTAAGATGTGGAATCACAATCGATCCTCCGACAATTAAAGCTATGTTAAAACTTTCATAAAGCTCTTCTTTTGTCGCACCTTCTTGAATTGATCTGTCTATATGGTAAAAAATGCAATCGTTACATCTTAAAACCATTGAAGCTACCAGCCCCATCAGTTCTTTTGTCTTTGCCGGAAGAGCACCGTTTACATAAGCTTTATTGTCAAGAGCAAAAAATTTATTAAAATCTCTAAAACCGGAATTCAATATTTTATCATTCATATCAAGTCGGTATTTTCTGGTTTCAGATGTATTTTTTTTCATTATTTATCCTTAAAAAGATAATTTTTTAATAATTATTTTATAAAAATCTGACTAGAAGTAAACTAAAAAGTCAATCCGCTTAATAGAAATGTAATTAGATACCAAGATTGCTTAAACTGCTTATAACGATGTTAATTGCACCGGCTAATTCAGGATGAGTTAATTCAAATTTTTGTGAAGATTCTTTTAAACTTTCTAAAAGATTATGGTGCTCTTTAACGACAACTTTTTCGTTCTTGTCCAGAACCAACTGTATGTCTTCGATCATCTGTCTAAGTTCTTTTTGAGATTCTTCATCTAATTGTTTTGCATCTTTTAATTCCTTATGAAGTTTTTCAAGAGAATCCCTTAATTTTTCCATACAAAATTATCCCTATTAAATTGATTTAGAAAAATAATTATATAATTAAACTGGTTTTTACAACGGAAATATATTAACAAAGTTTACCGGAAAAATAAGAAAAATCTTTAACATAATTAAACTTCATTAGCAGTAGTTATTTTAGTCACATGTATTTATTAAACTTTAAGAGTTAATATATCGTCAAAACATATTATAAAACTCACTGTGTATTTATCTCATTACGAATTTATTGTGGGTGATTATTATCATAGTGTGACACCTACAATGTTTATTGAAATGCATATAGTTTACTTTCACAAAGAGAAATAAGAGGTATTAAAAAACTTTAATGAAGAATGGATTTAGATTTTAGAACCTGGTGAGCAATAATAAAATGAGTTTATGTATTACAACAAACCTGACTGTGCTTTTTTTGAGATTTACATTTTCCAATAGATAATTATTATTTCAAAAGGGACGAAAGCGAAATCTAATTTTTCAAAACCATATCAATTATTTATTAATCACATTGGATTTTTAAAATGGTTAATCAATTATTAAAAAAAGTTTATATCACGCTAACATTTATTATTGTAATTTTTTGTTTTTATTCAACCAATATACACGCTCAATACTTTGGGCAAAATAAAGTATTGTATGATAATTTTAATTTCAAGATTCTTCATACGGAACATTTTGAAATTTATTACTATCAGGAAGAAGCAGATGCTGTAAAATATGCTGCAAGAATGGCTGAGCGATGGTATGCACGCCATGCTGCGGTACTTCGCGATTCACTCAGGGGCCCGCAGACTTTAATTCTTTATGATGGATTTCCTCAATTCCAGGAAACTAATGTTACACAAGGAATGATCGGCCAGGGAACCGGCGGATTTACGGAACCGCTTGAAAGAAGAATTGTATTACCCTTTGCCGGCCCTTTAGACGAGACCAACCATGTAATAGGCCATGAACTTACACACGCTTTTCAGTTTGATATTACTAGCAAGAATAAATTAAGTAAGGATGGGTTGCCTGCTGCATCCCAAATGCCTCTGTGGTTTATTGAAGGTATGGCGGAATATTTTTCGCTTGGTCCGAAAGATGTGAATACTGCAATGTGGATGAGAGAAGCTGCGCTTAAAAAATTACCTAAAATATCTGATTTAGATGATCCGAAATATTTCCCGTATCGGTATGGACAAGCAATGCTGGCATTTTTAGGCGGAAAATATGGTAATGAAAAAATTGGTGAACTACTAAGAACCTGGGCAAGAATCCAGAATTTTAAAACTGCCTTTGATTCGGTCTTTCACGCAACACCGGATTCAGTTTCTAAACTCTGGCATATCGCTTTACATGCTGCATACGATACCTTGAATAAAGTAACATACCCGCCTGATAAGTATGGTGATGTTCTAATTTCAGATAAAAAGAATGGCGGTGATATGAATATATCTCCGGTATTAAGCCCGGACGGTAAGAAACTGATTTTCTTTTCATCAAAAGATTTGTTTGCTATCGATCTTTACCTGGCAGATGCTAAAACCGGTAAGATTATCAAAAATGTTTTTAAAACCGAATTAAACACACATCTTCAAAATTTGGAATTCATAAATTCAGCAGGTGCATGGAATCCGAATGGAAAGGAATTTGTATTTACTGCAACTTCAGACGGTAGGCCCATCATCTCAATTATAAATGTTAACACAGGAAAACTCATTTATGAAACAAGATTTCCATCCCTAGCAGAAATATTTAATCCGGCCTGGTCACCTGATGGAAGATACCTGGTATTTTCTGCTTTGGCTAAAGGGCTTTCAAATTTATTTCTTTATGATTTGAAGACAGATAGTCTTACACAGTTAACAGATGATCCTTATGCCGAACTTCAGCCTGTATTTTCTCCGGACGGGAAATCTATAGCTTATGTTACTGATCGTTTTACAACAAAACTATCGGACTTAGATTTTGGAAATTATGAATTAGCATCTTATAATATCAAAACGAAAATAATTTCTAAACTGCCAAGCTTCAGTAATGGTAAAAATATAAATCCCCAATGGTCGAGTGATGGTAAAAGTATTTATTTTATTTCAGATCAAAATGGTATAGATAATATTTATAGAGCAAATTTAAATACTGGGGAAATTAATCAGATTACAAATCTTTATGGCGGTGTAAGTGGAATTACTGCCTTAAGTCCGGCTCTTTCAGTCGCATCGAATTCAAATGATATGGTTTATAGTGTATTTGAAAATAACAAGTATGCTATTTACTCAATTGATTCAACAAAAATATTAAAAGGTAAAAAAACTAATCCGCAATTTGCAACCGGTAATCCAGCTATACTACCACCAGCTAACAGATTAGGAAATAGATTTTTAACTAATTTCGAAAATCCGCATATTGGTTTACCTAGTGATACGACAAAATTTTTAGTAACAAATTACAATCCGGCATTAAAATTAGTAGGTGTCGGTCAACCTTCATTGGCAGCCGGCGTTGATGCATTTGGTACTTATTTAGGAGGCGGTGTAGCACTTTTCTGGAGCGACCTATTGGGTAATTATAATCTGGCCACAGCTTTACAAGTTCAATCCGGAAATGGCTTTACTGATATTTCGGGTCTAGTTGGTTATATGAATTCTGCACATAGATTAAATTGGGGAGGTATTATTCAACAAGTACCGTATTATCTTGGCGGATATAATGTAGGATACGGTACAGTCAATAATCAACCTGCCTATATTGAAGAAGATTATTTGTACAGAGAAACGAACCGCGAAGTTTCAGGACTATTGGCTTACCCATTCAGTGAGCAAAGCAGGGTTGAATTTTCTGCCGGTTACCGCAACATAAGTTTTAATTATGAAGTTACAACTCATGCTATTTCTCTAAATGACGGATCTATTCTTATTAATAATACTAAGCAATTGCCTTCAGCGGCAGCAATAAATCTTGCAAGCGTGAGTGCGGCATATGTGTATGACAATAGCTTTATGGGAGCAACAGCACCATTATTGGGTACGCGTTTCAGATTGCAGGTATCGCCTAATATAGGCAATTTAGATTGGGTAAACGTTTTAGCTGATTTCCGTCAATATTTTATGCCTATAAGACCGTTTACTTTAGCAGGAAGAATACTGCATGTAGGAAGGTATGGAAAAAGTTCTGAGGACTATCGATTATCGCCCCAGTATCTTGGTTATCCGGGATTGGTACGCGGCTACGAATATTCTTCCTTCAATTCGTATACGCCGGTATTTAACAGATTAATTGGAAGTAAAATGCTGATCGCTAATTTTGAATTACGTTTCCCGCTTCTCGGTGTCTTTCACATCGGACCAGGATTTTACGGTTACTTCCCTATTGATTGTGCCTTCTTTTATGATACCGGTGTTGCTTGGTCAAATCACCAGGATATAATTTTTTATGGAGGTGAAAAGCCTGTCAGCAGTGCCGGTGTTGCTTTAAGAATTAACTTATTCGGTTATGCAGTTGGTGAAGTTGATTATGTCAGGCCATTTCAAAGATCTGATGTAGGATGGATTTGGCAGTTCGATCTTATACAAGGATTTTAATTCTTAAACTGAAATAATAAAGTAAAAATTAAAAAGAGCGAGCAAATTAAACTATAAAATTATTTTTTGCTTCTTTTTAATTTTTACTATTATTTTTATCCTGAAATTATTACCCACCGGCTAATTTAACCTTAGCCCAAAAACTAACCGGTTCAAAAGACGAACTATTAAAGTTACCCTGTCTACCGCTGAAGCCACCGCGTCTGCCGCCTCCTTCACCACGTCCCATTCTTTCACCGCCAAAATTATCTCCGCCGCCTTCTCCAGATGGAGCTTCAACACCACCTTCGCCGCCTTCCTGACGTCTATATCCATTCTCCCTGTTCGAGTTCTTTTGGAAGGTACCAGTTTCCAGTCCAACACTTATTGTGCTGCCGGTATCTGCATTAAGCGCATAATCAAAACCACCGGTATGTGATAATGGAATTTTCATTTCATATACTAGTCTGCTGTTTTTCAATCCGATTTTTAATTCTACTCCTTTTAATTGAGTGAGAGGTATCCGGCTTACATCATTATTCTTTCCGACTATCTCCGCTTCATTTTCATTTTGAACCAGCATTTCTCTCATTTTCTCTGGATTCGGTCTTTGCCCTTCATTATCGTCAATGGCTTGACGCATTGCAGCCCTATCAACACCGCCTCTTCCTATTGGGAATCTGATCCCAAAATCTTTATTATCGCTTGCAGTTTTATCAAACCATACGGTTAATCCCATTCTTAATACTTTTGTTTCAAGTTCCTGATCATTTGTTACTAAACACAAATAAAGATTCTTATCATCATTTTCGACACCCACTAATGATTTCAAATCATCTATATAAGTCAGACTGTTTCCCCAATCACTTTCATTCCCGTCAATAACAATATTTTGTGTTCTCCATTTGCTGTCTATTTTTGTATCGCCGCAACCAATTATAGAAAAGATTACGGGCAGTAATAATAAGACAATAGCAGTCGAACTTATTTTTATATTTTTCAATTCTCAGTTCCTATTTTTAATAATTTTAAGATGTTTATTGGACAATAAAAATAATGTTAAAATTTAATGGAGATAAATTTTTGACCTAAAAAGTATAATGAAAAATTAAGGAGTTGTAGAGACAAAATAAAGTGTCTCTACAACTTAAAGAAATTGATTTATGCGGAAAAATTATTCTAAAACATTTATATCTTTTTTAGAGCAAATATCCTTTAAAATTTTTGGCCAAACAGTAACACTAACTTCACCTAAATGAGCTTTTTTAAGTAAAGCCATATAAGTTCTTGATTGCCCAATACCGCCGCCAATACTTAACGGCAATTCATTATTTATTATTCCTTTGTGGTAGGGCTGTTTAAGAAAATCTAATTGCCCTGTCATCTCAAGCTGCTTTTTTAGAGTTTCCGCATTTACACGAATGCCCATGGATGTAAGTTCGTGCCGTCGCTTTGTAACATGATTCCAAATAAGGATATCTCCATTTAAGCCATGCATTTCTCTGCCATCTTCAGATTTTGTTTTTGTCACCCAATCATCATAATCAGCGGCTCTCATTTCATGCGGATATCCGTCTTTTAAAGTCCAGCCGATTCCAATTATAAAAATAGCAGGGTACTCTTGTAAGATTGCAGTCTCCCGTTGTTTGCGCGGCATGTCTGGAAATTTTTCAAGAATATCTTCTGCATGCATAAAAACTAATTCATCAGGCAGGTTTGGATACTTATCCGTTTTAAGCTGCGGAAAAACTTCATGTACATGAGTCTCTGCCCCTTTAAGGACTTTCCAGATTTTTCTAACAACTTCTTTTAGAAAATTAAGATTACGCTGTTCAGCAGTTATCACTCTTTCCCAATCCCATTGATCAACATATGCACTATGGTCATGATCTAGGAAATAATCTTTTCTAACAGCTCTCATATCAGTACAAAGTCCTTCACCTGCTTTCATTCCAAATTGTTTAAGTGCAACCCTTTTCCACTTTGTTGCCGCCTGAACAACTTGAGCATCAATAGGATGCTGGTTATGATCATTTGAAATGTGAAATTGAATAGGTGTTCTGGAGCCATCGCGGTCAAGTAAATCATTTACACCGCTGTCTACATCAACAATTAGGGGCACTTGAACCATCATCAGGTTAAGCTCTTTACAAAGATTTTCTTCAATGTAATTCTTAACAATAAAGATGGCTTTTTGTGTATCTTTAACATTTAGCAGTGAAGAATAATTATTTGGCAGTACACTCTCAAGCTCGGTGTAATTACCGATTCCAGGCCCGGCCAGGTCAGCTTTTTTGTCCAGCATTTTCATTCCTCCTTTGTGCAAAATAAGTTTTGCTTATTGTTTTTATTTTAATTATAGCTTTTTTTGAAAGCATAATTTGTACTTGAATGAATTAAATTCTAATCAGAATCTTAACATTAAGTGTTAAATAATTTCAAAGGAACGTAAGTTTAAGATTTGTGTATTTATAATAAAAGAACAATTATTTTAAGCATGCACATGAAATATTTATTCAAATTTCAATACTATATAGACTACTTCGCCTTGATCATGGGAAATACTATCGAACCAGTTGCTAAATCCCAAAGAGTTCATTAACGAATCCGGCAAAATGATAACGCATATACCAGCCACAAACCATTGAATAGAAACTAACCAAAGTAATTTGGAAATATTTTTTAGAGGACTTAAGACACGTTTCATAATAATCCCCTATTAGTGAAACATTATTCTCAATTAAAAATCTTTAAGATCTAAAGATTAAATTCTTTACAAATATACGATATTAATTTTTTCAATATCAAAAATTAAAAGCAATATTTTTTGAATCACTTATCTGCATCATTTAAAATTATTCTAATCGTTTTCTAAATCTTTTAGCACTGGCAAAAAGAATTAATATTCCCATAAGTAAAAGCATACCTGTTTCCGGCAGCAATTCTGTAAATGAAGCACCTTTTAAAATTACTGCCCTCAGAATTGTTATATAGTAACGTAGCGGGATAAGGTAAGTTAAATATTGAACAATCTTCGGCATGTTCTCAATCGGGAAAGCAAATCCGGATAAATAAATCATAGGCATCATAATACCGAATTGAGCAACCATCATTGCCTGCTGTTGTGTTTTGGATATTGTAGAAATAAATAAGCCGATTCCCAGCGTTGACAAAACAAATAAGAAAGAAGAGAATACGAGAAATACAAAACTTCCTCTTATTCCTATTCCAAACCAAAAAACCATTACTCCTAAAACGATAAGTACATCAATAAAGCCTAAAATAATGAAATGGAATAATCTTCCCGATAATAAGCTGCATTGGCGAAATAGGAGTTACAATTAATTGTTCAAGTGTACCTATTTCTCTTTCTTTTACAATAGCCATTGACATTAATATTGTTGTTATGACCATGAGTATTAACCCCATTATGCTGGGAACCATAAATACTCTTGTCTTAAGATCAGGATTATACCAGACTCTGACTTCCGGTATTAGCGAACCCGCAATCTGGTTTTTCATACCGGTTTTGTTTGCAATGTTCAACATAATATTCTTCGAATAACTGGTAACAATTCCTTGCACGTAACCGAAAGCAATAGAAGTTTTATTACCATCAGATCCGTCAAATATTGCCTGTACAGGAGCGGATCTTTTGTTCATTATATTTTTTTCAAAATCTTTCGGAATAACTAAAGCCCAAAGCACTGTCCCGTTATTGATATCTTCATTTATTTGATGATAATTATCCACATAATCATCTATTTTAAAGTATCCGGAACGCTGGAAATGCTGAATAAAATCTCTTGAAGTAACAGATTTATCCTGATCAAACACAGCAGTATGAACTGTATTTACATCCATATTTGCAGCATATCCAAGCACAATTAGCTGAATAATGGGCGCGATAAAAACTATTCCAAATAATCGCGGGTCTCTTTTTAATTGAAGAAATTCTTTGATTATTATATTTAGTATCGTCTTCATATCAAATCCAGTTTAAAATAAATCTATTCTTAATCATGCTATCTTAGATTTTTTATTAATTATAGCAGACAGAATTAGTAGAACTAACGAAAATATTAGCAGGTAAACCATTTGCTGCCAAAAAGCTGAAATACCGACTCCCTTTAATAAAATTCCGCGTAAAATTATCAGAAAAAATTTTGCGGGAGTAATGTTAGTTAAAATTTGAACCACAGGTGGCATACTTTCTATCGGGAAAACAAATCCCGATAAAAGCATTGAGGGAAGCATTGATACTAATGTTGCAATTTGGAATGCAACCTGTTGTGTATCTGCAATACTTGAAACAAAAATTCCAAGATTAAGAGAAGCGAAAATAAATATTAGCGTTGAGAAGAAAAGTAAGATAATATTTCCCCGTATGGTTATTCCAAAAAGAAAGTAGCCTGCTATTAAAATAAATGCAGCAATTATTAATGAAATTATTACATAAGGAATTGTCTTTCCTATTAACAATTCAAATGAACTTAAAGGTGAAACATTAATCTGTTCTATTGTTCCCCGCTCTTTTTCACGAACGATAGATAATGAAATTGAGACAACCGCAGTAATAATTAAGATCATTGCTATTAAACCAGGGATTAAGAAAAATGTAGAATTTAAATCCGGGTTAAACCAAAATGCAGGATGAACATCGATCGGAACGTATGACTTTCTCCCCATAACCGCCATAATTTTATTTTGAAATTTCTGAGAGTAGGACGCTGTTGCAATATTCATATAACTTACAATAATAGATGCCGTATTTGCATCAACACCATCTATTAATATTTGTACACTTTACATTTTTTTTAGAATACAACTTTTGAGACATATTTTTAGGGAACACAATTACACACTGAGCTTTCTTAGTATCAAGTATGTCCTTAATTTTATTCTCGTCGTTGATATAACCGACCAGATCAAAGTAGTCTGAACTTGTAAGCGTATTTATAAAACTTCGGCTGTCGTAAGATTTATCCTGATCATATACAACCATTTTTATATGATGAACATCGAAATTAATTGCATAACCAAAAATCACAAGAAGTAAAATGGGAAATACAAAAAGGACATAAAGCATACGTTTGTCTCTTTTTAACTGTCTCACTTCTTTTTTGGCAATTGCTTTTATTCTTTTCAGCATTTTACTTCCTATCTTTTTCAAGCAGATATATAAAGACATCCTCAAGCGTCGGCACTATCTTATCAACTCTTAAAATATTCATTGAATTATTTTCGGATAAAACTTTTTTAATCAATCTTCTTCCCTCTTGCTCATCCTTTACACTTACATGGATGTAATTTCCAAATATGGAAGTTTCATCAACCCAGTTTTCTTTTGAGAGAATATCTAGCGCATCAACAACTCTATCACATTCTACTTCGAGAATAGCGTTGGTTAAATATTTTATTTTCAGTTCCTTCGAACTCCCACTGGCAATAATGTTGCCTGCGTTTATTAGCGTAATAGTGTTGCAAAATTCGGCTTCATCCAGATAATGAGTGGTAACAAAAACAGTAACGCCCTTTTGGGATAATTCATTTATGAGATCCCAAAAATTTCTTCTTGAAATCGGATCGACTCCGCCGGTGGGTTCATCTAAAAATACAATTTTAGGTTCATGAATTACTGCAATAGCAAGGGCCAATCTCTGTTTGATTCCGCCAGGTAAAGAGGCTGTCAGCAAATGTTCTTTACCTTCAAGATATGCAACTTTAAGAACCCAACTCTTCCGTTCTTTCAGTTTGCTGTTATAAAGTCCGTAAACTCCACCGAAAAAATTTATATTTTCTTCAACTGTAAGATCGTTGTATAATGAGAATCTTTGAGACATATAACCAATTCTTGTTTTAACTTTATCAGGCTGGTTCATTACACTGAATCCGCCAACCATTGCATCGCCTGATGTAGGTTCCAAAATACCGCATAGCATTTTTATTGCTGTGGACTTTCCTGCTCCGTTAGCGCCCAAAAACCCGAAGATTTCTCCTTCTTTTACATTAAATGAAATGCCGTTTACGGCGGTAAAACTTCCATATTTTTTTGTAAGATTATTTACTTCAATTGAATTCATTTTGCTACAAATTGTTAAATTTTTTCATTGTCCAATTGCTAAATCAATTAATTGTATTTGAAACAATTTATCATACAGCAATTAAACATTTTTGTTTAATAAATTTTCCTACCTATAGATTTATCTAATCTGACTTTTGCCATTTCATAATCAACCAGCGCATTGTTATAATTTGTTTTTGCCTGCAGAAGCGAAACTTCCGAATCGATAAGGTCAGTACTTGTTGCAACTTGAGTATTGTATTTTTCATTAATCATTCTATAATTTTCTTCAGCCTGTTCAACTCCGAGCTTTGCAACATTTACTTTATCATAAGCTCTTTTAAATGTTAAATAATTCTGATATACTTCAATTTCAACCGCATCTTTTAATTGCGATAAAGATGTTTCAATCTGAATTTTATTTTGCTCCGCAATAGTAGTTTGTGCGGAACTATTTCCCCAGTTCCATAAACTCCATGAAAGTGAGACACCTACATCCCAGGTATCTTTAAATTTATTAACTGCGGGAATAATCCTTTGGTTAGGTTTACTGTAATAATAATCACCAATCAAATAGATTGATGGGAACCAGGTGGATTCGGCAGCACGAACTCCTTGCTGACTTGCCTCAACTCTGGAGTTTAAAGCTTTTAATTCACTTCTGTTATTTTTTGCTTCAGCTATTAGTTCATTTAAATTGTCGGAGTTTTTTTGTGTGCTGATTGCATTCGTTTCAATTTCTGTTTCAGATTCAAGCGGCAAACCGACGGCCTGATTAAAAACTGTTCTTGCAATATCTAAATTATTATCAGCTTCAATCTTTTGCAGTTTTGTGCTCGAATATTGAACTTCAAGTTTAAGTACATCATTTTGAGTTGCTAAACCATTAGAAAGAAAATTTTTTGTGTCGGATAGATGCTGATTTATTTGCTGAAGATTATCTGTCAATACTTTATCATTTTGAGCTGCTTTATAATAATTCCAAAATGCGTTTTGAATTTTATATGCTACCTCATTGGTTTCACTATTGTAATCTAATTGGGAAGCTTTATAGTTAGATTTAGCGGCACTTCTTAACGATAGCAACCTAAAGCCGGTAAACAATGGCTGCTGCAGTGTTAATTTTAGGTTATAATTATCTAAAATAACCGGTGATATTTGTATCGGCTGTGGGAAAATCGGAAGCGAAACCTGGAATGGCGGTATATTACTTAAATGCATGTAGCTAGCTGTTATTCCAAGTTGAGGCAGTAATTGAGATGTTGCTGAAGTAACCTGTGCCCCGGCACTAATCATTTTTGAGTTAGATATTTTTAAGTCTTTACTATTCTTTAAGCCGATTTCTAAGCTTTCCGCGAGAGTTAATTTCCTGGTTTGTCCAAATAAGACAGAGGCAAATAATAAAATTAAAAAAAATATTTTTTTCATTTTCAGATCCTTGTGTTTTTATCTTTGCATAAGTTATAATTATGATCCAGCTAAATTATTCAATTGATTTTGTTTGGACTCGTTTATTAAATGTATAAAAACATTTTCCAATGATATTGGAATAACCCGATGGTCAATAATTTGAATACTTTCATCCTTAATTAACTTTTCTACAACTGGATATTCTTTTTCATAATTATTTAAAGCAATATTTAATCTATCACCGAACATTTGAATTTCGAACTCACTTTTTTCTTTCAGTATTTTATATGCACCGATTATAGGCAGACAAACAATTTCAACAATAATTTGTTTGATTGAAGCTTTTATATTTTGAGGAGTATCGAAACTCATAATTTTTCCCTCATTTAGTAATGCTACACGGTTACACCTTTCAGCTTCGTCCAGGTATGGTGTAGACATAAAAATTGTCACACCGTCCTTTATTAAATTCGATAATATTTTCCAAAAGTCACGACGAGAAACAGGATCAACACCGGTTGTTGGTTCATCTAAAAAGATAATTTTGGGTTTATGTATTAGTGTGCATGCAAGAGCGAGTTTCTGTTTCATTCCGCCCGACAAATTATCGGCTAATCTATCTCTGAAAGGAGTAAGCCTTGTAAATTCCAGTAATTCATTTCTTCTGGTTTTATAATCACCAACTCCGTGAAGATCGGCAAAAAATTCGATATTCTCATCTATCGTTAAATCGCCGTATAAACTGAATTTCTGGGATAAATAGCCTATCATTTTTTGGACTTTGTTTTTTTCTTTTTCAATATCCAGATTAAAAATTTCAGCTTTCCCTTCCGTGGGTGATAACAGCCCGCATAAAAGACGTATTGTTGTTGTCTTTCCTGCTCCATCAGGGCCAACCAATCCAAACATTTCAGCTGGTTTTACATCAAATGAAATTCCATTTAATGCTATAACTTCATTATAATTTTTTTTAATATTTTCTACTTTAATTGCAGATTCCATTGAACTCATTCTAATCTATAATTTAAAATTCCGTTTTATTTGAAGGCCATTTTACTTCAAATTGATTGCAGCATCAGCAGGCATACCATCTTTTAATTCATATTCTGGATTGTGAATATGAATTTTTACTGCATAAACAAGCTTAATTCTTTCATCTTTTGTCTGAATATTTTTGGGGGTAAACTCAGCATCCGGGGATATATAAATAACTTTTCCTTTAAATGTTTTATCCTTATATGAATCAACAGTTACATCAGCTTCCTGTCCAAGCTGAACTTTACCAAGCTCGGTTTCGGAAACGTAAATAACTAAATCCACGTAATTCAAATTTGATAACATAAGTAAAGAAGATAGCGGGGCTACACTTTCACCCGATTCAACAAATTTTTTAACAAAAAATCCACTAATAGGGGCGGTAACATACGAATCGCTAATATTTTTTTTGATGAAATTAACAGAAGCAATCTGCCTATTGAGATTAGCTTTTGCTTGTTTAATTTCTTCAGGACGCGCCAGGTTTTTTAACTTCTTCAGATTTTCTTGAGCAGAATTAAATTGAGCCTGGGCTATTTCATACTTAGCGATAACGTCATCATATTGCTGTTTAGTAATAGAATTAGCTTTTATTAGTCTGTCGTTTCTTTCTTTAACAGTAGACGCTAATTCATAATTTGCTTTTGCTTGTGTAACACCATCCTCTGCTTGTTGTATATCTTCTTTCCTTGCCCCTTGGATTAACAAATCCAGCTGAGCTTTTGCTGCATCCATCCCAGCTTCAGCTTGTTTGAGCTGAATAGAAAGCAGATCATGATCAATCGTCATTACCGTATCGCCCTCGTTAATTTTAGCTCCTTCGTTGAAAAAAAGTTTTGTAACCTGGCCACTAACCTTTGAACTAACAACAACATTGGTGGCTTCAATAGTACCTGAAGCTTCAATTTTATTTTTATTATTTCCGCTACCGCATCCAGTAATTAATCCGAGAATTATAAAGGATAGTGACAGAATTAACGCTCTCATATTTACGCTCCATAATTAAGTTTTTTAAAAATCTTTTTACCTTTTTCAGTCATTATACCGTTCATTAAAATTTCTATCGCGCCTCTTAATGCTTCGATCATTGTAAATCTATTATTAATTGTAAATTCGGGATTGACAACTGCTCTAACTGATGCTATGAAAACAGTAATTAATATTTCAGGCTTCATCTCTAAAAAATAGCCTTCATTCTGTCCCTGGCTAATAATGTTAGTTAGAAATGATGTCATTTTTTTTGTCCTTAAATCATCAATTTCTTTCCAATGCTCGGGAGCATAATGATGAATATCGCTTAAAATTTTATCATTAACTTTCGCTAATATGGTTCCCACAACTTCAAAGAGCTTTACTAGTTTTTCTACTGCATTACATTCTATGTGAAGTACCTCGTCAATTCTTAATACATTTTCATCAAAAAATTTTTTTACAACTGCTTTAACCAGTTCTTCCTTTGAGGAGAAGTTTCTGTATATAGTTTTTTTGCTCATATGCATCTCAGATGCAATCTCATCGATTGTTGTTTTGTAAAAACCTTCACGCATAAATTTTTGAGAAGCAAAGCTTAAAATTTTTTCTTTTTCTTCATTCATGTTAAAACGATGGAAACTTTTTTTGTTTTTTACGTTTCCAACTTAATACATGGAAACGATTTTGTCAAGCAAAAGTTTCCATTATTTTAGTCTTGTTTAATGAAATAATTTATAGGTGAGGTATAACACGCATTTGTTTTACTCTTTTGGCGGGATCAATCGATGAAATCAATTCGAATAAATTACCTTCGTCCCCTTCATTAAACCATTCTTCAACCAGCCGGAATGATATTGAAATACTAAACGGAAGTTTTATAATGTTATTCAATAATCTTAATTTGATTTCTTTTCTTGTAAGCCATTGCGCATCCTCAAGTTCATTATCGTGAAGTGTAATCTTTGTGGTTTTCGCATTTGCCCTAAATCCAAGCATAATAGCTGCGGGGAAAGGCCATGGCTGGGATGAGCGGTACCATATATTCTTTAATTCAATTCCCGTTTCTTCATACACCTCGCGAGCTACTGCCTGTTCTAGACTCTCGCCTGGTTCCACAAAGCCGGCAATAGTTGCATACTGTCCGGGCCTCCATTTCGGCTGTCTTGCAAGTAAACATTTATCACCATTACTTACCAACACAATTATTGCCGGATCGGTTCTCGGAAAATGTTCTTCGCCGCATTTGGAATTAGAGCAAATTCTCTTGTGACCAGCAAATTTAATTTGAGTAGGATGGCCGCACACTCCGCAGAATACATGATGTTGATGCCAATATATTATTGCTCTGGCATATGCTAAAATTCCTGCAGTTTCTTTTTCAATTAAAGGAGCAGCAAACCTTAGTTCCCTAAATTCACCAAGCTTTAAATAACTTTCCTGCGGCAACCCAATTTTTTCTATTTCAATACAAAAATAATACTTCCCATTACTTTCGCCCAGGAAGATAAAATATTCTTTAATGCTTTCCAGATCATTAAAAAAATCCGGTTTTAAAAAAACTGCAAATAATTGATCCGAACCGGAAAATAATAATTTAAGGCCGTACAATGGAATTATCAAAGTGTCTGAATTACTTAATTTATCGTTTAACCATGTATCGTCTGTACGATTATTACTTAATCGGTCAAGATCTTTCGATACAAAATAATTGTTCATTGAAATTTCTAAATTATCCATACTAAAAATATTTTATATCAAAATTAATTAATAAATTGTATTAGATATAAGAATTTAAAATTCTGAGCGGCTGTATTAATCAAAAATGAGCAGCGTTAAATATTAAGCAGAATAATTAATCCTTCTTATATCAATTAACATTAATATTAAAAGTTTCGGTTTCGTAAGAAGTTTCTGCTTTGTCCCATGATCGAACATATTTCAGCGAAATTTTTGTAGTACCTTTGCCAACAGCTTTAAAACTCCAGGTTTCCTTTCCAGCGGCATCTGGAAGAGTTTCATTGGGAATTATAAAATCTGTACCCAGCATTGATAAAATATTTGCATCAAGTGGCTTAGCAAGCTGCCAGCTAAATCCCATTGAATGATTTGATGAAAGAACAAGAGCAAATTCATCGCCAACATTTACATTAATTGGTACAGAAGGATCATCATAAATATTTTTTAAGTTATTTCCGGTTGAAGTCTCATCTGCTGCTATGACTGCTTTTTTTATACTTAAAAATTTTGTTCCTAGAAAAGCTCCGGTACTGTCAAAATCAAATCCAAATTCTACAAATCCAATTAAGTTGCATGTATTACACCCATTTCTTAAACGATAATTTACAACCACCCGTTCAGATTTATGAGGAAGTGTTTCTACATATGGGTAATCTGTTCCCTGACGATCACCTGGCCAAAGCGATATTTCTTGAAATTGTTGAGCGAGACTTGTGTAGAGCGGATCTTTTTCCATATCATTCATATCAAGTATGCTATTGTCATCTACATCGAGTATTGCTGGAGATCCATTCACAAGCATACATCCTTCATGATCTGATTGTCGAAGCGGGAAATAGACAAATGCTGCATCAACTAATTTTAATTTCCGGAATCCTTTCATGTAACCTTTATTGCCCAATAATCCTGTAAAAGCTATAGCTTGTTTGGATGCACCTGATTTTTGCATAACTGATACAAAACATTGTTCTAAATCTTTTCCTTGATAGCCACCACAGTTAGTTGTGATTTCATCCATTGTTTGCATACTCGGGTTCCATATTGCTGCAGAGGTAATCTTACCGTTATTATCTTGTGCAGGTATTTTTTCTAAAGGTACAAAGGTAAAAATCAAGACTATAAGTATTAAAGAAAAGAATGTTTGCGATTTCATATCCAATCCTTCAAATTAAAAATTATTATCACTTCTTAAATAATCATTCTAAAAATCATTTTCAATCATTAATATTCAATTGATCAAGCATAAAAGCATATTCAAGGGCATTCAATTTATATCGTTCAAATCTTCCTGATGCGCCGCCGTGTCCAGCAGCTAAATTTGTATATAAAAGCAGCAAATTATTATCTATTTTCATATCGCGAAGCTTAGCCACCCATTTTGCCGGCTCCCAATATTGTACCTGAGAATCAAACAAGGCAGTACTAACCAGCATTGCTGGATATTTCTTTTCTTCCACATTATCATAAGGAGAATACGAAAGCATATAATCATATAGATCTTTGTTATTTGGATTTCCCCACTCGTCGTACTCAAATGTAGTAAGAGGGATGTTCTCGTCTAACATTGTAGTTAATATATCCACAAAAGGAACGTTGGCAATAATTCCTTTAAATAAATCCGGACGCATATTTGCTATCGCGCCCATTAACAAGCCTCCTGCACTGACACCAATAGCAAAAAGTTTTTCAGGATTTGTGTAGTTTTCTGCAACAAGTTTTTCCGCACAATTAATAAAATCAGTAAAAGTATTCTTCTTTTTTAAAAGTCTACCATTTTCGTACCAGTCACGACCCATTTCCTGGCCGCCCCGGATATGGGCAATTCCAAAAATAATTCCTCTGTCTAATAAACTAATTCTAATTGAATTGAAATTTGGATCGTTGCTAATGCCGTACGAACCGTATCCATATAACAGCAAAGGGTTCTGTCCATCTTTTTTAAGTCCCTTTTTATATACAATGGAAATCGGGATTTTGACACCATCTTTAGAAACAGCGTAAAGTCTTTCCGATATGTAATTCTGAGAATTGTAGTCTCCCAATACTTCTTCACGTTTCAATAATATTTTCTTTTTTAATTTCATATCAAAGTCGTACGTTGAATTTGGTATAGTAAGCGAATTATAAACAAACCTAAAGACATCAGAATTAAATTCCGGATTCGCGGGAACGTGCAAAGTATAGGCTTCTTCTTCAAAATCAAGATAATATTCGTAATTATCAGCCCAATTCATAATCCTTAACAATTTTAATCCGTTTTTTCTTTCCTGCACTACCAAGTAATTTTTGAAAGTATCGATTCCTTCCAGCAATACATCTTCCCGGTGAGAAATAATTTCGGTCCAAGACTTTTTTGAAGGATTTTTGATTGGAGCTTTTACCAAACGAAAGTTTTTTGCATTCCAGTTTGTGTTTATATAAAAATAATCTCCATGGTGTCCGACATAATACTCAAGGCCTTTCTCTCTAGGCTGTATTATTCTCAACGGATCGTTTGGTTTATCCGCATCCAGAAAACTGAACTCCGTGGATAACGTATTGTAAGATCCTATTAAGATATATTTATTTGATTTTGTTTTGGAGACATAAACTCCATAAGTTTCATCTGCTTCATGAAAAATTTCCTCTTCGTTATCATTGTCACCAAGCTTATGTTTAAATATTTTATACGGTCGAAGAGTAGAATCTTTTTTTGAATAGAAAATTGTTTTGCTGTCATTTGTCCATATCGGGTTGCCGGTTGTATTTTCAATTTTGTCAGGAAATATATTGCCGGTTGTCAATTCTTTAAAATGGATAGTATATTGTCTTCTTCCAATAAGGTCCATTCCAAAAGCCAATATTTTATTATCCGGACTTACATGCAATCCGACCACATTTAGGAAACTATTATCTTTCACTAGCTCGTTCACATCAAGAATTATTTCTTCTTGTGACTCACTTACCGCTTTTTGCCTGCAATAAATCGGATATTCTTTGTCCTCTTTATATAGATGATAATAATAATAACCATTATCCAAATACGGCACAGATTTATCTTCGTGCTTTATTCTTCCGACAATTTCATTAAAAATTTTATTCTGAAGATTTTCGGTATGTTTTAATTTTTCATTAAGATAATCATTTTCAGCTTTTAAGTATTCTATTACCTTTGGATTTTCTTTTTCATTTAACCAAAAATAATTGTCAACTCTTTTATGATTATGCTTTATTAATTCTTTCCTAATTTTTTCTGCTTTTGGGGCTTTTATTTCTATTTCCATTTTTCTCGACAGAAATGTTATCGTTCATAACTTTATAAATGATAAATCTTCTACTTTTGTTATAAATATGTTTAAATAAATAATTACCAATTTATTACTTTTAAATATTTACGAGAGTGGCTTTTATCAAGAGAAGAACATGATTTACTAAATACAATTTTACACATTTTTTGATGAAAATTGAAGTAAAAAGTATTATTGTTCCTCAATTTTTAGTCAATAGGAATTAGTTTTTGAGTAATCTCCTCGATTCTATCTAAAAGCGAAATTAATACTTTTTCGGTCGTGAAGGGATTCATTAAGCAAGTTCTAAGAAATATTTTTTTATTTATCTCAGTTTGAACTATAAAAAACTGCCCTTCCTCAATTAACAATTGTCTAACTTTTTTGTTCAGTTCATTTAATTTCTCATCGTCTTTTATTTTATACCTAAAACAAACGATATTACTTTCAGGAGGTACAGCCAGTTCAAAATTGTTTCGTTGTTCTATTAGATCAGCAAACTTTTGACCTAAATCGAATAACGTAGTAACGTTTTCATCAAATAATTTTGTTCCATAAGTTCTTAATGTGGTATAAACTTTCAAACTCATTGTATTCTTCGTACACTCGAAAGTTCTTTTGCCTAGGTTATACCAATCTTTTTCATTACTATCCCATAGATAGGAAGCTTGTTGCGAAAAAGTTTGATATGAGTGTGTATCATTTTTAAATAAAACCGCTGTTACTAAAGATGGCTGCATTAACATTTTATGAAAATCGATCACTATTGAATCTGCACGTTCAATCCCGTGAACTAATTTTTTATATTTTTCAGTAAAAGCGGCTGACCCGCCGTGAGCAGCATCTACATGAAACCATAAATTATGTTCTTCGCAAAAGTCTGCCATCTCATTTAACGGATCAAATAATCCTAAAGATGTTGAACAGGCATTTCCGACTAAACATATAACATGTTTGTTTTCATCAAGGGCTTGTTTGTAATATTTTTCTATAGTTTTTACATCCATTTTATGATTATTGTTTACCGGAACTTTTACTATCCCTTTATCTCCAATTCCCATTATATGAATTGCACGTTCAACAGAATAATGAGACTCTTCAGAAACTAAAAAGGCCGGAGTATCTTCTTGATTTATTCCTTCCGCCCAAATATTATTAGAAGATTTTATTTGGCGGACTGCCAACATAGCGGTTAAGTTACCCAGCGTACCTCCGGAAGTTAAAATACCATCAGCACTGCTTTCCATGCCAATTGTTTTGGCTAATAATTTAATTACAAATCTCTCTAAGGCAATACCTGCACTGCCCATTTCATAAACGCCTGTCGCATTATTTAAAAATGAGCTTAAAAAATCTGCGATTGCAGCATCCGGAAGAACAGGCGGAACCTGATGGCCTAAATATTTAGGATTATGAAGATGAATTGAATTTTCAATTAAAATTTTAAAATATTCTTTTATATCTGATTTTTCAGATACATTAAAATCATTTTCCCAAAACGAAAACATTTCTTCAGGAGATTTGTATGGAAGAACGGGTAATTCTGATTTTCCGGTTTTACTTAAGTCCAGATAATCAGAGAGCATGTCAACTAAAAGATGCCCGGTTTCTCTGAATGATTTCGTGTCAAATGCTTTAGTTAGCAGATCAGTCATCTCAAATCCTTAAAATGAGTTCTGTGAGTGTTTGAATATTTTAATACACAATATACAATTTTGGCGAGAATCTTAATAAGCTTTATACTAATTAAGATATAACCGGTAAGATTTAAGATTATTTTGTGTTTAAAATTAAAGGGGCATATGGCCCCTCAAGTATTAAACGGCTTCTTGTTTGCTTATTCTAAACACATTACAATAATTAGTGCAATCACCGCATTCCGTGCAAAGTTCTTCATCCACTTCAGGGGCACTAAAGATATCTTTTTGTGAAATTGCTCCCATTGGACATACATTTACAACAGGACACGGATGATTTTGCGGACAATAATCTGAAAGTATATCTACCATTATTTAGCTCCATTTTAGAATTCACAGTTAAATTATATTTACCACCAATCATTTAATATTCGACTAGACTAATGGATTTTAATACAATCAGATGATAGGATTTTAAAATGGTTGCAAACATTTTTAATTTTTTTTTGCAATTTCACTTATAAATATAACCATTAAAATAATTCTGCAACCCCACATGGATATTTTGTATCCTTAATAAAAATATTTTCTTAAATAGCATTTGAAAATAGAAAGGGGTTTACAATGAAAAAGTATTTTGGTTTAATAATTATAGTTATGGTTTTTGTTGCTGGAAGATTTTCTGCGGCACAGGTAAAAATTGCTAATAACCATGAAAAAATTGGGAATAAAGCAGTTGCAAATTTAGTTATGGCTTTAATGTCTGATAATGAAGGCTTAAGAACAAGCGCCATTAATTTAGTGCGTGAATACAAACTTGAAGAAGTTGTTGATGCGCTAATTAACGTACTAAACAGTGACAAATCTGAATCGTCAAAGGTAATGGCAGCTGTTACACTTTATCAAATTGGTAATACGAGAGGAACTAATGCAATTTTCAAATCAGAGCTATGGAATAAAAATGAGTTTATGAAGGGAATTAATACAACTTTATTAAATAATTATCAATAAAATTATTGATATGTGCCTTTTTGAAATTGTTTATTCTATCATTTTATATTCTATTCAGGTTTCTGTATTTGCAGAATAATGCTGGTTAAATTTTATCAATAAGGTATTAAAAGTTTCTCATGTACTACTAAAAAAGAGACAGTTAATTTAGTCATTCAATATTATTACTAACTTTTTCTACCTATTATTTGTGTAACACCATGAGCTGTCTCTTTTCTAATGATATTGGAAATCCCGGAATCAGTAAACCATGATTTGATTTCAGATTCTGTGTAAGTGTCTCCCCCTTTAGTATTTACAAGCATGTTTAGTGCAAAGAACGCACCATGCGTTGGAGATGTTCTATCTTCAGACATTACAAAATCTTGAATAACAATTTGCCCTTTAGGATTTAAAGCAGCAGTACATTTTTTTATCAGTTTTTTATTTTCATCAAATGAATTACTATGAATTATTGCAGATAAAAAAATTAAATCATACTTCTTTCCAATACTATCAGTTAAATAATTTCCTTCCATTGTACTAATTTTATCACTTAGATTAGTTTTCTGGATATATTGCTTTGTCAATGTAATAACATTCGGAAGGTCAAATACTGTTGCTTTTATATCTTCCTTAGCCTTTACAAAGGCCATAGAATAAACGCCGGAGCCACCACCTAAATCGAGAACATTAGTTACATTTGTTAAATCCAGGCTTAGTATATCTGACGGCGCCTTTTTCTTTGCCCTGTAATGCATGGCTTCAATTAAATTCCTTATCCAATCTTCTTTGCGATCTTCATATATGTTTGTTCTAATTGATTCCCCCTTTCTTACAGCATCCGTTAAAGTATTCCATGAATCCCATAAGTTTATTGTGTGTATTAACCCTGACATAAATTCCGGGCTATTATTATCCAAATACTTTAAAGAGAAATCTGTATTAGAAAATTTACCTTCCTTTTTTACCAAAAGATCCATGCTGCATAAAACGCTTAGCAACCTATTTGTTGCTCGTTCATTAGTTAATAATTCTTTTGAAATTTCTTCACAAGTTTTTTCATTATTTCCGATTACACTAAAAATGTTCAACTCTATTGATGTTAGGATAACGCGGCTTGTTTCAAAGCCGTATGTCAATTCTCTAAATTCCTGCGGTGTCATTGCAATCCTCAATTTTTTAAACTAAAAAAATATTTTATATTTATTTTTTTCTTAAAATAAAGAATTTATTTTACATAAAAATGTAATAATTTTGATATAAAATATTATTCGCAAGATTAACTTCGGCACTCAATTTCTATGAAGCTTTTTTCGTTTTATTTTTCCAAATTAGATAAACATAGACACTAAAAACTGATGCCATAATTAATTGAAGCAGAATTGAAGTTGAAACAATATCCATTTTCAAAAAGGAAAAGTTTACTAATAATACTTTACCGGCGTAATAAAATACTTTTGCGATAATTATACTTGCGAACATTGAAAGTAAAGTTGTGGAGAATTTTTTCTGTAATAGGTAAAAGAAGAATACATTTATTGTCAGTTCTCCTGTCATCAATAATGCTTTTAAGAAAACAGGGTGAGCAGAAATTATAAATGAGATCAAAGGAAGTGTAAGAGCTAATAGAAAGGTATTTCGTTTGGTAGAATGTGCAACAGCGAGAATAAGCATCATTCTCATGGGATCAAAAATATAAAATGGATAGCTGAATAAATGTGAAACAGTTGGGACTAAATAAATAAAGGCAACAGCAAATAGATCTAAAACTGAATTTTTAACTAAAACCTTTTTCTTTTCTAAAGCTAAAACGTTTTCCATATTCAAATCCATTCTATTTTTAATTTTTTTCTCTAATATAAAACTCTTTTGTCTCTTTGTAAACAAAATTGTATTTTTCTACTAATTATAAATGATTATAATTATACAAAAGGGAATCCAGCAAAAATTTAGATCTCATTTCATTTAATTAAATTTTTTAGGGGTTAATATGGATAGAAGAGACTTTATTAAAAAAGGAACTTTTGCTGCCATTGCTGCCGGTTCAGCAATAACATTCGGAAATTTCTCAAATATTTTTCCCAAATCATTATATTCACAAACCACGTACGATTTAGTAGCGGTTAAAGGCGGCGAACCTGATGTCATGTTTAACAAAGCAATATCATCTTTGGGCGGAATGAAAAGCTTTATCAAAAAGGGCCAAAAGGTTGTTGTAAAACCGAACATTGGGTGGGATGTAAATCCGGAAAGAGCAGCAAATACAAATCCAAAATTAGTTTCAATTATTATTAAACATTGTTTTGAAGCCGGTGCAAAAGAAGTTTATATATTTGATCATACATGCGATAATTGGACGAGATGTTATTCAAACAGCGGGATAGAAAGAGCAGCAAAAGATGCCGGGGCTAAAGTCGTATCAGGTGCAAGTGAAGGTTACTATCAGGATGTAAAAGTAGATTCAGGTAAAAATCTATCTTACGCAAAAGTACATGAATTAATTCTTGACTCGGATGTTTTTATAAATGTTCCTGTTTTGAAAAGCCATGGAGGCGGAAGAATAACAGCGAGTATGAAAAATTTAATGGGAATCGTGTGGGACAGAGGTTACTGGCATCAAAATAATCTTCATCAATGTATTGCTGATTTTGCGACATTCAAAAAGCCGGATTTAACAATTGTTGATGCTTATAATGTGATGATGAGAAATGGACCAAGGGGTACTTCTGTAAATGATCTTTCATTAATGAAATCTTTAATTATTTCAGCCGATATGGTAGCTGCAGATTCTGCTGCGGCAAAAATTTTCGGCATAAATCCGGATGATGTTCAATACATTAAAATTGCAGATCAAATGAAAGCCGGGACTAAAGATCTAACAAAATTAAAAATAAACAGAATAATCATTTAAATGTATCTTCCGGTTTCCTTTGATTATCTAAGGAACCGAGTTCACAATTAAAAATGAAATTATTTCATCTAAAAAAAATTCGTGTAATAGTTAGTTTAATATTTTTTGTTTTATTGGCTTTTTTATTTCTTGATTTCTCCAATTTAATTTCTCCGCACTATACGAATTATTTAACATATCTTCAGTTTTTACCTTCGTTAATAAAAATTATCTATGTCCTTGATATAACAGCAGCCGGATTTATTTTCGTTATATTATTAACCCTCTTGTTCGGAAGAGTTTATTGTTCCAGTATTTGCCCCCTTGGTACTCTTCAGGATATTATTTCATACTTCGGGAAGAAATTTCACAAAAAAAGATATTATCATCTATTAAAAGCAAATAATCTGCTGCGTTATTCTTTTCTAATTATTGCAGTAATTTTTTTTCTAAGCGGATCATTATTTATTATAAATTTATTAGATCCTTATAGTAATTTCGGAAGAATTTTCACACAATTATTTAAACCTTTACTCATCGGAATCAATAATCTGATTGCATTTAGCCTAAGTAAATTTGATATATATTCTATTTATCCTGTAGAAATTAAAAGTATAAATTTATTATTGATGTTATTCCCCTTTTCATTTCTAATTTTAATTTTTTGGTTGTCTTTTAAGCATGGAAGATTGTTCTGTAATACAGTTTGTCCCGTCGGGAGTTTATTAGGTTTGCTTTCCAAATTTTCCTTATATAAAATAAAAATAGATACCGAAAATTGTATCGGCTGCAATTTATGCGAAAGAGTTTGCAAATCCGGCTGTATAGATAAAAAGAATAAAGTTGTTGATTACAGCCGATGTGTGGATTGTTATAATTGTTTTACTGTGTGCCCTTCAGAAGGAATAACTTACGGTAAAAGCAATTTGAAAAAGATTATGCGTTTGACAAATAATGAAATTAATTACGAGAAAAGAGAATTTATCTTTAAAATTATAACTTTTATTATCGGAACAGCCGGCTTATCATTTGCGCAAAAGAAAATAATACCTAAGAAACTCAGCACTATTCCTATTTTGAAAAAGTATCCGGTTTCTCCTCCGGGATCATACAGTATTAATCATTTTACAAATTCATGTACTGCTTGTAATTTATGTGTTAGTGCATGCCCGACACAAGTACTGCAGCCATCTTTTTTAGAATATGGTTTTCTTGGTATGCTTCAACCGACAATGAATTTCCAGGCAGGTTTCTGCAATTTTGAATGCATTATATGCAGCCAGGTTTGCCCAAGCAGTGCAATTCTTCCAACACAACTGGAAAAGAAAAAATTAATACAATTAGGGAAAGCTAATTTTATAAAAGAGAATTGTATTGTGGTTACTGAAAAAACCGATTGCGGCGCTTGTGCAGAACATTGTCCGACTAAAGCAGTTACTATGGTGCCTTATGAAAATATTAAAATTCCCGAAATAAAAAATGAATATTGTATAGGCTGCGGCGCTTGTGAATATGCATGTCCGACCAAACCATATAAGTCAATTTATGTCGAGGGTAATCCTGTTCACTTGAATGCAAAGAAAAAAGAAGATATAAAATTAAAGGGGAAAATTGATTACAAAGAAGATTTTCCTTTTTAAGAACATCATCAGAAACCTTAAATAAAACCTTGGCCGTATTTTCGACTAATCACTATATTTAATAACTTTCTTTTCAGCACTGCTTTTCAGGGCTAATTCAATAATGCGAGAGGTAACCAGCACCTGTTCCGGCTTTACTAATAATTGCTTATGATTAGTTATCGCTTCATAAATATTTTCAAAATACTTTTCATAACAACCCGTTTCAGTTACTATTTTACCATTAAAATTTAGCCCGTTTAACCTAGTATTTAGTGTGCCCCACTGTTCTTTAGGTTCACTCCCCCATTCGACGGACTTTTTAAAGCCTACTTTCTTCAAAGTATCTTCCTGAGGATCTAACCCGCTCTTTATAAAGGATCCGTTTGATCCGAATAAAGCAAATCTTACTAATTGCTGCTTATAAAGAAATCCACTGTTCAATATTACTTTTAGGTTAGGATAGTTTAGAATAATTTCAAAGTTATCAATAATCTTGCTGCCTCTTCGTTGTATTCTAAGATCTGCAAAGACAGACTTGGGTGCGCCGAATAAGCAAAACGCCTGATCAATTAAATGCGGCCCAATGTCATACAGAAGTCCGGAATCCGGCAGCTCCTCTTCTTTCCAAGTATTAGGTTTTATAAAATTCCTATATCTATCAAAATGAGATCTAAATTCAACCAGATCACCGAGCAGTTTATTTTCAATAATTTTTTTAACAGTTAAAAAATCACCATCCCATCTTCTATTTTGAAAAACGCTTAAAATTTTCTTTTCCTTTGAAGCTAATTCAATCAATACTTTTGCTTCTTTAACAGTTCGTGTAAAAGGTTTTTCAACAATTACATGTTTGCCGGCAGAAAGTGCTTGGTTGCCCATTTCGTAATGAAATGAATTGGGAGTATTTATAATTACTAAATCGATTTTATCATCATTCAGAATATTATCAAAATCTTTTACAACATTTACATAAGGATACAATTGTTTTGACCTTTCGGAATGACGCTCCACAACTTTTACTAAATTGAAACCCGGATTAGCATTTAAAAAAGGTGCGTGAAAATATTCACCTGACATTCCGAAACCAACTATTGCAGTATTTATTTTCTTTTTCATATCTCTTGTCTTTTCCTCTTGAATTATTCAGTCACAAAATATTCATTCTTTTCAATAATTTATCTTTTATATTATTATTTTAGATTAAATTCAATTTAATTAATATGAGTATAAAATATCAAATATTGGGTAAACCTGGAGATGATAATGCATTAATGGTCTGGATCAACTCAGGTACAAAGATGTATCGATTACTTTTTGACTGCGGAGAAGATTTACTGAAAGAAATAACTTATTCGGATGTCAGTTCAATTGATCATTTATTCTTTTCTCACCTCCATCTGGATCACGCAGCTGGTTTTGATTATTTCTTTCGCAGAAACTATGACCGTTCTTCCAAACCGGTTATTGTATGGGGACCGAAAGGCACAACTAAAACTATAAGCAATAGACTTAGAGGTTATACCTGGAACCTGGTGAACGAACTCCCGGGCAAATGGGATATAAATGATATTGACAATAATATCATCACGACTTCTAGATTTTTAACTTCTGAAGGTTTTTCCAGAAAACATCGTAAGAACAGGAAGGAGTTTAGAACTTATATTTTTGAAAACGAAAATTTCAAAATTTCTATTGCTGAATTAAATCACATTATTCCTTCTATTGCATATAGAATAGATGAAAAACCAACTATAAATATTGATAAATCTCTTTTAAAGGAAACTGGGTTACCATCCGGGCCATGGCTGGAAAAGGTTAAAGATTTGTCAATTAACTCAAACAAGAAAGTTATAATTGATCATAAAACATTCTCTTTAAAAGAATTGAGAAATAAATTGATTAAAATTCATGAAGGAGACAGCATTGCCTATCTTACAGATTTTATCTTCGATAAGAAATCAAGTGCAAGAGCAATAAAATTAGTTAAAGGATGTAATACCATTGTATGTGAGAGTCAGTATTCAACTTCTGATTTAAAATTAGCTGAAAAAAATTTTCATCTTACCGCCCGACAAAGTGCAAAAATTGCAAAGAGAGCAGGAATAAACAAACTAATTTTATTTCACATTTCTGAACGATACGATGTAAAGAAAGATTATAACCAATTATTAAAAGAAGCAAAAGATATTTTTGAAAATTCTTTCTTTCCGGGAGAATGGGATTTATAATGGAAATAAATTAGATGTTAAAACTTTTCAGCTAATCATAATTGATATTCTTAAAAAGATTAGTAATTATATCCAACAAATATTTTTATTTATAACTTTATCTATATTTAAAAATTATTTAAGGAGTATCATCTTTTCTACACGTAAAAAATTGTTGGCTTCAAATTGCAAAAAATAAACACCGCTTGAAAAATCTTTTCCGTCAAATGATATCCTATAATATCCAGCCTGCTCTTGTTCATTTACTAAAGTCGCAACCTGATTTCCAACTGAATTGAAAACTTTAACTTTTACTAAGCTGGAGGTTGGCAGAGAATATTTTACCGTTGTGGTTGGATTAAATGGATTCGGGTAATTCTGGGATAGACTATAATTTTTAGGTAATGAAAAATTATTTTTTACTTCTGTCGGTTCTACTACATTTATAGTTCCAGTCATTCCCAAACTTGCATGAAATTTGCAATGATAAGCATGCAGACCGGGAGAGGTAATTACAAAACTAAACGTCTGATGATTAACGTCTATTGGCGCATCCCAAGTATTCATTCCGGTTGTACTGTCCGATGTAGTCGTATGTGTTCCTGAAATCCATTTCCAGGTAACAGTATCTCCAAGAGTTATTGTAATGCTGGAAGGTGTAAATACATCACTTGAAACATCTACAATATGATTTGACTGGGCGTTTGCTGAACTTAGAAATAATACAAAAACGAAACTTAAAAATAGTAAAATTTTATTCATCATAAATTTCCTTTCCTTCACATTCATTTCGATAAAAATTATCTTACATTATATTAAACTTTTCTGTTTTAGACGATATATTTTTGAATTAGTTTAACTTACTTTTTATTTATCCTAAAAATAGGCCTAGAATGTATAATTCCTATGAAGTATGTCACAAGCAGGGTAATAAATTTTGAAAGTAATTATCTTATAGAGCAGGTCTACAAACGATTGGGGTTTTTTTTTAAGTGAATATTATTTTATTTCCTTTTTCAAAAATGCACCAGTAAGACTATTTTTTTTCTTTACTATACTTTCAGGAGTTCCTTCGGCAATAATATTTCCGCCGGCTTCTCCACCTCCCGGACCCAAATCTATAATCCAGTCTGCCGTTTTTATTACATCAAGATTATGCTCTACAACTACAACTGTATTGCCTTTTTCTACCAGCTTATTAAGTACATTAAGAAGAATATTTACGTCTTCAAAATGAAGGCCTGTTGTAGGTTCATCCAGGATGTAAAGAGTCTTGCCTGTACTTACTTTGCTTAATTCGGTGGCCAGCTTAACTCTTTGCGCTTCACCACCCGACAATGTTGTTGCCTGCTGCCCTAATTTTATATAACCAAGGCCTACATCATTTATAGCTTTTAATTTACGTTTGATACGGGGAAGGTCTTCAAAGAAATTAAGAGCTTCGCTGACACGCATTTCCAAAACATCAGCAATTGATTTTGTTTTGTACAACACTTCCAGAGTTTCACGATTGTATCTTTTACCCCGGCAGGATTCACATTCTACATATACATCAGGAAGAAAATTCATTTCAATTTTTCTTAAGCCGTCACCTCCGCACTCTTCACATCTTCCGCCTGCAACATTAAAGCTGAAACGCCCGGTGCTGTAACCGCGCATTTTTGACTCCGGCAATTGCGAAAAAAGATCTCTTATAAAAGTAAACAATCCTGTATAAGTAGCCGGATTGGATCTAGGGGTTCTGCCGATAGCTGTCTGATCTATTTCAATAACCTTGTCTATAAATTCCAATCCATCAATCGATTTAAATGGAAGAGGTACTACCTTAGATTTATAAATCCTATTCATTAATATCTTAACAAGTGTTTCATTCATTAATGTTGATTTTCCAGATCCGCTAACGCCGGTAATAAGTGTTAAAGTCCCAAGTGGAATTTTTAAATCAACATTGTGGAGATTAAATCCGCTGGCGCCCTTAAGAACAAGATAATTACCATTACCTTTTCTTCTTTCAACAGGAACAGTAATTTCTTTTTTATTCGTTAGATAGGATAGAGTAAGGGAATTAATTCCGTTCTGGGATTCAATCAATTTTTGCGTTTCGCCGGCCAGGCAAACCTCGCCGCCATGCTCACCGGCCCCAGGGCCTAAGTCAATCATGTAATCTGAACTCTCTATTGTTTCCCTATCGTGCTCAACAACAATTACCGTATTGCCTAAATCGCGTAAATTTTTTAACGATTTTATTAATTTGATATTGTCGCTCTGGTGAAGCCCGATACTCGGCTCATCAAGAACATATAAAACACCCGCAAGCTGAGAACCGATTTGAGTAGCTAATCTAATCCTTTGTGATTCGCCGCCGGAAAGAGTTCGAGCAGATCTATCCAAAGTTAAATAATCTAGGCCGACATTTAATAAAAATCGTAATCTGGAAATAATCTCTTTTAAAATCGGTTTTGCAATAATTCCATCTCTGCCGGTAATTTGCAATGAGCTGAATAATTCTTCTGATTTGGTAATTGAGAGCTTAGTTATTTCACTAATATTCATCCCCTGAAATTTCACTGCCAAAGATTCCTGTTTAAGCCTGCCGCCGTTACATGTCGGGCATTTGATTGTATTCATGTAGGATTCTACCCATTCGCGGATATTGTTGGAGCTAGTCGTGTTATAATAATTTTTAAGATAGTTGATTAGGCCGGAAAAACGATGCATATAAGTCACAGGTTTAGTTCCGCCGTAAGAATATGAAAAAGCAATTTTCTCTTTACTTCCGGTAAGTAAAATTTCTTTCTGTTCCTCAGTTAAATCGCTAAGCTTTGTATCATAATTATAACCATATTTTTCTGCAACAGCTGATAGCTGGTTAAAGAACCATATTGATCGGGGCTTACCAAGCGGTGCGAGTGCTTCCTCGTTTATGGTTTTATCCCAATCCGGAATAATTAAATTTATGTCCAATTCTTTTTTTTCTCCAAGCCCCTCACAATCAGAACATGAGCCGTAAGGTGAATTGAATGAGAAAGAATTTGGTGCTAGCTCACGGTAGCTTATGCCGCAATCCAGGCAAGCAAGATGACGGCTGAAAACATAGTCTTGTGCGGAATCGTTTATAATTACAATTCCGTTACCATAATTTAAAGCCACATCAACCGATTCAGTAATTCTATTCCGGGAACTTTCGTTTACAGTTGTTTTATCAACTGAAATTTCTATATTGTGAATTTTATATCTATCAACATGAAAACCTTTTACAATTTCCAGAAATTCATTATCGACTCTTACTTTTAAAAATCCATCAGAAAGAATTTCTTCAAACAATTCTCTATAATGACCTTTTCTTCCTCTTACAACAGGAGCAAGAATCGATATTTTCTTTCCATTTAATGTTGAAATAATCGAATCAATAATTTGATTAGATGACTGTTTTGTTACAGGTTTTCCGCAATTATAGCAATGAGGAGTTCCAAGCTTTGCATAAAGAAGTCTAAGATAATCATAAATTTCTGTAACAGTTCCGACAGTTGAACGTGGATTTCCTGATGTTGCTTTCTGTTCTATTGAAATTGCCGGACTTAATCCTTCAATAAGATCAACATCAGGTTTTTCAAGCATATCTAAAAATTGTCTGGCATAAGATGATAGTGATTCAATATAACGCCTCTGCCCTTCAGCGTAAATTGTATCGAAAGCTAATGATGATTTGCCTGATCCAGATAAGCCGGTAATTACCGTAAAGGAATCCCGGGGAATTTCCAAGTCAATATCTTTTAAATTATGCTCTCTCGCTCCTTTTATTACAATAGTTTCTTTTTCCACGTTGCACTAATTTTTATTATTCAATTAATTATATTACCTATAGAGAGTTTGAAAATCAAATATATTTGCAGTACATCATAATACTTTTTTATAATAATGAGATATAATGGAAGATATCAAACAAATAAAAACCATAACTAGTTCTACTGAAACGAAATACAAAGAAAAAGGATCCGTTTTTATCAGCAAAGCATTTCAGATTAATAATTTAGACGAAGTAGATTCAAAGTTAAATAATATAAAAAAAGAATATTACGACGCTTCCCACCACTGTTATGCATTCAAATTACATAATGGAATTTTTAAATATTCAGATGACGGCGAACCAAACGGCACAGCGGGAATTAGGATTTTGAATGCCATTGATCACTTTGAGTTGACTAATATTTTAATAGTCGTTACAAGATATTTCGGAGGAACAAAATTGGGAGTGGGACCTTTGGGAAAAGCTTATTATAAATCAGCCATTCAAACAATTGACTCGGTACAAATAAAAGTTTTAAAACCTTATAAAAAAATCTATATTTCTGCTGACTTTTCATATACAAGCCATGTCCACAGAATACTTTCAAAACATAATGCCATAATAAAGAATTCAACTTTTGATACGAAAGCTAATTTCGATTGCTTATCCGAAGAAAAAGAAGTTGAGTTTATTTTAAATGAATTAACTGAGATTTCTAAAGGTGAAATTTTATTATCCCCATCTGATGATATTTACTATATTTAGGTATTCTCTAAACGTTTATTTAACTTAAAAATTGAAATCACTTGACTAAATCATTCCTAATAACGATATTTGCTACAAGCAACAATTATTAAAAGATATGTTATATAAAGAAGAAGTAGGTAGAAATGCCGGTAGGTTGGCTGATCTTACATTTAGTTTACTTGCCAGCTGCCAGGAAAAAGAAAACCGATTAGCTGAACAACATGGACTAACCCAGGCCGAATTCAGATGCTTAAGATTATTCAGTGCAAATGAGAATGTTAATAATAAGCAGATTGCCGAAAGAATGGGATTAAGCCCGAGCAGGCTAACGAGAATCATTGACGGACTTGTTAAGAAAGATTACATCAATCGCGAAATAGATAATAGCGATCGAAGGAATATGCGTGTCTCTCTCTCGAGCAAAGGGATACAAATTGTGGAACTTCTCAATAAAGCATACGTTGATATTCACAAAGAAATTCTTGAAGATATTGATGAATCGCAGCACCAGCCTTTAATAACAGCTATGACAAATTTGCTATCTGCACTTGAAAAGTGGATTTCCAAAACATAGATTTTTGATTTAAGGACTGTGCAATTGATTCTGTGATACTAATTTTTATTGGGAAATGAATTAAGGACGGTGCGAACTTAATTTTGATTTCGACGGGAATCATTTAGGTATATTTTTGTCCACTCCAAATCAGAGAGAAGCTCTGCAAGATTTACAAATCCTTGCTGCGATAATTCAAAATACGTTTGCTCAAAATGTATCTTCAAATTTTCATCGGCAGATGAAATTAATTCTTTAATTTTTAATACAACCTTGTTCATATTATCTGTAAAATCTTTTTTTATACTATCTAAGTTCTTAATATCAGGATTAACAGATCCGCTTTTCACAACCCGCATCAACCCCTGTACATACTTTGCCGTAAATGTTAAATCATCAAATAATTTTTCGTTATTGGATTTCAGAGCTTCTTCATAAATTCTAATAAGCTCAGCTTTCCTTTTTAATTTATCTTTGGAAAATTTTTCAACATCGTTTATAAAAGCCGATGAAATTTGGAAATATGATTGTTCCATTTACTTAAATTTTAGTTTATTAAAGTTCTATATTTATTCTTTAACACCGATTCCTATTCCATCCCCGACAGGTAAAATTGTTGTTTTTAAATTCGTCTGTGAAATAAAGAGCTCGTTAAATTCACGAATGATTTTAGTCGATATTTTTCTATCAGCCGGTACCTTGTTAGATGCTGTATAGCCATGCCATAAAAGGTTATCAACAAAAATTACACCGCCTTTCTTAAGAAGAATAATCGAATAATCGAATAACCTTTTATAATCAGTCTTATCGGCATCTAAAAAAATAAAATCATATTTTTTTTGCAGAGTTGGCATAATTTCTAAAGCATTACCTTCGTAGATAACAATTTTTTCCTGCAATCCAAATTTAGCAATATTTTCTTTAGCGATTGAAATGTTATCCTGGCTTTTTTCAATTGTATGAACGATGCTCTTCTTTTTAAATTTAGTGCAATCCTTATTGAGGAATATGCAATAGCAGTTCCCAATTCAAGAACTCTTTTGGGTTTAGTAATTTTTATTAATAGTTCTAAAAATTTAGCCGAATCTTTACTAAGAATAGGAATATTATTTTGGTCCGCGAATAATTCCATTTCTTCTATTAGCGGGTCAGTTCCTTTATTAAACTTTTCCAGGTATTTTGCTTGAGCAGGATATAAAATTTTACTCATAATAATTAAAGCAATTTTAATTCTATTTTTAATTTACTAATAAACTTTTTAATAAGTAACGATTTTCAATTATTTAAATGCAACTATAGATAGTTACATTTTATTTTAATAAAATCATTTTATTAGTGTATTTATTTCCGTCTATGTTTAATACGTAATAATAAACTCCGCTCGCACATTTAACACCACTGTCGGATTTACCATTCCATGAAACCGGGCTTTGAGGAGAAGAAAATATTTTTACTATCTGTCCAATCACATTATATATTATTAGACCGACTTTAGCATTTGAATTTGCAATAAACTTAATCTTTGTGGAAGAGCTGAACGGGTTCGGAAAATTTTGAGATAATATTTTCGTTCCGACCTCAGAAAGATTAGTTAAACCGATAGAGTCAATTTGTCCGCTGGCAGTAAGTGAATAATAATTATTTAACGGTTCGCGTATAGTATCTCCCTGATTATCACTATAAGTAAAATAAAAGTTAAAAGTTTGTCCATTCTGCAATACGGGTAATTGAAAACTATACTTTAAGGTATCGTCATAATTCATATTAGCTTCGGTAAAATTAAGATCATTAATTGCGTAATGAATAGCAGCCGTTGCGGGTATGATTCCGTTTTGGGCAAAGAAAATTTTATTTAATGTATTTACATTATTTATTTGAGAAATATTCGGAAATGAAAGTGCTCTTTCGGCTGACATTAAACCATATCCTCTATCGTTATTTGGAGTGCTATAATTGCCGGAAGTTTCCAGTAAGATATTTCTCGCTTGCACATTAGTCAAATAAGGAAAAGCTGAGAGCAAAAGCGCACCGATTCCGCTCGCAATTGGTGTTGCAGCAGAAGTACCGTCTTCATAGTAATAAGAATTAGATGCTGCAGCATCCGCTCCATAAACATTCACTCCTTGAGCAACAACATCTGGTTTTATTCTTCCATCGTAAGTTGGGCCTCTAGAACTAAAAGCAGCCACAGTATTATTATTATAAACAGCTCCCACTGCAATTACGTTAAAAGCATCTGCAGGTACATCAACATAATGCCACGGCAGGTTACCTTCGTTACCTGCAGCAGTAAAAGTAAGAACACCTCTCTGAAAAGCTAAATTAACAGCCTTTGTAACAATTGAGGTATTTCCATTCAAATCCTTGTAAGTGTAAGAATATGTAGTGTCATCAAAAATATTATATCCAAGTGAACTTGTGGTTATATCGACACCTTGATTTTCCATTGATTCCAACGCTGCCGCATAATTATCTTCTTCAATGTGTGACTCACTTCGATCATCTTCAGTCTTTGCTAAAATAAAACTCGCATTATATGCCGGACCGATTATCGAACTATCTTTGTATCCAGCTAGAATTGAAAATACGTATGTTCCGTGGTAACCAGATGATGGTGCGTCCCCAGGTTGCGGTGCCGTTGAAACAGTATGAAATACATAGTTATATTCTGAAAGTACTTTTCTTGCCGCTAAAGATTCATGCGTTTTCCACATAAATCCATTATCCAGAATTCCAATAATAACACCCTTGCCGTTTATTCCTTTCGACTGCACAATAGGAATGCCACTTAATTCATATTGCGGATAAGAGCGGCCATAATCCGAAGATGAAAAAGCTTCAGGCACTGCATAAGGATTTAATTTTTGAACAGGTAAATTCGGCTCAACACCAAATATTTTAACCGAATTTATCTTTTCAACAAACGGCAATTGCAATATTTTATTTATTTGATCTTGTGTTAAATACGCAGATACAGCGTTAAACCAATTAAGCTTATTCTCAATCTTCACTCCAAGATTTTTTACTGCATTTATATAATCGGATTTAATTGGAATATCTTCATAAGTAATTAAGTGATTAGGATTCATTACTTTTTCTCTACGCGCAATACATCGAGAGGATAATAGATTTAACGCTTCCTTGTATAGAGCATCTGATTTTTGTAAGGCTTTAGCCGGTGAAATTCCTTTGTCTTTAAAGTAAATAAGATATTTATTTTGAGAATATGTTAAAGGTATTATTATTAGAACAAGTAAAATTATTTTCTTCATCAATTTAAAATATTTCTATGTATGGTTATATTTATTAATAACGTTTATTAATGATTAAATCACCAGCAAAAATTAATATGAAAACTTTCTAGTTCACAATTTAACGAATAGGCCTTAAAATTCTATCCCATCTAATTGAATTAAGAATATTAAAATGCCTAACTGTTGGGTTATTATAACCTATTGACCAGTATATAATAAATGCTTTACCTATAATATTATCATAAGGCACAAAACCCCAAAAACGGCTGTCCATGCTATCGTCACGGTTATCACCCATTACAAAATAATAATTATTTTTAAAAGTATATTTGCGCTGCGGTTCACCATTTATATTTACAACTGTACCTTCTACACTAACAGCATAATTATTAAATTCTCTATCAATAGGTAGTTTCCATTTGTTTATGTTCTCTGAATTTATTTGAATGGTCATTCCTTTTTTAGGAACTACTATTGGCCCGTAATTATCGATATTCCAGTTTTCTCCTTCAGGAAAAATTCTATCATCTTTAATACCTTTTTGGACAATATGATTCGAATAAACCAATGCAGTTGGAGGTAAAGACAATTTTTTGCCATTAACATAAACTAATTTATTTATTATTTGTATTGTATCTCCAGGAATTCCGATAATACGTTTAATGAAATCTATATTTTCATCAGAATTAATTTCATCTTCATAACCTGGAAATTGAAAGACTATTATATCATTTACTCGTGGTTTAGAAATATTAATTAAGTTAATCCACGGGATTTTTATATTTGTTAACGGTATGAAACGCGGCGTATAAAGGCTGTATGCTGCTCTGTTTACAAGAATAAAATCTCCCGGCAGTATAGTATTTCTCATTGAAGCAGTAGGTATTTTATCTGCTTCAATTAAAAAAGATTTGAGAATAATTGCAGTTAAAACAGCTATAATTACTGAACGAAGAAAATTTCTCGACTTAAAAGTAATATTAGAAGTATCTTTTTTAGAATTTTTTCCACTGCCGTTTTCTATATTTTCAGAACCGAACAATCCAGGGTCCTTAATCTTCAATTTGAAGAACAGCAAGGAAAGCTTCTTGAGGAATTTCGACATTTCCAACCTGTTTCATTCGTTTCTTACCTTCCTTCTGTTTTTCTAAAAGTTTTCTTTTCCTGGTAATATCGCCGCCGTAACATTTTGCAAGTACATTTTTACGTAAAGCTTTAACCACAGATTTTGAAATTACTTTTGTACCAATAGCAGCTTGAATGTCTATTTCAAACATCTGACGCGGAATTAGATCTTTCAGCTTACTGCATACTTTTCTTCCCCAATCAAAAGATTTGCTTCTGTGAACAATCATAGATAGAGCATCAACCGGATCACCATTTAATAGGATATCCAATTTAACTAAATCAGATTCACGATAACCCAAATATTCATAATCAAATGATGCATATCCACGAGTAGTTGACTTTAATTTATCATAAAAATCAAAAATTATTTCGGATAAAGGAAATTCATATTGAAGATCTGCTCGTGTTGGATCTAAGTATGTTGTATTTTTATAAACTCCTCGTTTGTCCATTGATAATTTCATAATATTTCCTACATACTCACTCGGACAAACTATTTGTGCTTTTACGAAAGGCTCTTCTATGCGTTCAATGTCTCCTATCGGCGGCATCATTGCAGGATTATCAACGACTATTTTTTCTTCCTTCTTATTATATACAAAATATTCCACATTCGGCAGCGTGGTAATAATAGATTGATTGTATTCCCTAAGTAATCTTTCCTGCACAATTTCCATATGCAGCAGTCCAAGAAAGCCGCATCTAAAACCAAAGCCCAAAGCAGCTGATGTTTCCGGCTGATAAATTAAAGCAGAGTCATTCAGTCTAAACTTTTCAAGTGCATCACGAAGATCTTCAAACTCGTCAGCGTCTGTCGGATAAAGGCCGCTATAAACCATCGGCTTAACTTCTTTGTATCCCGGAAGCGGGTGTTCGGAACCATTTTTTGCATGAGTTACTGTGTCTCCAACTTTAATATCATGAACAACTTTTATCCCTGAGATTAAATAGCCGACATTTCCGGCTGACAATTCATTTGTTTTTATTTTTCTTAAGCCTAGAACACCGATTTCTTCAGCATCAATTTCTTTTTCAACAACAAAATATTTTATTTTATCATTGGTTCTTAATGTACCGTTGAAAATTCTTATATATGCTATGGCTCCTCGGTAAGCATCAAAAATAGAATCGAAAATTAAAGCCTGAAGAGGGGCATCAGGATCACCTTTGGGAGCCGGAATTTTATTTACAACACGTTCAAGTATTTCATCAATTCCTATTTTTGTCTTTGCACTTGCTAAAATTATTTCACTGTCCTCACAGCCGATTAAATCTATTATTTGCCCTTTAACCCTATCAATTTCTGCGCTGGGTAAATCAATTTTATTTAATACCGGAATAATTTCAAGCCCGCCATCTATAGCCAAATATAGGTTGCTGATTGTCTGCGCTTCAACACCCTGAGCAGCATCAACAACAAGAAGCGCTCCTTCGCAAGCAGCTAATGAACGGGAAACTTCATAAGAAAAATCAACGTGGCCAGGAGTGTCAATTAAATTTAATATATAATTATTTCCATCATGTGCTTTATATTTCATCTGAATGGCATGAGATTTTATTGTAATTCCACGTTCTCTTTCGAGTTCTAAGTCATCTAACACCTGTGCTTTTGATTCACGTTCGGAAACTGTCCCGGTTTTTTCAAGTAAGCAGTCTGCAATTGTGGACTTTCCATGATCTATATGCGCAATAATGCAGAAATTTCGAATGTTGTTCATTAATTCCCTAAAAAATTGATCTTAAATATAAATATCGAATTAGAATATAAAAAGGTATTTGAATTTTGATGTGCTTAGGATAATTTAATTTATCAATGAATTATTTGTCAAATTTATCTAACATCTCAAGAATTATTCCTTCTCTTAGAGCAAATTCCGAAATGGTAATATCCTTTAATTTGAAAAGTTCAAATGCTTTTTTAAGTATAAGTATACCGGCAGGAATAATGTCTGCCCGTTTAGGTTCCAACCCTTTTATTTTCAATCGCTCTTCGGTGGTTGTTTTCATCAAAATTTGATCAACAATTGAATATAATTCTTTTTTTGAAAAAGTAACTCCGTTTAAGTTACCTATTGGTTTATGATTTTTAAAATAATGTATCATGGCCGCTACCGATTGAATTGTACCGGAGGAGCCAACAGCAAAGTCATAGCCTTTATCAAATAACAAGTTGTGTCTTGATTTTAAGTGATCCCCAATATATTTTTCACATTCTTTTACAGCTATTTCTGAAATTAAAAAATCCGGAAAAAATTTTTTACTCAGTCTAACCGCACCCACTTTTATACTTTCAGCAGAAACCGGTTTGCCTTTATTTCCAAACACAAATTCTGTACTACCGCCGCCTATGTCAATACATAAAACTTTTTTATTTTCTAAGGGAAGTGCCTTTTTGGCTCCGCGGTAGATTAACTCCGCCTCATGACGGCCTTTTATTATCTCCACTTCAATTCCCGTTGATTTAAATACTGCTTCCAAAAATTCATTTTGATTATGCGATTCTCTAACAGCACTGGTTGCAACAGCCCGCATTTTGGCATCATAATACTGAGCTAGTTTTTTAAATCTGGAAAGAATTTTTACCGCGCTCTTTATTTCATCTGAAGATATAACACTTAAATCTTTCCCTTCATGAGAGCCTAAACGAATAACCTCTTTCTCTTTATCTATAACTTTAAATGAGCCGTCTTTTTTCAACTTTACAATAATTAGGTGAAAGGAATTAGTTCCCATATCAACGGCTGCTAAACAATCACTTGGCATTTTTAAACATTATTTATTTTTTGAAAGAATTGAAGTACAGAGTGAATAAACATCATCAACTGAAACATCGTCAATTAAATCGGATTTTCTTATAAAAAATTTATTGCTTCCTATCGGCGCCCAGTTAAACGGGTTAGTTGGGCCGAAAATTGAAATTTGAGAAGTTTTTGTTGTTCCGGCAACATGCATAATACCGGTATCATTTGAAATGAAAAGATCCGATCTTGAAATTAATGCGGCTACCTCTGTTATTTTTTTATCTATAAAATAACCTATTTCCACTCTCATATTTTTTTTAATGTAACTAATTTCCTCTTTATCTGATGAACTTCCTGTCAAATAAAATTTCACATTAAATTCAGCATTCAGTTTATCCATCAAAATTAAATATTTTTTCAACGACCACCGATTCGGAATTTTACCGGCACCAGCATGAAATCCAATTAGATATTCACCCGATTTTAAATTTATTTTGGAAATGAATTCATCAGCAGTTTTTTTGTCTTTTTCATCAAAAGTGATTTCCGACCTGTAGTTAGTTGTATTTATTCCAAAAGGCCTAACAATGTCTAAGCTTCTTTCAGCGACATTCGAATCCGGATGCTTACGCCAATCAATGGCAACCCTTCTATCAAATAGAAAAACACTTTTATTTTCTTTGCCATTTAGATTTTTCGGTCCAATTCTAATTTGGGCATTTGAAAAGCGAGCAATAATATTGCTTGTAAATGATATAGATACGGTAACTGGAACGATTGCTAAATCATAAGGCTCTCTAAGCAATTTATAAAACTTGCTTAAATAAAACGGGTTGAACAATTTTTTTTTATCGAAAATAAATAATTTATCGATAAATTTATTTTTGATTAGGCCGGGATAATTAAAAGGACTTGCAATTAATGTTAGGTGACTGTCCGGATAAGTTTCTTTTAACGCTCTTAGAAGAGAAACTCCGGTCAATAAATCGCCTAGCTGATTGTGCTGGCGGATTACAATAATTTTATTTGGAACACCAATATTAAGATTTTTTTCTTCATGAACTGCAAATATTTTCTTGAAAATACTATAAACTAACCTTGATAAGACTTTGTTGTCAGCCATCCAAATTATACTTTTTCTTTTTGGGTTTTTGAATCCTGTTTAATTTCAATAAATTCTGCTTCCTCAACATCCTTATATTTGGATTCCGCCGCTTTGTAATCACCATTATTTCTTATATTATCTGCGGGTTTCTTTACCTCAGAAATAAAATATCTAAAAAAAAGTTTAACTCCCTTATATATCATATAAAACAAAACAAATAACAAAAACAGTCTAAACATAATCACTCAGTCCTTTTTGATTCAGGTTTAAAATATTCCATTAATCCTCTGTCTTCCCTAAAAATTTGGTTAAATAATTCTTCAAAATCTTTATCACTGTTCACGAAATCAATTTCAGTTGAATTTACAATAAGCAAAGGTGTTGCATTATATCTGAAGAAAAAATGATTATACGCTTCACTTAATTCTTCTATATAGTTTCTGGTTAAATTTCTTTCAATCTTTCTACTTCTTTTTTTAATATTATACATCAATCTGTCAATGCTCGACTGCAGAAAAACAACAAGATCCGGTTTTCGCAAATTTCTAGAAAGATGCGGAAAAATAGATTCATACAGCTTTAATTCCTCACCGCTAAGGTTTAAATAAGCAAAAATTCTGTCTTTTTCAAATAAATAATCGCACACTATATATTGAGTGAAAAGATTTTCCTGGTTTAATTCTTCCTGTTGTTTAAAACGGTTTATCAAAAAAAACATTTGTGTTTGAAATGCATACCGTTTTCTATCCAGATAAAATTTTTCTAAAAAAGGGTTTACCTCAAATTGTTCTAGTAATAGTTCCGCATTCAGTTTTTCTTTAAGTTTTCTGGATAGTGATGTTTTACCGGACCCAATTACGCCTTCTATTGCTATATAACGTACTTCGGAATTTTCGTTCAATTGTTATCTCATAATGTTAAAAGATTTTATCAATTAGTTTTCTGAGTATACATTTTTCAGATTCGTTAATACAAATATCACAAATTTTTATCTTTAATGCAGGATGCACAAAATTTGGTGAAATCTCGCATAATGGGACTAATACAAAATCTCTATAAGCTATTTCCTTATGAGGTATTGTCACCCTATCATTTGAATAAATTAAATCATTAAAAAATAAAAGGTCAAGGTCTATTTCCCGCGGACCCCATTTTTCAGTTTTTACCCTGCCAAGATTTTTTTCTATTAATTTTAGATAATCCAGCAATTGAATAAAGGAAAATTCAGTTGAAATTTTGACAGCAGCATTAAGAAAATTACCCTGATTTTTGTAACCGTACGGTTTGGTTTCGTAAACTGATGAAGCCTCCAAAACATTGCAATTTCCGTTTTTATTTAGCTCACTTACCGATTTCCGAAGGTAATCAACTTTATCTCCCTTATTTGAACCCAGTCCTATGTAAGCTACATTTCGGATAAAATTACCTTTTTAATTTTCGATAAAACAATAAGATCATCAATTCAGAATAATTATTCTGCAAGAAGATCTTCTCTGCTTTTTACTACTTCAACCTCCACACAATCAACAACGCCGCCGAGAGGAGGATTGTTTTTTCTGATTCTTACCGCTACTTTTTCAATATGAACAAATTTTTTTAAAAGTTCATCTGCAATTTTTGTAGCCAAAGTTTCAATTAAATAATGTTTCTGCTCCAGCGCCATCTGATACATAAACTTATAAGCTTTATCATAATCTATTGTTTGCTTTAGGCTGTCTCTTTTTGCAGCATCTTTAAAATTAGTATATATATCAACATCTGCTTCAAACTTTCCGCCTACGCTTTGTTCCTCTGAAAGTACGCCATGATAAGCGTAAAACACAGCCTTTTTTATACGAATAATATTAAGCATTAAAAATCCGAATTACTATTAAAATTTAAGGTATGTAATTTAACATTTTCTAATGAAAGTCCTTCATGGCAATAACACCCAGGGCTCTTCCGGCACGTTTGCCATCCCGCCTGTAAGAATGCAGTAAATTTTTCTGTTCGTACGTACAGAGAGACGAAACCTGAATATTACACTTCTTAAGTCCGAAATTAAGTAATATATCTTGATTAACCTGTGATACATCCAGACAATATTTTTCATCAAAAGGTGTACGATATTTCTTTTCGAAAAGTACCGCAACTTCCTTACCGACTTCATAATTCTTTTTAGTTATCGATGGCCCAACGTAAGCCAATAAATCGTCAGGACTTGAATCGTACATTTCATGCAATTTGTTCAATGTTTTTAGTAAAATTTTTTTCTCACTTCCACGCCAGCCCGAATGGACACCTGCAATAACTTTATTCTTTTTATCAAAGATAAATATCGCAGCACAATCTGCAGTACTTATTGCAAGCCCCAGATTTTTTTTATCGGTTATCATTGCATCACTTTCACCGCAAACTCCTCCCTTTGTTACATAAGTGATGGTATCGCCGTGAACCTGCTTTTGAAAAGCCACATTTTCAAATTTTAATCCAATTGAATTAAAATAGTAATCACGATTTTCATCGACAATCTTTTTATTATCACCCACAGATTGTGAAACATTGAAAAAGTAAGGTGCTTTTCTACCTGCTCCGATTTTTGTGCTGAAACCAAATATGATTTCGGGATATTTACTAAAGATGTGTGATTTTACAATTAGCATAATATCGACGATATTTATTATTATTAGCGAAATTGATTTGCTATAATTTAACAAATTTTTTTGTGGGAAATGCGAAAAAAATATTCAAGCGATTTTTTAAGATTTACTGATGCAAAAAATCAATATTGTACCTAATTCATTCAATTGAGACTATATTTAGTATATGTTATATTGGCACACTAGTTTGAATTATTTATAGGTAATTATATTGAAAATTTTGGTTTGCAACGATGATGGAATTGACTCACAAGGGATTTATGCACTTGTCGAATCATTAAAAGAAATTGGTACTGTAACGGTTGTTGCACCGCTAAAAGAACAAAGTGCAGTAGGACACGCAATAACAATGCAAATTCCTTTGAGAGTAACAAAGGCTTATAAAGACGGCAAGTTCTTTGGATACGCAGTAAACGGCACACCAGCAGATTGCATTAAAATTGGTATTAGAAATATTATGAAAGAACCGCCGGACCTTGTAGTTTCCGGGATAAATCATGGTTCAAATACTGCAATTAATATTATTTATTCCGGTACTGTTTCAGCAGCAAGAGAGGCTGCTATTATGGATATTCCTTCAATGGCAGTTTCGGTAACAAATCATGAAGTAACCGATTTTAGATTTGCGGCAAAAGTAACAAAATTAATTGCCAAAGAAATGGCTGGGAAAGATATTCCCAAAGGCACTTTACTTAACATAAACGTACCAGACATTCCGGAAAACCAAATAGCCGGAATAATTTTGACTAAACAAGGAAAATCCAAATGGGATGATATTTATGAACAGCGTGTCGATCCTTACGGAAAAGATTATTATTGGCTTACAGGTAATTTGATGGAGGTTGATACCGACGTTGAAACTGACCAGGTTGCGATAAAGAAAAATTACGTTTCAATTTCGCCAATTCACTTCGATTTGACGGATTATGAAACTTTTGACAAAATGAAAAAATGGAATTTAGAACATTTATTAAATGGCAAAAAAGATTAATATTTTTCAAATTGATGCTTTTACTGACAAACCTTTTGAAGGAAATCCGGCTGGTGTAACATATGGCGATGGATTAACTAAAGAAGAAATGCAGTCTATTGCGCGAGAAATGAATTTGGCAGAGACAGCATTTCTATCAAAATCGGATAAAGCCGATTTTAATTTAAGATGGTTTACACCTACAATGGAAGTTGAACTTTGCGGTCATGCAACTATAGCATCACTTCACTTTTTAAATGAAAATAAGAGAACTAAAAATAATTCCGAAATTAAGTTTGACACACTTTCCGGAATCTTAAAATGTCGCGTAGAAAATAATAGATATTACATGCAAATACCGGTATTTAAGATAAAAGAATATACGGGAAATCGGGAAGAAATTTTAAAAACTCTAACCATAGATAAATGTGACGTATTTGATTCAATCCCCTTAATGCTGCTTGAAAACGGTTATCTTTATATTTACATAAAAAAACTTTCTGCGTTAAAAAAATTAAAACCCAATTTTAAAGACCTTCTTAAACTCTCTAAAGAAAATAATTTCGGCGGAGTAGTTGTATTTACAAAAGAAACTTTTGAAAAAGACAATTTTGCCCATTTAAGATTTTTTGCTCCGTATTATGGTATTGATGAAGACCCCGTTACCGGATCAGCAAATGGTCCATTAATATTAGTTCTTAATTATCTTGGTTTTGTAAAATTTGGGAAGTGATGATGTTAATCTTACTTTTGAACAGGGCGATATTATAAGCAGAAGAGGTAGAATAGGAGTTAATTATTCTCCTACTAAAAAAGAGCTTTATATATCCGGTAACGCTGTTACAGTAATGAAGGGAGATATGAGCTTTTAATGTTTAATTTTGAAAAAATTGGCTTGAATCTTTCCTTCCCGCCATTTTATTTTTTTTTATTTCTGATTCTATTAATTGGCTATACTATTTATGTTTACCGGTACACAATCCCCAATATCAATCCTTCAAAAAAAATATTATTAGTTTCTTTAAGATCGCTTGCTTTATTGTTGGTATTGTTTGTTTTTTTTGAACCAATTGTAACTCTTGCAAAGAAAAAAATATTAGAACCGGTTAATTTAATTTTTCTAGATAATTCTAGATCTCTCCAAATAAAGGACGGAACTAACCGCGAACAAACAGTTTTAGATTTTGTTAAAGGGCTTGGACAAAACAATCTCTCGAATAATTCTGAACTATTTACTTTTGGCAACAAAACCCAAAAAATTAGTTTTGATAGTTTACAAAAATTGAACTTCTCCGAAGGAAGCACAAATTTCGCAAAAATGTTTTCAGACGTAGGAAAAACAGAAAGAAATATTTCTTCAATTACTATTGTCAGTGATGGAGTAATTACTGAGGGAAGTAATCCGTTACACACTGCAGAGAAATTAAATATTCCCATTTATACAGTTGGCGTTGGTGACTCAACTTCTAGAAATGATGTTGAAGTAAAGAATGTTCTCTACAATCAAATGATATATGCTCAGACTCCCACAGCCATTGTTGCTGCCGTAGCTAATACCGGTTTTGCAAATAAAAACATAACTGTTTCTTTGTATGAGAATGATGCACTAGTTGAACAAAAAAATGTTGTCCTAAGCGAAGATGGAATTCAAAATGTGAATTTTACATACACACCTAAAACCGGCGGGGAGAAAAAACTCGCCGTAGTTGCATCAAATTCAACCGGAGAGTTTACTTTTGCAAATAATAAAAAAGTATTTTATGTAAATGTCTTAAGCAATAAAGTAAAAGTATTGATTATAGCAGGTAGTCCGTCTTCTGATGTTTCATTCATTAAAAATACTCTAAAGTCGGATAAAAATTTTGAAGTTAATTCTATTACTCAAGTTGCGGCTGACAAATTTATTGAAAAGAATAACAAACAAGAATTAATCGACAGCGCCAATGTGTTTTTTCTTGTTGGATTTCCATCAAAAGAAACTTCACAACAATTGCTTCAAAGTGTTTTAAATAAAATTTCGAATAAAGATAAGCCTTACTTCATCACTTTATCGAGCGGAGTTGATTTTAATAAATTAAAACAGCTTCAAAGTGAACTGCCATTTGTTGTCGGAAACATTGGTAACGATTACCTTGAAATTCAGCCGGATATTTCAGCCGACCAACTTGATAATCCTCTGCTGCAAAATAATTCGGTAAATCCAATAGATGCTTGGAATAATCTACCTCCCATTTTTCAGCCGAATGTTGATTTGACTGCTAAACCTGAAAGTGAGGTTGTATCTAAAGTTAGGATTAATAACATTCCGATGAACAAGCCATTGATTTTAACAAGAATACTCGGCAGTAAAAAATCAATAGCAGTTCTTGGAAAAGATATATGGAGATGGAAACTTGAAACTGCACCTAAAAATCTTGATTTGTTTGATAGGTTTATTATAAGCAGCGTTAAATGGCTTAATTCCAACGAAGCGCATAAAAGAGTTACAATTAAAACATCAAAGAAATTATATTCTCTTGGTGAGCAAATAGAATTTAACGGACAAGTTTATGATCAAGCTTTTAATCCTGTTTCAGATGCTGATGTTAAGATTCAAATAAATTATGGAAAAGAAAATTATGATGTTAATCTAAACTCTGTTGGAAATGGTTTATATGAAGGTACTTTTCAAACCAATAAAGCAGGCAATTATTCTTTTACAGGCAATGCCTTTCTAAATAATAATAAACTCGGAAGTGACAACGGCAAATTTAATGTTGGTGAAGTTGATGTTGAAATGCTTGATCCAAGGATGAATTACGAATTTCTTTCACTTCTTTCAAATCAAACCGGGGGAAAATTTTTCTACAACTCTAATTACAATCAACTTTTCCCCATCTTAAAAGCGCTGAATAAAAAATCATCAAAATATAAGATGGAAGTAAGCGACATAAATCTCTGGTCCAATGAATGGTTATTGATGATTGCAATATTTTTATTTGGTTTAGAATGGTTTTTAAGAAAAAGATCGGGAATGCTTTAAATTCGTCTGTGAAATAAATTTCAGGAATATTAACTAATTTCTGATTAAATTATAAGAAAAATCAAAGGGGATTTTTGAATTTTATAACCGAAATATTCGATTTCTTCTTGCCTCGTTTTTGTTTTTCTTGTAGTAAGAAACTTTCCTCAAACGAAGAAGTTGTCTGCCCCGAATGCCTATCTAAAATCAAATTAGTTACTGCAGATCATCTTGCAGTACGAATTTAATAGAAAATTCAAGGATAAAAGACATCATTTCCGGTTTCACATCACTTTATCTTTTTGAAAAAGATAAGGAACTTCAGCATATTATTCATTCTTTAAAATATAATCAAAGATTTTTGGTTGGTAAATTTTTAGGCAAGAACCTTGGCAGTTCATTAAAAACAACAATTTCGCAATGGAATATTGATTTAATAGTACCTATTCCTCTCCATCATTTAAAAGAAAGCTGAAAGAGGATTTAACCAATCTCTTTACATTGCAAAAGGGATTAGCACTGTAACAAAATTACCGTTAAACAATAGTATAATAAAAAGGAAAAGATTTACACAATCACAAACTACTATGAATTTGAAAGAGCGGCAAGAAAATATCAGCGGAGCTTTCACAATAAAAAACAAAAATAGATTATCCGGGAAAAATGTTTTGTTAATTGATGATGTTATAACAACAGGAGCGACGATAAGTGAATGCGGTAAAATACTACTTGGGTACGGAGCTAATAAAGTTTACGCAGCATCAGTTGCAATTGCAAATTGATAATTCTTAAACCAACTACATTCTTTCAGGAGCGTTAACTCCTAAAATTGTTAAGCCGTTTTTCAAAACTATTTTTGTGGCCAGTGCAAGAGCAACTCTGGCTTCCGCTAATTTTTTCTCGCTTCCTAAAATCCGGCAGAACGTATAAAATTTATGAAATGATGCAGCAAGTTCTTCAAGATAAGCGCAAATACGATGTGTTTCAAAAACCTCAGCGCTAAGCAAAACTTCATCTTTAAATTGATGTAGTTTCTTTAGCAGTTGAAGTTCCTCATTTGTAGTAAGTAAATTTAAATTTTCAGTAGATGCCTCCAGGCTTTCTTTCTCAATCATTTTTAAAATCGAGCAAATTCTTGCATGAGCATACTGCAGATAAAAAACCGGATTCTCATCGGATTGTTTTTTAGCGAGCGAGAGATCAAAATTCATATGCGTAGTTATATTGCGCATATTAAAAAAATAACGCACAACATCAGAGCCTACTTCTTCCTCAAGCTGGTCAAGAGTAATATAATTTGCTTTTCTGGTTGACATCTTAACTACTTCCCCGCCGTCCATGATTGTTACAAATTGATGTATGAGAACCTTAACTTTATCTGAATCATATCCTAATGCACGTAAGCCGGCAAGAACATCCGGATAAGTTGCGTTATGATCGGAACCAAAAATATCTATCATTAAATCATAACCGCGTTTAAACTTTGTAACATGATAGGCAATATCCGGAAGACGGTATGTAGGTTCGCCAGTTGATTTCACAATTACTTTGTCCTGATCATTACCTAATTCAACCAGTTTAAGCCATGTAGCGCCTTCTTTTTCATATGCTAAACCTTTTTCTTTAAAGATATCAATTGTTTCTTTTATTTTTCCTTCTTCATAAAGTGAATTTTCATTAAAGAATATTTTATGTATAATATTCAATCTTTTCAGCGATTGTTTAATATCCTCAAAAATTTCACTTTCGGCCTTCTCTTTAAATTTTCCTTCCGCAGATTCTTTGATTAATTTATCGCCATATTCATCTAATAAACTTTTTGCAATTTCTTTTATGTATTCACCTTGATAATAATCTTGTGGGAATTCAATTTTATCTCCAAGCAATTCCAGGTAACGTAATTTTACCGAATCACCAAGAACACGCATTTGCCTGCCGGCATTATTAAAATAATATTCACGATCAACAGAATAACCGACCCACTCTAAAAGATTTGCAATTGTATCACCAAAAACTGCATTTCTTCCGTGGCCTACAGTTAAAGGGCCGGTAGGATTTGCTGAAACAAATTCAACATTAGCTTTTTTCCCACTGAATTTATTTGAACGTCCATAATTGTTTTCGGATAATAGAATATCCTTTGTTATAAGTGATACATAAGAAACAGTGAAGAAAAAATTTATAAAGCCGGCACCGGCAATTTCCGTTTTCTCAACAACATTCGAATCTAATTTTAGTGATGCAAGTATTTCTTCTGCTATTTCTCTGGGTTTCCTTTTAAGCTGCCTTGCTAAAAGCATTGCTGCATTTGAAGAAAGATCACCATGAGATTCCACTTTAGGAACGTCGAATGTAATGTTTACATCTTTTAAATAATTTAATTTATTTGCTGCTTCTTTAAAAATTGTATAGAGATATTCTTTCAAATTTCAGTCCTGATAAAATGAATTAATTCGAATAATTTACTTAGAGAACATTATTCCGGTTGAACTTTTTTGGGCCTGCCCCGCTTCTTTTTAGGTACTGTAGTTTCTTTATTTGCCGGATCTTCAACATCAATTATTGGGGCATCACCCCATAATTTTTCTAAATTATAAAAAGTTCTGGCATCTTTTTTAAATACATGGACAACTACATCCACATAATCCAGAAGAACCCACGAAAGCGCTTTATATCCTTCCTTATGCCAGCTTCTAATTCCTTCATCACGTAAGCTCTTATCTACTTCATCAGCAATTGCTTTTACTTGTGTGTCTGAATCTGCAGTACAAATAATAAAATAATCAGACATCGTAGTAAGTTTCCGTAAATCGAGAACTTTAACGTCATAACCTTTTTTATTAAAGATTAGTGAAGTTATTTTTTCTGTTAATTGTGTTGAATTCAATATGTACCTTTTTTTATTGATATGGTTTTAAACTATTAAAATCTTTACCTATAATAAACGAAACATCCAAAAAATAATTGTTATTTTTCTGCTGGATAACATTTTTTCTGCTGACTCCTAAAGTATCTGCCACTTTGAAAGCATTGGCCATATTTCCTGTCCTATCAATCACTATAGATTTTTCGACATCAAACGAAATATAGTTTCCCATCTGCACAACGTCAAAATGATGCTGACGTAAATAATTAGTGAATTGGTCGGCAACTCCTGCAACCCCACACCCGTTCAGAACTTCAACTTGTATTATTGATGATTTAGCGTTCTTCTGATTTTGAAGGTCTAGTTGTCTTTTCTCGTCAATTTTTGAAAAAATAGAAAAAGACATGTACAGAATAATTACTGCAAGTAAAACAATTATGATGTTTAATGAAATGTTGGCAGTGGATTGTTTGATATTTAATTTATCGGGCAGCTTCTTTAACCGTAGGTTTTCCTTCACTTAGTCACACTCGAAATACATATAAAAAACCTTGAATAATCATCAACCTCCAAAATTTTATCTTCCCATAAATGGATCACCGGCACTAAATCCGTTATAAAAACCATATCCAAAACCACCGTAAGAATATGGTGAATAGTAGTTATACGGAAGCCTGCTGTATTGGAAAGAAATTGAAACATCTTTCCAAGGCCTGTAATTTACCGCAGCACGGCTTAAATAAACACCATTTATACTTTTTTGAAAATCGCTTCCTAAAGTGCTGTAAGGACTTTGAACGATACTGGCATCAAGCTGAACATTCAGATTTTTGCTGAAGTCATAAGACATACTATTCGTATAAACTCCTAGGGCTAATCCTTGTCCTGCAAAAGTTGAATAAGACATACTATATGACTGATTCATATGGAAATTAGGAGAACTTAAAAATCCAAATAATGAACTCGACGGTTTGGCTAAAATTCCGTCTTTAACATCTGTTGTAGGAAAGCCAGAATCTTTAAATTGAGCAAATCCCGAGATACTAAATGCCAAAACAAACACAACCAATAATTTTTTCATCTTAATACCCAATAAATTCTATGGAATATTAAATAAATCAAAAAACAAAATCAATGAAATAACTCAAATAACAATAATAAATGTTATTCAAATTACATGATCTTTGACACCTTATTTTTCTTATCGACTAACACAACCTTTGGGTTATGCTTTCGTGCTTCTTCTTCAGACATTTGAGAATAAGTTATAATTATTACTTCATCTCCTACTGTTCCTAATCGTGCCGCCGGACCATTTAAACAAATCATTCCGCTTCCGGATGGACCTTCGAGGGTGTAAGTCTCCAGTCTGCTGCCTGTGCTTAAATTTACTACCTGAACTTTTTCGTGCGGCAGAATGTCAGCCGCATCAAGCAAATCCTTATCTATTGTTATGCTGCCTTCATAATAAAGCTCCGCCATTGTAACGGTAGCACGGTGTATTTTCGAACGAAACATTTCTCTATTCATCACAACTCAATTCATTTTTAACGTTCAAATATAGTCAGATTTGTTTCACAGTTTCAACATTCGTAATTATACATAGGTTCAGTTTAATGAAAAGTTATGCAAAAATTTTGCGTTTTTATCTCGAAAATGGATCAAAATTAAAGTTTGTTATAATTCACTTGACAAAAAGAAAAAGTGTTTTATATTTGCACATCAACTTATGAAGAATATTACTGGAACATATTATCTAACAAACGAATCATTCAGCCAAAATTATTGGTGGTGGTGGTATAGTGTGCAAAATAATATGACCCAGTAATTTTGAGATAAATAATTTTTAATTAAAAACCCTTCTCAGACAACTGGGAAGGGTTTTTTGTTTTTTAAAGTGAAAAATATGAAGATTGAAAAATTTAAAGAACTAGCATCAGAATATAATTTAATCCCAGTTTATGAAATAATAACTGCGGATTTATTAACGCCTGTTTTAGCTTATTTGAAGATACGTGAAAAAGGGAAACAGAATTTTCTTCTGGAATCTGTAGAAGGCTCAACTAATCTTGCGCGCTACTCATTTATTGGCAAGAGCCCTGAAAAAATAATTTCAAATAAAGGTTATGAAATATCAGTCAGAAGAAATGGAACTAAAGATTCAATTGAACAAAATATTTTTGAACATATAAGAACTGAGATAAATAAATATAAGCAGCCTAAAATTGATGAACTCCCCGATTTTACCGGCGGCATAGTTGGCTTTCTGGGTTATGAAAATATTTCACTTGTTGAAAATGTAATTAAATTCGATACCAAATATTTTGACAATCCGGATTCGATATTTGGTATTTACCATACAATTCTTGCCTTTGATCATTATAAACATCAGATAATTTTAATAACTAATGTTAAAATAGAAAAAGGAACTAACCTTGAAATTGCATATCAAAATGCGCAAAAAATTCTCTCGGACTTAAAATCAGAGCTTAAAAAAACTGTTGATTATGAATCTGATTTTATACTTGAAGGCGACATTGCAGAAAACTTTGATCCAAATGAATTCTATTCACAAGTGGAGGCTGGAAAAAATAATATTGTCGAAGGGGATATTTTTCAAATAGTTTTATCAAAAAGATTTTCCTCAAATTATAAAGGCGACTTACTGAATGTTTACAGAGCACTCAGAATAATTAATCCTTCACCCTATATGTATTATCTGGAATTCGAAAATGATTTTACAATAATCGGTACTTCACCGGAAGATTTATTGAAGGTTAAAAATCGTAAAGCCCAGCTTTTACCTATTGCCGGAACTAGAAGAAGAGGTAAAAATTCAGATGAAGACAAAGCACTTGAGGAAAATTTATTAAATGATCCAAAAGAATTAGCCGAACACACAATGCTTGTTGATCTCGGACGAAATGATCTTGGCAGAGTCTGTGAATATGGGACCGTTCAAGTGACTGAGAAAATGAAGATTCAAAAGTATTCACATGTCATGCATATTGTTTCCAAGGTTGAGGGTAAACTTGCGGAAGATAAAGATTCTATTGATGCTTTGATGTCATGCTTTCCGGCTGGAACGGTAACAGGTGCGCCGAAAATTCGGGCTATCCAGTTGATTGACAAATATGAAAAGCTTGAACGTAATGTTTATGCAGGTGCAGTCGGATATTTTGATTTCAGTGGTAATCTTGATTTGTGCATCGCTATAAGAACTCTTTTTGCAAAAGGGAATACTATTTACTGGCAGGCTGGGGCAGGAATTGTTGCAGACAGTAAACCTGAACTGGAAGCTAAAGAAATAAAAAATAAATCAGCAGCAATGGTAAATGCATTAAAATATGCAGAGGTGTTAGATGAAAATACTGGTAATTGATAATTACGATTCATTCACATATAACCTTGTACAATTATTAGGAAGTTTTAGTTGTGAATTAGTCGTTAAAAGAAATGATCAGGTTTCTGATAAATGATATTAATGAAATGAAACCCGATAAAATTTTAATTTCTCCCGGACCCGGGAAACCTGAAGATTCAAAAGCTTCACTTACGGCTTTTGAAAATTTCGGAAGCAAAATTCCAATTTTAGGTGTCTGCTTAGGCCACCAAGCAATGAGCATTGTTTATGGAGGGAAAGTAATTAAAGCACCAATTTTAATGCACGGGAAAACTTCCTCAATAAAACATGACAGTAAAACAATCTTTAAAAATATTTCACAAGGATTTGCCGCAACAAGATATCACTCGCTTATGGTTGAAAGAGAATCGCTTCCGGAAGAGCTTGAAATTACCGCTGAGACAGACGACGGAAGCATAATGGGAATTAGACATAAAAAATTTCCGGTTGAAGGCATTCAATTTCACCCGGAATCCATTTTAACAATTGAAGGTAAAAACATAATAAAAAATTGGTTGGCATCATGATAAAAGAATATTTACAAAAGGTAATCGATAACGAGGATCTTACAATTGAAGAATCTTTCGATTCAATGAGCGAAATAATGAACGGCAACGTAAACAATTCTCATTTGGCAGGATTTTTAATCGCCTTAAAAAAGAAGGGCGAAACTGCGCCTGAAGTTGCGGGTTTTGCAAAAGCTATGCAGGAGAAAAGCATTAAAATTAATTGTGATGATGAAAATGTAATTGATGTTTGCGGAACCGGCGGAGATAATTCCGGCAGTTTCAATATTTCTACTGCAACTGCATTTGTAGTTGCTGGAGCAGGAATAAAAGTAGCCAAACATGGTAATCGATCTATTTCAAGTAAAAGCGGAAGTGCTGACGTTTTGCAGGCTCTAGGAATAAATATTAATTTGACTAAGAGACCAATCTGAGGAAGCTTTAAATAAAGTTGGAATTGCTTTCCTATTTGCTCCACTTTATCATCCCGCTATGAAATATGCTGCGCCTGTTAGAAAAGAATTAGGAATGAAAACCGTATTCAATATGCTAGGCCCTTTAACAAATCCTGCAGGAGTAAAGAAACAAATAATCGGAACTTTTAACTTACAAGCCGCGAAGACTATGGCTGAAGCTGCAAAATATCTGGATCTTCAAAAAGTATGTTTCCTTTGCAGCATTGATAAATATGATGAAATTTATTTAGGGGACGTTACAGAAGTCCATGAATATAATTACGGTGAAGAAATAAAAACGTATAATCTTTCAAATGATACTTTCGGTTATCCGAAGATTTCTCATAAAGATATAAAAGGCGATTCACCAGAACTCAACGCTCAAATAATTTTAGATATTTTTATGAACAAGAATCAAAACGGTGCTTTTCATACCGTTGCGGCTAATGCAACTTTAGCTCTTTATTCAGCCGATTATTCTGCTAGTTTGGCAGAATGTCAAAAAGCAGCAGAAGATTCTATATTAAGCGGCGCAGCTTTAGCTAAGCTTAATGAATTAAAGACATTTTGTAATAAAAATGCGGCATAATTATTTATTTCAAATTAAACCGAGAAAATGAATTGAATATACTTGATGAAATTATTGAAGTTAAAAAAGAAGAAGTAAAAGAATTAAGAAAGAAATATTCTATTAAGTCTTTCAGCGAGTTTGAATTTTATAATCTTAAATCAATTAGCCTTTTTGACAAAATAAAGTCTAAAGATGATATTTCAATAATTGCTGAGATAAAAAAGGCTAGTCCTTCGAAAGGAATAATACGCGAAAATTTTAATCACTTTGAAATTGCAGAGATATATTTTAAAGAGTCTGTTGATGCCGTTTCTGTTCTTACCGATAAGAAGTTTTTCATGGGAAGTATCAATTTCTTAAATGATATTGCAAAGATAAAAGATGTTCCATTACTTAGAAAAGATTTTATTATTGATGAATACCAAATTTTTGAAGCTAAAGCTTTTGGTGCCGATATAGTTCTCTTAATTTGTGAGGCACTCTCAAAATCTCAAATTAAAGATTTAACATTAATAGCGAATGAAATTGGACTGGAAGTATTACTTGAACTTCATTCTCAAGATCAATTAGAAAAAATAAATTTTGAAATAAATAAAATAATCGGAGTAAATAACCGCAATCTGAAAGACTTTTCTGTTGATTTATCAACCACAGCTAAAATTTCAAATCAATTGCCAAAGGATATTATTTTAGTTTCGGAAAGCGGCATAAAGGGAAAAGAAGATATTGATTATTTGCGCAAAACAAATGCAAATGCTGTTTTAGTCGGTGAACAATTTATGAGCTCAAAGAATATTCAGCTTTCACTAGAGGCAATGAAAGAATGGTGTTCAAATGAAAGTTAAGATTTGCGGAATTACAAATTTGAAAGATGCATTATTATGTCAATCATTTGGTGCCGATGCACTAGGATTTATATTTTATAAAAAAAGTAAAAGGTATGTATTGCCTGAAGTAGTTTCAGAAATTACAGAAGAACTCTCCCCTTTTATAATGAAAGTTGGAGTGTTTCGTTAATGAATCTACGGAAATGATTAATAAAATTAGCATCAGAATTAAAATTAAACTGTATTCAACTTCATGGAGACGAATTTCCGGAAGATATTGAAAAGATTAATCTTCCCGTAATAAAAAGTTTTAGAATATCTGAGGACTTTGAATTCTCAATTCTTGATAAATATAAGAATGTTAGTTACTTGTTGGATTCATATTCTAATAGCATATATGGCGGATCTGGAAATAAATTTAACTGGGATTTAATACCAAAAGAAATTCAGAATAAAGTTATTCTCGCCGGCGGCATTTCACATGAAAACATAGCAGATGTTTTCAAAAATATTAATCCAGCGGCGGTTGATTTATCTTCTTCATTGGAAACTGAACCTGGTTTAAAGGATGAAGAAAAAGTTAAAATATTTTTTGAAAAATTTAACGCATTGAGGTATGGTTTATGTTGATTATTATGAAATTGGATTCACCAAGGGAGGATATTAATCAAGTAAAAAATAAAATTATAGAAAAAACATGTATACCGCATGAGATTCCCGGTGCCAGTAAACTTGGAATTGGAATTACAGGCCCGACTAATCTGCTCAACGAAGAAGATTTCCTGATCATGGATTCTGTTGATGAAGTAATAAGAGTTACCAAACCTTACAAACTTGTCAGCCGGGAAATGAAAAATGAAGACACAACCATAAAAATGAATGATGTAAATATCGGCGGAGATGAACTGACGATTATTGCCGGACCTTGTTCAGTTGAAAGCAGGCAGCAATTGTTTGATATAGCAGGCGAACTTAAGGAAATGGGAATAAAATTTTTAAGAGCAGGAGCTTATAAACCACGGTCAAGTCCTTATTCATTCCAGGGATTAAAGGAAAAAGGATTGGAATATTTGTCGGACGTTAAAAATGAATTAGGAATGATGGTTGTTACTGAAGTTAAAGATACTAAATCACTTCCGCTTATTGTTGAGGTTGCAGATATAATTCAAATCGGAGCAAGAAATATGCAGAATTTTTCTTTGCTTGAAGAGGTTGGACAATTAAAACAATACGATTCTTCTAAAACGCGGCATGGCTGCTACAATTGAAGATTTATTGATGAGTGCCGAATACATTTTATCCCAGGGAAACTTTAATGTAATCCTTTGTGAAAGAGGTATTCGGACATTTGAAACTATGACGAGAAATACGCTTGATCTAAATGCCGTACCGATGATAAAAAAACAATCCCATCTTCCAATCATAGTAGATCCTTCTCACGGAATTGGAATTTGGGATAAGGTTCCCCCGATGGCTATGGCAGCAATAGCCTGCGGTGCCGATGGTTTGATGATCGAGGTTCATAATCAACCTGATAAAGCATTGTCTGATGGATTCCAATCATTAACGCCGAAAAACTTTAAAAAACTTTTAGAAAAGATCGAACAGTTGTCTCCAATTGTCGATAGAAAGATAAATTATTATGCAGCAGTTAATTGATTATAATTTTCCGGATGTTTATGGACGTTTCGGAAAATACGGCGGAAAATTTGTCCCTGAAACATTAATAACGCCGCTTAAAGAATTGGAAGAAGTTTACTTTGAATTAAACAGAAGCCAGGAATTTCAATTTGAATTAGACAAATTAAATAAAGAATACAGCGGCCGTCCAACTCCTTTAACTTTTGCCGAGGGATTAACTAAATATTACAATCGTGCAAAAATATATTTGAAGCGGGAAGACCTTTGCCACACTGGTGCTCACAAAATTAATAATGCACTTGGCCAAATTCTTTTGGCAAAAAAGCTCGGCAAGACAAGAATAATTGCGGAAACCGGCGCAGGTCAGCATGGAGTTGCAGTAGCAACTGTATGCGCAAAGTTCGGTATGAAGTGCTTTGTTTATATGGGTGAAGTGGATATTAAAAGACAAAGCTTAAATGTTTTTAGAATGAAACTTCTCGGTGCGGAAGTTATTCCAGTCACATCAGGCAGCAGAACTTTAAAGGACGCTACCAATGAAGCCATACGTGATTGGGTAACAAATGTAAAAGATACTCATTACATTATCGGTTCTGTTGTGGGCCCCCACCCATATCCGATGATGGTTAGAAACTTTCAATCTGTCATAGGTTTGGAGGTTAAAGAACAAATTCAAAAAACAGAAAACAGACTACCTGATTATATTGTTGCTTGTGTTGGAGGCGGTAGTAATGCAATTGGTATTTTTTATCCTTTTATAAACTCAAATGTTAAATTGATTGGAGTTGAAGCCGCCGGATACGGAATAAATACGGATAAGCATTGTGCAACTCTAACGCTTGGTCGTGAAGGAATCTTTCAAGGGATGAAAACGTATCTTCTGCAAAGTGAAGAAGGGCAGGTTTCTGAAGTTCATTCAATTTCAGCGGGACTCGATTATCCCGGCGTGGGTCCTGAACACAGTTTCTTAAAAGATGAAGTTATTGCAGACTATTATTCAGTTACAGATGATGAAGCTATCAAAGCTACTGAACTTCTCTCTCGACAGGAGGGAATTATTCCCGCATTAGAATCGGCTCACGCGATTGCTTACTTAGAGTATCTAATGCCAAAAACAGCTAGTAAAGAAATTGTTATTGTTAATGTAAGCGGACGCGGCGATAAAGATTTAAATACTATAAAAGATAAATTAGGATACTAAATGTCGTTTATTAATGAATATATTACTCTAAAAAATAATTCCAGTGAAAAAGTACTTTCTGTTTTTCTAACTTCAGGGTTTCCAAATAAAGGAAGTTTTATTGAACTAGCTTTAAAAGTTCTCGATGCCGGCGCTGATATGCTTGAAATCGGATTCCCATTTAGTGACCCGTTAGCAGACGGACCGATTATTCAGCATTCATCTCAAGTTGCTTTGGAAAACGGAGTTAATCTTAAAACGACTTTTAATTTTATAAAAGAAATCAGAAAGCATACAAACAAACCATTAATTATGATGGGTTATGCAAATCCTGTTTTATCTTATGGTATAAAGAAATTTTCGGATGATGCGAAAGCCTCAGGAGTAAACGGTGTAATAATTCCTGATATTCCAATAGAAGAATATGATAATTTTTTTAATGGTTCATTTGATGGACTTGATAAAATTCTTTTAATTACTCCTACTACATCGGTTGAAAGAATCAGCTTAATAGACAATAAAAGCAGCGGATTTGTTTATTGTGTTTCAGTCAGCGGAACAACTGGAATTCGAAATAACAATAAATCTGAGAGCATTGATTTCATTAAAAAAACTCGGTCTGTTGTTAAAAAAAATAAAACATTGGTGGGCTTCGGAATCTCTAACAAAGAAGATGCAAAAGCTTATGCCCCATATTGCGATGGTGTAATTGTCGGAAGCGCCGTAATTAAATCTTTGATGAAAGATGGAAAAGATTTTCAACAAACCCTAAAGCTTGTTTCGGAAATAAAGAAAAGCTTGATATAAATTCTTAACTGTCTTTCATACCAAAATAAATTCATTCTTTTAAATGAATTAACATTTGTAATTGGATATCGATACTAGATGCCTGATGTCAGATATTGGATAAAAATCGCACCTATTGTATTGAATTCATTTAAGAATCTAAAAAAATAATTAAACAGATTTTGTTCAAATTTTTTATAAATGCAGAAATACTAAAAAATATGATTTTTCCGAAACTTTATTTAATTTAGAAACCAGCGGAAATATTTTAATAATCAAAAATTTAATATGAAAAAAATAAAATTACTTTCTTGGAACGTTAACGGAATAAGAGCTTCATATAAAAAAGGTTTTTTAGATTGGTTCTTAAAGGAAAACCCTGATATTCTTTGCATTCAAGAAACAAAAGCACATGAAGAGCAGCTTCCCGAAGATTTAATAAATATAAATGGTTATCATTCTTATTTTTGTTCAGGGGAAAGGAAGGGATACAGCGGGGTGGCTCTTTATACAAAACTAGAACCAATTAGTATAAAAAAAGGATTTGGGATTAAACGTTTTGATAATGAAGGAAGAATTTTGATCGCAGAATATCCGGATTTTACATTATTCAATATTTATTATCCAAACGGAAAAGCAAGTCCCGAAAGACTCCAGTATAAAATGGATTTTTATGATGCCTTTTTCAATTACACTAATAAACTTAAAAAAGCAGGTAAAAAAATAATTATCTGTGGTGATGTAAATACTGCTCATAAAGAAATAGACCTGGCACGTCCCAAAGAAAATTCAAAAGTTTCCGGTTTTTTACCGGAAGAAAGGGCCTGGATAGATAAATTTTTAGAAGCTGGATATATTGATACTTTCCGGATGTTTAATACGGAGCCGAATAATTATACCTGGTGGGATATGGTTACAAGAGCCAGGGAAAGGAATGTCGGCTGGCGCATCGATTATTTCTTTGCTTCTGAAAATGCAAAAGATAATATTAAAAACGCTTTTATATTAAGCCACGTTATGGGCTCCGATCATTGCCCTATCGGGATTGAAATAGAAACTAAAATTTAAATATTATTTTATTTTTACAATCATCTCAATTTCAACCGGAGCATTCAGCGGAAGTTCATTAACTCCGACAGCACTTCGGACATGCTTTCCGTTTTCACCGAATATTTTCCCAATTAGTTCCGAAGCACCGTTTGCAACTTTAGGCTGATCCGTAAAATTATCGGCACTATTTACAAATGCAGTAAGTTTAACAACTCTTTCAATGTTATCAAGATTACCAATTACGCCTGCGATTGCTGCAAGACAATTAAGAGCACAAATCTCAGCAGCATTTCTACCATCTTCAACTGAAACATCTGCACCTAATTTCCCTTTATACTTTAGCTCTCCTTTAACCATCGGTAATTGCCCAGCTGTAAAAACTAAATTATCTACTTTTAATGCCGGAATGTATGACGCTAAAGGTTTTGGCGCTTCCGGAAGTTCGAAGCCAAGTTCTTTTATTTTTTCTTCTATCATAAAAACTCCTTTTTTATAGAACAAAGATTTTATTATTTTTAATTCAACAATGATTTATAAATGATTTCCAATTTAAAGGATACAAATTATGAACGAAAGTAAATTTAATGAATTTGTAGAGATTGTAAAAAGATTAAGAAAAGAATGTCCATGGGATAAAGAACAGACAAATGATTCTATAAAAGCTGCAACCATTGAAGAAACATATGAATTAGTTGAGGCAATTGATAATAATGATATTGAAGAAATAAAAAGCGAGCTTGGAGATTTGTTTTTTCATGTGATATTTCATGCTGTAATTGCCGAAGAAGAAAATAAATTTAATTTGGATGAAGTTATTGATTCAATAAGAGAAAAGCTTATAAGACGGCATCCCCATGTATTCGGTGAGGTAAATGTAAACAATTCTGAAGACGTGAAACGAAATTGGGAAGCGATTAAACTTACAGAAGGAAGGAACTCTGTGTTGGACGGAGTTCCGGAGAAGCTGCCCACTCTTCATAGAGCTTACCGGCTGCAGGAAAAAGCAGCCAAAGTAGGTTTTGATTGGGATAATAAAGAAGATGTTTGGAAAAAAGTGATAGAAGAAATCGAAGAAATGCATAAATCTGAGAAGGAAGAAACAATTCAAGAACTCGAAAGTGAGATTGGAGACGTCTTTTTTGCAATGACAAATTATGCAAGATTTTTAGGAATAAATCCTGAAAATGCTTTAAGAAAGACAAACAAAAAATTTATAAACAGATTTAGATACGTAGAAAAAAAAGTTAATGAGACAGGCAGAAAGATTAATGAATCAAATTTAACCGAAATGGATAAGTTCTGGAACGAAAGCAAATCTATTTATAAGGAATAATCTAATTCGAACTTAATTATTTTTTTGAATTATCAGAGCCGTTAAATTTTTCATAAGCATCTATAATATCTTTTACCAGTTTATGCCTAACAACGTCGGATTTATCAAAATAGACAAAACCAACACCCTCAATATCTTTTAATATATCTCTAGCCTGTACTAACCCGCTTTGTGTTTTAGCTGGAAGATCAATTTGAGTAATATCTCCTGTTATTATAGCTTTTGAGTTTACTCCTAATCTGGTTAAGAACATTTTCATCTGCATATCGGTGGCATTTTGAGCCTCATCGAGAATTACAAAAGCGTTATTTAAAGTTCTGCCTCGCATATAAGCAAGCGGTACAATCTCAATTGCTTTTTTCTCAATATAACTTTTTAATTTATCTGAAGGCATCATATCATCCAATGCATCGTATAGGGGACGTAAATAAGGATCAATCTTCTCGCGAAAATCGCCCGGTAAAAATCCCAAACTTTCACCAGCTTCAACTGCAGGCCTTGCTAAAATAATTTTACTAACGATTCCTTTTTTTAAAGCGGCAACAGCGAATGCAACCGCAAGATAAGTCTTTCCGGTACCGGCCGGACCGATAGCAAAACAGATATCATTCTTGAGAGCATTCTGAAGATAATTTACCTGTCCGGGTGTTCTAACTTTAATTACATCATTTTTAGTATATAATACAATTGAGTCATATTCAATCTCAGGCATTAAATTTTTACCTTGAACAGATAGATCCAGAATTGTTTCAATATCAGAAGTTTTAATTCTTCCCTTGGTGTTTAAAACATACACCATCTCTTTGATAATTTTTTCAATAATTTCTACTTCTTCAGTTACGCCTTTTATAATTACATTTTCCCCCCTTATTGTTATAGAAGCATTAAACTTTTCTTCAATTAATTTTATGTTGCTATCATTAGATCCGAGCAATGCTAATAAATCAACATTTTCAAGAACCATCCGTTTTTCTACAGCAGTCATTATATTCCTTTTATAAATATAAAAAGCCCTCATCATCTATAATGACAAGGGCTTTAATAGTTTTATAATAAACTAACATTCAGCTAAATAATTATTTAACCGGAGCTGGTTTATAATTTGTTTTAATCTTATCGTATTTAGCTTTCTCTACTTCTGTTAAATGCGGAATCTTAAATGCTTGTTTAGGGTAAATCAAATTAGGATCTTTAATTTGATCACGGTTTGCTTTGTAAATATTAGGCCAAGCAAATCCATTGGAATAAATAGTAGATTTCTTAGCTATATTCCATAAGCAGTCACCCTTAACCACTGTATAAGTGATTTCTTTTGGAGCTTCAACCCAAGCGTCTAAAGCTGCCTGCATCTGGTTATCTACTTTATCATTAAATTCCGGAAGAGCACTAATCTTATTCATTTTTAATGCATCAAGATCTTTTTGTCTGTCAGCTTTTGGACCTTCTTTTCTACTAATTTTGCCATCTAGTTCATTAACTGCGTTTCTAAAATTATCTACATCTTGTTGAGTAGCACCGACCATTGCATAGAGTTCTTTCATGCAATCGTCATAACTTTCAATATTTTTAGATTTCAAGTTATTAACATCGGTTTGTAAAGAACTAATTTCTTTTGTTAAGCTGGCTTTCTGGCTAATTAAGCGAGCCGTATCAGCTTGCCATTCGTCTTTCGTCATCTCTTTTTCCTGAGCAAAAACAGCTACAGAAAAGAAAAGTAAGAGAGAAAAAACACCAATTATATATCTACTTAATTTCATAAAATTTCCTCCAAGTTAAAATTAAATTTCTTCTTTAAGCTTATTTAGAAGACATTTTTTCCAAATTAGCTTTGGTTTCTTCTTTTTCTTTATTGCACTGTGCAAGTTTTTCTGTTTTTGCAGCTATTTCTTTTTCCAGATTAGCTCTCTCGTCTTTCAACGAATTGGCTTGTGATTGTAATGAATTAACCTCACTCTTCAGGTTATTCAATTGCGCCATTTCAGCTTCACTAACACCACCACAACCGCTTAAAAATGCTGTTGTAATAGCAAAAGTAGCTATAATAGCGGTATTTCTTACAACTTTTACTATCTTCATATTGAAACCTCCAATTATTAATTATTTTAGTAAGTTGTTTAAGTTATTATTAATCGAACTAAATGGCAATTTACCAACTTAACATGTATTTTTTTCTAACTTATTACAAATTAAGTTTTTATAAATCCTATACTATATAATAAAATGACTAAATAAATTCAAGCTGAGTGTTTAGCTGTCTAAAATCCTATGCTTTAGATAACAACTAAATTATTTTTTTTTCAACGAAACTTGTATAAGTGCCCCCTGCAATAATTATGTGATCAAACACAGGAATATCTACAATTTTGCCCGCTTCAACTAATTTTCTGGTTATCGCAATATCTTCGTTACTCGGCTCAGGATTACCGCTTGGATGATTATGAAGCAAAATTATGCTGGCGGAACTATTTTCAATTGCCGCCTTAAAAATCTCACGCGGATGAACCACGCTCGAATTTAAACTCCCTATTGATATCGTCTCAAATTTAATTATTTTATTTGCCGAATTCAAACAAATTAATATAAATTTTTCTTTTAACTCATCTTTTAACAAAGGGATAAATATTTCAGCAATATCCTGCGGAGAGGTTATTTTGCTTTCTGAAAACCACTTCGACTGCGATTGTATTCTTCTATTTAATTCGAATGCAGCTAATAAAGTTGCGGCTTTATCTTTGCCAATCCCAAGGTTTTTAGTAAGAGTACTCATCGATTTTGAAGCAAGGACTGCAAGGTTACCGTGCTGCTTTATTAATTCTTGTGCTACCACAATTACAGACTTACCCTTTGTTCCTGTCCGTAAAAGAATTGCAAGCAACTCAGCATCAGTCAGGCTTTGAACTCCTCGAAGCATTAGCTTTTCGCGGGGCCTGTCATCCAACGGAAGATCTTTAACTTTTAGAATAATTCCCCCATTAATTACTTTTTAATTTGTTAATTTAAATTTGTCCACTAACTCAAATTTACCGTCCCTGTAACGAACTATATTTAGAAAGCTGTTTACTCTTGTTTGATCGAAATAATAATTGTTGTGAAATCCTTTAAAGACAACTCCCGATTCCATCTTGTGCATTATACTCTCTCTGCTAGTGTTAAAATCTTTAACCACACTTAGCAAATAATTAGCTGTATCATATCCGTATAATACATTCCGGTCAACATCAATGTTAGTTTGAGCTAAAAACTGTCTGCTAAAATGATGGAATAAAGAATCGGAATAATCTATATAATAGTCTGAAGTAAAAGTAATCATATTACTTAAAGTGGGATTTGTTTCATATCCTTTTGCCAAAAACCAATCCTGGTTCCCATAAATCGGCACATTTAAATTATTTGCGACAAATTGAGAAAGTAGAGCCGGGACATCCCTGTTGTCGGCTAAAGGCATATAAACTCCCTGTAATTGTAATGAGTCTTTGGCTATTTGGGAAACCTGCTCACTATATGACATACTATTGCTGTGATAAGTTTGCTGAGTTAAAATTTGACCGCCAAGTTTATTAAACTCATTAAAAAAAACATCGGCTAAAATTGGAGAATATCCTTCATCAGCATTTAGAACAGACATCAGCTTTTTATTTTCCACATAGTAAATATATTCGGCCATAACCTTTCCCCTGACTGTAAATGAAGGATTAGCCTGAAAAAAGTTAGGATATAATTCAGTTAAATCATTTTCCGTAGCCGTTGGTGAAATTATAGGAATATCAGTATTCTTAAATGCATCCAGTGTTTCTTTTACTTCATCACTGAATATCGGGCCAATTATAATTTTTATTGATGAAATTGCGGCGAACTCTTTTTCTATATCTTCTATTTTATTTTTATTTCTTTCCGTATTTCTTATAATTAAACCGACTTTTTGATCATGATTTTTGTTGTACTGTGCAACCGCAAATTTTATTCCCTCTAATATTTCAGAACCTGCATTCGATATAGTATCGTTTGATAGATAATTAAAGGGAAGCATCACCCCAATAAGCGGGGTTGTTGGAGAAGTTTCCTTCTCTATTAATACACGTTGATATAAAGTTACGGCTTCACCTCTTTCTTCCGATGCAGGATAAAGATGAATTAAATCCGATAACGATGCTTCAGCATCTTTAAAGTCCTGGTTCTGCAAATAAAATTTTCCAAGAGTCAGCAAAAGAAACGACTTAAGCTTTGAATTGTCTGTACTGTCATATAAATTTTTTATTTGATCGGAACTTAAAAAATGCAGCGCAATCTTTTCTCCGCTTGATTGTGCATAACTATAATAAAACGGGGAATCACTGGATTCTATTATATGCGAAAGAATTTTAAATGCATTATAATAACTTTCCTTATCAACATTTATTTCAGCCAACATGAGCTCTGCTTCGTCTTTATATTTACTGCTGTCATATTGGGTTAAAAATTCATTCAGAACTAATTTTGCTGCTTCATTCAATTTTAACTTGATCAAAGATTTCGCATCAAAGATATATGATATAGTTGTTTTTAGATTAAAATTATAGCTATGAATTATCTTGTTAAATATTTGCTGAGCTTCATTAAATTGCTGGGATTTATAAAGGTCCAATGCGAGACGGAATTCGGCATTTACTTTTCCACTGTCCACTTCGGTTTGAGCATTTACAGCCGGATAAAAAGAAATAACGATAATAGTAATGAGCAAAAGATATTTAACCATCGGAAACCATATTGTTATTAAGGATTGAGGCGGCTTTATTTTTCCCTGCCAAAGCTGTTTTATTTTCCGGGTCAAGTTTAATTGCTATATCAAAGTAAGCAAGAGCATCTTTCGGTTTTTCTCCTTTTAAACATGCCTCAGCTAATTTTGTGTAGATATCTGATGAAGCGTCTTCAATCGTTTCGATATACTTAAGAAAGTTTTTTTCTGCTTTTAAATAATCGCCCAGCTTAAGATATATTTTTCCCGCCATTTCGTAAGGTGAAGATTCAGAAGGATTAAGCTTAATTGCTTTTTCTATTGGCGTAACAGCATGAGCATACATTCCTAAATTGTAATAGGTTTCAGCGTAGATTTGGTTCAGTTCCCAAAAATTTGAATACATTACATCAGCTTTTTTTGCATACAGCAGTGCATTTTCATAATCTTTTAATTTTAAAGTTATCTTTGCTAAATAAATGTTTGCTTCCTGAACAAGTTCAGGATGATCTTCATTAGAAATAAAATTTTCCAAACTAATTTTTGCTAATTCATATTCCCCTAACATAAAATGAGAATATCCGATAAAGAAAGCTACAATATGCTCATCTTCAGGCATGATAAAACTAAGAACGTCAATAGCTTCTTCCCATTTTGAATTTCTCAGTAAATATTGTCCGAGAAACAGTCTTATTTCTTTATTCTCTGGATCGTTTTCCAGGTAAGATTTAAGCAAGTCCAACGCAGGTTTAATATTGCCCATGTGTTCATACAAATTTGCAAGGCTGTAATATACTTCCATAAAATCAGGATACTCTTGCAGTATTTGATTGTAGATTTGTGCAGCATGCAAAAGTTTCCCCTCTGATTCATAATCATGGGCAACCTTCATCTTATGGTTCAGCTGATAATTTTGATCCAAATTACTATTCCCACTCTATAGTTGACGGAGGTTTAGAGCTGATATCATAAACCACTCTGTTTACCCCCCTTACTTTATTAATAATTTTATTTGATAGATTGGCTAAAAAATCATTATCAAATCTATACCAATCCGCCGTCATTCCATCAGTTGAAGTAACTGCTCTTATTGCCAGAACATTATCATATGTACGAGAATCACCCATTACTCCAACAGATTGAACAGGCAGCAAAACTGCAAAAGCCTGCCATATTTGGTTGTAAAGTACAGCTTTTTTAATCTCTGTAATAAAAATATCGTCAGCTTCTCTCAAAATGTCAAGTTTATCCTTAGTTATTTCACCAATAACTCTTACGGCTAAACCAGGTCCGGGGAAAGGATGGCGTTCAATAAATTCTTCCGGTATGTTTAATTCCCTTCCTACATTTCTAACTTCATCTTTAAATAGTTCCCTAAAAGGTTCTATTAATTTTAGGTCCATTTTTTCTGGAAGCCCGCCAACATTATGATGTGATTTAATTTTTGAAGAAGATCCATTAATTGATATTGATTCGATTACATCAGGGTAAAGTGTTCCCTGGACTAAAAATTTTGCATCGCCGTATTTCTTAGCTTCTTCTTCAAAAACTTCGATAAATGTATTTCCAATTATTTTTCGTTTAGCTTCCGGGTCCGTAACACCTTCTAATTTTTTAAGGAATCTCTCTGATGCATCAACATGAATATGATTCAGATTTAATTTCTTATCAAACATTTCCCCGATTTTTTGACTCTCATTTTTTCTCATCATTCCGGTATCAATATGAATGCAGACTAAATTATCTCCGATGGCTTTTTTAACGAGCACCGCAGCAACTGTGGAATCTACTCCGCCGCTGAGAGCGCAAATTGCTTTTGAATCACCGGCAGTATTTTTAATTTTCCTTATACTTTCCTCTATAAAATTATGAGGTGTCCATTCACCTTTACATTTACATATATCGAATAAAAATTGTTTTATTATCTTGTCACCCTCTTTAGTATGAACAACTTCAGGGTGAAACTGTAATCCGTGTATTTCCAATTTATCATTGGATATTGCGCAAATCGGAGAATGTTCTGATTCGGCAGTTACTTTAAAACCTTCAGGTAGTTTGGTTAAATAATCTCCATGACTCATCCATACAATGGAACTTTTAGTTACTCCGGCAAACAATCGTGAATCTTCACTTACATGAAGCACAGCCTTTCCGTATTCTCTGTCTTTGGCGGCTTTAACCATACCACCGAAAGTCTTACATATATATTGCAGACCGTAGCAAATTCCTAAAACAGGTATTCCTAGTTTTAGGATCGCATCATCAATTTTAGGGGCTCCTTCATCATAAACACTCATTGGCCCGCCGGAAAGAATAATACCGGAAGGTTTTAGATTTTTGACTTCTTCCAAAGTTATTTTATCGGAATGGATTTCTGAATAAACGTGAGCTTCTCTTACTCTTCTTGTAATTAGCTGCGTATATTGAGAACCGAAATCAATTATTAATATGTTTTCTGCTGCTTTCATTTATCACCATAAAAATTTATAAACATCGTTACAGCTAATTTAAAAAGAAGACAAAATCCCTGGGGGGATTTTGTCACATCAAATAAAAATCTCTTAATTATTACTGATAAATTAAGATTGCTGTTACAATCGGGTAAACTCGTATAAGATTATTGGCCAATAAGCTGTTTGTAAGCTGAACTATCTAGTAAAGTATTTAACTCACTCTTATCTTTAATTTCAATTTTTATCATCCATCCCTGGCCATACGGATCTGAATTTACAACTTCAGGTGAATCGGCAAGAGCTTTATTAATTTCAATAACTTTTCCGCTGCAAGGCCCGTACAAATCGCTTACGGTTTTTACAGCTTCGATGGAACCGAAAGATTGTCCGGTAGTAATTTCTGTTACCTTAGGGTCAATGTCGACAAAAACTACATCACCCAACTCGCCTTGTGCATATTCAGTAATTCCAATTGTTCCTGTATTTCCGTCAACTAAAATCCACTCATGATCTTTTGTATATTTTAAATTTTCTGGAAAGTTCATTATTACCTCGGTAAATAAATTTATTAATGAAGATTTTATTAAAAGACAAAATGTTCTAGGAAACTGGTATCGAAATTCCCGCTTAAAAATCTTTCATCTTCAAGAACTTTAAGATGGAATGGAATTGTTGTTTTAATTCCTTCGATGACAAATTCCTCCAGTGCCCGCCTTCCCCTGGCAATTGCATGATCTCTATTTTCACCCCATACAATTAACTTTGCTATTAAAGAATCGTAATAAGGTGGAATAGAATAAGAAGTGTAAATATGTGTATCTACTCTTACTCCAAAGCCTCCCGGAAAATGAAGAGAGTGAATTTTTCCCGGAGAAGGCCTAAATCCAAATTCAGGATCCTCGGCATTTATTCTAAACTCTATACTATGACCGACAGGTTTATGAGGCAGAGTCTCAATTTTTTCTCCGGCAGCAACCAAAATCTGCTGTCTTACAATATCAACACTGTAAACCCATTCCGTAACAGGGTGCTCTACCTGCACACGGGTATTCATTTCCATGAAATAGAAATTTTTATGTTTATCAACAAGAAATTCAACTGTGCCGGCGCCTTCATAGTTTACCGAATGTGCACCGAGAATGGCAGTTTCACCCATCTTTTCTCTTAATGATTGATCTAAAACCGGTGAGGGTGATTCTTCAATTAACTTTTGATGTCTTCTTTGTACTGAGCAGTCTCTTTCACCGTAATGATAAACATTGCCGAACATGTCGCCTAAAACCTGAATCTCAACATGCCTCGGGTTTTCAATAAATTTTTCAATGTAAACGTCGGCATTACCAAAACTAGATTCAGCTTCAACTCTGGCTGTTTGGAAGGATTTATCAAAATCTTTTTTCTCCCAGACAATGCGCATACCTTTTCCGCCGCCGCCGGCAGAAGCTTTTATAATTATCGGATAACCTATTTCTTCTGCTATTTTTTTACCTTCGTCTGTATCGTTTACAACACCATCACTACCCGGGATGACAGGAACATTGTTCTTCCGCATCGTATCTTTTGCAAATGATTTATTACCCATTGCACTTATCATTTGGGGTGACGGTCCGATAAACTTAATATCCGACTCAGCACATATTTCCGAAAAACTTGCGTTCTCGGCTAAGAAACCATACCCCGGGTGAATAGCCTCTGCACCTGTTATATGTGCTGCTGAAATAATTGAAGGAATTTTTAGGTAGCTGTCCTTACCGAGAGCCGGCCCTATGCAAACTGCTTCATCGGCAAAAGTAACATGAAGCGAGTCCTTATCGGCTTCGGAATACACCGCAACGGTTTTTATACCGAGTTCTTTACATGTCCGAATTATTCTTAGAGCAATTTCGCCGCGGTTAGCAATAAGTATTTTCTTAAACAATATTTCCTCGAAATCTTAGATATGTATCAGCTTTTCTGAATTAAAAATAGAGGCTGATTATATTCAACCGGTCTGCCATTTTCTACCAGGATTTTAACAATCTTCCCGCCTATATCAGATTCAATTTCGTTCATTAATTTCATTGCTTCAACAATGCACAATACAGAACCTGGAGATATAGTATCTCCAACCTGAACATACGGATCTGCATCCGGTGCGGGAGCTCTATAAAATGTACCAACTATGGGTGATTTAATTTCATGCTGGTCTATATGCGGCTCGGATGAAACCACAGCTTTTTCATCAGGTACCACTTTAGGAGTTGTTTCCAACGCTGCGGGGGATTGACCAATAATTACTTGAGGCTGGCCTTCTGATTTAAAGTTTCTAATTTTTTTAGCAACTTTTATCTTTAGACCATTTTCTTCAACCTCCAGGTCAGTTATTTCGCTTGTATCAACAATTTTAACAAGCTTTTTAATGAGGTTTAAATCCATTTGATTATCCTATATTTAAGATTTTACTCTCTCGACATATCCCCCGATTCTAGTATCTACTCTTAAAACATCATCTACATTAATAAATAAGGGGACGTTAATTGTGGCTCCTGTTTCCACCTTTGCCGGTTTTGTTGCACCGGTAGCGGTATCCCCTCTAAATCCTGGCTCTGTTTCTGTAACCTTTAAGTTAACAAAAATCGGAATTTCCACATTTATTATTTCGGTGCCGTTAAAAAGTATATCAATCTCTTCACTTTCTTTCAAATATGCAACTCCGTCACCAAAATATTCTATTGCAACATTTATTTGTTCGTAAGTATCGTTATCCATGCAGACCAGAAAATCTGCATCCCTATATAAATACTGATATTTTCTTCGCTCAACCCTTACAATTTCAACACCTTCTCCGGCCCTAAATGTATTATCTAATACTTTACCGGTTTTAAGGTTTTTCAACATGCTGCGAACAAAAGCGCCGCCTTTGCCGGGTTTAACATGCTGAAACTCTACTATTGAATAAAGATCATTTTTAAATTTGATTATTAAACCATTTCTGAAATCTGAAGTGTCTGCCATAAATTGTGAAATTATTTGTGAATAAATAGACCAAAAAAATAGATATATAAGGCTTGAAAGTCAAGAAATGAAATTAAGCAAATTGCAACTGTTTTTAATAAATATTGAAGAGATTTTAACCTTTTTTACTGATTTTTATTCAAAATTGATAAAATGGCATTTTGCTGTTACAGTAAATTTTATGTTGAAAAATATTACACTTAGGAATAAACTGGAACCTAAATTGAGCATGCAATATTTAATTAGAGTGTTAAAGGTTAAAAATAAAAAGCCGCGGGTTTTAGTCTGCGGCTTAATAAATTTAAATATTAATTTTTAATTTTACTTAAGTAAGGTCATCTTCATATTTTTAGTAAAATTACCGAATTTCAGCTGGCAAATATAATTACCGCTGGCAGCTTTTAAACCTAAATCTGTTAATCGACTTGGGCCAAATATTGGTTTACTTTGCTGGCTTCTGGTGAAGTATCGTAGTCTTTTCTTATTTTTTCAAATGCATTTTTAGCTTCCGTTTTTTCATTTGCAGCTAAATAATTTATACCGGCGTGCAGAAGATAGTCTGCATTCAATACATCGTTGGGAGTAACCCGGGAAGCTTTGATATATAATTCAGCAGCTTTTGTATATTCATTTTTATCCGCATAATAACCGGCCTGCCCGGCATACGCGGCTGCCTGATACATACCAATACTGCCGTCGTAATCTTTATAATATTTAAAAGCATCGTCAACTTTTCCAAGACGGTTGTAAGAATTTGCCAAATATATTTTAGCTGTTTCACCGTTTTCAGTGCTTCCGTACAGTGCTACAATTTTCTTAAGGCCGATAACATTTGTACCTGCCTGGCCTTCAATAGCCTCGAGGTATGCACCGTTATCATAAAGATTCATTACACTGGCAAGCTGAACTCCGGCCTTATTGTTTTGCTGGTTTTTATGATTAATGTACCAAATTGCAGCTAAAATAATAACGACAAAAACACCTGCATAAGTAATTACTTGAGATTTATTTTCATCAAAATAACCGTAAACTTTATAATAAACCTCTATTAGTTTATCTTGTTTGATCTCTTTTTTCGTCAGTTTCTTCTTTTTAGTAAGCATTAAATTTGAACTCTCCTATTTTATATTACTCTTCTTTTAAAATCCTTAAATAGCGGGAAAATTGAATACGAATTTAATAATATTATTATAATTTTCAATCCTTTTTCTGTTAAATTTATCCATTTGTGCGCCCAGAAGGACTTGAACCCTCAACCTCCGGAACCGGAATCCGACGTTCTATCCAGTTGAACTATGGGCGCATAGCCAAATTTTTCAAAAATCAAAACTTTTAGGTGCAAAGTTAACAAAAAAATTAGGTTAAAACATAAAAACTACTTAACACTTTAATTAACAAAATTTAGTACCCGGTAACGAGCAGTAAGATAAGAAAATTCAAATTTTGATTTTCATAAGCAGCTAAAAAAGATTTTTTAAAATTCAAAATTTAAAGAATAATGATATCCCGGTAGAATAATTTGAAAAATACGGTGATATTTTTAACTCAATTGTACTTCCGGATAAGTTTGATTTTTTATTTTTTATAACGGGATGAGATATTAATTCACCGAAAGAATAACCTAAAAATATAGCTAACGGATAATCGCTGTACCAATGAATACCGGTATTAACCATGCTGATTCCCAATAAGACCTCGAGAGAATAACTTACCGGTTTTATCCAGCGCAATTCGGGATAGTTTTCTGCAATTACAATAAAAGCCGCCAATGATGTTGTCATATGCCCGGAAGGAAAAGCATCGTAAGCAGGTACATGTTTAAGATAATCAATCTGATTCGGAAAAAACCTCCAGTCGCCCGCAGGCCTTGTGGAGATAAATGGACTCTCTCTTCCGGTAATGTGTTTTAATAGCTGGACAACGGCTCCGCTTGCCAAAACAGCCTCAACTATCTGGCTGGCGGTTCTTAAAGCTCTATTGTCATTTGTTATAAATCCGTATAAAGCAAGTCCGCCTGCAAGGGCAAATTGAGAGCTGCCGTCACCAATTTTAACAATTATATCACTCCATCTTTTAATGAAAGAATTCCTCATATAAAATTTATCGGATGCTTTCCATGTATTATTATCGGTTAAAATAAGTCCTGCAGTAGCCGCAGAAATTCCGAGGAATAACGGAATATTTCTTAACAGTAATTTCTTTATTATAAAAACGAACCATATCATTCGGAAGATTGGTGATCATACTGTACCATTCAGGCAGGTATTCATTATTGATCGAATCACTTGATTCTATAATATTTGAATTGTGCAGAATACAGTCGAATCATTTTGAAAGTCTGATTTAAGATACAACTGATTTTTTATTCTGATGCTCTTTTGATTTTTTGCCCGCATTATCATTAATACCTTCGGAGAAATATTAAGACATAAAATAAGAACCAAATTAAAATAATTTTTATCGTCATTGTAAAATAAATGGAATAATTTTAGGCACTGATTTCAAGTTAAAAATTAGAAATTTTTGTAAAAATAGTAAGCGGAACCCAAAGATTAATATCTTTAACATATTCTCTCGATTCCGCTTAGCCTGATAATTTAGGTTGACACGACAAAGAATTTTAAATAAGAATTAAGTGCTTATTCCATAGTTGATATTTTAAACGGTAATTTTAGTTTTTCCCACCATAAATAAGCCGTGCATGAAGTTCCGGCGAGATCATCGAAGCCATACGAGAGCCACTCCTGGAATGGAGCTTCAACCGGAGTAACTGTTATCCGCAGGGCATCATCCTTTTTGTCGTAATCAAAACTGCCCCACAGCTTCGTGTTCTTATTAAAAATTACTATCCATTCCTTCGGTGATGGGATGAACTGCATACTATATTTTCCGGCAGGCAGCTTATGGCCGTCCACTGTAACATCTTTACTGAATTCTATAGTAGTGCACTCGTTAGCGCCGCCTCTCCAGGGAAACGGTTTATCATGTGATTCTTTGGTACCGGGAGCTAATCCGTAAGGGACTAAATCTCCCCAAATCTTTCTTCCTTTAACTCCGGGCCTGCTGTAAGAAATGTTTATGTCTGTGTCAATGCCTATTCTTTGATATACGCCAGCCTTTAAACTTAAGCGCGGCTTTTTCTGCTTCTGGGCATAGGCTGTTGAAATGAACGAAAGAAATGTAAAAAATGAAAAAATATAAATGCAGCTTCTGAAAAGTTTGGATTGTTTCATAGCTTCCTCACAAAAATAATTGTGGTTACAATAGCATATTAGGTATGTTTTGATTTACCCAGGGAAAATAATAAAAATCCGTGAATAACAAAATGACGTGGGAACAATGATAATTCCATCTTGTTATAAATGACTTAGTAAAAGCTAAAAAGTTAATTTTTTAAAAAACTAAAATTGCAAGAGAGGCAAAGAGCATTCTTCCACCAGACAGTTTTTCTTTCGCTATTTTCTATTTCACACAGCGAGTTATTAATTATTGTTATAATTGTGTTTTAAAAATTGCTTGTATAGTACAAATTATTAGGAACAAGGTCATATTCAATTTAACGAAAGTGTGTAAATGAAAGCAGTAACAATAGTAATAATAATCTTTTTTTCCCTATTAAATTTCCGCTGCGGCAGCTCATCAAGTATTGAAAAGAATAAAACTGCTAATGAGATCGAAAAAACAAAAAACAATGAGGTGAAACCAAAATTAGATTATTCAGGCATTATTCTGGATAACCCGGGGAATCATTCAGGTATATGGCATGTAAATTCTAAAGACAGTGTTAAGCAGCTAATTCTAAAATTGCCTTCCAATTACGGAATATCAACAGATAATTTTAAACTTTCACCGTCGTCCAGCTTTCTCGCTTTCTATGATTATGATTCCTTGAAAAATAGAACTAATGTATATTCAATAAACTTAAATAACATAGAATTAGCCTGGCTTAAGAGTGATCACGGCAAAAACGGAGTAGACCTGGTCTGGGAAAATGATTCCTTACTGTACTGCAATTTAAATTCAATTAATAATTACTTATATCCGGAAGAGAAATATACATCTCTGATAAATGTTGTTAAGAATAAAGCAATAAAAAATTTTACTCCGGCTAGAGGTAACCGCTTAGTCGGTTATATAGATAATAGATATTTACTTTATGAATTTGATCCGGGCGGCAGCACATATCATAATCAATATTACTTAATTGAAAAGAATAGCAATAAATTATTTAAGGATTTTAAGGAAGAGGATGATTCTCACGGACTTGTACATTTTGAAATTTCACCTTCCGGTAAGGAATTTTTTCATATACCTTATAAAGTTTTTACAAACGAAAATGGCAAACCTATAAAAGAGGAAGAGTTGGTTGTACAAAAGGTCTATGGATCAACAGAAGAATCAATTTCGCATACACCAAACGGATTTAAAGATGTTACATGGTCGCCAGTTGGGAATGTTATTTCGTTTTTGAAAGTGGGATCAATAAATTATAATGCAGTTACAAAGAGTTATACTGACATAAGATATTTATTTTTTTATGATGTAAATACAAAACATTTAAATAATTTGAAAACATATGAAGTTGATAGTGTTGGAGGAGAAAAAATAGAATTTAACATTCCAAAAACATTACCCAACGGAGCAACAGTATTTAATTATTTAAATTATAAATGGTCTCCTTCCGGGAAATATTTATTTATTGAAAGACAGGATCTGTCGCTCAACGGTGTGAATAACAAATGTATTATCTATGATAATGATTCAAATAGTGAAAAAACTTTGATTAAAAATTATGAAGGTAAAATCACTGTTGCTGGCTGGTGGAATGATGATTTAATTCTACTTTCAGAAGGAGATAAATTTACTCTTTACGATTTGAGAAATGACAACAGAATTAATATACCATTAAACGGCAGGATTTTATATTTAAAGGAAGAAGAGCAGCACTTCCATTAAATGAGGTAAATCGCTTATTTTAATTAAGAATTAGTTTTTGAATTGTTTATTTTAAGAAGGTAATCGCATTTCCCTTTCTAAGCCTTATCTTGTATTTATATTGTACATATCTTGTACTAATATTGAACTCAAAAAATTGACATGGCATTTTGGCAATTAGAATTGACGGTTTAATTATTTCAGGAGATGTCACCTTACTTCAGACGTCGAAATGAAATATACATTTTTTCATGCCGGCCCCTGCCGAAAGTCAGAATCTGAGATTCCGGCCTGTCTGCCGGCAATGCAGGCTCACAGACCGAAATGACATTTATTTTTGTTACCTCAAATAAATTCCGCTAATCTGCATTTAAACCTTTTTAATTTCAATATTCATTGAGGTCAATATGTATATAGGTCTGCCCCGCCCCTTCCATAAGAAAGGAAGTTAGCACTCCCTAAAATTATTTTAACAAATAGTTGGTAATTGATATAATGATTACCAGCCAAATTAATTTACAATTTGCAATCGAATACAATTGATACAATAATATATATTGAGATGCTTCTATTTAATAATAATTCTAGGCGGTGAATCTGCCTGAGCAAACATGCTGTCGGCTCCACAGAATACAGCATAAGCATAAGTACCCGAAGGCGCATTGTCCTTTATTTTTAATTTAAGTTTGTGCCCATCCTTTATAAATTTGGTATAGCCGTTCTTAAGACTATCCTCTCTGCCAACCGGTTTGAATAAACTGTCCGGGAATTGGAAATAAGCATTCGTTCCCCCGACTGTCCAGACTATTGTATCCTTCCTATTAACCTTCAGTTCGGTTTTTGTAGTATCGGTCGCATCAACAACTCTCCAGATACCTTCTACCTTTATTATTTTCATTTCATATTTTTTAGGCGATTCTGAAGTTGACTGCTGCTCCTGATTGCAGGAAATGAATACCGATAAAAACATAACGATTACGAGCAGGCTTATTTTACCTTTCATTATTTCCTCCTTTTCTTGACTATTATTTAGATAGCCTTTTTATAAAGTTAGATTTATCCTTTTGGGATAATATCCTTAGTCATTTTTTTACTTTATTATTTTAGCAATCTCTTTCTTATAACGTTCATCGGCAATAAGCTTTTTCAATTCGGGCTGGCTTTCAATATCCGACCTTGAATAGCCGCTCTTAATCGAATTAATTATCCATTCGATAGCTTTTTTTCTATCGCCTAATTGTTCATAAGTTGTGCCTGCCCGGTACATAGTCTCTGCATCGTTTGGTGCCATTTTCAAAGACTTGCTTACATCTTCCAATGCTTTTTGCTTGCTGCCTACCATTGAATAATATCCTGCAAGCATAGTTATAAGCAGCTGGTCATTCGGATTTACCTTTTTAGCCAGTTCTCCTAATTTTATTGCATGCAGAAAAGCTGCTTTTGCTTTGTCGCGTTCACCGGGCGCCCAATAATAAGCGGCTCCTAAATTTCCCCATATTATATAATCGTTATCATTCATTTCAACAGCTTTTTCATAATTCCTTGCTGCTTCCGCATATTTCCCCTGGATGTAATAAATTGTACCGAGATTTGAGGCAATGTAGTATGATTTTTTTATATTGAATGACTTTTCAAACATATCACTTGCATCTTTTAGTTTATCGGTATAATAATACATTGCTCCAAGTGCATTAAATCCTAAATAATTTTGCGGATTAATTTCAATCTCCTTTTTAAATTGAGAAATTGCATCAGCATATTGCGAATGATTACTATAATAAATACCCAGGTTATGGTAGCCGATCCAATTTGAAGGCTGCATGCTGATTGCCCTTTTATATGTACTTTCAGCATCTTTCAGTAATCCCTGGTCTTCATAGGCTTTTGCTAATCCCTGGTATGCTTCATAATTAACCGGGTCAATAACCAAAGCTCTGTTAAAATCAGAGACAGCTTTATCATATTTCCCGGTCCCGTCATGTATATTGCCTAGTACAACATTTATATAAGCTGCTTTGCTGTTCAGCTTATAGGCATACTCGGCTTCCTTTACAGCTTTTTCAGCCAATTCATTTTTTTTAACAAGTTGATATTTTTCCCAATATGCCTGTGCCAAACCTGCATGAGCAATTGCATAAAGCGAATCTTTATCGATTGCAACCATAAATGCATTTATTGCAGATTCAACTTCATTCAAACTGCTTTTCTTTTGAAGATATCCTCTTCCCTGTATATAATATTCGTATGCTTCGGGAATATTTGTCTCTCCTGTTTCCAGCATACCGCTAAGTTTAGGATTTAACTGGAGGTTAATCATTTTTAAAAGAGTAATGACGGATTTGTCCTGAAGAATAATCAGATTTTTTTCATTAACATCAATTACAAATGAGTCTAGCTGGCGTAAATTTTTTGCATCGATTAAATTTAACGTTAAACGGAAGATATTATTAAGCTGCAGCAAACTGCCTGTTACTGTAAGATTAACACCGAAGAATTTATTAGCTTCACCGGGACTTTTTATATTATTTTTTAATATTTCGCTCACCGGAATTACCCAGAGAGAATTATGAAATTGCTGAAGCTGTGTTAACTTGCTCGTAAGTATTTCAGTAAGACCGTTGCAAAATGCCTGGTTGGAAGCAGAGCCTCCGATATCTGAGATAGGCAAAACAGCCAGATGCGGTTCTTGGAATACATTCTTTGAGGCGGTTTTAGATTCTAAAAAAGGTCTGCCAATAGTAAACAACAACACTATTATAAAAACAATTATTATTCCTGAAACTATTAATAAATTTTTCCTTTTCTTAAAGTTTATTAATAATAGGGTTCGAAATTGTTTTTTAGTTTCAAGTTCCGAAGATTCAACTTCCGCTGTAGATTTATTTTTAAGATCGGATAAGATATCAGAAAAATTTTGATACCTGTTTGTCAAATCCTTTTGCAGGCACTTGACAGCTATTTTTTCCAAATAATCCGGACAGCCGGTTATTTCGGATAAAGGAGCAGGCTCATCATTAACAATAGAATAAGCTATGGACTGCTCATAGGCACCTGTAAAAGGCAAATGTCCGCTTATCATTTCATATAAAACAACACCAAATGCCCAAATATCGGATTTTCCATCCGCCTCGTTACCCAAAACTTGTTCCGGCGACATATAGGATATAGTGCCCAACGTTGTACCTGCTTTAGTCAAATTAATTCCCCATCCCATTTTGGCAAGCCCAAAATCCAATATTTTAGCTGTACCTTCTTGCGTTATCATTATGTTGGATGATTTAATATCTCTATGAGTAATTCCTTTTTTATGAGCAGCTTTCAATCCTTCGGCAATTTGTGCTGAATAATTTATTACATCTTCTAGAGGCAAAACAACTGATGTTTGCTGATGAGGGTTTTCATTTCTCATCTCAACAATTTCTTTTAATTCTTTACCCTCCAAATACTCCATTACTATAAACATGCTGTCGTCCGTCTCTTCAATAGCATGAATTTGTGTGATGTTCGGATGGCTAAGTGCAGCAGCAGCCTGTGCTTCCTGTTTGAACCTGGTTAGTTCTGTTTCAGATGCTGTAATATGAGGCGGAAGGAATTTAAGAGCAACAATTCTTTTTAGCATTAAATCCTCGGCTTTATATACTACACCCATTCCGCCTTCGCCAAGTTTTTCGATAATCTTGTAATGCTTAATTGTCTGTCCGATCAAATCGTACATAACTCGACCTTATATAACGTATTTAATACACTTTATATTTTGGAATAAGTTAATTCACTCTTTTGATTTAAATGAAGTAATTAATTACCTTATCAACTTATTACCCGATCAAATTAGCTTTTATCAGAATAAGAAATTGCTATAAGTTATTAAATTATTTTTAGTAGAGGATTATGGATTTTGTGTTTTTGAATGATTCAGGAATCGAAGTTAAATGTAAAACTAACTTCATTCTTGAAAAATGTATCTAATTTTTTATGGAAATGCAAGAAAAATTTTATTTTGATGTTAAATTGCAAATTATAATTTGCTGTTAAATAATTTTTTTTCAACGTTCATAACTGAAAAGTAATGAAAGAAAATTCCTCATGCCCTATAAAAGTTTTGGATTTGATTTATTAGTAAGTGTAGTACTTTGTAGTTTTTAACTCATCCCCCGTCTTCACTAAAGCTTAACCAGGCAGGCTTGCCCGGCATAGAGAAAAAATATACTAAGTGAATTGCGAATAGAATTCGAAAAGTAAATTGCTTTGCCTAAATCGAATAAGGTAAAACCAGCTGCTTAAAAAGCTAAATAGATATAAGCTGGAGCGAAGTCCGGAGTATATTCTTAAAATTTACTTAGTTGCCTGCATGAAGTGAATTTAATTAAGAATCTATTCACTTATCGGACTCCGCTCACACTCAGATAGAACACTTAAAGTTAAAATAAAAATTGTAAAATAAATTTTTCTCATAGGATTTTTATCCTTCCTCTTAATATGTTATTTAGGTAATACCACTCCCTAAAGGCATTCCTTAGGTGTATTTAATTTCAACCCACATGATTCCGGAAAGAGTTCAAACGAATTCTCAATAGCCAATATTAAACTCTTCTTCTTAACTTTTTAAATTAGGCTAATTCTGAATTGCACTTTTAGATTCATCTGCTGCCGAGGAGCATATTCACATTGCAGAATAGGACAAAGATTGAGTGGCTTTGACACAATGTTTGATATCAATTGCAATATATATTTACTTTTCTCTTCATAAGCTCTTGTTCTGCAGTTATACGAATTATATTACCGCCAAGGGAAATAAGTTATTGAAGTAATTTTTATAACTGTTGATGATAAATAATTTTATTAAGAAGAAATTATACTTAATAAATTGTTCCCGGGTATTTGATATTTAATCATACCAAATACCCGAGATAATTCTGCTTAATAAATAACTAATTTTTTATAAATAATATTTGATTTTAGCTTAGATCATATCAAATTTAACAGTAACCAGCGCCTGAATAGTTAATATTCTCCAATTAAAATTCTGCTGTACTTCGGTTAAGCCGTACCCGAAAGAAAGCTGCGGTGTAATAAACATACTACCTTCAGGAATATCATATCCGCCGCCAAACTTAAGTTCAAAGCGAGTATTCATATTTTGAAAAGAGCCTGAACTGGAGTTGGAAGTATTGTTACTTTGATATGGTGAGGGAAAAGTTTCGGTTTGTGTTTGATTATATGAACCTTCAATATTAAATCCTAAAGACGGTCCGGCAAAGAAAAATAAATTGTTGTTCTTTAAACTAAGTTTGAATAAAGCTTCAAGAGCAAAGTATGCAATACTTGCTGAGTTATCTGTAGAAACAGATGAAGTTACAGGATTACCAGCCTGATCTTGATACTGATTTGAACTAGTTTGTGTAAATGAACCGCTTCTATTATCATATAACTGCATGTTTGCAATTAAACCTACCGTGGGTGTAAAGGACATATCAGCCTGACCGCCGATTACAATTCCAAAGCCATTGCCGCTTTGTGGTAAGTCTGATCCAGTATGAATATTAAAATTAGCCCCTATAGACGGCCCAATTTTAAGCCGAAACTGAGAGAAAGCAGGATTTGTATACAGCATAACAAAAAGCGCAATACTCAATAAAAACGATAAGTTTCTTTTCATTTAACAACTCCTTAATAATTTATACAACAAAATGATTCTGCCTAGCAAATATCGGAAAAATCAATAAAAGTTAGAACATTTATGAACTATTTTTTAATTTTTCCACAAAAAAAATCAATTATTGGTGACATCAGACAACTTTCCAGTGATAATAACTGATTATGCTTAGTTTTTAATAAGTGTTTGGAAGATATTACAAAAAAAGATCTGTAAGACAAGTCATTACCAATGCAACAACAAAATATTGTCTTTTTAAAAAATTTGCTGGATTTATTTGTCCTTGTAAGGAGGAATAGTTTGTAAATTATTCATGAGTGAAATAAGTTATTAAGAAATTTTTGGAAGATTTTTTTTAATATTAAAGATAGGGAGCTTGCGCTCCCTAGAATTATTTTAGAAGAATCATTTTCTTTGTAGAAATAAAACCGCCGGCTCTAAGTTGATAGAAATAAACTCCGCTGGAAAAATTTGATGCATCGAAATTTACATCATAAGTTCCGCCATTTTCATATTGGTTTACTAGTGTTTTTACTTCTCTCCCTAGTATATCATAAATTTTTAATGTTACCATTCCGCTGTTTGGAATATTATATCGAATAGTAGTTGAAGGATTAAACGGGTTAGGGTAATTCTGATTTAAAACAAATGACACAGGGCTGTGAATTTTATCTGTAATTCCATTAACTCCGGTTTGTATATTCATGACTTTCCAACCTTTATTATTACTTGCATGAATTTCCGGAAAAGAATTATTCGGATCGAGTACGACATATATCCTAGGATTATTGGGAGTATTAGAAGGAATATGCCAATCAAAGCTTATAATATCACTTCCCCGTGCAGGTATAAAATCACTTGTAGAGAAGATAGTTTTACCGCTTAAACTTTGAATTAAAGTTCCGCCGTTTGCAGGATCACCAACATAAAATTCTGCTTGAACAGGCTGAGGAGTGTTGATTAAACTAAAATTGTGAATTCGTACTTGAATATTAACAGTATCACCCGGGCTCGGATTATCAGGATTAAATATCATTTCTTTTGTCTGCTGAAGTTTATCGGCGGAATAATTGTAACCTTTATAGTTATCTAATCTCCATGGAAGAATTAATGCAGGGTCAGATTCATGGCTGTATTCCTGCTGCCACCAGGTTTCAGGTTCATTTACATTCGCTACTCCGGGATTAACAGCATAATCTAATACTAATGCACCATCTCTGGCCCAATAAGCGTACGGGGTAACAGTATAATAACCGCTGCCGGGTATAGAGGAATTTATTGGTCCGAGATGCACATCCAGTCCCTGCGTATATGTTACAGTATTTGTAACGGTTGAAATAGAATCATGAGAATAATTACCGTGTATTTCAAAGTTAGGGATAAATGGAATAGGAACTTCAAAACCAAGAGAAGCACCGGCGTCAATCTTTACTTCATTAGTCGTAGTGGTTTGATTACTTGTCTGCTTTTCCAGCGACCAGTCATATCCCGCGCCTGAATTTACATCTAAGGTTACGGCATCCGAAGTACTCCATCTTATTGCCTGGGAAAGGCTGGAATTATCCGAAGGATTTGTGATTTGTTTGTAAGACAATATATTTCCTACCTCATGATTAGGTATATATGTGTCTCCTTCAGGGCTTTTACTCGGGAACCAGTCCCTTTGCTGTAATTTTGGAGATGTTACTAAAGTGTAACCTTCCAGTATATTGTTAGCATATACAGGGTATTCCCAAACATCATAATCAACAACCATTGCATAAATATAATCGTCATTGCTGGCACGTGTACTCTGTTTTATTGTAAAACTTTGCGAGCTTGATGATACTTTTGAAAAGTTATGTCCATAATCTGCATTTACTTTTGCCGTAACGGGAATTTCCAATTCAGGTATAACAAAAGTTCCCTCAGCGCTTCCACCTACAGTCCACCCGGTGTGAAGTTCGGTTTGCATTTGAAAATCTGTTTGAGTTGTTGTATAATAATCAGAATAGAAATTAGAAGTCTGGCCATTGTAACTGTTGGTGACATCAAAACTTGTGTCGTTAAAAACATCGAAATGAGTCGGGGGCGCATTTAGTATAACCAACGGCTGAACAATATTTGTAACGTGGTAATAGGTAGGATCACCAAGCCTAATACTTTTACCGTCGAAATCGCCGGCAGTTAAAGCCCAGTAAAATTCCGTATTGTTTGTAACAACAGAATCTACAGTCATAGAAGCTCTTTTATTTACTGATGTAATATCTCCGTTCGCATCTACAACCGGTTCGAAAACATTGATTGAGAAAGTGGAGTACCATGGCCCGCTATCCGGCTCCCATTGTATTGCGGACATACAGGCTATTTCTGGAGTCCAAACAGAATCGGTTGGACTTGCATTCAAATCAGCCAAAACCAGAGCTGTATGAACGGGAAGATCTGGAATATTAACATTGTTCACATCTCCTCCATTTAAATTCAATGTATCACCAACTGAAAATATACCAATAGCACCATTTGCATAAGTAACTATTTCATCTTTACCGTTATGTGTTATGTCTCCGGTTTTAATATTGATCGGCATAATTTGAGTTCCTAAAGTTGATTTTACCATAAACAGATTATTATAGTTTACGTTAATTGTATCCAGGCCGGTAGTAACAGAAGCAGGCAATAAATAATCGTAAGTTTCAGAACCTGACCTATATAACACAAAGTCTATAACAAATTGATCTGCTATACTTTTGCTGTTAAAATTGCCCGCAGCAACATCAATTTCATTAACAGTATGATAGGGATCGAAATAATCGCTCGAGGTAAAAAAATCACTTTTACTGACTTTGGGTACAATAGAGTAAGTTCCGTTAGTATTTATAAAATCATAAATTTTAGCCGAAATTGCCCAGCCGCTTGATGAGGAATAAGAAACAAGAACTATCTCATCTCTGCCGTTCCCGTTAAAATCTCCGGCTGCAATATCATATAAACCGGAATTATTTATAGAAGGATCCATGTAAACATCGGCAATTGTAGATAACTCTACCGGCATTAATGTTGAAGGATCTATTTTAAATATTGTTATTTGAATAGTAGAATCTTTATTCCAGTATGCAATAGCAATTTCCGGAGTTTGGCTTTGATCAAAATATCCTTTAATTAATCTAAATCGTACAGTCTGATAATTATTGGGATTCGGATAAAGAACATTTGAAAGAGTTAAAATATTTTCACTTGTCCAATTCAAATTATTTTTATCGATAACCGGCACAATAATTTTAATAGAATTATTTACACCTTCCTCTGCGATAACCTGGTTATCCAGTCCGCTGCCGGTGAAATCGCCTGTAACAGCATCGATTCTTTTCTGGCCTGATATTGCAGTATTCGTATCACTTGCTACAGCAGATGAATCCATGTAACTCGCGCCGTTGTTGCTTCCATACGTGTATGTTTGATGCTTTAGATGTATACTACTACCGAAATGCCAAATAAGCGAAAGTTCGTCAGAACTGCCGAGCTTATGGTGCCCAAAGAAAGGATCTTGTGGAGTTTGTGCTTGACACAATATATTCCCCAGCAGCAAAATGGATATAGAAAAGCAGTAGAATGCTTTTTTCATGATTGCCTCATTTTTGTTTTAGCTATTTTTAATTAATCCGCTTAATGCTAGTACTAAAAGATAAATGTTCCCGTATTCCTTTTGAGTGTATCCGCATATCCATAATAAGAATAAAATCTTTCAATGGGAAATAATTTTTGCATTCGATGTTATTCATGTGATGCAGTACAGAAAGAAGTATTTCTATCGAACGTAAAAAATCAATTATTCAAAGGACACTAGAATTATTTAAAAAGAACATTCATATTAGTTTAGTGTATCAATATTTCCGCATAACACTGAATAATGCTGTAAATTTTCAAAAAGCCGTTATTCCGTTAATATTATTTATTTACATTAATAAACGCAGTAAAAATGATTAAAAGTGATAACGAAAGAATTTTTTAAAATATTATTGGCAGGTAAGGAGTTTAAATATATTATTTTTCGGATAAAAAAATAATATTGACTGATTAATAATTAAAAATGGGACTATACTAAAGTTTAAAATGAATGAAGGAGTTTAGATTTAATTTAAATTTCAAATAAAATATTAATAAAATGTTGAATTACCCATTGGCTTTTAAAAAAGAAGGTTGCAATTTTTTATGTGGTTTTTTTACTATAAAATATTTTTAATAATAATTTGTAGTTCCTATTTTGATTTGAGAGGAAGCAAATTTCCTAAAAATTATTTTAAAAGAATCATCTTCTTCGTTGAAATGAAATTTCCCGCTTTCAATTGATAATAATACACACCACTCGAAAGATGAGATGCATCCCAGATTACCTTATATGTGCCAGCTGGTTTTTCTTCGTTAACCAATGTTGCTATTTTTCTGCCGAGTAAATCGAAGACATTCAGTGTTACAATTTGCCTACTGTCTATTGCATATTGAATGCTGGTATTAGGGTTAAACGGATTCGGATAGTTTTGTGATAAATTAAATTTTAATGGAACATCGGTTTTAGTTAAAACAGAATTAATATCCGCTAGAAAATAACCTGCCGCTCTGCTAATTACAGAATTAAACGATGAATCATTAGCAGTTGTTTCCAGGGGAAATCCCAGATAAATTATTTTAGCTATTTTAGATGATGAACCGAACTGACCGATATATTGAATCCCTGCGCCTGTATTGTTTGAATAATTCATGCATAAAGTACTTCCGCCAAAGGTTCCAATTTCATCTGGGTAACCGACTTCATAAGTTTGGCCGAAATAAAATGCTGTCCCTTCAAGAGTTGATCCGGTAACACCGTTAACAAAATTTGAATTTGAATTATCTGCAACAAAACTTGCCTTCAAATAATTATTATAAAAACTTTTATCGCTGCTGCTGCCTTTGTAAGATAAATCCCAGCCGACTTCGCTCCCCGATACAAACAGATTTCCTCCATTTTCAAGATAATTTTTTACAAGTTCTTGTTCAGCCGAGCTGAATGTTTCATCGGCAGTGCTTTCATCTCCAAGAATCCAAAAGACCGCATCATAATTATTTAAATTGACTACAGAATCAATTACTTCCGAATTCTTAACAGATTCAAAATTTACATTAAGCGGTTCTAGAGCTTTTCCATACTTACAAGCGAATGTATTACTTTCCCCGCGCCAGTCTCCGCTTTGCCTGTTAAAACCGTCTACTATTAATATTTTTTTGCCGCCCGAATTTTGTTCAGTTCCCAGCACATTCGACCAATTACTTTCACTATAATTCGGAGAGTCATTCAGAACACTGGAAATACGGTAATATTCTGCGCTACTGCTCATAGTGATAGTTGTACTTAAAGTTTGCAGATTAGATTCATTGTCAATCATACCCCAGTTAGTTCCGTCGGTAGATTTATAAAGTCTGTATCCTTTTACATTTGTAGTATCGCATGACCAGGTAATCTTGACCTTATTACTCGGCAAATCTAATACACTTAATAATTTTGGAACATTAAATGAATAATTGTTTTCCATACCATTATAATAGCAAGGGACATACGCAGACAAATCGGAAGGCGAGTAAGTCCAGTAGGAAACGGCCCAGTCTCTTGCAGACGATTCCACAACGCGCATCGCACCATTGGGCGCTTTATCAACAAAAAGCCTTACATGCCCTTGTTTAAGAATTGCATCTCCCGGCTTCAGATCACTCCAGGTAGAATATTGAGTTGTTATTGAAGGCATATCGCTTGTCGAGGAGTGATAGCTCAACTGCCAGCATCGGCTTACAAATCCCGAACAGTCTACTCCAACTGCATAATTGGAAACTCCTGCAGTATTTATATCTCCGGCGTATCTTCCATTTTGAAGACCGCTGGAAAACTGCGCCAATGTACTGAAGCCGCCCCACATATAAGGAATTTTTGCGTTCTCTCCTACGATTAACCATGAAGGAGTTCTCACCATATCGCCGTCGGGTCCCTGCACATCTGTTGGAGCTAAATTATTTGATTTACAGTTATATTGATACAGTGCATAACTTTCTCCCAGCCTAACAGCTGTTTGCCTGCTTGCTGATTCAATTTTTCCAACTTTTTTAATTGTTGAAAGAGGTTCTTTTATCGGGACAATACTATTATAATTAAGTTCATAATTATATTCTGCCGGATAATAAATTTTAGCTGCAGAGTAATTAGTTAATCCGCTCCATTTTATAATTGTTATTTTATCTTTTTCAGATAATAGCTGGTAAAGGTTTCCTTGGGCATCAATTTGAAAATCTCTTACCATATACAAATATTTAATTGATGGAACTTCTAGAATAGAAAGTATTTTTGCATCAGGAGAAACTGTATAAACTTCTCTTTTAACTTTTAAAGGTACCTCAGAGAGATAAGTCTCAATTAAGACAAACGAATTCCCTTTCGCATCAATTCCGATTAAATCAGCGTAAGCCAGATTTGATGGAAAATTAAATTTGAATATTTTACTGAAGTTCAAAACATTATAATTTATTTGAAGCTCGTTTTTATTTTGTACATGAACAAATATTGAATCATTCGAACCATTGGATAATATCCCGCCGTTGTCTATAAAAATATTTTCCTTATTAGCCAGAAATGATTTCTTAAAACTAATGCTGCCACCTTCTAATGAGGATTTATAATTTTCTAAATATAAATTCAGTTTAGTGTTACTGCCTGCAAGAAAATCTTTTCCTAAATGAATTGGATTTGCCGATTTCTGCATTTGATTTCCCGTAAGGCAGTATATATTCTGCGAATCAAAATCCTGAATCCAAATATTTCCATTCTCAACATCGAAAGAAGAAATTGCATAAATTCCCGAGTTTTCTATTCTTACTTTAACCGGAAGATCCGAATATTTTTCTTCTATTAATTTAGTAAGGGTTGCTTGTCCGAATGCCACGCTCATCATAGAAACAATAATAAACAGCGATAAAAAATATTTCATAAAAGCCCTGGTAAATAAATTATTGTAAAAAAGATGCTTTTATCAAGCCAATGTTATTTTTCTTAAAGTAATTATGGTAAATATATTTCTGCAATCGAAGTAATTTCATTATTTACAATATGGAATTTATAAGGTTTGATTTTAAAGCGTTTAAATTCTTTACTGCTTAAAATATTTAGAAATTTTGAGATTTGAATTTTTTCATTAAAGTTATAATTGCCGATTTCGTTATAAGAAAAAGTTTGCATTATTACTTTAGTTGTATCGGAAACTTTAAATTTTAAAGAATCTATTTTTAAGTCCCTTATGTAATAACCATCCGGTAATTCGGATTTTTTATTAATACCTTCTTTTTTATCTTTGTCAAAAGCCTTCTTCGCAGCTTCTCCGTTAAACCATTCTACGGTATCAATGATCAAAAAACTTGCACTCCCCTCTTTCTGGACGGCTTTAATGTATCCGGTACAATTTAACTCCGACTTTATATTTTGAATAGAACTTTTTTCGTTTTTATTTTGATGATGGACTTTGTTATTCTCACAACCGCTTAGGAATAAAATCATTGTAATAAAAATGAATTGATAAGCAAAAAATTGAACTTCCCTGTAATTGCTTACTTTTCGATTTATGTTAAAATATTTTCTAATCTGTTTTCCCACTTTCTGAAAAATATAAGCTTTCTAATCCTGCTGTATATTTTCAATCACCCGCATTTAATTTTAAACAATAAAAGACATTTATATGTGGCGCTCTAATATCTATCACTAATATAATAAAATAATTAATACATTTATAATTAGTTTTAAAAGAGATATAATTTACACTTAAATGCAGTAGCATTCTTAAAATAAAGGAATCAAGATTTCAACAATAATTTATTCATTTTCTAAAAATTTTAATTTCCTGCCGATTGTAATTTAAAAATTCAAGTGTTATGTTATGGCAAAATTTGATAAATAATTTGAAAGATCAATCAAAATAAATGAACGAGATTTTAATCTTAGAGAATTTCGATGAAGAATGAAACGATGCCGAAGAAATTGAGCGGTAACGGTACAAATGAAAATAAACAATTAAATAATGACGAAACCTCACCAAAGGAGGAATCTGCTGCTTTAATTAATAAAGACATTCACAAGCATGATTTCAACCATGACCCGCTTAATTTAACTTTATTCCAAGCATACTATAGAAAAACTTATAACCTTGTTTATGAAATAGTAAGGGAGTTTATTTCCAATTTAATCTCTGAAAATAACTTTGAGATTAAAGAAAATGAAAGCTATAAACAAATTGTAAATGCAATTCACAATTACTTTTCACTAAAAATCTTTGAAAAGATCAAGACCGATAAAACTCTTGATAATACGCTGGAAAAATATGAGAGCAGTACACGCTGCGACGAAAAGACAGAGTTATTTTATAAGCATATATTGGAACGGCATACTGAAGAATACATTCAGCTGATAAAAACATTTTCCTTAATCTTTATTAAAAAAAATCAAAAGGATATTTTACAAAAGCTTGGCATTTATAAACAATATAAACCGAGCGGCAACAAGCGGGAACGAGAAATTGAAATAATTTATTCTTCTATTCCCTTTACTCAGGAAAGATTAATAAAAGAAAATCTTGGTGTTATTGAAGGTAAATCAGATATAAGAGCAGCAGTTTTTGAAACGATAAAAAGGTTGGAAGATTCCAAAAACATTGACAAATTGAAATATAACCCTAAAGAGATTTATGAGAGTTATCTTCAGTCTAACAAAAACAAACCATACCAAGAATTAATAGAAGAAAACCTGAAAAAATTAGATGATAGTCAAGAAAATTAAAAGAGAAAGTTTGAATATACAGTAAGTGTTGAAATAAATAACTTTTGGGATTCGTTTCATTAGAGATTCATTATGGTAATTCGCTTGCTCTTCTTTTTCTTCTCATTTGATATAGAATAAGCTGTATTTAGAATTTTTGCTCCAAGAAAAGTTCAATGCAATAATTTATTTGAATCGATATCTAATTAACCTTGTTTTAATGCCATAATAAAGTTACCTTTCCCAATGATAATCTGATCTTTAAGCAAACTCCATCAAACTTACGCTTTACATTTCCATAATAAATTAACTAAGGACCTGACATGTATAAAATGTTACTCGTAGAAGACGAACCAATGCGTTCATCGGAAATCAATAAACTTTTTGGCAATTTTTGCACCTTGCATACTACCAGTTCACCATCAATTGCTTTGAACCTTGCGGCAACAAATAAATACCACCTAATAATGATAGATATAAAAATGCACTCGGGTACCGCAGGAATCAATATTGCAAATTCAATTAGGAATTTGAGCAATTATAATTCAATTCCTATAGTTGCATATGCAATACTTAAACCTGAAGCCGATAAAGATTATTTATTATCATGCGGCTTTACCCATATAATTTCTGAACCTTTTAATAATAGAAATTTTGTCCAGCATATAAAATTTATTTTAACCTCCCAAGAAAAAAATAATATTATGCCGCTTGGGAACATTAAAAAAATATTAACCCCAAGACTAGTTTATTAAAAGCAAAATGTTATTATTTATGTTCAAAATTCATTAGCTTAAGAATGCAATAAGGAGGCCCATTAAAAAATAAAGTTTTTTGAAAGATGTTTCTATAGTTCTTAGATAAACAAAATTATTTTTAGTTATAATTAAGATTGGTAGTTTTTTAAAACCCGGGGATAATAAAAAACATGTGAAATGAAAAACCTTGATTGTTAATCCACTACTCGAATATGATTAGAATAAATCCATGCATTCCCATTTAAATAAACTTCAATCCTATAGGCGCCGTTATTATTTACAATAAACTCGCATTCATTATTTTCTACCGAATCAATTTGCTTCCCGTTTCTGATAAATCTTATGTCAGCCATTTGTGTTGGAACTAAAACTTTAAATTTTATTTTTCCGCTTTTCTCAATAGTTTCACCCATATTATAAATTTTATGATTCGCCTCCCCAAAAAATCTGAACCCTTTTGAATCACCATGATAATCATTGCTGATAAAACACATTCCGCATTCAAGAGCATCATAAATTATTTTCTTTGATTTTTCGATCTGTTTAGGATCTTCACTTTTCAGTATTTCATTCTTAGTTAATACATGGGTCCTAATAGATTTAAATAAAACTTTGTACGGAAATATTTCTACTTCAAAAAAACCAAGTACATTGTATTTATGGGCATGAGCATCTACACCGCCTATACCAACAACACGTCTCTTCAAGTTTAATTCGTCCCAAACCTTAAGAGTTTCTTCCGGTGGTTTTAAAATTGATTTTAACGGATGAAGAAAATTTTGATATTTGTTTTGCTCAGTAAGATTTTCCATCCATTCAGACATATGGTTCCATATTTCAATTCCCGTAAAGTCTTCAGTATCCCACTCCACCCAAGGATACGGGGGATGTTCCTTCATGTGTGTCCTTTTTTCATGAGGATGTGCTAAAAATCCTATGCCGCCTGATTCTTTAACCTTCTTAACATATTCTTTAGCAGAAATGCGAGTTGAAAAAGCATCATCAATACCAAAGGCAAGATAATGGTTCTTATTTTCTTTATCGTTTATTTCACAGCCAACTAACAGCAGAGTATTGTTATACCATCCTTCATACCCTTCCGTTAAAGCCCTTAATGTATTATGGTCGGTTAAGATGATATAATCTAACCTAACTTCATCTGCAAGTTTTGCAATATCCGGAACTTCTCCGGAACCATCGGAGAAGACAGAATGCATATGTATTGCGCCAACGTATTCAAACATCTTTTTTATTTAATTTGGAATTGTAAGATAGAAATATTTATTTAATTACAAAACATTTTAATAAATAGACTAAATTATTCATTCAATTTTTGTAACATGTTCAATAAAAAACCCGCTGTTAAATGCGGGTTTATAAAAATGAATTAATTAAGAGGGCGATTAGAAAGCATAGCTAGTTGAAATATATGCAAATGTTGGACCTCCGCCTCCAATATTATTTAGGCCCTGTCTTAGAACATCGCTGTTAATCGTAGCATCTAATGAAAAATCTCCGAACCTTAACCCTATACCTAAAGTCACAGTTCCTGGGCTATAGTAAGTATAAATATTTTGATTAGTCTGGGTTGGTGAAGCGACACTTTCATTAGTAGCATTAAATGTAGAAGCTTGATAACCTAGTCGCGCAACAAGCCATTTAGTTGCAATCCATTCAGCACCTAAATTCCATACCGGGAAACCAACATTACTATTAGTTAATTCCGGTGTTGCATTTGGTATGCTTGGTATTTTTTGAGAATTAAATTCTATTGAAACTCCGCCGGCAAGTAAAAAATCGTCAATTTGATAATTTGCGCCTACTCCGATGCCAAGATTAAATATAGATGAAAGATCTCCGCTGATTCCGCCGGCTTCAGCACTGCCGGAAGCGGATTGAAGATTAATTAATGGAACGATAGTTAACCTGCGAGAAACATTTATAAATGATCTGGCATCAACTAAAATAATAGTCCGCGACAATTTTGTATTGCTGCCTGTAACAGGCTGATATGAAACTGATGGAAAAATTAAACTTGCGCCGACGTCAAGTAAAATGTCACCTGTTAATCTTGATAGAATTCCAGCATTAATTCCAAATTGACTCGCATCGGCCTTTTCCGCACTTGTAGCCACTCTATCAATTTCATTTTGAGTAGCTGCATAAGCTATTCCTAATCCAAATGTTGTTGAACCATATCTGTATGAAGCCAAAGCCTCAAAATTATTATTAAGTGGGACAACCCTATTAATTCCAATTAAATTATTAATGTTTTGAACCAATCCGTAAGGATCAAGTGTACTTATTGAAACGAACTGATTAGCAGTATTGACTGTTACCAAAGCTCCTAAAGTAAATTTGGAATTAAGTCTTACATTTAGGCCGGCAAACTGGCCGTTACTTTGGTCTCCAAAGGCCGTGCCTGCATTCGAACCTATGTCTCCCCAAAGGAAATTGTAATAATCCGATGCCCATGCCGGATTTAGTTTGATGAATTCAGGATCAATAATATATGGGTTATTACCCATAGAATAAATACGGGCTTGCCCCCCGGTTCTTTGAATATCCTGAGCGCTAACCGTGGTTAAAGAGATTAAAAAGATGAAACACAATATTGGTGATAAGATTTTCTTCATATTCTCGCCTCTCATTGGTTGTGAATATTAAAAATTACTAACCGTAATAAAACTATTACATATCGGCTTTAAAATCAACTTAATTGTTTGAAAACAAATGAGATATATAGCATCATTTAACAAACGACTATATATAACTTTGGCAAGAGTACAAAAACGTTCATAACTTTTTAATTAGATAGGTTGCATCCGAAAACTAAAATTCTTTTAAAATTCATAATTATAATAGAAAGGACTGGCATGAATCCAGTCCCTTCGATGGAAAATTGTTTTAAATTTGTGTTTGACTTAACGTTTTTTGTGCTAATTCCCCAATTTTAGTATTAGGATGTTCCTTGACTAGTTTTGTCCAAATTTCTTTAGCCTTCACTTTATTACCGCTGCTGAAAGCAATGGCACCTAAATTATAATAAGCTTGAAGACTATTTTTATTAATTGAGATTATCCGGTTAAGTAATTTTTCTGCTTCTGTAAAATTTCGGTTTGTATAATTGATATAGGCTTCTGAATACAGAATATCAATTCTCTTGGGATCAACTTTTAAAATTCTGTCAAAATATTCTAATGCTTCTTTCGGTTGATGAGCTGCTTCAAGAAATTGTGCAAAGCGTCTTATCTTCAAAGTGTCCTTAGGGGCTTTTTTAATTTCTTCCCTGAAAGTTTCTATCTTTTTCATTACACTTGACATTACATTTGCTTTATCCGGTTGATTTGCAGGCATTTGCAAACTTCGATGAAGACTATCATTAGGCATTTGTTTATTTGTTATATCGCTAGCGGGTGTTGTCGATTTTGAAGTATTTTGACTGGAAATAAACCAAAAGACTACAATAGCTAAGATTATCCCAAACCCGTATATAAAAACAGGTTTTATTTTTTTCATCTAACTCTCCTAAACTTAAATAATGTTAAATTTTCCATCACTTAGCAGATTTTATACCAACTAAATAAACTTTTAAAATTGAAAAACTGCTAATTTTGAAGTAATAATTGATATTAATGAGAAGATCATTTCTAAAATGCAAAATATTTCAGATCGACTTCTCAAAGATAGGAAAGAATATAAAAGAAGATATAATCAATTCATTCATTATAATATGGATTTAAGAACTGCTTTTTATAACATTTGAATTGATTCCCTAGCTTTTTGTGCCATGGACGAGGAAGGAAAGTTGTTTATAATCCGCTGCCATATTTGACGAGCCTTTGCTTTTTCTCCTTTATTTGCATAAACGGCACCAAGATTATACATCGCATCAACATTGTTATTATCTATTTTCAAAATTTTATTTAAACATTCTTCAGCACCATTAAAGTTTTTATTTCCATAATAAATAAAAACTAGGGATGTCAATATATCAATTCTTTTGGGATCCTTTTTTAGTATTTTTTGATAGTAAATAATCGCCTGATCTTTTTGGTGTGCTTCATTTAAAAAATCTGCATATTCTTTCATCTTTAAAGTGTCATTAGGATGTTTTTCAACATCTTTTTTTAGTTCTTCCATATGCTGCATAATACTACTCATTACATTGTCTTTGGAAGGTTTTTGAGCAAGAGGATTCATCAATCCCTTATGAACAGAGTCATTCGGCATCTGCTGATTAGTAACATCTCCCGGAGGTATGGCCATAGATGAAGCTGATACATTATTTTTATCCTTTGGTGAAGCAATGTAAAATAGAATTATACAGATTACAATGCCTGCCAAATAAATATAAAGGGGTTTAATCTTTTTCATTTTAAAATTCCGGAGTATTTATTAATCAAACATTTCTTAAATTTTTAAAACCTATAATTAATTCCGCACATAAATCTACCATAAGTAGTTTTTCCTTCAAATTCACCTTCGTAATATAAATTAAAAAATATTTTATTTATCAGTTTTGTAGAAATTTGTACTGTTGCAATTTTTTGGTCTAAATTAGTTGAAAGACCTCCAAATCTGTAACTTAGCTTTGAAATTCCGGCTGAAATGCTTGTAAAATTAAATGGTATATACTTTGTTAACGTAATTCCATAAACAGTTCCCGAGAGATAATTACTGAAAATTCTGTTAAATGTTAGAGAAGCAGAAATATCAAGCCAGGGAATACCAGATTGAGTAATAGATATATTTAAATTCCTTGAAGGTTTGATGTCTCCTTTTTGAAAACTGTAGCCTCCTCCTAAATTTACAAATGTTCCGGCTAAAGGCCTTATGAAAAAACTTAAGCGGAGACCCTGCCTAAGCTGGTTTTCGAATAGACTATCATACAAGCTTCTAAAAGTTTGATAATAAATAACGCTTCTTCTGGCGTCATATGATAAATTAATTGTTAGTGGCCTTACAGGTGTATACTGTGTTGAGAGATATAAGCTTGTTAAAGAGAAATCACTTTTAGCCTTATTATTCTGCAATTTAAAAAGATCAACTTCTGATGAAAAAAATAAATATAAATTATTTATGATATTGTTGTTATGCTGAAAATAGAGAAATCTCCTGTCCGTTTTACCGTGATTGGATTGTTGAAAAATAGCAACTGTACTTTTCATTTGTCTATTATTAATTGTATCAGATCTATTTATATACGCACCGTACTCAAACAAATTTGAATTTAAGCCCATGTGCAAAAAGTCAGGCCTAGAACCTGCAACTCCTCCAAAAGAAAAGTTTCCAAATCCTTTTTCTAATTGTAATCCATCAACTGGTCCAACGCTTGAAATATTATTATTCATATGTCTGCCAAGCCAAATGCTAAATTTATTTACCTTGTAGCCTAATGATAAATCATAAACCTTAACATTATTAAAAACATTGTATTTTATATTTCCCCATTCCGAAGTTAAATAATTGAAGTTCATATAATTGGTAAAATAGAATGGTGAACCGCCTATGTTTTCGGCATTTAAGTTTAATGAATACCACCAGCTTTGAGTTCCCACACTATTTGCATAATTTGCAAAACCTGAAAAAGAATTTGCAGTAAAGCTGCCGTAAAAATTTGAACGGTGCGGAGGAATAAAAATTTTACTCCTTTTAATTTTCAGCTGAGTTGTATCCTTAACTAAATTTGTGTCCTTTTCATCACCTGCGTTTTCAAGCGTGAGAGTTTTAGTTTCATCAATTTTAGACCAAACAAATACTTTATCTCCAACTTTTAAATTTATATTTCCGATTTTTTTGCCTGAGCAGGAACCGGAAGATAAAAACTGTATTACCATTACCGGCACATACTTTTTATCCTTATAAAAAAAGGCAGTATCTCCCACAGAAATACCGTCTGTATTATCAAATCTCAAATAAATATTTTGTGATGTGATAAATGAAATCTTACCCTGTTTTTTACTAACGAAAGTTTTAGCGAATGACATGTTAAACGAAAAAACCAATATTAAAACAAAAAAAAGTATTTCTAAATTTTTCTTTTTCATAAACATAAATTCGAATTTTATTTAATCACCATTGCCTGTTTTATGACATGTATAACAATCTTCGTTCTGATGATGTGCGCTTTGGTGACAAGATGTATTGCACGAATGAACTGCAAAATTTGAAATAGTTTGATGACAGCTTCCACAAGAAACGTTGTGACTACCTGTAAGAGGAAAATACTGTGTATGATTAAATGTTGACGGCGACCATGCTGTAGTTGTATGACACTGAGTACAATCCGTTGGATAACCAGCCGACTGGTGAGGCGGATTATTTGTATTATTATAGTCAGTTGTATGACAAGCATAGCATGTAGTAGCCGGCGGAGTTGTGTAACCCGATGCATGGCATGATTGACACGATACACTTGTATGAGCACCTGTTAATGGGAATCCTGTTGTGCTGTGATCGAATGTTGCCCCGCTCCAATTTGTCGTAGAATGACATTGTGTACAGTCATGCGGAAATCCTTGTGTACTATGTGGTGGATCTGTTGTATTTGCATAATCCTGACTATGACATGAATAACAATCAGCCGTTAATCCTGTTACTGTTCCTTTATGGCATGATGAACAATCCAGCGAAACATGTGCACCGGTTAATGTAAACCCTGTTGTTGCATGGTTAAATGTCGATTGTGTCCAGGTTGTTGTATTATGACAATCCTGGCATGTCTGCGGTAAACTGGATGCAGTATGACTTGGACTTGTTGTACTTTGATAATTAGTTTGATGGCAACTATAGCATGTTGTTGCCGGAGGTGTTGTATATCCATTTGTATGGCAAGACTGACAAGTAGTGGAAACATGCGCACCGGTTAGTGCAAATCCGGTGGTACTATGATCAAAGTTTGCATCGCCCCAGTTTGTAGTTGAATGACATTGTGTGCAATCATGTGAAAATCCTTGCGCAGTATGATTAGGATCTGTTGTATTTGCATAATCCTGACTATGACATGAATAGCAATCTGTTGTTAATCCTGTTACTGTTCCTTTATGGCATGATGAACAATCCAGCGAAACATGTGCACCGGTTAATGTAAACCCTGTTGTCGCATGATTGAATGTTGATTGTGTCCATGCCGTAGTATTATGACAATCTTGACAGGTTTGGGGTAAACCAGAGGCAGTATGGCTTGGACTTGTTGTACTTTGATAATTAGTTTGATGGCAACTATAGCATGTTGTTGCCGGAGGTGTTGTGTATCCATTTGTATGGCAAGACTGACAAGTAGTGGAAATATGTGCTCCTGTCAGTGCGAAACCAGTTGTACTGTGATTAAAGTTTGCATCACCCCAATTTGTCGTTGAATGACACTGTGTACAGTCATGAGAAAATCCTTGCGTAGTATGATTAGGATCTGTTGTTCCAGCATAATCCTTGCTATGGCACGAATAACAATCACTCGGTGTATTTGTATAACCAGCTGTATGGCAAGATTGACAAGACACCGAAGTATGAGCGCCTGTTAACTGAAATCCTGTAGTACTGTGATTAAAAGTTGCTGGAGTAAAGCTGTAAATATTATGACAATCCTGACACGTAATTGGGAATTTTGCTTGAACATGATCCGGATTCTTTGCAGTTAAATATTGCTGTTTATGGCATGGATAACAGTCTGTTGTTAATCCTTTAAAATCAGTTCCAGGTGTATGACAGCTATAGCAATTTGCTATATTATGTCCGCCAACCAACGGGAAAAAACTATGATTAAAGTTCGAAGCTCCCCAGGTAAAGCTAGTCATACTATGACAATCCTGGCAATTGGTAGAAAAATTTGATTGAACATGATTTGGTGCTGCAGTTGCATAATACTGTTTTGCGTGACAACTAAAACAAGATACGCTCTGAGGAGGAAAGTATAAATTATCATAACCGGAATGACAGCTGCGGCAATCAACATTTAAATGCACTCCTACAAGTGGGAAGCGGCTGTTTTGATGTATTTGAATTATGTTGGATACTATCCACGTATTTGTTGTATGGCATTTTTCGCAATTAGAGCCAAGTGTATTTTGGTGAACATCTTTATGACAAGAAATACATTCTGTTTTAACTTCAGAAAAGATTAAACTTTTATGACATGATTGACAGTTGACTTCTACATGCTGTCCTGTCAATTTAAAAGAAGTTTCCTTATTATGATCAAACTTTATATGCTTTGGTATTATTTTCCAGTTTGTCGATTCATGACAATTAGAGCAGTCTATTTTCAAATCCTTTCCATGCGGAGACTGTGGAAATATACTGATAGTTCCTATTATCAAAATTATTATGAATGACAGGAAGCGCATTTAAAATCTCTTATTTTATAATTGATATAAACGTTTCCATTTTCAGAAACTTTTTTATGACAAGATGAGCACAACAATTTTTCGTGAGCTCCTTTTAATGGGAAAACGGTTTTTTCATGATCAAATTTCACCGGTTTCCAATTATCAAAACCATGGCAGTTTTCACAAACTGGTTTATTCCCTTTCTGCTCAGAATCAAACTGTCCAAAATGAATATCGTGATGACAAGTTTGACAATCAGATTTAAGTGAAACAAATTTGAACTCAATTTTATTATCAACTGTTTTCGATTCATGACAGTCACTGCATATAACACTTTTATGCTTCCCTTCAAGCTTAAAATTTGTAATATCATGATTAAATGAAATAGTTTTCCAATCATTTGTTGAATGACAGGATGCACAATCATTTTTCGGCATAAACTTTTCTTTTATTTCCGATCCATGAACATTTTTATGACAATCTATACACCCTATCCCAATATTTTTAAAATGCCACTGTTTAACATTTTCTTTATAATGACATGACTGGCACGGTATAGCTAAATGAGCACCGGTTAATTCAAATTTTATTTTGTTATGATCAGCTATTGTAAAACTTGTAATTTTAAAACTCTCCACAGAATGACAATCCTTACAATCTCTTACCACATTATTGACATTAAACTCACCGAAGTGAGCATCCTTGTGGCAGTCGGTGCATAAAGCAAATTTAGGTTTTGAAAGCAAATTGCTTCCGTGACAGCTAGAACATTTAACATTTGCATGAGCACCTTTAAGCGGAAATTTTGTTTTATCATGATCAAAAGAATTTCTTTTCAATACTTTAAATGAATTATCGTTATGGCAGTTTGAACAGTTTTTCCCAAACTTTCCTTTGTGAACGTCCTTATGGCATGGTGTGCAGTTTGCAAAATCAAGTCCTGTAAATTTTTGGAATAACTTTCCATTTAATTTTTGATTAATATGACATTTAATGCATTCAACTTTTGCATGTGCACCTGTTAATTTAAATTTTGTACTGTCATGATTAAAAAATACTGCCGGTTTGAATTTAATCGAATTATGACACGACCCGCAGTTACTTCCTAAAGTATTTTGATGAACATCCTCATGACACGAAATGCATTTTGTGCTTAATCCTAAAAACGTGTTTTTCCTTTTCTCAAATAACTTATTCGTAATAAACTTTGTCTTATGACAGTCAAAACATTTAATTTGAGAATGTTTACCTTCAAGCTTAAAACCAGTCAGTTCATGATTAAGATTATTCTGATCAAAATGAATTATCTGGAAATCTCTTCCATGGTGCTCACTATGACAGCTCCAGCAGTTTTTATTCTTAACTTCACTGCCGGCATGATAACCCACTCCCTCAGAAATTAATTGTTTAATTTCTGTATGGCAATCAAGACACTTAGAAGCTACAACTCGTTTGCCAAGCTCATGGCATTTAGTGCAGTTACTCAGGCCTTCAAGTTTGACATGAGCGGTAGTTAGATCACCCGGCGATATTTGTGCAAATATTCCGCGTGAAAATAAAATTGTCAAAAGAACAGAAATGAAAAATAATTTCGGAATTTTTTCGAATAATTTTTCTTTATTTTTGAAGCACACTACTTCAACATTTCTAATAATTTTGCAATGTGTTTGGTTATTTATTTCAGTCTTATTCAATTACCTCTTTTTAAGATTCAGATTAATTTTGATGTTTTAAAATTGCATCGCCATATTTTTTAGTAATCTTCACACCGATTTGCTGAAGAAAGGCTGTCGGTAAAACGCCGCCTGCAAAAACATATACCAGATCATTTTTAATAGTTAAATCATTCTCTTTACCATTTACAGATAATATCACCTTATCATCCAGTATTTCTCTAACATTTGAATTGTAAATAACTTTAACTTTTGCCAGAAGAATTGCTTCATTTATATATTCAAGATTCTTTGGTTTCAGCCTGGAGAAATTTTCATTTCTGTAAGATATGGATACTTCATTTTCTTCTGATAAAAGTAATGCTGCTTCAATTGCTGAGTCGCCTCCGCCAACAACAAGTATTTTTTGATTTTTTATTAATTCTGATTCAATTAATCTATACGCAACCTTTTCCTTGTTCTCTCCTGGAACATTCAATTTACGCGGTGTTCCTCTTCTTCCAATTGCCAGCACTATTCCTCTTGATGTATAAGTAGCTTTGTTAGATTTAAGGACAAAATAATTTTCACCTAAATTATTAATTGATTCAACTTTTTCATTCTCATTTATTTTGATTTTATTTTTTGATAATACTGTCTGCCAGAGATTAAGCAAATCATTTTTCGAAGTTTCCCTGAGTTTTACTTTCCCGTGAAGTGGTAAATCCATTGGAGACGTCATAACAATTTTTGCTCTCGGAAAATTATAAACTGTTCCGCCGAGGCTGTCTTGCTCAAGAGTTAAGTATTTCATTTTGTTTTTTGCTGCAGTTAATGATGCCGCAATCCCTGCTGGTCCAGCACCGACAATTATAACATCATAATCTGCTTTAGGGGAAGATTTTAATTTTGTAGAAAGGTAATTAACCGCTTGTTTCCCCTGTTCAACAGCATTTTTAATTAAGCCCATACCGCCAAGTTCGCCGGCAATAAACAACCCTGGTATATTGCTTTCAAATTCCTGACTAATATGAGGTAGTTCCACTCCTCTTTTTTCAGTACCGATGCACAAAGTAATTGCATCAAAAGGACAAGCATGAAAACAAGCCCCATGCCCAACACATCTAGATGCATTTATTACATGAACCTGTCCATCAATCATTCCCAAAATATCTTCTTCTGGGCAAGCTTCTACACAAGCTCCGCTGCCGCGGCATTTGTCCGGATCAATAACCGGATGTAACGATACCGGCTCATATAATCCGAATTTTTTTGCAGAGGCAATTTTTGCTTTTGTTCGCTCACTACTTTTTTTGATTTTTCTTAAATAAAAGGCAAGGACAATAATACCAACTAAAAAAATAATTATGTAAGCCAGTATATTTTCAAACATAATTTCCATATAAAATTCTATCCAATTTAAAATCAGAAAATATTAATACATGTTTATTCCTTCCCCTTCAAAATTATTAACCTCTTTAACGATTGATACTGGTATTTATTTTTTCAGATAATAAAAATTTCTATCTAAGCCGGATGATTTTTTGCTTACTTTGAAATATTTCTCCGAAATTAAAATATCCACTTATAGCCAAAGACAATTTCAACTGCAATATGAATTACCATTATAATAAACATAATAAGAGCAAAAGGCAGATGAACCACGTGCCAATAACCGAATAACTTCTGCATTGTTTGCAGCATGCCGATCCTTCTAGAAACAACTAATTTAGATTTTGCTGTAAGTAGAATTTCTTTTCGCTTTGATTTGGAAATTCCGGCAACTTTTAATTCATGTTTGAGCCTACGCAATACATTTTTTATACCAATATAGTCCTTTATTATTAGTGATAAACCTGTAGTAAATTTTACTCTTTTATAACGATAAGTGGAAGAAATTTCCTGTATCCTTGCAAATATTTCTTCCGGTATAGCAAAATCATCTTTTAACTGATGTGAAAGATTTTCGCTTAACGAATTTAATTCGTTCATTCCTATCATCTGCCCTTGAATTGTATGAGGAATTTGAACATAAAGAAACCTTCCGATTACCCCGCTTAACACAACTGCAACCATACTCCAGAAGCTAACAACGACTATCCCCCCGAACTTAAATGCGGTATGATATAAAATTAAGATGGGACCCAACGTACATAAGAAGATGTGAAACTCGAGCCAATATTTTAAATATCCGAATTTAAAAAGTGCTTTAACCCTCTTCCTTATCATATAAGAAGCTACTCCGACAATCATAAAAAAACTGCCAAAAATACCTAAGCCGTGACCGATTAATCCGCTCGGTTTTAGCAAATTATTTTGCTGCATAAAAAAACGTTGCTCGATTGGTGCTTTGTAGTAATTATAACCATTTACACTTAGTATAATAACCGTAAATGCACAAATAATTATAAATGATGCAATATAAATCCGGTGAACAGTTTTACTCATAATTACTTTTCCATAATGTTACTTGATTTTGAAGTTACTTTCCCGAACAAATAAGGATATACGATATCAAAATTCATGCTAAGTATATTATAAACTGTTGCTTCTGTTTCTTTTTATTCAAACTAAAATTAAAAATTTTTCTAAGATTAGAACCCTTTAAAAATGAAATTTGGAAAAGGAATGGAGATTTGAAAAATAGAAAGCGGTCAAACTACCGCTTTCACTTAATATCGAACAGAACTAGGCTTCGGTAATTTCATAAAGCGTTGAATATTTTGTAGAATTTTCTACAGTCATGTCGCTTAATTTGTTTATGAGGAGATTAATTCTTTCGTTTTGATTATCATCAAAAGCCTCATAGGCCTCTTCTGATGAGAAAGAATAAACTTCCTGAAAATGGTAGCCTTTTCCTTTAACCTCATAAACAGAATAATTTTCTAAACCGTCAGCTTTTAAAAGATTTTTAAGCTCTTTAACAACGGTAGAATATTCATCTTTTTTTTCTGGTTTAAGTTCATATTGAATAGTAAATATTACTTTTGACATTTTTTCTCCGGATGATTAATTAAACTGGTTTAAACTAAATTCGCCGGTAAATGTTATTTTTGCCGGCCCTGTTAACGAAAGATTGTTTATGTTTTTCCCTTCAATAGAAAAATCTACAATAAGTTCATCGCCGCCTTTAGTAATTAGATGAACTGGCGGGGCTAATTTATGCTGGTAGTGTGCAATCAAAGCTGATGCGGTCGCACCGGTTCCGCAAGCAAGAGTTTCATCTTCAACTCCCCGTTCATAAGTTCGTATATAAACCTTATTATCAATAATTTTTATAAAATTTACATTGGTTCCAATAGGTTCAAAATCACGATGGAATCTAATTTCTTTTCCTATCTCAAAAACCGGCACTTCATTTAAATTATTAAAATATGATTTCGGATTTCCCGGTATACGCAAAATATCTTCTACTTTTATTATGACATGCGGAGACCCGGTATCGGCATAACAAGAATTTATCATTTGATTATATGCATAAATAAAAAAATTAAATTTTAAATTTTTAGGTGAATTAAAATTAAACTTAATTTTATTTTCGTCCAAAACTTCGCCTGAATAAGGAATACTATTCGATAAGAAATTAGTCCTTCCGGATTTTATTCTTCCGCTTAAGTCCGCAAACTTAATTGCACATCTAGCACCATTTCCACAAAGGCTTCCGGTAGAGCCATCAGCATTAAAATACTCCATATCAAAATCGTATGATTGAGAGTTGGAAATTGTTATAATACCATCAGCACCAACACCATTTCTTCTATCACATAGTTTTCTAATTAAATTCTGATTAAGAACAATATCAGGTACTTTATTCCTGTCAATAAGAATAAAATCGTTTCCAGCACCGCTCATTTTAAAAAAAGAAATTTTTTCCATTGCAAATGCAATTTAGCTGAATAAGTACACGTTTTCAATAAATATTTTTTGGGATTTTATATTAAAAAAGTAAATAAAAATTAAATTATTGGTTAAATGAGAATTTAGTTTTTCATATGTGTTTTTTAAGAAGAGTATGATAAATGTAATATAAAATTATCAACATTTATCTTTTAAGTAATTACAAATGAAAGTGCTATCCACTCATCAAGAGATTTTTTCTCCTGAAATGTAAATCCCAAACCAGTATATGTTTTAAGAATATCATTTTCATCGGTAAAAAGTAAACCGGAAAGGATGAGGATTCCACCTTTATTAATTCTTTTTTTGATTTCCCCAGCAATGTCAACTAAAACATTTTTTTGAATATTTGCAGTAATCAAATCAAAATTTCGTTCAGCAATATCTTTAATCTCGCCTAATCTGACATCAACTTTTTTAGTTACTGAATTAAGCTCGCAATTTTCTTTTCCATTTGAAAAGCACCATTCATCATTATCAATCGCAATTACGTTTTCAGCGCCAAGTTTTATACATGCGATTCCCAGAATACTTGTACCTGATCCGACATCGAGAACTTTCATTCCTTTTTTTACTTTATCTTCCAGAAACAGTAAAACAAGTTTTGTAGTTTGATGATCGCCTGTACCAAAAGACATTTTGGGATCTATTGTAATTACAATTTGACCAGGCCTGGCTTGATAATCACGGAATGTTGGCTTGATTATAATCTTATCGGAAACTTCAGTAACCTTGATTGACTTTTCCCATTCTTCATTCCAGTTTTTTTCTTCAAGCAGATTTTCCTCAACATTAAAATTGAAAATCATTTTTTCTTTTACTAGTCTTTTTAATAAATCTGAAATTGCCTCTAGATTAACCTGACTTTTTTCATTTGCAAACACTTTAAGGCAATTTACTTCTTCATTTATCCCCGTTATTTCAAGTTCCCACAAAATACTTGAAATTATCTCAGGGTTGAACGGCTCGGCAGTAACTGTGTATTCTTTATAAAACTTCATTTATAAATTACCTTATTTGTTTTTAATTATTACGAGTAACAGAGTATAATATTTTATTACTCTTGATATAAACACACGGTATTAATTATATTCAGCTAAAATATTACAAATTCTATCCTGAAAACCTCTGCCTATTTTCGAACTGCCAACATAATTCTGCACAAGCATGGAGAACGCTAATAGATGGCCGTTTTTTGCAGTAACATATCCGGACAGACTGCAAACCCCGCTTAAAGTTCCCGTCTTTGCATGAACATTATTTTGAGCCGGAGTATTTTTCATCCGATTATCTAAAGTACCGTCAACGCCGGCGATAGGAAATGAATTATAAAGTATTGTAAATAAATCCGGTTTGTCATAATACATATATTTAAGAACAGCTAATATTAATTCTGATGAGATCAAATTATAATGTGAAACACCGGAGCCGTCTACTATTCTATAATCAGAAGGATTCATACCTGCAAGAGTTATAAGGCTATCCACCATTTTAATTCCGTTTTTGGCTGTTGCGGGTGTTCCGAAATACTTTGCCGAAATAGCATAAAGCGTCATCTCGGCTCCAAGATTATAGCTAACTTTATTTAAATGTGTTATAACATTTCCAAAAGGCCGATCAAAATTAAATAGATTGATTGCATAATCAGGAATCTTAGAAAAATAAATCTTGCCGTCGACATTTATTCCTCTTCCTTCTAAATGTTCTTTCATTAAAGTTAAAAAGTATTTGGCCGGATCATAGACATTTACCATTAAAGTATCTTGCAGAGAATCTGGAACTGCCTTTTGATTTATATTCCCTTCGAATTTTAAAGTGTTTTTTCTGTGAATCCAATCTCTGTCCATTGAATAGGTATTAGGACTGTCAGCAGAAACTGTCGTTGTAAAATTTTCAATCTTAAAATAATTTGATGTGGGGACTAAAGTAATTTGCGCCTTCTGACCGAGTTTAGTGCTTTTAACAATTGCACCGATTGAATTGGCATTTATATCAAGTGCAGTTAAATAAGGTGCGTCTGTTGACGGATCGTCATTCCACATCCAGCCGTTACCCCAGAAAAGCGAATCTTTCATAGTTACATCACCGAAAAGATTACCAGTAATTTCATGAATGCCTGCAGATCTAACTACTGAAACCAATGAGTCTAAATCATTTGTTGAAAAATCCGGATCACAGCCGCCGACAATAAATAAATCACCGTACAAAGTACCATTAATAATTTCACCCGTATAATATATAGAAGTTTGAAAATTGTATGACGGCCCAAGAAAAACCAGCCCGGCAGAAGTAGTTAATATTTTCATATTTGATGCCGGACGGAAAAGAAGTTTTTCATTCTTTCTATACAATTCTTTTTTTGCTGTCAGATCATACACATCAATCCCCATTAGAGTGGAGGCGAAAAATTGATCGGTGAATACAGAGTCAATTTTAGACTTTAAATTCTGTGCATTATTCTTAGGGAATATATTAGTAACAAAAATTGTAAGAAGAAAAAGTAAAATTGTTTTCATAGTTTAAAATTTTTTAATGAAAGAAAAGGAAATGATAAGGCAGTCTTAAGAATTAGACTTATTATCATGAATGTAATTACGATCTAATTAAATATCATATTTGGATTTGAAATTCAGCCTCAAGTACTATTTAAAAATATTGACGAACTCTAAACTCCACACCGATTTTTTCTTCTACAACTTTCCTTGCTCTCTCAATATCCACTTCGTTCATGGCTATAACAGTCATAATAACTTTTTCGGTATAATTTTTTGCATTTTTTGCAAAGGTAATCATTTCGTTAAAATATCTTGTTTCAAGTCCCATTAACTCAGAATACTGACGCGGGTCAGCGGAATTAAAACTTATTGAAACGGAATCAATCAATCCGCTCAACTCAGGTGTTATATCCCTTTTGTTTATAAAACTGCCGTGCCCGTTTGTAATTAATCTGGTTCTACCCTCATTTTCTTTCACATACCTAGCAACTTCTTTCACAATATTCCATCGAAGAGTCGGTTCTCCGTAACCGCAAAAAACGATTTCTTTATACTGTTTTGGGTCGCCGATTTCTTTTATATAAATGCTTGAATCAGGCTCTTCACTTTTACTCATTTTAAGGTTATAACCGCTGATTACAGATTCTTCTTCCTTGTCGCAGAATACACAATTAGCGTTACACCTGTTCGTAACATTAATATATAATGAGTTCCCGATCTTGTAAGTGAAACTTGTTCCCGGTTTAGATCCAACACCAAACATTCTAAATGCATTATATGAAGTTATTCTTGCTACGTCTTCAACATTAAGATGATGAACTTCCGCTAATTTTTCTGCAACCAATTTTACGTAGGAAGGTTCATTCCTCTTGCCACGATATGGTTCGGGCGTCATAAAAGGCGAATCAGTTTCAAGCATAACACTTTCAAGACTGAGATTAGAAATTATATTGCTTAGGTTGTCTGCCTTTTTAAAAGTTATATTCCCGGTAAATGAAATAAAATGATTCAATCTAACAAGTTCTTTTGCATTTTCTAATGTACTGCTGAAACAATGGAACTGAGCTTTTAAATCACTTTCGGAATATCCTTTAATAATGCTCATCACGTCATCATCGGATTCACGGTTATGAACAATGATAGGTTTTTTAATTCTTAGAGCAAGTTCTATTTGTGCTTTGAATGCTTCAATCTGTTTTTCTTTAGGGGAATAATCGTAAAAATAATCTAAGTCCGATTTCACCAATAGCAACAATCTTATTATGATCAGCTAACTCTTCAATTTTCGAGATGTATGAATCATTCCAATCTTTAGTTTCATGTGGATGAACGCCGACAGCACCATAAATGAAATCATATTTTTCTATTAGTTCAATTACTTTCCGGGAGGTTTCTAAATCTGTTGCGGGAACAATAATATAATTTACACCCGATTCTTTTGCACGATTAAGTACATCGTCAAGTTCGCCGTCAAAGTTCGGATAAAATAAATGCGCATGTGTGTCGATAAACATAAAGACCTTCTTTTCCCCTATTTTTGAATAGGATTTATTCTTATTTAATCTTTTGTAAAATTAATATTTGAAATGCTAAAATAAAAGCTCAAAGCTGAGAGCATAGTTTCTTATCGGAGCCAGGTTGCCGATTAACTCAACATAATTATAATTAAAAACATTATTAACATTTAAATATATTTTAGCAGGTACACGTAATATTTTTAATTTATATCCCGCTCTTAAATCAAGGACTTTTATATCAACTCTTTTGTCACCATCCTTTACAACACCAAGATTAATAAGCTCAAAATCAATCTCTTCAACTTTACTTGAATAACGATAATCAGCACCTACATCAAAATTAAAAAATGAATAGTCCAGGCTTGCATATGCCATGTTACGCGGCCTGTACTTTAATGGTGAATTTTGCTGAAGATCTCTCGCCCAAAGGTATGTATAATTAAGTGATAATTTTAATTTATCATTTAAGAAAGAATAATTTGTATTAAATTCAAATCCTTGAATTCTCGCCCTGGTAACATTATCAAAATAAACCAAACCATCTTTAGGATCAACGTTTGGTTCTATAAAATCATAGAATTCATTTTGAAATAATGCAGCATCAAAATTGATATAATTTGTAAATTGATAATTCATTCCAAATTCAAAAGTCCAATTTGTTTCCGGTTTTAAATTAGGATTTGGCTTTATTGTTATGCCGCTTGCACTGGTAGAAGTAAAAGCTTCGGCAAGTGTAGGCGCTCTAAAACCGGTTCCAAACGATGATCTTAATACAATTTGATTTGTCAGTTTATAATTCAATCCTGCCTTTGGCGAAAAAGCATTTACTCCAATCTGATTACTTAACTTACTATAATCATATCGCGCACCTACAGACAGAGATAAAGGGAAATTAAATTTATAATCAGCTTGAGAATAAATACCGTATCCAAAAGAAGTTTGATTGTTAAATAGATTGGATTTTAGTTTATCCGTCGTGGCTTCAATTCCTGAAACCAAAATTAAATCTTTTCCTAAATTTGCATTTGCCTGAACTTCGAGTCTAAATAAGTTTGATAAAGATGAATCAAAAGAAGTAGTTTGGTCCCACCAATCAGAACGATAATAACTTGCCCTTACATTCATAAAAAGTTTATCATTTATAATCTGCTTGTAAATTCCACCAAACATATATCTGTTTGAAATTACTTTTTGCCCTTGATCAGCATTAGGAGGAACCAGGGCATTTCTTGAATCCTTCCAATATAAAAAATTTCCGTGATTTTGATTTAAAGAATTAGCAAAAAAAGTTAATGACGATGAAGGAGAAAAATTATACATCCCTTTAAAGTAGCCGATATACCTGGTATAAAATCCGCTCTGCTTATAGCTCATATCCGAAAGACGGGTTAATGAAAGTGCAAAACCAAATTTTCCTATCCGGTTAGAATGTGAAACCGTAAGGCCGCTAAATGTTCTTAATTCTTTCGACCAGTTCCAGATTGAATAATAAGGTTTATCATATCCGCCAATACTAGTTTTAATATAAGTAACGGGTTTAGAACTAATTCCTTTCGTAATAATATTTACTACTCCTCCAATTGCAGAGGAACCGTAAAGAGAACTTGCTGCTCCTTTTATTATTTCGACTCTCTGAATTTCCGAAACAGGTACAATCTCCCAGATAATTTCGCCGGTATCACCTGTGTAATAGGGTATTCCGTCAATTTCCAAAAGTACTCTGGTTCCCGCTCCTCTACTGTAACCGCTTGAACCTCTGATGCTTATTTGATCATCTACCATATTTACGCCCGGGACATATCTCATCGCATCACGTAAGTCAGTAATGTCTTTTTTGTCTAACTCATTAGAGCTAATGACATTCGCACTTACCGGCAGATCAGATATTTTTTGAGAATATTTGCTGGCAGTAATAACCACTTGCTGAGATTCAACCGCAGTTTGTTGAAGTGTTATATTTATTTCAAGTGATTTATTTCTTATTTCCTGACTACTAATTAACTTACTTTTATAACCGATGCTTGAGAACTCAATATTATATTTCCCCGGCTTTACATTTTTTATCTTAAACTTACCTTCATAATTTGTTGCTGCCCCATATTTTGTTCCAGGCAAAACTACATTAACTCCTAACAAGGGTAACCCGGAAGAATCATTTACAGTTCCGGAAATATCATAACCTTGAGCAAGTAATGAAACAGAATTAAAAATAAGAAATATTACTAAGATTATTATTTTCATCAATTACCTCCAGGCGGCTGTGGAGGTGGATGAGAAAAATCGCATTTAATGTTGATGTTTTTTACAATAGTATTTTTAGGAATTATTAATTTCCCAGGTTGAGTAGTATCTCCATTTGCATAATAAATACCAACAACATCCCAATCTGAACGATTGAGAGATAAAACTGCCTTTTTAGATTGAGCAACAGCAATGTAAGAATACGAGCCAGCCTGAATCGGCACAAATCCTGAATCTATAATTGTAGAAAAGTTAAATTCTGTGACTCCATACGGAATTGGATGGCTAATATAACCCACATTAAATACGCTAAATGAGGCTGGAGAATTTAATGGATCGATAAATACTACAAGGATAGTATTTTTAACACTATCGGGCCATGCACCTGTAAAAGTAATTGTCCCGCTAAAGCCTGCTTTTTGCTGTTCTTCTTCAATTGAATTTGGAACAATACCTTTATTGCATCCGAATATAAAAAGTAATGGAAGAAATATTAGAAAATATTTAATTAGTTTTTCCACACGAAAAATATATAGAGTGTGCAGTTAATTTACAAATGATTGGTTGGTATTTTAGATTATTAAAATTTCTAAATATTGGAATTATTCATTCCTAAAATTTTAAAGTTATTATCAAAAAAATCTTAAACGAAAATTAAACTATTTCCCCTATTATTATAGGCTCCTCTTTTAATTGTCGAGATAATTTTATTGTGCTTTCAACATTAACCTTATCAACTACCGCGATTAACCCAATGCCCAGATTAAACACTTTCCGCATTTCTTCATTCGTAATATTTCCGGCTGCTTGAATTAGTTTAAAGATCTCAGGCATCTCCCAGGCTTTCCAATTTATATTTAACTTTAAATTATCATGGTAATATTCTATTTGTATTTCCAACGATTCCTCCGCCCGTAATATGGGAAAGTCCCTTAATATTTATATTCTCATTTGAGATATGTTATCAGTTTTAAATATGATTTATGAACTTTAAGCAGCTCTTCACCAAGTGTACCGGACAATCCTTCAAACTTATCCGTAAGCTTATGCTTTTCCAGCAGTACTTTGCGTGCAAGAGAATAACCATTTGTGTGAAGTCCGTTTGATAAAAATCCTAAAAGTACATCTCCTTTCTGAAATATTCTTTACCATTTATAATTTTTGATTTATCAACTACTCCGACAATTGTGCCTGACATATCATATTCATCTTTATCATATAGTCCCGGCATTTCAGCTGTTTCGCCGCCAATTAAAGCACATCCATTTTCTTTACATGCAATTGAAAATCCTTCAACAATTTTAGATGCTTTATCGGAATTCAATTTTCCAAAAGCAAGGTAATCTAAAAAATAAAGAGGTTTCGCACCGCAAACAGCTATATCATTTACACAATGATTTACTAAATCTTGACCGACCGTGTTATGTTTGTCCAAAGCAAATGCTATTTTCAATTTAGTACCAACTCCGTCAACACTGGAAACAAGAACAGGGTTTTTATACTCGTTCAAATCTAATTCATAAAAGCCTCCGAATAATCCTATATCCGAGAGTACATTTTTATTGAAAGTACTTTTGGCGAATGATTTAATTTTCTTAATCGTTTCATCTCCTGTAGAAATGCTAACTCCGGCTGATTCGTAAGTATTATCCAAAACTTTCTCCAAATATTTTATGCAAAATTAGATTATAATTTTTTTTGTATTCCTATTTAAAATTTACCATTTAAAGGAATATCAAACAAAAAGAAAAATGTTATAGATCTATTTCACTTTTCAAATTTTTTAAATGTTTTCAAAAATCATTACAGATAATAATCCTAAACTAATTAAATGTTATACCATTTATTTATCTGTAAAACTAATTTAAAATTGTTCAAATTCTTAAGATATTTTGTTGAATATAACTACATAGATTTAAACTTATCTCAACAATGATAATATGAAAAGTTATATTCTTACAATTCGGAAACTATAATTATAACTACCAATTATTTTTCTCCAATTTAGAAATAACAAAAATTTTAATTTACGGTACATTATTTGTTAATAATCAACCGAATATTAATAAACAAATTTTCGGGGATATCCTATGAATAAATTAAAATTACTAGTTACAATTCTGACAATTGGCACGTTTTCTCTATTGCCGTTCTTAAATACATCTGCACAAACGGCAAAAATAAAGACAATGCCAATTTCTCCTCGGTTATTAACTTCAACGATAGTTGGTACCTATCCTGCAGGATCTAACCCTGTTTACAGCGGTAACCATACGGTAGCTGTTGGAATGCCGATTTATTTGACTGCAGATACTGCAGGCGGTGTTAATCAATTTACATGGTCTTTCGATGCTGTACCAACCGGTTCTAACGCAGCTTTTAATAGCACATCAGATCAAACCGTAAAGTTTACACCTGATATTGTTGGATGGTATGCCGTAAATCTTTCTGTCAATGGCGGTGCAAGTACTGATGTAGATAGTTTTTATGTGGACACATATCTTGGTCCAGATATTAATACGGATTGCGAAACTTGTCATCCAGCAACAATGAAAAAGTATAGCAGCTGGAAATTAACTCCGCATGCTAACGTTTTTAAGGAAGGTATTACCGGTCAGTTGGAAACAACAAACGTAAACAATCAGTTAGTAGGAGCCTATGCCCCTCATTGTTTTAAATGCCATACAACCGGTTGGGATCAAAATGTTGATAATGGCAATTTTGGATATCTTGCACATCAAGATGGATTTGATACAACATGGTATAAAACTTATACATTATCAGGCGGTGATTATTTAATTCCAACTAACGACCAGACAGCCTGGAATCTATTAGTTTCTGAAACTGATAACCTGGTTAATTTAGGTACAATCGGATGTGAAAGCTGCCATGGTCCTGTAACGAAACATGCAACCGGTGGTTATGATGCTACAGGTCAGTACGTTTCAGCAACTTTAAATGCAGGTGTTTGTCTTCAATGTCATGATGCACCTACACACCACACAATTGGTACTTATTACGTAACATCTGCTCACTATAAATTTACAAATGGTGAACATACAGCTAGAACTTCATGCTATCCATGCCATAGCGGTGCTGCGTATGTTAAATATCTTAAGAATCCAACAAATCCTGGATATACGGCTGACGACGGTGATGTAAATATTAGCTGTGCAGTTTGCCATGATCCTCATGATGGAACAAACTTTGGCTTAAGAATAATGAGCAATATTACTTTATTAAATGGTTATGCTGTTACTGCAGGAGGAAATGGACAGTTGTGTATGAGATGCCATCAAGCTCGTATTGTTGGAAATACTCAAATAACTGATGTTGCTCCGTATTATGGCTGGAAACAGCATTTCGAACCAATGGCTCCTCAGGCAGACATGCTCTTCGGACAAAATGCTTATGAATTTGGAGATACAACTTTAGCTGGATTAAATACTCACGGATCAGTTCCAAATGCTTGCGTTACATGCCATATGGCTAATATAGGTACTGGAAACAGTCCAAGTCATCAGTTTGGTATGGTTGATACAACCGGTGGAACACCTCATGATTTAGTAGGCGGATGCGTAAACTGCCATGGTCCTATTACTTCATTCGATGATATCAAAGCTGCTTCTGATTGGGACGGCAATGGTAAAATTGAAGGTGTTCAGACTGAAGTTCGCGGAATGATGGATACATTAGCTGCTTATTTACCAAAAGATGCTAATGGAGTAGTTTTAACTTCATTATCAAACGCAGCAGATTCAATGGCTATAGCAAATAGACCAGAAATTGTAAAAGGTATCTATACATATAACTTTGTTTCTTATGACGGCAGTTACGGAGTTCATAATGCTAAATATACAGTTAAGATTTTACAAGATGCATTAGCAAACTTAGGTGTTACTGTACCTGTAGAATTAACTTCTTTCCAGGCTGCTGCAAGCAATGGTAAAGTTACCCTGAACTGGCAGACAGCTACCGAAACAAATAACAAGGGATTTGAAGTTGAGAAAAAATATGGTAATTCATGGACATCTGTAGGTTTCGTTAATGGTAAAGGAAACTCCACACAAATGAATTCATATTCATATGTTGATAATATTTCCAATGCTGGAAACGGAACAATTTCTTATAGACTGAAACAAATCGATCTAAATGGAACTTATCATTACTCAAAGGTTGTAGAAGTTTCAGTAGTAACAGGTCCAAAAGAATATACACTTTCACAAAATTATCCTAATCCTTTCAACCCGTCAACAACAATTCAATATGCACTGCCATTTGACAGCCATGTTAAAATAGTTGTTTATAACATTACCGGAGCGGTTGTTAAGGTATTGTCAAATTCATTGCAGAATTCTGGTGTTCATTCACTTTTATTTAATACCGAAACATCAGGATTATCAATGTCTTCAGGTGTTTACTTCTATTCAATAGAAGCTACATCAATTGACGGTTCAAGATCATTCAGAGAAACAAAGAAAATGGTTCTCTTGAAGTAATCTTTAATACCGATCTATTTATGAACCCGGTTCTTTTTTAAGGACCGGGTTTTTTATTAACTGTAAAACTTATTCAGCCAGAACAATTCCTTTTTATTTTAGGTATATTTTAATCACTTCAAATTTTCTTCTAGAAACCTTCTCTTTATTAATTTTAAAATCTTCAAAAATGAAATTGAACCTATTGAAGAAAAATTTCATCACAAGTATTGGAACTTTTTAATTATAATCTGGTTCATTATTTTGGTATTCAAAGTCAACAAAATATCTTAAAAAAATTAGTATATTTGTTGTTTAGATTAGGAATATAAGTGTATTTTATTGTGTAAGTATGATCGACATTGAATTAAATGAACGAGAGAAAAATATTCTTCGGTATATTATCCAGCAGTTTATATTAACTGCCTCACCTGTGGGTTCGCGGAATATTACTAAAAAATATGACATTGGTATTTCACCAGCCACTGTACGCAATATAATGTCCGATTTGGAAGAAACCGGATTTATCGATCATCCTCATACTTCTGCCGGCAGAGTACCTACTGACAAAGGATATCGTTTCTATGTCGATTCGCTGATGGATGTTCAGAAACTTCACAGCTCCGAGATTGGAATTATAAACAAAAGCTTTGAGTCTAATCCTCCTGAGACTGATGATCTGCTGAAAATAACTTCAATTTTATTGAGCAGCATTACCAAACAATTGGCTTGTGTAATGTATCCAAAGCTTGAAACTGGAATACTGGAAAAACTTCAAATAGTGCGCCTTTCATCGAATAAAATCTTGGTAATAATCAGTATAAAATCAGGATTAGTAAAAACGATTACTCTTGAACTTTCATCCGATATTAAATCGATTCAAATTGATTCCGTACAAAGATTATTAAACGAAAGGTTAAACGGGCTAACTTTTAAAGAGATAAGAACTACTTTCAAAGAACGACTTAAAGACATTCATGACGATCAAAAGCCAATTATAAGATTATTTATCGACTCGATTGACAAAATATTTAAAGACGATAAACAAACTGATAAACTGGTAATTACCGGAGCTAAAAACGTAATAAAACAACCTGAATTTGAAGATCCCCAAAGGTTTCAGGGCGTTATTGAGCTGATTGAAGATAAAGATATTATAATTCATATTTTGGAAAAAACAAATGATGCCGCTTCTGATCAAGTATTTATATCTATTGGAAAAGAAAATAAAATAGAAGAGTTGCACGAATATAGTTTTATAAGTAAAGAATATAAGCTAGGGGATATTTCCGGAACTTTAGGAATTATTGGCCCTAAACGAATGGAGTATCCTAAAGTTATAGCTATCGTTGATTATATGGCAAAAATGCTTTCGGAAGCTTTGACTAACCCTAATATAAAATAAAGGAGATTCGTTTTAATGAAGAAAGATAAACATGATTTAAAACCGGATGGACATAACTCTCAGGTAGGAAATAATGAGAATGCTTCGGGAAATGCTGATGACAAAGAAGATAAAAATGTTTTAAAAAATTTAGAAGAAGAATTAAAATCATCAAAAGAAAAAATAGAGCAGCTTGAAAAAGAACTTCAGGATTATAAAGATAAATTGTTACGTAGAGCTGCTGAGTTTGAGAATTATAAAAGAAGAACAGAAAATGATCAATTAAATCTTCTTAAATATTCAGCAGAAACTTTTATTATAAAATTACTTCCGGTTGTAGATGATTTTGAAAGATCACTTCAGCATTTAGATACAGCAAAAGATATTGAATCCTTAAAACAAGGCATTCAACTTATTTATGATAAATTCATGAAGATTATTAATGATCAGGGTGTTGCAAAAATTGAAGCTGTCGGTAAACCCTTCGACGTTCAATACCATGAAGCTATGCTTCAAAGGAAGGAAAAGGATGCAGCCCCTCATACTGTACTGGATGAAATTGAAAAAGGCTACATGTATAAAGATAGAGTAATTCGCCACTCAAAAGTTATTGTAAGTGAAGATACGAATGAAGAGACTGAAACTTCCAAATCTAATTCAAAAAACAATTCAAATCTTGAGGATAAATAGTACTTATGGCAAAAAGGGATTATTACGAAGTTTTAGGGGTCGAAAGAAATGCATCAAAGGACGATCTAAAAAAAGCCTATAGAAAATTAGCTATGCAGTATCACCCGGATAGAAATCCGGATAATAAGGAAGCTGAAGAAAAATTTAAAGAAGCAGCTGAAGCCTATGATGTTTTAAGCAATGATGATAAAAAGGAAAGATACGATCGTTTCGGGCACGAAGGATTAAGAGGTAATTCCTATGGATCATCAGGTTTCACCGATATAAATGATATCTTCTCCCACTTCTCAGATATATTCGGAGGCTCTTCCATCTTTGATGATTTTTTTGGCGGTGGACAACGATCCAGAGGCAGAAGAAGAGGATCAGGCACTCCTGGTTCTGACTTAAGAATAAATTTGAAATTAAGCATGGAAGAAATTGCTACCGGTACAACTAAAAAAATCAAGGTAAAGAAACAAGTAAAGTGCAGCAGTTGTAATGGAAGCGGTGCCGAAGCAGGGACTTCAACTAAAACCTGTCCGGTCTGCCAGGGTACTGGCGAAGTAAAAACCGTCTCCCGGTCTGTTTTTGGTCAATTCGTAAATATTACGACTTGTAATAATTGCAATGGAGAAGGGACTGTAGTTGATACGCCATGTAAAAAATGTATGGGTGACGGACGATTAAATGAAGAAGCAACTATTTCCATAAATGTGCCTCCGGGTGTCCATGAAGGAAGTTACATGACTTTACGAAGTGAAGGAAATTCAGGGAAACGCGGTGGACAGCCAGGAGATATTCAGGTGGTTTTCCAGGAAATTCCCCATGAATATTTTGTTAGAGAGGGTGACGATATTATTTATGATCTCTTTATTAGTTATCCTCATGCAGTTTTAGGCGGTGATGTTGAGGTTCCAACGTTAAATGGAAAAGCAATATTGAAAATTGATTCCGGTACTAAGCCGGGAAAAATGCTTAAGATGAAAGATAAAGGTATTAAACACCTAAATCATTCCGGATATGGAGATCAGCTGGTAAGAATAAATATAGATATCCCCAAAAGAGTTAATTCCAAGGAAAAAGAATTATTAAGAGAACTTGGCGAGCTGCCTAATTTTAAAAAATCTTCAAGTTCGGACGATAAGAATTTTTTTAAGAGATTTTCTTTATAAGTGAAAATCCATTTTGATAATTCAATCAGCGGTTAATATTTGAAAAAAAATTTTCCACAGCTATTCTGTAAGAATACTTGCACTGAATAATCTATGTTCTTATATTATTTCTAAGATAATTGTTCTTTAAAGTAATCATTTTAATATTTACTCTATTATGCTTAAAAAACTATCTGAGCGAATAGGTTTTACGCAAAATGAAATAAAAGTCATTTTTTTTCTGCTCATAGTTTTTACAATTGGATTTGTTTATAAATCTTTTATTCAATCGGGGAACAAATCTCCTTACAAAAAGTTTAATTACGCTAAAGAGGACAGCTTATTTCAACTCTCTGAAAAGAGCGCCGATTTTTTAAAAAAGAATACCGAATTAAAAGATACAATTGTTGACTATAAGCAGGAAGTTTTAGATTTTAACAAAACGAATTTTAACAGGAATAGCCCTAAAATCATTCCGGAAGAAAAAAGTATAAACTTAAACACAGCCGGAATTGATGAGCTTTCTAAGCTCCCGGGGATTGGTAATAAAACTGCCGAAAAAATTATTAGCCTTAGAAAAAATAAAGGCAGGTTCAATAGTTTAGAAGAATTGTTAAAAGTAAAAGGAATAGGCAATTCTAAATTTAATAAAATCAAAAAATTTCTATTCATTGAAAAAGTATCAAATAATTAGAAAGCTCCGGAGGTAAAATGATCTCTAAATCAGATCCATGGTATGTTCATGCCGCCCTTTATGCAGTAATAGTAATACTGGTTATTATTCTGGTTAAAGTAGCAATAATAGATCCTAATCATGTTGTTGAGAGGGAAAACTATTACAAAACAGAATCAAGAGCAAGAATGAAAAACCTTAAGGAAGGTGAAATGCTATGGTTTAAAAAACACAAACAATACACCGGCAATCTTGATAGCCTGATCGCATTCTTGAATTCCGACAGCAGCGTGGACAGCGCTATAAATTCGAGAGACACTTTAATCAATAAATCTACAAATCCTTTCGCAAAGCTGGCAACTGGAAATTTTGTACCAGACAGTCTGTATCGGACTCCTAAATCTCACTCACTTTATACACTGCAAGTCGATACCTCAATGTCTGTTGATACTGTAGTTTCAAGGAGAGGCAGGATTTTGAAAATTGATACGACTAAACATATCGGCTCAAAATATTATATTGAGGATCCGGATGGTTACGGCACAGTCGGCAGCATAACTAATGAGGCACTAAAGAATACAGCTTCTTGGGAGCAGTAGAAATCAAAATGACAGGATTTGAAAACCATGCTGGATTCACTATCTCAGGCACTAAGCTTCAAGTAGTTGAAATAATTTATAGAGAAGGTAAATTTGTTTTAGAAACTGTTGATGAAGCTTATTTTAGTGAGCCTTTAAATTTGGGAAAAGATAAGGAAACAAAAATTAGCGCCCTACTACAGGGCGCATTTAATGAACTGCTTATCAAAAAACCTTTGAAAAGTAATGTTGCCTCATTTACCTTGCCGTTCGAACTATTCAATATTATGCAGGTACCATATGACAACACACTTCTTCATCAGGATTTAATAGAAGAATTCAAATGGGAACTTTCAGTATTATATCCGTATTCTGTAAATAAAGATCTTGTAATTCAATATATTGAGGTAGAAAAAAATAACATTATAAACTACAATTCAGCAATTGTAATCGGCCTGGCAAGAAAATATTTACAAATTATCAGCAGCTTCTGTGCAGAAAATAATCTTCAATTAAAATTCGTCGATAATATTCACCTGGCATCCGAACGCTCATTAACGTTAAGCAATCCTTTGCTTGGCAGAGGAGTTATTATGAGTGTATACTTCACGACAAAAAACTTATCGATTCTTTTTTCACTCAATGGGAAACCAATTTACTTCAATGTTATTCCGCTGAACGATGTAGGTGAAATTCCTGCGCTTTTACTTTCTGAAACTTCTCCCCGTGAATCTTTCATAATGAAAAGAGACCTAATCGAAAAAGCTTTTATTACCGGCGAAGAGGTTTCTGAAAACATAATTCAAACGTTACGTAATACTTTGGGAATTGATTTTATACGCTTTAACCCATTTGGAAAAATAAAACCAAATCCGGGATTATTCGACAACAAATGTTATTCGGAAAAATTCAATTCGTTTTCACCTGCCACAGGTGTTGCTATTAGACTTGCATAACCAAAAACATTCTGAAAAATTTAAATGAGAATGCGAATTATATCCGGAGAATTTAAGGGAAGATTTATAAACGTACCAAAATCAGATTTAATCAGACCGACAACTGACCGCGTAAGAGAAACTCTTTTCAACTTGCTGAATAACGATATAGATTTTAATGGAATAAAAGTTCTAGATATTTATGCAGGCTCAGGTTCACTGGGATTAGAATGCTTAAGCAGGGGTGTTGAATCTGTGGACTTTGTAGAAAAAAATTTTGTTATTTATAAAAACCTAAATGAAAATATAATCTCTCTCGGAGCCGAAGAAAAATGCAAAATTTATAAAATGGAAGCGTTAAAATTTTCATGTAAAAAACACGAACAACAGTATGATTTAATTTTAGCAGATCCCCCTTTTTTTAAATATGATATTTATGAAGTAGTTAAAAATCTTTTGAAAAATAATTTTCTTACCAAAAACGGGAAAATTCTTATTGAACGTTCAAAGCAGACAAAAGAAAAAGATATTGAAGCATTTGGCATAGAACCATTTAAACTTATCGGGGATACCTGTCTTTATCAATTAAAAATTATTTCTTTAACCTAAGAAGTCTCAATCAATTTTTTGATATAAGTTAACCTAATTTTATCAATTCCATATTGGTTGGGATTTTTATCAATAACACCTCGAAATTCTACTCTAAGCTTATCAATTTTATATTCATCCGATAAATTTACTGGAACATACTGAATCCAATCATCAGTAATAATTGTAATATCATTTCCAGTCTTTGTAATTGTAGCTTTTCCGGAAATTTCATTTCCTAATACCAGACTTTCAATATCACAAGATTGTAAAATTATTGATAATAAAAAGATAAAATAGATAGAAAAAGAAACCTTTTTTATTTTATTCATAATAACCAGCCTTTCTTTAAGATATTAGAAGAATTCATAATCGCCTAAATAAAGGAAAAACATTTTACATTGCTTTTATTTCTGCCTTAACTGCATTTCTATGTTGAGAAATTTAAATTTTTGAAACCTCAGACATGTCATTGGTTTATATAAAATCTGTAAATAAATTGTCAAAAAATGGCAGCTTTACTTCATAAAATTTCTTCTTTAATATTTACATTCTTTTGACATTTTCTTGACAAGTTAATTCTCACCCGCAATTATTTTTCTTCTGTAATTAAATAAGAAAGAGATAATTGGAATGAAAAATTTGGATGAAAAAGTAATCGTAATTGCAGGAGGTTCTGGAGGAATCGGAAGCACAGTATATAAAAAGCTTTTATTGCTAAATGCAAAAGTTATCGGCATAAGCAGAACTGAAAATATTCACCTGAAGAATTTTGCCAGGTGTAATCATTATGATTATGATTGGATAACATCCGATCTTACTCTATCCGCAAGCTGGGAAGATGCCCTTAATGAGATAAAAAATAAATATGGCAAAATAGATGTGCTTATAAATTCAGTCGGGACATTAATTCCCGGGAAATTTGAAAACCTTACTTCTAATCAAATCGAAGAAATAATTTCAACCAATTTTACAAGTTTCATAACTGCTTCCAAAGTAATAATATCTTTAATGAAGAAACAGGGATTCGGGCACATAATTAATTTGGGCTCCCTTGGCGGAATTATTCCTATGCCTTATGAATCACTTTACAGTGCAACAAAATTTGCCTTACGGGGATTTACATTATCACTTAAACTTGAATTAAATGGAACGGGAATAAAAGTCAGCTTAGTCTCTCCAGGTCCTGTTTTAACTAAAATGTTAAAAAAAGAGTCATTGGATTCCGATTCAACAATAGCATTTGTAAACAAACCTCTTTCCGCAGATTTGATCGCTGACAAAATTATTAGGATCATATCTCATCCTAAACTGGAAATTGTATTGCCGACAGGAACAAAATCAATTGCCTTTTTATTAAGTCTATTTCCACAATTGTTCTCTTTAATTTATCCGATTTTAAACTTGATAGGGAAAAAGAATAAACATAATTCTTATCTAATTAAAGCGTTTGAAAAGGATGGTTTGTATGAACAATAATTTAATTAATAACAGACTTCCTTTATTAAGTATTGAATTTGGTAAAGCTTATTTAGTTACAATGCGTCCGTATTTAATGTTTGTTTCGGGAATAACGGGCATAGCCGGCATGTCTTTCGGAACTATGACAAATTCTTCTTTCTTGTTATTATTTTCTGCTGCATTTCTCTCTTATGGATTCGGCCAGGCTTTAACTGACTGTTTTCAAATTGATACCGATTCAATTTCATCGCCTTACAGGCCACTCACAAAGGGGTTAGTATCACAGAACCAAATCCTATTTATCAGCCTTGCCGGGCTGACTTACTGTGTACTTGTTTTTTCATTTTTTAATCCGTTAAATCTTATTCTTGGGATTATATCAGGAGCAGGATTAGCGACTTACACGCCTCTCAAAAGGAAATGGTGGGGCGGTCCATTTTATAATGCATGGATTGTCGGAGTTTTATTTACAATGGCTTTTTTAGCCGCATTAAATGGAAACTCATTTCATATTTCAATAATATTTATTTTACCACTAAGCACCGTGTTTTTCGGATATGCTAATTTCGTTTTGAGCGGTTATTTCAAAGATATTTCCGCAGACCGTGCAACTGGATATAATACTTTACCCGTTGTTTTCGGAAGAAAAGTTTCCGCTATAGTAAGCGATATATTTGCATTTTTTACAATCATATCATCATCAGTTGCTGTTGTCATTATACTGAAAGTTAATTACAACAACTATTCTTTTATTTCAATCATATTTTTATTAATAGGTTCAGTGATTTTAATAATCGCTCAAATTCATTTGCATTACGTTAAAACTGATGATGAATCATACCGTCCGATTTCATTTGTGGTACACGCATATATTTTAATCCTTTCAGCAATTGCTTCGGCAAACCAACCATTGTGGAGCTTAGTTCTAATAGTTTATTACCTATGCTATTTGTTTACATTAAAAATTAGACCTTCAAAAAATCAAATTTAGGATGTTAAAATGTTAATATTAATTAATCCAAAGGCATGCGGCGGAACGGCATTAAGCAAATGGGAAACCATTAAGCCGGATTTACTGAACATACTTAATAACCCTAATACAATATATTTGAATGGAGATAACTCCTTTCAAAGGAATTTAAAAGAAGCAATTCAAACCGGAGAGACACAATTTGTTTCTGCCGGAGGTGACGGGACTTTAAATCTATTGCTTAATTCTATCATAAATAATACTTCAACAGATCAATTAAATAATATTAAGATTGGTGCAATCGGAATCGGCTCTAGTAATGATTTTTATAAACCGGTAAGTCAATGTAATTGTATAAAAGATATTCCTGTAAAATTAAATTTTGAAAAGCCGCTGCTAAGAGATGTTGGAATAATTACCATCGAAAATGAAGGTATTATTAGAACAAAATATTTTTTAATCAATTCAAGTATAGGCATAACCGCAGAGGCAAATTACTTCTTTAACAAACCAGATAAATTTCTTTCATCTTTAAAAAGAAAAAACACAAACTTGGCTATTATTTATGCTGCTTTAAGAGAATTAATTAAATACAAAAATTTTAATGCTGAGATTATTTCTGAAGAAACCGGTAAAATAAATGCCAAAATTACAAATTTAGGTGTTATTAAAAATCCAAACTTTTCTGGAAGTATGAATTATGGATATAGTGCAAATTATGAAAATGGATTGTTCAACATTCATTTATGCTATGATATGAATTTGAAAGATAGATTAAAATTATTCTGGGCACTGAATAACAGCAAATTCGGTGATGTTATAAAAACAAAATCATGGACTACAGATAAACTGGTTATAAATTCCGTTAAACCGTTTTTTGTAGAGTTTGACGGAGAAATAATAATTTCAAATTCAGTTGAGTTTTCAGTAATGCCCAAATTTATAAAGGTATGCAAATGATAAATCAAATAGCTGAAAACAATTTTATAAATTCGCTCATAAAAAATTTCCCGAGGTCACGGTTACAAATAAATAATGTGCATGAAAGCGATGCGGAAATTATTGAAACAGCTGAAAACTCCCATGATTATTTAGCAATAACAACAGATAGTATTGTTGAAGAAATTAAAACAGGGCTTTATGACGATCCTTATTTAATAGGCTGGATGTCGGTAATGGTAAACTTAAGTGATCTTGCGGCAGTTGGATCAAAACCTTTAGGTATTCTTGTTTCCGAAATTCTGCCTTCAAATTTTTCTTCGAAAGATCTTGAAAAATTACAAACCGGAATAAGTGATGCCTGCAAAATGTGTAATACTTTTATATTTGGCGGGGACACTAATAATGGCGACAATCTAATAGTTACTGGAACAGCTATAGGTATTCTTGAAAATAAAAAGTTTGTTTCAAGAATCGGATTACAAGAAAATGATATTTTGTATTCTACCGGATTATTAGGAAAAGGAAATGCATTTGCAATTTTTAAATTTTTTAATTCAATGAATAAAATATTCGAATATCAACCAATTGCAAAAATCAATGAGGGAAGAATAATAAAAGACTTCGCTTCCGCATGCATGGATACAAGCGATGGAGTATTATCAACTCTAGATCAATTAATGCGCCTAAATAATAAAGGGTTTAAATTGGATGATGATTGGGAAAATAAAATAGATAAAGATTCATTAAAATTATCAAATTCATCCTCAATACCTCCATGGTTACTGCTTGCAGGTTATCATGGGGAGTTTGAACTTCTATTTACAATACCGCAAAAATTAGAAAATAAATTTCTAATTAAAGCGAAAGGAAATAAACTGGATTCCTATAAAACTGGGAGTTGTTATAAAAGAGCCTAAATTGAAAATTCCGATATATGGAAAATTGGTAGAAATAGACAGCACTAAAATTAGAAATCTCTCATCTAATTTGGAAAATGGAATCGATTTATATTTAAAATCTCTTTTGGCTATTGATAAAGAAATGCGTTCCAATTAGATATTATAATTTAATTAACATACATTTTACTTGTATAGTTTAATTGCATTATGAATACCTGCTATGACCATTTGCACGGAAATTATAGTGATAATCAATCCCATCAAACGCGTTATCACTTTAACAACTCCTTTCTTTAAATGGGAAAGAATTTTCTCACCGAATACAAAACATAAATATGTGATAAAACAAATAATAGCAAACACAACTATTACAACTATTATGTTTAAAATTGAAGAACTTTCACCCACAAAATTCATGGCTGTGGAAATTGTCCCTGGTCCGGCTAAGATTGGAATTGCTAAAGGTGAAATTGCAATATCTTCGACAGAATTATCGTTGTCGTTTTCACCTTCTGAAGGATGATGCATAGACGATTCTTTACCGTGTAAAAGCTGATAACCGACAATAAATATCAGCAGTCCCCCTCCAATTTGAAAAGCAGGTAAAGTAATTCCAAAGGCTTCAAATATAATGCTTCCGAATATTGAAAAGACTGCAATTATTACAAAGGCCAATAGAACTGATTTTCGAGCAATCTTTTTCTGTTCAGATTTATCAATCCCTTCAACAAGTCCAAGAAATATAGGCATGTTGCCGATAGGATTCATTATGGCAAAGAATCCCATAAATACGGTTGAAGCAAATAAAGCTATTTGACCCATAATTTTCTCTCGTTTATTAACAATCGCTTCTTAATGTAAGAATTTGATTATAAAGTTAAATAAAAAAATAGACTCTGAAAATTTCAACTAAACAAAGCCATTTTAATTTCAGACATATTTTTGACATTTCTCTTACCCTACAATGACAATTTAGTGTTATTTATCAATTAATTTGACCATCGTAAGGTTAGAAAAAGACATGATGAAATCAAAAAGTAAGGAGAAATTAAAATGAAAACGACATTGGAATATCAAGGCGGTGAAAATTTTGATTTACGCGAAATGCTTTTAAAAGGAAGGAAATTAAGATTAACAGATAAAGTTCAATACTTCACCCAATTTGTTGATGACTTAATAGATAATAAACAAATGCATCACATGAGATGTATTACTTCGGCTGCAGATAGAGAAGTTTCAATAATTGACAGATATACCGGTAAAGAAAGAAAGATGATAATGTTCGGCTCTAATAATTACCTCGGGTTGGCAAACCATCCTTATGTTAAGAAAAAAGCGATTGAGGCAATTTCAAAATTTGGTGCTGGTATTGGAGGTCCGCCATTATTGAACGGTTACACATCTCTCCATCGTGAGTTGGAAGAACGATTGGCGCATCTTAAAGGGGAGGAAGATGCGTTGATCTTTTCAAGCGGATATGGAACTAATGTCGGATTGGTGACCGGCTTATTGAATTCAAATGATGTTGTTATTTACGATGCATACAGCCATGCTTCTTTTTGCGATGGAATTAAAATGGCTGATGTGCAGTCATTTCGATTCACACATAATAATATTTCTCAACTTGAACAAAGATTAGAACAAAATGCTTCAAATTCTGACAAAGATGTGTACGTTGGAGTAGAAGGTGTTTACTCTATGGATGGTGATTTGGCCCCTCTCAATGAAATAGTTCCTCTCTGCAAATCTAAAGGAGCTATCTTAATAGTAGATGACGCACATGGGACAGGAGTAATGGGAAAAACCGGCAGAGGTACAGCAGAACATTTCGGTGTAGAAGGCCAGGTTGATATTTGCATGGGTACATTTAGTAAAACTTTTGCAGCTACAGGAGGCTTTATAGCAGCATCAAAACCTATAATTAACTACTTAAGATTTTTTGCCCGTTCATATATGTTTTCCGCGTCTCTTCCTCCGGTCTCTATTGCAATGGTACTTGCCTGTCTTGATGTTATTGAAAACGAACCGGAATTACTTGAACAGTTGTGGAGTAATGTTAAATATGCTGAATTAGGTTTAAGAGAAATTGGAATTGATATCGAACCGCAATCTGCAATAATTCCCTTACGGGTCCCCGTCGGTATGGATTTACGTAAAGCCGCAGGAAAATTTCATGATAAAGGAATTTTCGTCAACTCAGTTGAATACCCTGCAGTTCCTGTTTCCCAGCAGCGATTTAGAATAAGCATTATAGCAACTCATACAAAAGAAGACATTGACAGACTTATAGAAACTGTTGATGAAATTTGGTCTGAAAATAAATTTAATTCTTCTAATGAATGTTCCAAACTCAATTATGTAGCAGCATAAAAAAAACTAAAGAGAAAAGGCAATTAAAATGAAAAAGCCGAAACTTTTAATAATTGTTTTATTTCAGAATTTAATAGATGAAGATCCATATTATGCAAGGACACCTGCTCCTCCCCTTCCGGGAATTTTGTTAGCCGGAATGACTCCACCCATTGTTGACATTGAGGTTCTTCATGAAATGGTTAGACCAATAAACTATAACACAGATGCGGATTACGTTGCAATCAGCTTCATGGATTATCTTTCTCCTCATGCTTACGAGGTTGCAGCTAAATTCCGTGCTTTGGGAAAAATTGCAATCGGCGGAGGGAAATTTGCATCAACTTTTCCGGAAGAAGTTGAACCTCATTTTGATTCTATTCTTGTCGGTGAAGCCCAAAACGTCTGGCCGCAAATGGTAAATGATTTAGTTGAAGGGAAATTAAAAAAAAGGTATGAATCAGAAGCTATCCCGTGTTTGGAAAATATTCCACCGCCGAGATATGACCTGGCTGAAAAAAAATATACTGTACCGATTGTAATTGAAGCATCACGGGGATGCCCGCATTCATGCACATACTGCCAGTTAAATATTCAGAAACTTCCTTATAGAACCAGACCTGTAAAAGATGTTATTAACGATTTGAAAGATTTAAAAAAATTACCTTTCTTAAAAAGAAAAATGGCAATGATTCATGATAATCATTTCGGCGGTGATTTAAAGAATGCTAAAAACTTATTAAGAGAAATTGCCGAATTAAATTTCTGGGCAATCGGTGTGCAATACGGAATTGAATGTTTAAGAGATAATGAATTTATACGACTTCTATCAAAAGCAAACTGCAGGATGTCTTTTATTGGAATGGAATCGTTAAATGATAAAAGTCTGGAGAGTGTTCAGAAAAAACAAAACAAAGTTGAGGAATATAAAGAAGCGTTCGAAAAATTACATAGAAACGGAATTCTAACTTTTACAGGATTTATGTTTGCACTTGAGGATGATACCAAAGAATATTACCAGACTCTCCCGAAAAAGCTTGATGATGTCGGAGTTGCAGTTATCCTTCCTTCCATTTCAATTCCGATCTACGGTACTCCCCTTTATAAAAAGATGGTGGAAGAAAACAGAATTACAGATTTTGACATATCTCATTATGAAGGCGATCATGTTGTATTTAAACATCTACATTTAACTGAAGATGAAATCTATTATGAATATCAAAGAGTAAACAAAATATTTTACTCGTGGCATAAAATTATTAATAGATGGATTAAAATAATTCGTTTGCAATCAATTAAGGAATCAATGCCGCAATTTATTCTGAAAATATTGGTTATTACTTTTGTCTACTTCAAACTTTCGATTTTTCAAAGGCATCATGCACAAAAACGTGTGTTCAATAGAAAAGAAAATCCTAAAAAATTGAAAGAAGATTTAGTTGAAGATGAATCAATTAAAGAAAAAATTTCTATTGAATCATAAATTTGTAATCAGTTAAAATATTTGCCCAAAGTTGAAATAAAATCCGGTTGTTTCCCTACCCAAACCAACGTCCAGTCTAATTATAAAAGTATCCATATAAAAACGAAGTCCGAGCACTGGATTATTAGGCCAATTCTTAAAATCCATCATATCAATTGAATTCCAGACTTTTCCTGCATCAATTCCAAGCACTCCGCCAAATCGCCAAAAAATTGGGAATCTAAGCTCGGCATTTAAAAGTGCAGCTGTTTTATCTAGAAATCTGTCTTGAGGATACCCTCTGAGTGTATTGTTTCCGCCAATCGGAATAAGAACCTGAACAGGCAAGTTTTTGCCGGTTAAAGCCTGCAGTCCTGCTCTGAACGCAAAAACAGTTTTGGGATAAAACAAAAGCGAATAATATTGAAGCCAGCCGGCGTATCTTGTAAATGAAGTGTTTGTAAATGATAATTTCGGAGCATATTCTGTTTCACCTAATAAAACTAAGCCCTTTGATGGATTTATAAAGCTGTTCCTGCTATCATATCTTATTGAAAGGTTTAATGAACTGAAATTTGCTTTTGAAAAACTAAATTGAGAAGGTTGAAACAATAATTTGCTTGTATCTGAATAATTAAAATTTTTAACGGATTTATATTTTAACCCAAATTGGCTAACAAAATTTTTAGAAAAGCCGCGGCTTAAATTTAGATCAATCTCTAGGGGTTCTTTTGTATACTCTTCAAGATCATTGTAACTAGATTTGTTACCAGTTCCAAAGAAACTGTTCCGAATATATTTATCATAATCAACAATTAGATCTACAGCAATAGGATATACTTTACCCTGGCGAAGTTCAAAATCCGGGATAGAAAAAACAAACCTATACCACCTTTCCCCTTTTGTACTGTTAAATATAGTTATATCGAAATGATTCATTATACCTCAACAAATTAAGAAAGAAAGCCTTTGCACCATATCCGAAACCCGACATCTGTATCATAAGAAATAATTGGCAAAGGTTCAATCGTATGGTCTTCCGTTGGTACTAAATAATCAAATTCTTTGGTGAGTATTTTTTACAACATTTGAAATATTTATTTGACTCATTACACCGAAATGATCTGAGGTATGAATTCCATTTGAAGTTGAGTCAAAAATTATTTTGTAATTTTCAACATCACTCTGATTAAAATGATGATCAAGTAGTAGATAATCTATTCGCCTTGGCATGGAATCATAAAATGAGTTAATTACATCATAACCCTTTAATTTATTGCCTTCTGCATCATTTAACTCAGTTGAGAAAGCAATATTTTTGTTTTTCCCAGGATACCATGTGTAAATATTTGAAGAATTATTTTTTATAAAAGTATCGGTTAATTTATTTCCTTTAATAAAGGTTTTTATTCTTTCATTATTTGAAGCAGTATTAAAGTCACCTCCAATAATAAAGGGATATTCAGCTGGTAAGTCCTTAATTTTTTCGGTTAACTCCTCAAATTCATTTTTCTTTTTTTGAATATCTTCATTCCACTCTTCAATGGCTTTAGAATGCTCTTCTTTTTTGATGGAATATTGCCTACAATAATTTTCATATTTAATTCTTACTAATGAATCAGGAGGTACGCTAGCTTTTAAATGAGTGTTAATTAAATAAACCGTTGAACCTTCAATTTTAATTTTTGCTACTAATGCAAAATTAGACTCGCTGAAATGAATTGTTATAGGATCTCCAAATAATCCAAATGGGCCGCCAAGTTTCCATGTATCATAATAACCTAATTTTAATCTAGTATTTGCAAGAATAGCCATTCCTTCTTTTAAATTTGATGGTATTCCGAATGAACCAAATTTAATTCCAGCATTACAGACTTGATGAATCTCATTGAATGAAAGTGAATCAGCTAGCTTTTCAGCAAACTTATCAACCGGGTTTGCTTCCTGCAAAAAAATTATATCAGGGGATATTTTTCTGATTTCAGATATTAAAATTTTAAATCGTTGTTCCCTTCTTTCAAATGGCTCATATTCCCCCATCTTAAATGTTCCGTAATAATCTAAACCAGACCATACGTTTATTGTAATTATTTTTAATTTTTCTGTTTGAGCAAAAATGAAGGATGTTAAAAAGATACTTATAATTAAAGCTTTCAAAATAATCCTTAATTTTTATTTTTAAAGAGCGTGCACATTTTATTGTACACGTTCTTTAAAATGATTCCTTTTTATCTAGGCAGTAGGATTGAAACCCCAAACATTAATCCTATATTAGAAATAGTATTATCAGTACTGTAATAGCTGGAATATTCATCTGTCCAATCATGATTTCGATAATTTACTTCAGTATGTATAATCACATTGGAGGTGACTAAATATTTCACACCCGCACCAATATTTATAACTTTAACATTAAATTTATTTGAAGTAAACGCAAGAGCATTATTTAAATAAGGGACTTCAACCGAGTTGGCAAATCCATAGCCTCCATGAACAAATAAGGCTACTTTTGATTCCGGAAGTAAGTAGGTATATCCCAAATTTAAAAGGATATATTGTGAAGGTTTAATCTTTTCTACGGCGACAAGTCCAAATTCGGCTTCAATAGAGACACCGTCAAAAATATAATAGCCAGGTGAAAAAGAAATATACATTGTATTTCTAGACTCAGAATGCGTACTTGTACTATAATAAGGAGAAGATGTAGAATTTTTAACTGTCATAGATGAAAAAGAGCCTGAAAATGAAAACTCAAAATCTCCTGTTTTAAATTGAGCATTCGAATTGGAAACAAAAGCAAAAATTAGAAATGAAATTATCCCAAGAAATGTTTTCATGATTAATCTCCCTTTACTTTTTTGATAAATATTTCACTATAAAATTTAATTTAAATAAATTACTCTTTGTCATGGAAATGTCAAAGAATAGTAAAAGTTTAGTCGACCTTAGTTAATTAAATTTATTGGTAAAAATTTGCAATAAAAGATTTATTTAAATAACTTTTTTAATTTTTACTCCCATAGCTTTTTTTTGTTATTATCAATTTCAAATTATTTAACAAATTTATAGCCGCTTTTATGCAGAGTTAATAAATGAACAGGTTCAGTAGAGTTATTTTCAATTTTCTTTCGAAGAGTTAGAATATAATTATCAACCGTCCGCGTTGTAGGGAATGCCTCGTAGCCCCACACATCATCTAATAATTGTTCTCTCGAAACAACTTCCCCTTCTCTCGCAATTAAATATTTTAAAACTTTAAACTCCAACGCGGATAATTTTAAAGGATTATTGTTTTTAAAAGCTTCCATTTTCTTAAAGTCTATTTTAACATTGTCAAATGTGTAATCTTCAATGTCCTTAACTAAATCAATTTTTCTTCTTAACAAAGCTTTTATTCTAGCAATTAGCTCCCTTAAACTAAAAGGTTTGGTAACGTAATCATCCGCCCCGATTTCCAACCCGAGTACTTTATCTATTTCTTCTTTCTTGCTGGTCAGCATTAGAATAGGAGTACTAATGCCATCTTTTCTTAGATCACGACAAATTTCAAATCCATCTTTATTCGGCAGCATAACATCAAGAATAATTAGGTCATTATTTTGAGATTTGGCTAAATTATACCCTGCGTTTCCATCCATGGCAGAGGCTACTGAATATCCTTCTTCTTCAAGACTTGTTGTTAAACCTTTTAAAATTGCAGGTTCATCCTCAATTATTAATATCTTTTTCAATTTTTACCTCCAATGGAAATGAAAGAATAAATCTACATCCCGAATGCGGGATATTCTTTACAATGAATTTGCCTTTATGAATTGAAATAATTTGTTTTACTAATGTTAGTCCAATGCCGCTGCCGGGGATATTTTTATTTTTAGTACTTTCTGTTCTAAAGTACGGTTCAGTTAATTTAGTTATTTCATCTTCACCAAAACAACTGCCTTTGTTTTCAAAATTCACATTTATAGCATTATCATTTTTATCCATAGAGACAAGAATCTTTTTAGGTACAGCAGAATATTTAATGCCGTTGGAAAGAAGGTTAATTACCGCGCCAAGAATGGAATCAGAATCACCGCAGATTATACATTCATCATCACAAAGACTAATTTCAATAGCACATTTTTCAATCTTTAATTGATAAGTCATTAATTTAACAGCGTGATTAAGCAATGATTTAAGGTTGATTTCTGTAAAATGAAATTCTTTAACTCCTCTTTCTATTTTTGAAAGATCAAGGACATTCTCTATTAGACGGCCAAGTCTATCGCATTCACCTTCGATTATTTCAAGGTATTCGTTTGCTTGATCTGATTTTAAATTTTCTTTCAGCTGAAGCATTTCTGCAAACATTCTTATTGAAGTTAAAGGTGTTTTTAATTCATGAGAGACACTTGAAATAAAAAATGATTTTAGCTTGTTTAATTCTTCTAGCTTTTCTTTTAATAACTGCTCGCGAATAAGATTTTCCTGAAGTTTTATTCTCTCCAGATTTACTCCTGCCTGTGATGTAATTTCAATTAACAGATCAATATCTTCAACTGTAAATCTTGTTTCCGATTTTTTTTCACCTAAAACAAAAAAGCCTAACAGTTCTTTATTAGTCGAATGTATTGGAAATACAAGTGCCATTCCCCAACGCCGGAATACATTATTATCACCTACTTCTATAGGAATCCCGGGTTCGACTTTATCTTTTAACGCAACAGGCTGCTGCAATGCTGTTTTCAATTTTTTCCTATCTAGAAATACTCCCCTATGTTCAAGAAAATCAAAATTTCTATGTGCTGCTAAACGTAATCTGCTTGTAAAAGGATCGAACAAAAAGAATCCAGTCCTGTCGACAGGTATTATAGCATCATTTTGTTCAACAATTTTGTTTGCAAGTGAATTAATATCGTTGCAATTATTTATCTCATCCAAAAATATTCTAGATGCAATTCTGAAATTGTATTTGACACGGAAAAATTTCTTATCAATAATTTTTTGAACCCGGTCTTTTGCCGGGTGAAATAGAAGAGCAATAATTACTGCAGCTACCCCAGCTGAGAAATATTCATTTATATTCTTAATAAATTCTGTCAGGATAGATATTATTGCAGTATAAACCAAAATTAAAATGCTAACAGATAAAAAATAAATTAAGCTTCGTTCTATTATAAGATCAATATCGAATATATGGTGCTTTAGAATTGCAATTGCAAAAGTTACCGGTATGAATAACATAAAAATTAATACAAACTCTTCCGGAACCAACCCGTAATTTGTTATAGCTTGTGGAATAACCCATAAACATGCAAACATTAACGGTCCAAGGATAAACCCCAATAATACCCATCGTAATTTTATCCTTTCAGAATAACTTTTAGAAGTAACATATGTATGGATAAAAATAACCAGGCCGGAAATTATGCAAGCAGCCATATAAATGCGGCTATAATTAAATACTACTAGGTATTTTTGTATATCGGGTACGGATGATGAAGATAAAGCCTTTAAAAAAAATATTGAAGAAAATAGTGATATAAAAAAAGCAGAAGAATATAAAAGTACAATAACAACCCTGTGGACATTTTTTTCTCTTGGAAAACTTAAGGTAAAATGAACAAATAATGCAGGCGCTAGCGAATATGAGATTGAAAATATTATATGTAAAAAATAATCATAAATAGTTAGTGGATTACTATAGTTGCCCCATGTCATCATAATTACTGCGGCAGTAAATAGATTAACCCAATAGAGCAGCTTTGCAGGTTTATTGTCAAATTTCTTCCATAAAACAAAAGTGCCAATCAAAATAAGTAATAAACCGGAAATGCATGCCGTTATTAAATAAAAGGCCGAATAAAATTTTTCCAGTTTTGGATATATTGAAAATACTCTACCTTTTTTTAAATATTTAATTTGAACAATCGAACCTTCTTTGAAGCCGTCAAGAAAAACTTCAATTTCATCCTGGGAGTTAAAATGCTTATTGTCGATAGATAAAACTGTATCGCCAACAGAAAGATTTAAATCTTTTTGGTCTACTTCTTTGACAATAAGAATTGAATCATCAGAATCGAATTTTATTGGCAGGTCGGCTTTAAGGTAAATATGATATATGCCGAAAATGCAAAAGACTAAAACGACAAAATCAGCAAGTAGGTAAAGGAATATTGAATTATTTTTATCCTGCACAGTAAATCCCCTAAATTTAGAAACTGTTAACAGAATTATTCCAAAAATGAAGTGCTGGCTAAAACTTAATTAAAATGAGGTTGATTTGCAATCAAAAATATTATTTTAAAAATAACTGACTTAAAATACTTTTTTCATTACTTTTAACTGATAAATTTATACCAACAAATTTGGAAGATAAGAATGAGAAAGGTACTATACCCGGGAACTTTCGATCCAATTACAAATGGCCATATTGATATTATTAAAAGAGCACGAGAATTGTTTGACGGAGTTGTTGTAACCGTTGCAATTAATCCTGGTAAAACTCCATTATTTTCCGTTGAAGAGCGGGTCAAAATGATTAAAGAAAGCGTTAAAGATTTTGATAATATCCTGGTTGATTCTTTTGACGGACTGGTTGTTGATCATGCACATCAAGTTGGTGCTGTAGGAATTATCCGGGGCTTACGGGCTTTAAGCGATTTTGAATATGAATTCCAAATGGCATTAATGAATAGAAAACTTGCCGGGGATATTTCAACCGTTTTCCTTATGCCGCATGAAAAGTATACTTATCTTAATTCGTCTATTGTCAGAAATTTAGCAGGCCTTAATAGTGATGTTAGTGATTTTGTTCCACCTATTGTTCAAAAAGCATTAAAGAAAAAATTTTCAAAATAAGGAAATAAAATGCAGGGACAAGGTTTAAGGGAAAATGTTCTTGCAGCTTTAAGTAGTTTATTTATTCCTGGCCCCGAACAGTTTCTTCAGGAAAAACTCTTAAAAGCTTTTTTTATCTTTTCAATCGACCTTACGTGTTTTTAAGTACTATTTAATTTCTTGAATATTTATTAGTTTTCAATTCTAATAAAATAAATTATCTAACATTCCTCATCGAAATCACTTTCATTTAGAAATTAATTTATTAAATTTGCCTTCAAATTTTTTACTTCCGTTAAAGCGGTAATCTCCCCAATATAAAAATAAAACGGATATAAGTTCTTAAGTAGTTAATTATATAGATTTAATAAGCACAAAAAATTTAACAATAACATCATAATGAATAAGGATAACATAAAAACTGCGAGGTTAAAAATTGAATAAATATTCAGAAGTTATTTCATCGATAGAAGAAAGTAAAACTATGGCAATTTCTTCCTTAGTGAAGAAATTAAAAGCAGAAGGAAAAAATGTTTTAAGTTTTAGTGCCGGTGAACCGGATTTCCCTACTCCAGAATTTATTAAGCAGGCGGCTATTAAAGCAATTAATAATAATTTTACACGTTACACTGCTAATGAAGGTTATCCGGCTTTATTAAATGCGATCATAGAAAAATTTTCACATGATAATAATCTTGAGTTCAAACCTCAGAATATTTTAGTATCGGACGGAGCAAAACATTCAGTGTACAATTTGTTGATGGCACTTTGCAATCCTGGCGACGAAGTAATATTTCAGGCACCTTACTGGGTTAGCTATCCAGAAATGGTAAAGTTGGCTCAGGCTAAATCTGTGATTATCGATGCCGGAGTTGAGCAGAATTATAAAATAACTCCGGATCAGCTTAAAAATGCAATCACTCCTAAAACGAAAGTTTTTATTTTCAACACACCTTCGAATCCTACAGGTGCGGTATATAGTAAAAATGAAATACTCGCTTTAGCTGAAGCTTTAAAAGATAAAAATATTTATATCATCTCTGATGAAATCTATGAGAAAATAGTATTTGATGGTGAAGAGCATTTTAGTATCGGAAGTATAGATTTTCTAAAAGATAAAACAATTACCGTTAACGGAGTTAGCAAAGCTTACGCAATGACAGGCTGGCGAATTGGGTATGCCGGCGGAAATTCGGAAATAATTAAGCTCGCAAGAAATCTTCAAAGCCATTCAACATCAAATGCATCGTCAATTTCTCAGGCCGCCACTGTGGCTGCATTAACTGAAGAATCTACTGAAATTGAAGAAATGGTTGAGAAATTTAAAATAAGAAGAGATTATATATACGATGCACTTAATAAAATTGAAGGAATTAAATGTCCTCTGCCTAAAGGCGCATTTTATGTTTTTTATGATGTCAGCAATTACTACGGCAAACATATGAACGGATACGATATTAAGGATTCAGCCTCATTTTGTAATTACTTATTAACCGAACAAAATGTCGGACTTGTACCCGGCCTGGCTTTTGGAAATGATAATTGTGTAAGAATGTCGTATGCTTGTTCGATGGAAGAACTAAGTGATGGGATAGAAAGAATAAAGAAAGCTCTTCATAAATTAAAGTAACTTGATTAATAATTTTAACAGTAAATAAAAAATCCTTCTTTATAAACAAGAAGGATTTTTTTGATAATTTTATAAAAACTTTGTAATCAGCTTTTTATAAAAAGCTGCAAAGATTTATGAAGCTGCTCAGCCGGCATTTCTTCACCTGTCCAAAGTTCAAAAGATTTTGCCGCCTGGTAAACCAGCATTTTTATTCCATCCAAAACTGTAGCACCTTTAGATGCGGCAAGTTTAAGCAGCTGTGTTTGGGGAGGGTTATATACCAGGTCAAAAACTATTTGTTCCTTATTAAATGAATTTCCCAAATTTGTAATTATATCATCGGAATCAGGGAACATGCCTACAGATGTAGCATTAATTATTAATTTAGAATTTTGAAATACTTCCACCAAATCCGGTGGAAACAGTTCTTTAGTTCTAAAATTATCAAATCTCATTTTATCAATAAAATAATTTTTTAAAGACTCTGCGCGCTGCTCGGTTCTGTTTACCAAAAATATTGTAGAAGGTTTGAAATGCCTAATCAAAGTATAAATTACTGCACGAGCTGCTCCCCCGGCGCCTACAACACAAACATCAGTCCCAATTATTTCTTCTTTATATGGCAAAAGAGTTTCATAAACCCCATTAACATCTGTATTATAACCGTTAAGTTTTCCCAAATCATTCACTACGGTATTAATCGAACCAATAATTGAAGCTTCTTCCGAAACATTATGCATTTGCTGAACAATATTTTCTTTATGAGGAATCGTAACATTAAATCCTTTTATGCCGAGTGCTATCATCCCTTTTACTGCTGTTTTTAAAGTAGAAGACGGAACATCAAACGGCAGATATATATAGTCCAATTTCTTTAATTCAAATGCAACGTTGTGTATAAAAGGCGAATAAGTATGCTTTATCGGATGGCCAATTAAACCTACCAGTTTAGTATTTAAGTGATAAGAATCTTTTCCCATAATTCAATATTTTCCGCTTTTAAAGAAATGTAATGTAATTCAACATTAAATAAGCATAATAGAATTTACAATCCTTAATCAAAGCTCTAAAAAGTTATAACTCCCCGAGCAATTTTTTGAAGAGTTTAGAGGATTTAATTTCCGGATATTCTTTTGCAAATTCCATTCTTATTGCAGGGTCAATAGTAAAAGCAGATTTTAAACAAACCACAGCTTCCTGAGTTCTGCTAAGAATGAAATTAATTTTTGCTTTACCGTAAAATGACGCTGCATCTGACGGATTTATTCTGATACATTCATCATATGCATTCATAGCATCAAGCCAATCACCCATTTCCATTAAAGTCTCAGCCAGATTATTCCATATCTCATAATTATTAGGCTCAATCTTTAATGCAGATTTATAACTTGCCACGGCTTCCTGTAATTTACCAAGGGAATATTCCAAATCAGCTTTGGCATACCAAGCATCGGCGTTATCCTGTGATAAAGAAATTGCTTTGTTAAAATCTTTTAATGCAAGATGAAATTTACCTGCTGAGTCATAACAAAAACCTCGAGCTAAATATGCTTCATAATATTGCTCATTTACTTTAATTGCTTCAGTATAATACCTAATTGCATTTGGTAAGTCGCCCAATTCTTCATAGATATTACCAATATTATAAGATGAAGCCTCATCAAATCTGTCTATTTCAAGAGATCTTTTAAAACAATCTATTGCACTTTGAAATCTTCCTAAATCTGCAAGAGCATTACCTTTATTAAACCACGCGCTGGCAAAATCTTCCTTTATTGCCAAAGCTAAGTCATAACTTTCAATAGCTTTTTCAAATCTATTCATTTTTACCAGTACTATTCCACGGTTGTACCAGCCGTTAGCATTATAAGGTTCATAATCTAAGAACTTATCATAAGACTCTATAGCGTATGTAAAATCATTTAAGTTTTCGTAACAATAGCCTATTTCGTAATAAGCTTCGGAAAACTCGTGATCGATTTCAACTGCCCTTTTCAAATAGCCAATAGCTTTTTTATATTGTTTTTGTCTTTGGTATAATAATCCTAAACTGTATAAAGCATCTTCATTATTTGGATCAATTAATATTACTGATTCAAGTGATTCTTTTGCATCCTCAATTTGACCGATATTTTCTTCAGCGGTCGCCTTATCAATCAATGTTTCCGAATCACCGGGATTTAGAGAAAGGGATTTGTTAAAACTTTCTATAGCTTCTTCATAGCTTCCGACAGCATTAAGGAGTGTACCTTTTTTAAGCCAATACTCAGAGTTATAAGGAAATGTTGCTAAAAGAATTTTGATAAAATAAAATCCATCCTCGAACCTATCATTATCAATACATTCCTGTAATATATCTTCTATAGATTCTGTACATTTATATACTCCAGAAGAGTCGATTGATTCCTTGCATTTTTTAATTTCTTCATCAAGATTTTTTTCTTGATCGAAAAAATATTCTTCACCGTTATAGTCAGAATCTAAAAAAGACATTTAAATCTCCAAAGGGTTGTAAAGATTGCGAAAAAATGTATTACTATTATAATCTAAAATCAAGTTGATTTTAACTCAATTTTGTTTAATAATGTATAGCTTCATCAAACAAATTTCATAAAAAACCCTGTGAGTTTTACACAGGGTTCTTTTAAGCTCGTTATCACAGCTTTTCGCTTAGTTTCTTAAAACAGCAGTAACTTTTTCAGCAGCGTCTTTCAAACTAGTTGCAACTTCAAAATTCAAACCGGATTCCTTCAAAAGAACACCGGCTTCTATTGCATTGGTACCTTCAAGTCGAACTACAATCGGAATATTTACATTAATTTCTTTTGTAGCGTCAATAACTCCTTGAGCTACACGGTCGCATCTTACAATCCCGCCGAAAATATTAATTAATATTGCTTTCACATTAGGATCAGAAAGAATAATCTTAAAACCGTTTGAAACAGTTTCTTTATTTGCACCGCCGCCGACGTCCAAAAAGTTTGCAGGTTCTCCGCCGGCAAGTTTAATAATATCCATTGTCGCCATTGCTAATCCTGCACCGTTAACCATACAGCCTACATTGCCATCAAGTTTAATGTAATTTAAGCTGAACTTTGATGCTTCAATTTCGAGCGGATCTTCTTCATCAAGATCACGATATTCGACTACATCCTGATGACGATAAAGAGCATTGTCATCAAAATTCATTTTGGCATCAAGCGCAATTACACTTCCTTCTTTAGTAACAACCAAAGGATTTATTTCTGCCAAGGAACAATCGCTTTTTATGTACGCATTATATAATCCGATTAAAAATTTAACCGCGTTTTTATGCTGAGTCCCTTCCAGTCCAAGGGAAAAAGCTAATTTTCTTGCTTGATATTGCTGCAAACCTAATTCAGGTTCGACAACTTCTTTAACTATTTTTTCAGGAGATTCGGCAGCTACTTTTTCTATTTCAACCCCGCCTTCTGTTGAAACCATTACGACATTTTTAGAGATTGCTCTATCCAGAGTAATTCCCACATAAAATTCTTTTTCTATATTAACGCCCTGTTCTACAAGAAGACGTTTAACTATTTTTCCTTCCGGGCCGGTTTGGTGAGTTACCAGATTCATCCCAAGTATTTGATTTGCTAAATCTCTAACTTCAACTAAATTCTTTGCTACTTTAACACCGCCGCCTTTACCTCTGCCACCGGCATGTATCTGAGCTTTAACAACCCAAACATCTCCGCCAATTTCATTCTGTGCTATTTGAACTGCTTCATCCGAAGAAAAAGCGACCTTCCCGTTGGGGACCGAAACATTAAACTTTCTTAAAATTTCTTTTGCCTGATATTCGTGAATTTTCATTTAAAATCCTTTTATTTTTTAACGGTATGTTTTCTAGTTAGACCAAATGATTGGCTGGTTCTAACAAAACTTCTTAAAAATAATTCAAAAATTACATCTTTTAGGATATATAATCAATTTAAACAATTTGACATTTTTAAAATGTTCACCTTTTGTACTTCGGATTACAACTAATGTTTGAATTGTTTTACTTGCTGGCAAATTTTTTTTAGTTTGAAATTAGCCGTTATAACCATTTTATCTAAGAATTATGGTAGAAATATAATTATCGGATAATTTTATCATGGATTAAATTTGAAATTTAGACAGCGTCTAAGTTTAATTTTCTTGTTTTTCTTAAACATCGAAGTTATTTTCACAAATGTAATTCTTAGGAGCAATAAATGGCAATTTTAAAAGCCTTCAAAACTATACCTGAAATGTTCGTCTATCTTACCGAAGAACACTCTAAGACAGCAAAAAATAATTTAATAATGCGAAAGGTTGAGGGCAAGTACGAAGGAATTTCTTATAAGGAATTTAAAGAGCAAACTGAAAACTTTGCAAACGGACTTGCCTCGCTTGGTATAAAGCAAGGCGATAAAGTCGCTATAATTTCAGAGAACAGGCCGGAATGGGTTTTTTCTGACATGGCAATCTTAGGTTTGGGTGCTGTTGATGTCCCGATTTATCCATCTCTTACTGCCGAATCTTTTGAATTTATTTTGAATAATTCCGAGTCAAAAGCAGTAATCGTATCAAATAAATTACAATTGAATAAGATTTTAAAGATCATAGATAAATGCAGGTATTTAAAATTTATAGTAGTTCTTAATGAAAAAGATATTATTGTAGATAATAAACAGCTTCATTCATTTAAAGAAGTTCAAGACACAGGAGTTATTTTTAAAGCAAACCATTTTAATTTTTTTAGTGACTCAATCAAAGCAATCAAAGATACCGATTATTGCACGATCATTTATACTTCCGGAACTACCGGCGAACCCAAAGGTGTTTTACTGACTCACAAAAATATTTTATCTAATGTAAATTCAGCACTGGAAACTTTCCCGATTAATCAAAACGATGTATTCCTTTCTTTCCTTCCTTTATGTCATATATTTGAAAGGATGGCTGGCTATTATACGGCTTTCTCTTCAGGCGGAACAATCTATTACGCGGAAAGTATTGAATCTGTTGCACAAAATATGGTTGAAGTACACCCGACAATCATTACCACTGTCCCCCGCCTTTTTGAAAGAATTTATTCAAAATTAATTAGGAATATCGAAAGCCAACCGGCATCAAGACAAAAAATATTTTACTGGGCAATTGAAATCGGTAGAGAATATGCTAAGGCTAAAAAAACCGGTTCGTCTACAGTAAGTTTATCGATTAAACATAAGTTAGCCGATAAACTGGTATTTCAAAAAATAAGAGAAAAGACAGGGGGAAAACTTAGATTCTTTATTTCAGGTGGCGCACCTCTTTCCCGGGATTTAGGTGAATTTTTTGAAGCCGTCGGGCTACAAATTGTTGAGGGATATGGATTAACAGAATCTGCGCCCGTAATTGCGGCAAATAAAATTGATGATTATAAATTCGGAACAGTAGGCAAACCGTTTCCAAATGTTGAAATTAAAATTGCAAGTGATGGAGAAATTCTTGCCAGAGGTCCGAATATTATGCAAGGTTATTTTAAGAATAAAAAAGAAACTGAAGAAGTTTTAAAAGAAGGCTGGCTGCATACCGGAGATATTGGAGTTTTTGATTCCGAGGGCTTTTTAATGATAACCGATCGGAAGAAACATTTATTTAAAACATCTGCAGGAAAATATATAGCTCCGACTCCAATTGAAAATCTCTTTTTGGCCAGTAAATTTATTGATCAATTTGTACTGATTGGCGATAGAAGAATGTTTCTAAGCGCTTTAATTGTACCGGATTTCGAAGCAGTTAAAGAATATGCAGATTCCCATAAAATTGAATATGATAGTTTGGAAGAATTAATTAAAACCAAAGAAATTTACAGCCTAATTGAAAAAGATATGGCAGGCGTACAAAAGAAGCTTGCAAACTATGAAAGAGTACGTAAGTTCGCACTGCTAGATAAACCGTTCAGCCTTGAAGGTGGTGAAATTACACCAAGTTTAAAGGTTCGCCGTAAATTTGTTGAAGAGAGATACGGACATTTGATTGAGGAAATGTATAATAAATAATTTATTCAGCATTCTTATAAAATTATTGATTAAAATAAAACAATCAAACTAATTATTTTCTAAAAATTCAATCATCACATTATGGATTTTTCCGTTGGTTGCTAAAATCTTTTGAGAAAAAATATCTATGTCTTTCCCCTTAAAATCAGTAACCAAACCACCTGCTTCTTCAACAATTAATTTACCTGCACACATATCCCAAGGATGCAGCTGAACTTCCCAGAATCCGTCAAATACGCCTCTGGCAACATAACAAAGATCAATTGCCGCCGATCCTAATCTTCTAACTGCTCTGGAAGCTTTGGTAAGTGCTGAAAATTTTTCCAGGGCATTCTCAGGATTATCAGCAATATTGTATGGAAATCCTGTAACTAGAACCGCATGACTTAATTTATCATTTTTATTTACACTAAGCTTTTTACCATTTGCAAATGAACCGCCGCCTAACTCGGTTGAATAAGCAATATCATTCATTACATCATAAACAACCCCTGCGATTGTTTTACCTTTTTTTTGAACTCCGATTGAAACAGAAAAAATAGGCAAACCATGTGCAAAGTTTGTAGTTCCATCAATCGGATCAACAACCCAAACATATTCAGAAGTACTTTTAATCTCCCCGCCTTCCTCGGCAAGAATTCCATGCGAAGGGTAACTCTTTTTTATGAACTCAGTAATTAATTTTTCACTGGCTTTATCAATCGCAGTAACTAAATTAGATTCGTTGGTTTTATATTCAATATTAAAATTTGTTCCAAATCCTTCTTTAACAACGGCACCTGCTTCTTTGGCAATTTTTATAACATCTTCAATCATATTATTCCTTTATTTTGATTACAAATATAAGAAAAAATTGGAGACAAGAATTTGAGCGATTAACATAAGGATCAAATGATTAATTAAATAAATTATTTAAAACATTTATGTGTTTTACTCGGTAACTACGCTTTTTCATTCCTTGATAGCAGGAATGAATTTTGGTATATTTCAAGATCAATTTACGTTGTAAAATTAAAGGAGATTACGCTTGAAAGAATTTAGCGAGTTGGACAAAAAGACAAAGGATGATACATCGATAGTAGATAATATACCGGGAACACTTCCGATATTACCGCTGCGCGATATAGTAATTTTCCCATATATGATTTTCCCTGTGTTAGTGGGACGTGAACAATCAATTAGAGCTGCAAATTACGCAAATGACGAAACTAAATATATTTTTCTTTCTACACAAAAAAGATCGAATATTGAAGATCCTAAAAAAGAAGATATTTATGCCGAGGGAACGATAGCCAAGATTGTACAAATTCTTAAACTGCCTAACGGGTTAATGAAAATTTTAGTTGATGGATTGCTTCAGGGCAGAATTGTTGAATTTACAGATAATAAAAATTTCTTTGAGGCGAATATTGAAGTTATCGTACCGGAAGTGAAACATGATCATGAAATGAATGCGCTTACCCGGCAAATGTCTCAACTATTTAAAGACTATGTAAAAATCAGCCGAAACATTCCAAATGAAGCAGTAACAGCTTTTGAAAATATTGAAGAACCTGACAGAAAACTTTTCTATGTGGCGGCAAATATTAATCAGCTTATTGAAGTAAAGCAAGGAATCTTGCAAAAATTTACCATCAAAGAACAATTTTATGAAGTGATAAAGATCTTAAACTCCGAAATTGACATTCTAAAAATTGAAAAAGAAATTGACAATAAAGTTCAAGAGAATATAGCCAAAACCCAGAGAAAGTTTATTATTCAGGAACAAATAAAAATTCTTCAAGATGAGCTTGGTGAAGAAGAAGATTCCACACCTGAGTTTGTGAAAATTAGAGAGCAGATAAAGAAAGCCAAAATGGCAAAAGAGGCAGAAGAAAAGGCCCTAGAAGAATTAAACAAACTTAAAAAAACTCCTTCTATGTCTCCCGAATCGACTGTAATACGGAATTATCTCGATTGGCTGATTGATGTTCCATGGTCAAAAAGGACAAAAGATAATCTTGATATTTCTCATGTCCAGAGTATTTTAAATGAAGATCATTTTGGATTAGAAAAACCAAAAGAGAGAATAATAGAACACATAGCAGTTCTTAATTTGGTAAAACAAATGAAAGGACAAATTCTTTGCCTTGTTGGACCTCCAGGAGTGGGTAAAACTTCTCTCGGCAAATCAATTGCAAGAGCACTTGGAAGAAATTTTGTAAGAATAAGTTTGGGCGGCATTCGTGATGAAGCAGAAATTAGGGGCCATCGAAGAACTTACATTGGCTCGATGCCTGGTAAAATAGTTCAATCAATGAAGAAAGCCGGCACCATAAATCCAGTAATGCTTCTGGATGAAATTGATAAAATGAGTATGGACTTCAGAGGAGATCCATCTTCTGCAATGCTTGAGGTTTTAGACCCTGAACAAAACCATACTTTTAACGATCATTACCTTGAAGTAGATTATGATCTTTCCCAGGTAATGTTTATTACAACCGCAAATGTTAGGTATAATATTCCTTTACCGCTACAAGATAGAATGGAAATTATTGAGCTGCCCGGTTATCTTGAATATGATAAAATTGAAATAGCAAAAAGACACATACTTCCCAAACAGTTGGAAAATCATGGACTAAATAACAAAAACGTAACTTTGACTGATGGCGCTATTAAAAAAATAATTACCGAATATACCCGGGAAGCAGGTGTTAGAAATCTTGAGCGGGAACTTGCTTCTGTCTGCAGAAAATTGGCTCGCGATATTGTTCTTAAAGAATCTTCAAACGGGAAGAAAAAAATAAAACAAAAAATTGTTGTTGACGAAGAAAAAGTAGAAGAATATCTAAAAGTACCGCGTTACAGGACTCATAAACACAACCAGGAATACAGAGTAGGAAGTGTTACCGGTTTAGCGTGGACAAGTGTCGGCGGCGATATTCTTGATGTTGATGTTACAATAATGAATGGCTCAGAAAAATTAACTCTTACCGGCCAGTTAGGTAATGTTATGAAAGAATCGGCGCAAGCTGCTTTAAGTTACATTCGATCCAGGGCAAAGGAACTTTGTCTCGAGCCGAATTTCTACAAAGGGAAAGAAATACATATTCATCTTCCTGAAGGAGCAATACCTAAAGACGGGCCTTCGGCAGGTATTACTATGGCAATGGCGTTATTGTCTGCAATAAGCGGAAAACCTGCGGCTAATGATGTAGCAATGACTGGAGAAATAACTCTTAGAGGAAATGTACTCCCTATCGGTGGATTAAATGAAAAATTATTAGCAGCTAAACGCAATAATATCAAAACAATATTAATACCTAAAGAAAATGAAATCGATTTGAAAGAAATTCAGGATGCTGTAAAAGAAGGATTAAAAATAATTCCTGTCGAAAAAATAGAAGATGCAATTCCCTATTTATTTAAAGATTTAAAGGTCTTAGGTAATACGGTGAAAAAAACAGCGAAGAAAACAAAAAAGAAAGCGAAATAATTGGCAGAAACAATTTCAGTTGATAAAAACCTTACTCTGGAAAATCAGTATATCTTACTAAACAGACAATTAAAATCTTTATTAGATAAAAATGATAACTGGCTTTCAAATCTTTCCAATTTTGCTGCGGCTTTAAAACAAACTTTTGAAAAGATAAATTGGGTAGGTTTTTATTTATCTGATGGAGAAAAATTATATCTTGGACCGTTTCAAGGAAAATTAGCTTGTACAAAAATTGAGATGGGAAAAGGCGTCTGCGGAACTGCTGCTAAAAAACTTGAGACGATAATTGTTCCCGATGTAAATAAATTTCCGGGACATATTTTTTGCGATACAGATTCAAAATCAGAATTAGTTATTCCTCTTGTAAAAAAAGAAAAGCTATTTGGTGTATTGGACCTTGATAGTTATTCTTATGATTCTTTTAACGAAATCGATAAAAAGTATTTAGAAGATATTTGCAGTTATTTGACAGAAGAGATTATTTAATTTCATTTTAATAACCGTTAAATAAAATATTAAAGGTATAAATGGCATTTGTTGTAACAGCAAGAAAATGGCGGCCGCAAAGATTCAACGAAGTTGTTGGGCAGGAACATATAACAGCAACATTAAAAAACGCATTAAAGAATAACCGGATTGCGCACGCTTATCTTTTTACAGGGCCGCGCGGAGTAGGCAAAACAACCACTGCACGGATTCTTGCTAAGGCCTTGAATTGTTTAAATCCTCAGGATTACGAACCTTGCAACGAATGCGAAATGTGTAAGTCTATTCAATCCACGCAGTCTTTGGATATCATTGAAATTGACGGCGCATCAAACAGAGGAATTGATGAAATAAGGACTTTGCGGGATTCGGTTAAATATGCGCCGACCAGGGGAAAGTATAAAATTTATATTATTGATGAAGTTCATATGTTAACCAAGGAATCATTCAATGCATTCCTAAAAACTCTTGAAGAACCACCAGCACATACAATTTTTATTTTTGCAACAACAGATGTTCATAAAGTTCCGCTGACCATTATTTCAAGATGTCAGAGATTTGATTTCAGAAGAATTCAGCTTGATACTATTAAATCTTTACTAAATAAAATCGCAGAAAGCGAAAAGATTAAGATTGATGATAAGACTTTAACTATCATTGCAAAAAAATCGGATGGCGCACTTCGGGATGCCGAAAGCTTTTTCGATCAGGTGGTTGCATTTTGCGGAAATAATATAGACTCTTCAACTGTTTCTAAAATGTTAAACCTGGTAGATGATGAAATATATTTCACGATTTCCGATGCAATTTTAGATAAAAATTATAAAGCGGTATTCGATGTTTCAAATTCAATTTATGATAACGGCTGGAACTTTATAGATTTTATGGATGGTTTAATTGAACATTTTAGAAATATAATGACTGTCATCTTAACTAAAAATTCTAATCTTGTTGAATCTGCTGATATTTATAAAACCAGATATTTAGAATATATAGATAAATTTTCAGAAGGTGATCTATTAAGACTACTTAACTTTTTAAACAAAACTCAACAGGAATTACGTTACTCTCAGAATCAAAAATTAAAAATCGAGATTTCTTTAAGTCATTTAATCGGGCTCGAAAGATCGGCTACAATTAGTGAAATAATTAATGATTTAGGTAACTCAAGCTCAATCGATACAAACTCAATCACTCATGAGCAGGAAATAAGAAGCCGGTAAAAGTTCTGCTTCTTATCCTAAAAAAGATATAAAGCTCAACTCTGAAAGAGAAACCATTCCGCCTAAAAAATCCCCCAAATACAGCCCGGCAATTACTCAAGATTTAAATAACGCAGCAAACGTTGAAAATCCTCAGTTTTCATTTGATAATGTAGTTAAGAAATGGGCAGGATTTGTGGAATCCGTAAATGCCGAAAAAGGTTTAATGTTCGGCCCATTTATAAAAAGCGTAAAGCTAATAAATCTTGAAGGAAACGATCTAAATATTTTCAGCGAAGATTCCCATGGAAAAGATATAATAAGACGAAACCAGGATTATTTAGCAAAAAAAAGCATGGAATACTTTGGTAAAAGAATCATATTCCATTTAAAAGATGGGGCAAAAATTGATCCCAATATAATGCTTGATACTCAAAAAATTGAAAAAAATGAAACCAAACCTCAGTCTGATGATGATCCATATATTAATGCCATTATCAATGAGTTAGGCGGAGAAGAAGTTAAATAGACATAAATTCCAGCCAATATTTACCTCAATTTTTACTCTAATTTAAGTGTAAGAAATATCCAGCTGATTTTTTGAAAATTGTAAAAATATTCCATATTTTTGTATTCTATGTCAAAAAGATTAATAGTCGCAATTGACGGTCCGGCAGGTTCCGGTAAGAGTACTTCTGCTAAGCTTGTCGCCCAAAAGTTGGGTTATTTATATATTGACACCGGGGCTATGTACAGAGCCGTTACCTTTTTAGCAATACGAAATAATGTTCTTAATAATTTTGATGCCGTTATAAAAATTGCCGAGACTTCCGATATTAATTTGAAGTTTTTGAATGGATCTACACATGTCAGTGTTGACGGAGAAGACATTACAAATAATATTCGAACCGGCGAAGTTAATTCAAAAGTAAGCGATGTAAGCAAGATTAAGGAAGTCAGAGAAGCATTAGTATCCAAGCAAAGAGAAATGGCAATGAAGGACGGCGGAGTTGTAATGGAAGGCAGAGACATCGGGACCGTTGTTTTTCCAAATGCAGATGTAAAGATTTTTCTTACTGCTTCAATTGAGCAGAGAGCAAAAAGAAGAGCAAAGGAATATGAGGAAAAAGGAATTGAGGTTTCGGTTAACGATATTAAAAATAATTTGGTAAAACGAGACGAAATAGATTCTACTAGAGAGATAAGCCCTTTAACAAAAGCCGATGATGCTATAGTTGTCGATACTTCAAAAGTTACAATAGAAGAACAAGTAGAAATTATTCTTAAAAATATTAAGCTGATAGCCGAGGAAAAAGGTATTAAGCTTTATTAGTTAAGGATTTAAAAAAATTAATAGACCATCAATAATTAAAATATGTTAAATAAACCTTTCTGCATTACTGCTTAAAGATGGCGAAGCGATAAGAGCAGAATTAATTATTTTTTATTGGAGGATTAATGTCCGAAGAGACCAAAGATACGAAAAAGAGCACAGCGACTGTCGATGATTATGAAAAGGCAAAGAAACATTTTAATGATGAAGAATACTCTCAAGATGAGTTCTTAACCTTAGCGAACCTTTACACCGAATCTTTTAAAGATGTAAAAGAAGGTGAATTAGTAAAAGGTAGAATAGTCCGCATCCAGGGAGATAATGTTATTTTAGATTTAGGTTTCAAATCCGAAGGTTCAATCTCAAAGAACGAATTTCACGAATCTGAAGTAATAGAAGTCGGGAAAGATGTTGAGGTTGTACTTGAAAGCGTGGAAGATCAGGAAGGTAATCTTGTACTAAGCAAACAAAGAGCCGACTTTTTACGAATCTGGGAAAGAGTTGTTAACGCTCACGAAACCGGTGAAATTATTCAAGGGAAAATATTAAAGAGAATTAAAGGCGGAATGGTAGTTGATTTAATGGGTATGGAAGCCTTTTTACCCGGCTCTCAAATTGATATTCGCCCTATCCGTGACTTCGATGCTTTTGTCGGCCAAACGATGGATTTTAAAGTCGTCAAAGTAAATATTCCAACCGAAAATGTAGTCGTTTCTCACAAAGTTTTAGTTGAAGAAGAAATTGCTGACCAGCGATATGCAATTCTTAACAGCTTAGAAAAAGGACAAATTCTTGAAGGCCTGGTAAAAGCCATAACTGATTTCGGAGTTTTTGTTGATCTTGGCGGTGTTGACGGTTTAATTCATATTACCGATTTAAGCTGGGGTAGAATTAATCATCCTAATGAAGTTGTTAAACTTGACCAGACAATTAAAGTAGTAGTTACAGATTTCGATGAAGAGAAAAAGAGAATATCTTTAAGCTTGAAAAAACTGCTTCCTCATCCTTGGGAAGACATCGATACCAAATACAAAATCGGCGATAAAGTTTCCGGAAGAGTTGTTTCTCTTACAGATTACGGTGCTTTTATTGAAATAGAAAAAGGTATTGAAGGATTAATTCATAATTCCGAAATGAGCTGGACTCAGCACATCAAACATCCTTCTCAGGTTGTTGCAATGGGCCAGGTAATCGAGGCAATTATTTTGAGCCTTGATAAAGACGAAAAGAAAATTTCTTTGGGTATCAAACAACTTGAACCGGATCCCTGGGAATCATTAATGCAGAAATATCCCGTCGGTTCCAGACATACTGGAATTGCTCGCAACCTAACTAATTTTGGAGTATTTGTTGAATTAGAGCCAGGAGTTGACGGCTTAGTCCACATATCCGATCTTTCATGGACAAAGAAAATTCGCCATCCCGGTGAAGTTGTTAAAAAAGGTGAAAAACTTGAAGTTATTGTTTTAGGTGTAGATGTTGAACAGAGAAAAATTTCTTTGGGTCACAAACAAGTAGAAGAAAATCCATGGAATCAATTTGAAAAACTTTATGCTGTAGGAATTGAAACTCATGGTAAGGTTGTAAGAATTATTGAAAAAGGATTAATTGCCGAGCTTCCTGAACATGTTGACGGCTTTGTACCTGTTACACAATTAGCTACAACTAAAATAAAAAATATAGCTAATCACTTCCCTATCGATGATGAAATTCCGTTAAAGGTTATTGAATTCGATAAAGAAAATAAGAAGATTGTTTTGAGCGCCACTATATTGCTAAAAGATAAGTCTGAAGATGAAATCAGGGCATATCTTGATAAACATAAATTCGACAGAGTTTCTGTACAGGAAATTCAAAATGCCGAAGCAGGCGCAATTGATTCTGCTGATTTTCCAATTTTTGAAGTTAACGACGAAAATCATTCAGCATCATCTGAAAACAAGACAAAATAAATTTCAGAATAATTTATTTATAAAGAGCGGGGATTTCCCCGCTCTTAAATTTTTAAACTTATCTAATAATGCCAAATAAAGTTGCATTACATACTCTCGGCTGCAAGTTAAACTTTTCTGAAACTTCGACTATCGGCAGTCAATTCCTTAATAAAGGATTTGATATAGTTGATCTTAAAGAAAAGGCTGATATCTATGTTTTTAATACTTGCAGCGTAACCGAGAATGCTGAGAGAGAATGCAGGCAGCTTGTCCGCAGAGCACTTAGACAAAACCCAGATGCATTTATAATTGTTACCGGCTGTTATGCCCAGCTTCGCCCCGAAGAAATTACCCATATTGATGGTGTTGATGTAGTTCTTGGAAGTAATGAAAAATTGAAATTATTTTCATACATAAATAATTTTAATAAAAATAACCTGGCATGTATCTACGTCTCCCCTACTGAACAGTTAAACGAATTCGGATCGGCACATTCAACTGATGCCGACACACGTACAAGAGCGTATTTCAAGATTCAGGACGGATGCGATTACAAATGCTCTTTCTGCACAATACCGCTTGCCAGAGGAACTAGCAGAAGCATGGCTCCTGATGAGGTAATTACAGAATTTACAAAATTAGTAGAATCGGGTTACAAGGAAATTATACTCACAGGCGTTAATGTCGGTGATTATGGAAAATCTTTTAATACTGACTTATATCATCTTCTCCTAAAAATGATTGAAGTGCCAGGAGAATTTAGAATTAGAATCAGTTCCATTGAACCAAATTTATTATCTGATGAAATTATTGATCTCACTGCAGAGAGTGATAAGATGTGCAAACACTTTCACATTCCTTTGCAAAGCGGCAGTCCAAAGATATTAAAATTGATGCAGCGAAGATATAAAGTTGAAGACTATGAAAAATTAATTTATAGGCTTAATGAAAGAATTCCAGATGTAGGAATTGGTGTAGATGTAATTGTAGGCTTCCCCGGAGAATCAGAAGAAGATTTTCTTGATACTTATAATTTTTTGCGTGATCTGCCGATATCATATCTTCATGTTTTTACTTATTCCGAAAGGCCGGATACCAAAGCAATTAATTTACCTGGTTCAGTTGATGTATTTGAACGCAGAAAACGCAACAATATGCTTAGAATTCTGAGTGAAAAAAAGAAGAATTATTTTTATAATGAAATGATAAATAAAGAGGCCGAAGTTTTATTCGAAGCTGAAAATGAAAACGGATTAACAAAAGGCTTTACTTCTAACTATATAAGAGTTAGTCACTTGTTTAACCCGGATTTGATAAATCAGATTTCAAAAGTTATTATCACAAAAGCTGAAGGCGATATTTGCCTTTGCGAAACAAAAGGGATCAAAAAAGCAATTGACTTAATTGCTTGTTAATTCTAAACTTGTAGTAAAAAAATATGAAAAAAATCCTAGTATTACTTATCTTATCTACAACTTGTGCTTTTTCACAATATAACTCCCAATTTAAAACTTTACAATTGGAGAATTCTATTAAAATTGCTGCCGACCAGCAAGCTCCTCCCCAGAATATAACTTACTTTGCACAGGATAATTCTAGGAAAAGCCCTGGAATTGCAATTTTGCTTTCAATGCTTCTTCCGGGAATGGGAGAACTTTATGCCGATAATTATTCCAGCGGTAAATACTTCACTGTTGCGGAAGGAACTTTATGGGGTGTTTACATAGGAATGAACAGCTACGGCAATTGGCTGAAGGATAGATATAAATCTTTTGCAGTTGCTTCCGGCGGAGTAAATAGCCAGGGAAAAAATGCCGATTATTATGCTACAATTGGTAATTATTTAAATATTGATGAGTACAATAACAGTCAGGCATTAAATCAAAATTTTAGTCAAATGTTTAATACTTCCAAGTATTACTGGAATTGGCAATCCCCAAATGACCGTAAGGCATATAGAAATATGTGGGTTTCCAGCGAACAGGCACATAATGATTTACGGTTTGTCGTCGGCGCCTTAATTTTAAATAGAATTGCCAGCGCAATAAATGCAGTTCGATTAGTTTCAGCTTATAACAAAAGAGTTTCTGAACAAATGAGCTGGAATGTTTCGGTAGGTGTTGTAAATAGCAATACATTACCTTCCAGTTTGACTTTTAATTTTCAAACTTCCTTTTAACCTTAACACCAAGTTTTAAAAAGAGAAGCTGAGTCTGGCTTCTCTTTTTTTATCTCCACAGGATATTCTAAGATCGGCCTCAATAACTTCTCAATTAGTAGATTTATAATTTCAACTATATGTTATTTATCTCACACTCTCAACAAAATCAAAATTGCTTAAAACATAACAATTAAGGCGGTTATAAGTAAATGAAGATTAATTTTTCTTAATCTTTTATTAAGGTCATCTTAATAATATCTAGATAAGTTTACCTAGTAAATTCAATGTGGATTTACAGAAACAAAAATAATTTTTAAAAATCATTTGAAGAGAGGTATTGGAATGAAATCTCGCATTTTACAACTTGCAGTTATGGCTGCATTTTTATTAACAATCGGTATTGGTACTGCTTTTTCTCAAAACGCACCACAAACAAAAACTGAAAAGAAAGTTGAAAAGACTGTAGCTAAAAAAGAAATGAAGCATGCTAAAGTTGAAAAGAAAGTTGCTAAAAAAGAAATGAAGCACGCTAAAGTTGAAAAGAAAGTTGCTAAAAAAGAAATTAAACATGCTAAAGTTGAAAAGAAAGTTGCTAAAAAAGAAATGAAACACGCTAAAGTTGAAAAGAAAGTTGCTAAAAAAGAAGTTAAACATGCTAAGGTAGAAAAGAAAGTTGCAAAGAAAGAAGTAAAGAAAGCTGAACAGAAGTAATTTCTTTTGCAGATTGTCCACATTGTTAAGGAGAGTTTTTTTACTCTCCTTTTTTGTTTAATTTTCTTGCATGAGAATTTTAATCGTAGAAGATGAGAAGAAAGTAGCCTCCTTTATAAAAAAAGGCCTGGAGGAAGAATACTTTAGTGTTGACATTGCTGGTGACGGGAAAGAAGGACTAAAGCTGATTGAGTCTGAAGAATACGATCTGATAATAATGGATGTAATGCTTCCATTTTTAGACGGAATTACTTTGGTTAAAGAAACCCGTAAACGTAAGATTGCTACTCCGGTTTTAATGTTAACAATAAAAGACAGCATCAAAGATAAAGTTGAAGGACTTGATGCGGGTGCAGATGACTATCTTACCAAACCTTTTGCGTTTGAAGAACTGCTGGCAAGAATAAGAGCTCTGCTTAGAAGAAATGATAATATAAAATCTACAAAATTAACTGTGGGTGATTTAATACTTGACCTTCAATCCCACAGAGTAACGAGAAAAGATAAAGAAATTATTTTAACCCCGAAAGAATACTCTATATTGGAATACTTAATGAGGAATGTTAACAAGGTTGTGTCGCGTACAAAACTTATTGAACATGTATACGATTATCATTTTGATACCGAGACAAATATTATAGACGTTTATATAAATAAGGTCAGGACTAAAGTTGATAACGATTTTGATTCCCAGTTAATTTATACGATTCGAGGGATAGGATATATAATTAAGGATAATGGATAGAGTAAATCCAATATCTATAAAATTGTTAATTAAATGTTTCGCAAATTAAAAAATTTTTTTTCGTCCACCCGGTTTAAAACCACACTCTGGTATTCAATCCTATTTTTAGTTTTGGAGATTCTGTTAGGTGTTTTCATTTATATATATCTCTATCAAAACCTAATGGATAATCTTGATGTCGGGTTAAAGACACAGGCAAAAGCAATTTTACGTTTAGTTTCAGAAAAGCATACAGATATTGATCATTTTGTCCCTGATTCAATTTATGCCGACCCCGAAGATCTTGTGTGGGATGTTATTTATAATGAAGTTGCATTCAGCCTGAGAAACAATTTTATTCAGATTAATTCTAAAAATAAAATAATTTTCAGAACCGCCAATTTAAATGGAGATACACTATACTTTCCTGAAAAAGACGCACCAATAAATCTATTCAGCTTTTCGGATACAACATTATCAGAAAAGCCGATTAGGTGTGTAAAATTAAATTCCGAGCATTACAAAATTTTTGTGGCATTTCCCATCCAAAGTATCACACAGACTTTGAAAAGCCTTAATCATATCTTTATGATTTTAGCCCCGATATTTTTTCTAATCTCAATAATCGGAGGAGGCGTAATTTCCGCAAAATCCCTTTCCAGAATTGATGCAATAATAAAGAAAACGGAAGAGATAACTGCGCTTAATCTGGATGAAAAAATCGGTGGCGAAAAATACAGCGATGAATACGGCAGGCTCGTAAAGAAGATGAATGAAATGATCAGCAGAATAAAAACATCTATTGATTATATGAACCAGTTTTCAATTTCCGCGGCGCACGAACTTAAAACACCTTTAACAATATTGCGCGGCGAAACAGAGATTGCACTAAAGTCGCCTAAAACTCCTAATGAATATATTGAAGTATTAAAAAGTAATTACGAAGAAACGATAAGGCTTACAAAAATAATCGACAATCTATTCTTCATTTCTAAAATAGATCATTCGATGATTGATATTAATAAATCAAAAATAAATCTTGATGTGTTTTTAAAAAACACCGCAGATACACTTAAAATTTTGGGAGTTGAAAAAAACATTCGTTTAGCAGTTGATTCCAAAACGGATTCGTTTGTTGATATAGATAAAGAATTAATGATGCAGGCTCTTTCCAATCTTATTGATAATGCAATTAAGTACGGGGATGAAAATAACACTATAACTATAAAGGGCGAAAACCTGGATAGTGATAAAATTAAAATAAGCATTATAAATTGCGGGGAAGGAATTCCCGATGAAGCTTTACCGAAAATATTTGACCGCTTTTACCGTGTTGAATCTTCCAGGAACAGAAATACAGGCGGCGTAGGATTAGGACTTTCAGTGGTTAAAGCAATTGTTACATGGCATAATGCTGAAATTTATGCCGAATCAAAACCAAACGGAGTAACCGAATTTTCCATCATTATGGAGAAGACAGCATAATTATTTACTTATTATAAATGCTGAAATCGTAACCCTTCTTAATAAAATAGTCCTTATTTTTCATCAGAAAATTCTGTATGGCCTCTATAGATATAACTTTAGTAATTCCATATTTCAAAAATTTTTCCTGCTTCACATAAGTATCACCGCTGTAAGGCACCAACGGATTATATTTTAACGCCCCCTCCAGCGGAGCCGGTTGAAGAATATTTTCAGTATCTTCGGCAACCCACTCTATAATTCCGACAAGTTCAAAATGCGGAATGCCGTCTCTGATTGCCAAAACTAATCCGCCGCTGTATCCCCTATTAACAACAGCATCAATAAAAAAAGAACCGCCTCTGTCATAATCCGGGCTGCTTACAATTGCGTTTGATATCATTTTATAATTTAATGGATAGCCGAATACATAAACAAAGTCACCCCATTCAAGATCTTTTGCCTTACCAAAAGGATAATCGAATACGGGGAAGTGAATTGCATTATCCGGACTAAAGTGGTTTCCTAAAATTGCTATGTCCGCACTTTTGTCGGCTAATATTTCTTTTACTTCACTCCCCTCGGGAAACCCGGCAGCATAAATAAACTGCTTTGATTTGAATGCTATGCTCTGAATGTCATCGGTTGGTGTTCCGCTTATTTCTCCATAATATGAAATGATGGTGTCCGGAAAATCAATAACATGCGCACAGGTTAATAATCCCAAAGTTCCGTTGGAAGAATAAATAAGAGTAGCAGTTCCGGATGTAGACCTGTCTATATAGGTTTTTTTGATTGACCTGGTATTTATTACGGAATCATTTAAATCTTTTAATTTAATCTTACTGTCGGCACTGAATATATAGGCTTTATAAAACGATACACAATTAAGCCGGTAAATAGTATGACTTATTTTATCCAGATCTGCAGAACCGTTTTGAGAGGGAAACTCACTATCATACTTGCCGTCATGCAATGCGGGCAATTTTGCATTATAAGATGCAGATGAGCATGAAAGGTTTATGCCCAATATAATAACCCCGAAGAATATGGCTAATTTTACAGGACATTTCATATATGCTCCTAATTCAATTTTGCCTTAAGTCTACTGATAACAATAAGGTTTTTTTTTAATTAAAACAACATATAATTGATGATTGGCTGAGCCTGGATAAAATAGAAGTTTATAGACAAAAGGTTTTGTGAAGAGCCGGTTAATTTAAACGATAGGCAGCTATTTTTCTATTAAGCAGTGTCTGCAAAGTTTTAATGCATTTAAATAAAAATATTTTTAAGTTATAATATTCATTTACAGCGACACTGTATAAGAAGATATAGAAAAAATTGTAACCGCATTAAGACACGCATGGGGTCAAACCGAAATTGATAGATAATTTTAATTAACTATATAAAGATAGAAATCGTTAGAGAACGGGACCGGTTTTGGGTAAAGAATCTATAAAAAAACGTAACAGACCGGGCGAAGCTGTGTGAATAATTATAGTTAAAGATTTTAACTTGCCCGATGAACATAAAAAGAAATACAAGAAGAAATTTAACGCCCGGAAAATCGGATACAAAGAATTAAAGAAATTGAGAATATCGAGCAGGGTAATAAAGCAGATATATGTTCAAAAATGTTTCTGATATAAGAAAAAAATAATTACTGATACAAGAAAACAAAAAAAAGTTTTGTGATATAAGAAAAAAATTACTTAAGTTAGCACCAAATGAGAGGGCGCTGTAGGCGTCTAATGAATAGGTT